>CAZWAK010000051.1:0-45947 GCA_964631865.1 uncultured Heliobacteriaceae bacterium | reverse complement strand
GGCGGCTGCGAAGCCCCTAAATATGGGCACGACCACCTGAATTCTCAGAGAGCCATACTTTTTCGAGAAAGCCGGAACCAAGTTTGTTGTAGACGTCATAAAACGCCTTGATGATTTTGCTGGTCACTTCTTCGTGTAGCAGTTGCTCGGACATCTCTTCCCTCCTTTTTTATGGAACACGGATGCAACCGATAAGACGGATGAAGACAGATTTAATCTGTGCTTATCTGTATTATCTGTTGCATCGGTATTCCATTTCCTCAACTTTGAGTGAGCTGGGACAGAAATCATCATCAATTCAATCACCGAAGTAAAGCGTTCGCGCCTACTTTTTGACCAATTCGACGCGGCGATTTTTGGCGCGGCCTTCTTCGGTGCGATTGTCAGCTATCGGGTTCGCTTGTCCGAAGCCCGCTGCTGTCAAGCGACGCGCGTCAATGCCGTCTGCGACGATGGCTTGCATTACGCTTTGCGCGCGATTTTCCGAGAGCGTTTTATTCGCCGCCGGAGTGCCGACGTTGTCCGTGTGGCCTTCGATGCTGAGCTTGAGCGTGGGCGCGGATTTCAGCATCGCGACGATTTCGCGCACCGTCGCTTGCCCATCGGATTTCAATTCCCACTTGCCCGTGTCGAAGTTGATGTAGAGCGCGACGAAGCCGTTTTTATTGATCTCTTCGAGCAATTGATTGGCGCTCACGACCTGTTCCATCGCGGCGATTTCGACGATTTGCAATTTGTAACTCTGCGTCGGCGCGCTGAAAATATCCGGCTCGACTTGAATCCAGATTTCCTTGCCGCCGGTCGTGACTTTCAGCGTCGTTTCGCCGCCATCGTTCTCGCGTGGCAAGCGTTCGTACACGATTGCGCCGCCGATTTTTTTGATGGCGTTTTGATAATTGCGGATGAGTTGCAACGGGCTGGGCTGATCGCCGGGCGCGTAGAAATAACGAATGAACGTGCGGTCGCCTTCGACGGCTTGACGTTTGGGATTGCCGTTCGTCGCGCGCGCCACGGCAAATTCCACGCGGTTGAAATCCTTCGCATATTCCGCGATGGTGGACTTCGGATAGCGCGTCAGCAACGGATGATCTTGGCTGCCTTCGGCATCTTGCGCCAGCGCCAGCGCGGGGCAGAGCAGCGCGAGAAAAAAGAAAGAGCGTAGCAATTGCAGTCGGGTCATAAGGCTCCTTGAGAATTTGCAGGGGCGTTTTCAATCGCTTCGAGGAGCCACATTCTACTCGTGAATCAAGTTTCGTTCAGCAATAAATCTTCCGGCTTGTCAAAACCACTCTCCCGGCCTGATTCATTCCGCACAGCGTCTGGACAGCTTCAACTAATGGTGGACACCCAAATTTGCCCATCCTGATCCAGTAAATAAATCGTTTCCTCAATCACGATCACCGTCTTGGCAGGAAGGCCGGTCTTGACCTGCTCCCAGCGTGGCTTCACATAGCGCCAAACGCTGTTGTCGGTGCGGAGTTGATAGAGGTCACTGCCTTGCGCCGCAATGCGTTTTATTGCCGTATTCGATTCAATTTGTGTCCATATATCCTTCGCGTCATCGTATTCCCAAATGCCTTGCGCGTTGCGCCATTGGTAGAGGTTCTTTTTCGTCGCGACAATGGCTTGCGGGATAAATGTCCGTTCCACCTGCACCCAAGTGTTGTTGTTATATTTCCAAATCCCGTTCGGGCGCATCAGGTACAGATGTTCTTCCGTGGCGGCCAACGCCGTCGTCGTTGTATCGGAGTCTATCGCTACCCACTCTTTTGGTTTGCCTCCCCAGCGTAAAACGCCCTCGTCCTTGCGCAATTGATAGAGTTCATTCTTCACCGCCACCAGCGCGCGCGTGTTCCGCTGGTCATCCAATTCTTCCCATTTGCCTTCCGACGTGTACCGCAGCACCGTGCCATTGCGGCGCAATTGAAAGAGTTGTCCCTTCACAGTGGCAATCATCACGGTATTCGCCTGCTCGTCAATTTTCGCCCAGTCCTTTTCGGTTGAGGCCGTTTGGTTCTGGCCAGACTGCGAAGACTGCGAGGATTGTGAAGACTGCGAGGACTGCGCCCCGCCCAGCATCATCGGGAACGCCATCCCCATGGAACCACCGCCGGAACCGCCTTTTGTTTGGGATTGGTCGGCGGCATTGCTCGCAGGATTCGTCGGAGTGGTGCTAGGCGATGGCGGATAATATTGGCCGCCCCGATACGAATCGGCCATCGCGTTCGCATTGGCAGCAGAAGAAGCGTTCGTTGCCACCGCCGAAGCTGTAGAAGACTTGTGGCGTTTGAGTTGCGTGATGGTGATGGTTTGTCCGCCAATGACGATGTCGCCTGTGCGTTCTTCCCGGTCGTTCGTATCCAGTTGAAAACTGAAGACCGAGAAGCCCTGATACTCCTTGCGATGAAACCTGATCCAGGCGACTTTGCTGCTCACTGTCCACGTGCAGTCGGGCGGCGCTTTGACGGCTGCCGCCGCATGGTTTTCATCGCCCTGAAAGGTCGTTTGCAAATGTACCACGTGGGTTTCTGCCGCGCAGTTAACGGGCTTTGGCGCGGCGCTCTGCGTCTCCGCCGCGCTGGTTTGCGCGAGAAGACAGGGCACGCTCAAGCTCAGCATGGCGAAAGCCGCCAAGACGACTCGCACCTGTTTGACCCACAGGTTCATAAGATTGGTTCTGATCATAAAGTCCTCCTCCCAGGGCGATGGGCGACTTCCAATGGCCCTCACTGGTCTAAGCGCGGTTCACAGACGAAATCTGCCATCCGAACCAATGCCATCCCGAGCAGCGGTCGGTCTGCCCGCGAAATTATGTGGGTTCTGTTGCGAGCGGATGATTCCTCGTTCACACCCCGCGAACGAATCCGCGGCGCTTTCCAATTGTCACGGCAATCATCAGAAACTCGTCATCGTTCGCACAAACTCTCGCGTTTTAATCCCCCTGTCCAAACAGAAGTTTGGTAACACGAGGTTACTATGAAAAAGCTATTCGTTTTTGCCATCGCGATTATTTTGAACCTGCCGGTTGTCAGCGGCACGTCGCAGACACAAACGCTGAAAGACCTGCAACGAACCGTGAAACCGAAGAAGGCGAAGCTCGCGCCGGATTTGGAAACACTCTTAACGCAGGATGACGAAGCGCGCTACGCCGGAATGACGCTCGCTGAACTGCGTCAACAACGACTGCGCGGGAAGAAGCGCGATTCATCGGCGGACGAATTGCAGCGCCACAAAGTCGGCGGCGCGGTCTTGCCTTCGGAAGCGGTCAGCGAAGAAGAAAAGCAAAGCTTCATCATGCAATTGGACAGCACGGCGAGCGAAGTGGTCTGGCGCGAAAAAGTGGCGCGGCTCGGCGGTCGCATTCGGCAAAACAGCGGCGAACTGGGCTTGGTAACAATTGATGCGCCGCGCTCCGTGATTCGGCAATTGGCAGCGGACAGCAACATCGCTTACATCTCGCCGGATCGGTTGGTACAGCCGACGGGCTTTGTCGAAGAGACGACCGGCACGACCCTCGTTCGTTCGCTCATAGGTGGTAGCGTAAGCCTAGATGGCGCAGGGATCGGGATTGCCATTCTCGACAGCGGCGTTTACACCAATCACAACTCCTATGTAGAGAACAACAAAAACAACATCGTCTACAGCAAAGACTTCACGGGCGCGAACGATACCGCGAACGACTACTACGGACACGGCTCGCACGTGGCGACGTTAGCCAGCGGCGTGAACGGATTCGCCAATAACGAGTACCGAGGGATTGCCAACAAAGCCAGCCTACTCAACCTGCGCGTCCTGAACGAACATGGCTTCGGCAGCGCCAGCACGATCATTGCGGCACTGGATTGGTGCGTTGCCAACAAAGCCACGTACAACATTCGCGTCATTAACCTGAGCCTCGGCACGTATGCCAAAGACAGTTACAAAACCGATCCGCTCTGTCTGGCCGCACGCCGTGCTTACAACGCCGGCATCGTGGTGGTCGCAGCGGCAGGCAATTCTGGCAAGGATGCCTACGGCAACAAGATTTACGGCGCAATTCATTCGCCCGGCACTGAGCCTTCGGTCATCACGGTCGGCGCAGCCAATACAATGGGCACGCTGAAGCGGTCGGATGATGTGGTGACGACGTTCAGTTCACGCGGCCCGACACGCGGCTATACGGTCGTCAACAATCAGCGCGTCTATGACAACCTCATCAAACCTGATCTGATTGCGCCGGGCAACAAGTTGATCGCGGCACAGTCGGCGGGGCAGATCTCTGCGTTTGGTAACACGCTGGTTCAGCTTTTCCCGGCACTTGATACCAATGCGACCAACACCAAAGCCAATCGAACGATGTACCTGAGCGGGACTTCGATGTCCGCCCCCGTCGTCGCTGGCGCAGCGGCGGCGTTGTTGCAGATCAACCCGAACCTGACGCCCGGTCTGGTCAAAGCGATTTTGATGTACACCGCGCAGCCGCTCAAAAATTTCAATACGCTCGAACAGGGCGCGGGATTACTGAACGTAGACGGAGCCGCGCGGATGGCGAAGGTCATCAAATCCACCGCTTCGACGTTGACGAACGGCGCGACGATGATTTCCACCAAAAACCTGCCGACCCAGACCAGCACAATTGCGGGCGAGACCTGTTACTGGGGCAAAGGCGTGATTACTGATTACTGCTTCTTGTACGGCGATGCGCTGATGCAAAACTGGCAAGGGATGTATGGGCAAGGTGTGATTCTGGCGGATGGCACTTCGATTGTGAACGGCGTGTTGACGCGCAGTACGACGTTAACATCTGGCACCACTACGACGCTGAAAATCAGCGGCGGCGTAGTCAAAGTTGCCGGCGTTGTAATGTCCGACGGGGTGGTGGTTTCGGATGGCGTGATTCTGGGCGATGGCGTAATTATTGGGGACGGTGTGGTGCTGGCGGATGGTGTAGTGGTGAGTGATGGCGTCGTAGTCAGCGATGGCGTCATTCTCGCTGATGGCACGACGATGCGCGCCAATCAATTTGTTACCGGGGACAACACGGCGGCAATGAAGCCGATTCCGCTTCCTTAACCTGACAGCTTTCCGGCTGTCGCGAGAAAAACGAGAAACCTGTCAGGAGTACCGAAATGAACACGAATGATCTGAAGAACAAAATATCCATCCTGGTCTTGCTGCTCGGCGCAAGTCTGAGCGTGCTGGCGCAGCCCAAAGCCGACAAGATTGCGCCGGATGTGCGCGCGAAAATCCAAAAAGCGAAAACGGCGACCGAACCTGTGCGCGTCCTAATGCAACTCAAAGGCAGCCCCAGTCTGGGACTGTCGAAGACGCTGGAGGGCAAAGACATCAGGGGCAAACGGCTGTTTCGCCATCTGAACGTCTACGCCTTCGACATTGCGGCGAGCAAAGTCGAGCAACTCACTGCGTTCAGCGAAGTGTATTACATCGCAGGCGACAATCCATTCCGCTCGCTCGGCCACGTCACCGCCACGACGGGCGCAGACGCGCTTCCCGTCAGCAGCGGCAACAAAGCTAAAGCCGTCGCTATTAACGGCGCAGGCATCGGCATTGCGATTTTGGACTCCGGCATTCAAGCCGATCATCGGATGTTTCTGGAACCCACCGCGAAGGGGGGCTTCAGCAGTCGGGTCGTCTACAGCGCAGATTTCACGGGCGAAGGCCGCACCGATGATCCGTACGGGCACGGCACGCACGTCGCCGGAATCGCCGCAGGCAACGGCGCGCTGGGCAGTGCTTATCGCGGCATCGCACCGGGCGCACATCTAATTAACCTGCGCGTGCTGAACGCGCAAGGCGTCGGCACGACCGCAGGCGTCTTGCAGGCGCTGGAATGGCTGCTCGTGCATCACTCGAAATATAAAATCTATGTCGTCAACATGAGCATCGGTACACCTGCCATCAACAGCTACACGATGGACCCGCTCTGCCTGGCCGTGCGCAAGTTGCAAGACAAAGGCGTGTTGGTCGTGGCCGCCGCAGGCAATCACGGCAAAGACAGCGAAGGCCAAAAACTCTACGGCCTGATTCACTCGCCTGGCAATGAACCTTCCGTGTTGACGGTCGGCGCAGTCAATACGTTTGGCACGGACGACCGCCGTGACGACCGCGTGGCCAGCTACAGTTCACGCGGCCCGGCGCGCAGTTATTGGACAGACACCGAAGGCGTCAAGCATTTCGACAACACGATCAAACCCGAACTCGTCGCGCCCGGCAACAAAATCGTGTCGGCGCAAGCCGCCGACAATTCGCTGGTGTTCCAATCTCCAACCCTCAATGCCTGCAGTGCCAGCACCGCGTCCGACAGCCGCTTGATGACGTTGAGCGGGACTTCGATGGCTGCGCCGGTCGTAACCGGCGCGGCAGCACTGTTGTTCCAAAGCGAGCCGATGTTCACGCCTTCGATGGTCAAAGCGTTTCTGATGTATACCGCGCAACAATTGCCCGACCACGATACGTTCGAGCAAGGCGCTGGACTCGTGAATATCGAAGGGGCTGTGCGCTTGGGCAACGATATGGTGGTGAAGGGGTGGGGTTTGAACTATCCCGCGCCGCCCAAGCCGGAATCCACCATTGCCGGCACGCGCTTTCCCTGGGCACAGGGCGTGCTGCTTAGCCACAGTTGGGCGCGCGGCGCAGAATTCATCACCAAGTATCAGCAAGCCTATATGTGGGGCTATACGCTGAACGAAGGCGTGACGGAAGGCTACACGTCCGTCAGCTTGAATCCACAGGTTTTTTCGAGCGGCATTATGGTCGCCGACGGTATTATGGTCGCGGATGGGACGGTGCTGGGCAACGGGCAGAAGCTGATGAGCAGCGGGATGCTCATGGGCGACGGCATTATGATGGGCGACGGCATTATGGTGGCCGATGGCATTATGATGAGTGATGGCATTATGGTCGCGGACGGCATTATGGTCGCCGATGGCATTATGGTCGCCGATACGGTGCTGCGTCAGGGCGAGTAAGCCGCTGCACCACTGGCCGGAATTCGGGACAGTCTGTTTTCCTTCGGGGTGAGAACAGACTGTCCCTTGTGCTCTTCACACTTAGCAGAAAATCATCATCAATCCGGCAAATGTTTGGGCTTGAATTCCCCCGTAGGCTCGGCGGGCTGTGCGTCTATCGTTTGCACGAATGCGCTGCCACGCCCAACACCAAAACTCGCCCCCAGCATTGATTCGACGAACCAGGTTGCCCAAGCCCAACCGATCAGCAATTTGCGTGTGAGATGAAGCAACAAAAGCCATTGGAAATCTTTGGATTGTTCGTCATTGCCCTCGGCACGGCTATCGCCGCTCATACGCTCATTTTCCTCGACTTTGCCACATTGAATTGGGGCTACTGGTTGATTGTCTTCGTCACCGTCACCTGTAGTTCGTACTTGATTGTGAAAATCCCTGGCACGAAGGGAGAAATCACCGTCTCGGATACCTTAATCTTCCTCACGCTCCTGTTGTATGGCGGTGAAGCCGCCGTCCTGTTGGCGCTGGCCGATGGACTCACGGCTTCCATTCGGATCACCAAACGTCCTACGCCCTTTGCCTTCAATCCCGCCGTTATGGCCTGCGCCACGTTTGCTTCTGTTCAGGCAGTGCGGATCGTATACGATTCCGCGCGGGACGTGACGCTGGCCAGCTTTTCGCCGCAATATGTGATGATGATTTGCACGCTGGCTTTTGTGCAATATGTGGTGAATTCCGGGCTGGCCGCCATTCGCGTGGCGACGATGAAAAAACAGGGGCTGTGGCACACCTGGAAAAGCAGCTTCCTGTGGACTTCGATCACCTACTTTGCGGGCGCGTCGGCAGCCGGCATCGCAGCCAAATTGATTGCAACGGTTGGGTTCTACGCCGTGTTGTCCGTCGTGCCGATTATTGCGGTGGTCTATTTCACGTATCGTGTGTACCTGCGCAATGTCGAAGTGTCGCAGGCGCAGGCGCAACAAGCGCAAAAGCACGTCGAGGAACTCTCGCATCACATTGCCGAACAGGAGCGCATCGGCAACATGCTGCGCGAGCGCGAAGAACAATTCCGCAGCGCCTTCGATCACGCCGCCGGAATGGCGCTGGTGTCCATCGAAGGCCATTGGCTCAAGGTCAATCAATCGCTCTGTCAAATGTTGGGCTACACCGAGGAAGAGATGTTGGCGTCGAGTTTTCAAAAGGTCACACATCCCGAAGATTTGGGGAACGACCTCACGCAACTTTATCAACTGACGGAAGGCCGCATCGCTTCGTCGCAAGTGGAGAAACGCTTTCTGCACAGCACGGGGATGGAGGTGTGGGCTTTGCAGAGCATTTCGCTCGTGCGCGATACGACAGGTGCGCCGCTGCATTACATCTTCCAAATTCAGGACATCACCGAACGCAAGCAGGCCGACGAAAAAATCTATCACGCCGCCTTTCACGATGCGCTGACCGGCCTGCCCAATCGCATCCTGCTGACGGAACGCTTGAGCCTGGCGGTCGAGCGCGCGAAACGTCACAATGAATATCAGTTCGCTGTGCTCTTCATTGACCTGGATCGCTTCAAATTCGTCAACGATAGTCTCGGCCATCAATACGGCGATTTGTTGCTGATGCAAGTCGCCGAACGCTTGCAACAATGTGTGCGCAAACTGGACACAGTAGCACGGCTAGGCGGGGACGAGTTTGCAATTTTGCTGGATGGCGTCGAAGGCTTGGAAAACGCCGCGCCCACCGCCGAGCGGATTCAGGAGCAATTGATCACGCCCTTCGATTTGAACGGCAAAGAAGCGCACATCTCCGGCAGTATCGGCATCGCGGTTTCGACCACTGGCTATCAATGTCCCGAAGACATTTTGCGCGACTCGGATTTGGCGATGTACCGCGCCAAAGCCAATGGCAAAGCGCGCCACGAACTCTTCGATCAATCGCTGCATGACCGCGCGGTGCTACAAATGGAGTTGGAAACCGCGCTGCGCCACGCCATCGAGAATCAGGAACTGCGCATTTTCTATCAACCCATCATCGCGCTGGAAACCGGAGCGGTGAGCGGCTTTGAAGCGTTGGTGCGGTGGCAACATCCGGTGCGTGGGTTAGTCCCGCCGATGGAGTTTATTCCGCTCGCCGAAGAAACCGGTTTGATTGTCGCGCTTGATCTTTATGTGCTCGACGCCGCCTGTCGCCAGATTGTCACGTGGCATCAGCAGTTTCCGTCCGAGACGCCGTTGACGATTAGCGCGAATTTGTCCGCGCATCATTTCAAACACCCGAATCTGATTGAGCAAGTGGAAGCGATCCTCACGCAAACCGGGATTGATCCGCGTTGTGTGCGCCTGGAAGTCACGGAAAGCTTAGTCATCGCTGACCCCACACAGGCCGCCGAGATTTTGCACAAGCTCAAGGCACTGGGCGTCAAATTGAGTCTCGATGATTTTGGCACGGGCTATTCCTCGCTCAGCTATTTGCATCGCTTCCCCTTCGACATTCTGAAAATTGACCGCTCGTTTGTCGGACGCCTGGAACAGGATGCCAGCAGTATGCAGATCGTCGAAACCATCATTCTGCTGGCCGAAAAGCTGTGCATGGACGTCGTCGCGGAAGGCATCGAGACGCCGCATCAGCAAGGTCATCTGCGCCGCCTCGGCTGTCGCTTTGGGCAAGGCTATCTGTTTGCGAAACCCACTCCGGCAGACGCAGCCGAAACCTTCCTGTGGCAGCAGCAAACAAACCCCATCCCGCCGTCATTGGGTACAGAAGACAAGTTGATGAGCCACTGGGCCATGTGAGCCAGAGTGGTTTGATGTCCAATTTCTGAGGGCCGCCGAAGGCAATGAAACCGCTGAGGGGGAAGGCGTTCACCGATCCAACATCTTCACCCGTCGTTCATCCACAGGCTTCGCAAACAATCGCTTGAAAAAGCCGGGCTTTTCTCTGGTCAGCAAGCGTTTGATCGCGGGCATTGTGCGGCGCGCGGCTTCTTCTCCGGCTTTGATGAGTTCGGGAGCGTTGGACAAATCGTCAGGAGCGAACGAACCGACGCGCGGGCTGATGACTACGTCGGCGTCCTGATACAAATACGTCACTGAACTGCGCCCCATAATCGAAAGCGATTGCGACATGATCGTGAAGATGTTGGTGGGCGGCGCGATGGGGCGACCTTCGGAATTCACATCAACGGCAATCACAATGTCTGCGCCCATCCCGCGCGCGACCGAGGCAGGCAAATGACCGACGACGCCGCCATCCACCATCATTCGCCCATTGACGATCACAGGGATGAAGTAGCACGGAATCGCGCAACTGGCGCGCACCGCCAAAGGGATGTCGCCTTCGGTGAAGACCACCATCTTACCTGCTTGCAAGTCGGTGGCGACAATGCCGAGCGGAATGCGCGTTTGCTCGAAGCGGCTGACGGGCAGAACTTTTTTCAGGAAAGTTTCGGTGCGTTCGCTGTTGTAAAAACCGAGCCGCGACACGGTCACGCGCCCCAAATCGCTCCAACTCATATTGCACGCGAGTTCTTCGATTTGATCCGGCGTCATGCCCGTCGCATAACACGCGCCGGCCAATGCGCCTGCGCTCGTGCCTGCGATCAAATCAATCGTGATGCCGTTTTTTTCCAGTTCGCGCAACACCCCAACGTGCGCCATCCCACGCGCGACGCCACCGCCCAACGCGATGCCGACCACCGGTCTTTTGCCATTACTTGCCATAGATGCCTCTTCCCTCCGCACGCATTTTAGCAGTGAGGCGTGATCTGCGGAGAACGAAATTTATAACTCGCCTTCATAATCTGCAAGCAAGGCACAAATTTGATCGAAGACGGCGGTCACCTCCGCGCCCGCGCCCGTGTAATTGTTGCCCATGAAGCTGAAGATCAGCCGTTGCCCCTTCTTCGTCGTCACATAACCGGACAAGGTATTCACATTGCGCAGAGAGCCGGTCTTCGCCTGCACGTTGCCTTCGGCGGGCGTGCCTTTCATGCGGCGGCGCAACGTGCCATCGCCCGGCGTGGGCAACGACTCCCGATAGACGGCGAAGTGCGGATGCTGCGACATAAATAACAACAACTGCGACGTCGAACGTGGCGAAATCAAATCCTGCCGCGCCAGCCCCGAACCATCGCGCAAGCTCAACGTCGAAACATCCACGCCCGCTCGCGTCAGAAATTGTCGCAGGACTTCGAGGCCGCGCGACTCGCTTGATCTCGGACGACCATAATCATCTAGTTCACGCGGTGCGCCGCGCAATTCGCCGAGTTGTCGGAGCATCATTTCCGTGTGCAGATTTTGGCTCTCTTTGTTGATAACTTTGAGCAGGACGGAGAGCGGTTGGGATTCGATGAAAGCGAGTTCGGTGAGCTTCGTTTCGTCGAACGGGTCTTTGACGCGGCGCATCGCGTCGAAGCGTTTGACTTGTCCGGTCACGCGAATGCCGCGCCGCGCGAGAGCTTCTTTGAGCAATGTCGCGGCAAAGCTCGCGGGATCGTGAACCGCGATCTCGGTTGAGAATTCCGGTGCAGTTTTGGGGATCGTGCCGAAGAACTCGACCGCATTGCTTTCCAATGGACGATGAATGCCGATGTGCCTTCTACCGTCTTTGCCTGCGCCTGTCGTCGCACGATTGATGATTTTGACGTACGCTGTTTGCGGCTGCACGGTGATGCTGGGTGGCAAGCCATCGCGCGCGGCGGGCTTGACCGTAAACGTCACGGCGTTGTCATTGACCGTCAAGGCGCTGACCGGTGCGCCGTAGTAAAACTGCAAATCTTCCCACGACCAGCTTGCGCCCAAACCCGACGTCACAAAATAACTGTCGTCGCCGATCACATCGCCTTGAATCACCTTGATGCCGCGCGCGCGAATTTGCTCGGCCAGCGTTTCGATGGCGGTGATTTTGTCTGCTGCTGTGTACGCATCAATCGGGTTCGGCTTGCCGTCCGCATCAAGATCGAAGCGCGCCGACAAATTCGGATCGCCGCGTCCGTACAGCAACAGCGTGCCTTTCAGCGTGCTGCGGTTGAGCTTGCCGACGGCATAGACCGACGTCTTGAATTTGTAGTCCGGCCCCAGCGCGTCCAACGTCGCAGCGGTTGTGTAGAGCTTCATATTCGACGCGGGCACAAACAGCTTGTCCGCGTCGCGCTCGAACAACGAACGCCCCTCGCTCGTGATGAGGCGGAGGCCCCAACGCGCGGGCGCAAACTTCGGCTGCTCCAACAACGCGGTCATTCGTGCTTGCAATTCCGAGAGCGATTGCGGTTTGGCCGGAGCGGCGGTTTGTTGTGCTGCGAGTGGGAGCGGCTGCAAGAGCAACGCAAGCAAAAGAATTGAGGCTCGGATGTTACGAGTCGTATGATGTTTTGCTGGAATCCTCATGATAATTTTGCTGAGCTTTCTTTAGGCTTCAGCTACGCATTGACATTTACCAACGAAGAACAGAATAATGCCGCGCGTTCAATCGCCCTCGCTGGCTAACGAAACCGAAAAAGAATTGCGAACTTACAAAAGCTGCTCGTCCTATTACTTCTTTGCCGTCACCGGAGCGGCAGCCCAAACGTAGTGCCAGAAAGTTTTCGCCCCGCCGAAAGCAGTAAGCCATGTCTGAAGAATTTACGGTGCTGGTGATCGAAGACGACGTTAGTACGCGCAATGTGATCGCCGAAGTGTTGCGTGATGACGGCATCGCTACCGATGTCGCCGACGGCTATCAGTCGGGGCTGCAAGCCTTCGCGCCCGGCAAATATCAAGTGGCCATTATAGACGATCAATTAGGCGATGGCATCGGGACAGAGTTGTGTCGTGAACTAAAAACCATTGACCCGGCGGTCAAACTGTTTCTCTTCGCCGGAGCCAGCGAAACCGCGCGCTTGGAAGCGTTGGCTTCGGGCGTGGTCGAAGTCCTGCAAAAACCCTATGACCTCTCTAAGCTGGCGTATCTGGCCAAGCGAGAAGCCCGGCGCGCGGACACGGACGTTGGCAGTCGGAACGAATAAAACAAAGGCTGCGAGGAAACCTCGCAGCCCGATTTTCATGCCCGTTCCTGCCGCGCCTCATTCGCCGCGAATGTCCAACCGTCCATCCACTAAATCTACCTTGAAGCTGTTGAAGGCTTTCCAGAGATTGGTGATCGGCAGTTTCACCTGCTCGTCAATTGTGCGCTTCAGGAAACGTGCGCCATAGGCAGGACTGAAGCCTTTTTCGACGACCCAATCCAATGCAGCTTCGGTGATGACGACGACTTTGCCTTGTTGCTCCATTCGTCGTTGCATCGCGCCCAAATACAACCCGGCGATCTGCTTCACCTCGTCCTGCGTGAGCGGCGAGAAGACGACGATTTCGTCAATGCGGTTGCGAAACTCCGGCGAGAAGCGGTCTTCGGCAGCTTTCATCACTTCGCGTTTGACTTCTTCGACTTCAGCGCGCGTCTTCGTGCCGAAGCCGAGCGGTTTCATGTACTTCTTGAAATTCTCGGAGCCGAGGTTCGATGTCATAATGATGATCGCATCGGACAGATAGACTTTCTTGCCACGACCATCTGTGATCCAGCCTTCGTCAAAGCCTTGCAGGAAGATGTTGAGCAGGAACGGCGAAGCTTTTTCGACTTCGTCCAGCAACAACACGGTATACGGATTCTCGCGCAACTTCTCGGTCAACAGCCCGCCGCGTTCGCTGCCCACAATGCCGCGCGGCATGCCGATGAGCTTTTCAATGCCGATCATGCCGTCTTGATATTCGCTCATATCAATGCGCACCATCTTGTGGTCATCGCCAAACATCGCTTCGGCGACGGCTTTGGCCAACTCGGTTTTGCCGACGCCCGTCGGGCCTAAAAACAACAACACGCCGTCCGGTTTGTAGAAGTTTTCCTTGAGCGGCCCTTTGTTCAGCCGCAGCCGTTGCGCGACAGACTTAACGGCTTCTTTTTGACCTATGACCCGATGAGCGAGAACCTCTTCGAGGTCTTTGAAGCGGTCGCCCGTGTCGCGGAAAATTAAATCACGCGGGATGCGCGATTCCTGCGAAATCACGTCAATGATGTGTTCCGGCTTCACCTGCATCAATGTCGGTTCATTGATTTCGACTTTGACCGCAGCCGTGTCGAGCCAGCCGATGGCCTTGTCCGGCAAGTGCAAACTGCGCACATAACGCGGAGCCATTTCCAAAGCCGTGTCAATCGCTGCATCCGTAATCTTCACCGAATAATTTCGTTCCAAACGCGGACGCAAGCCGAAGAGAATTTGCCGCGTCTCGCTGATCGAAGGCTCATCCACTTTGACCAAGCGGAAGCGCCGCGCCAACGCTTCATCTTCGGCGATGTATTCTTTGTATTCGGTCAAGGTCGTCGCGCCGATGATGCGCAGTTCGCCGCGCGCCAACGCGCCCTTGAACATATTCGCCGCATCCGACGACGCGCCCATCGCCGAACCTGCGCCGATGATCGTGTGCGCTTCGTCCACGAACAAAATCAGGTCGGTACGCTCTTTGACTTCCTGAATGATGCCCTGCAACCGCTCTTCAAACATTCCGCGCAGCATTGTGCCGGCGACGATGCCAGCCATTTGCAATTGCACGATATGCGCATTGCGCAGCCGCGCCGGGACTTTATCCGGTTCGAGTTCGATCAAGCGCGCCAAGCCTTCGACCACAGCCGTTTTGCCCACGCCCGGTTCGCCCACGAGCATCGGCGAATTCGCGCGCTCGCGGTGACACAGGATTTCGAGCATTTGCTGGATTTCTTTTTCGCGTCCGATGGTCGGCGGCAACTTATCCTGACGCGCGAGCTTGTTCAGCGACGTGCCGAAATGTTTGAGGTACGGCGGGAGTTCGTATTTCTTGCGCAGTGTTTCGTCCTGCTCTTCGCGATGCCGCACGCGCTGAATGATCTTCTCGGTCGCATACGTCGGATCAACACCGAGTCGGCGCAGGATTTCTGCGGGCGTCCCCTGCGGATCGGCAAACAGCGTCACGAAGAGATCAATTGCATCTATCGTCTGTCGCCCGTGCTGGCGCGCGCGTTTGAGCGAGCGATTGAACAACTCGCGCGTCGGATCAGGAATGTACATTTTCTTGCCGACGTATTGGCGGCTCTTGGAAAGCTCGTGTTCCAGCAATTGCCGCACGGCTTGCGGGTCTGCGCCAATGGATTGCATGGCCTCCAGAAACAGGTTGCTTTCCACTTCGCCAAAGACGGTGAAGATGTGTTCCGGCGACAAAAAATTATGTTCGCGCCGTCGTGATTCTTCGATGGCGCGGTAAATGATCTTCTGTCCTGATTCCGAAAATTTATCGGTTAATGGTCCTAAATCCAGCACGATATGTCTCCCTTGTACAACTGAATGGGTTCAATGGTCTCCTCCGCCAGGGGCAGAAGGGGCAGGCTTTTCAGGCACTTCGCTGACGACCGCATCAGTCGTCAACATCAAGGCCGCAACCGACGCGGCGTTCTGCAACGCCGTCCGAACAACTTTCGCGGCATCAATGATCCCGGAAGACAGCAAGTCTTCCACCACGCCGGTCGCCGCATTATACCCTACGGTTTTCTTTTCTGCGCGGATTTTCCCGACGATCAACGAACCATCGCGGCCTGCGTTTTCCGCAATGCGGCGCAATGGCTCTTCCAGCGCGCGTTTCAAGATGTTGACGCCCGTGCGTTCGTCGTCTTCCGCGTCAATCGCATCCATCGCTTTCGCCGCACGCAGCAACGCGACACCGCCGCCCGGCACGATGCCTTCCTGCGCCGCTGCTTTCGTGGCGTTCAGCGCATCTTCGACGCGCATCTTCTTTTCCTTCATTTCGGTTTCGGTCGCCGCGCCGACTTTCACGACGGCCACGCCACCCGCGAGCTTCGCCAACCGCTCCTGCAATTTCTCGCGGTCGTATTCCGACGTCGTTTCTTCAATCTGCCGACGAATGAGCGCGATGCGGCCTTCCAAATCTTTGGGCTTGCCTGCGCCTTCGATGATCGTGGTGTTGTCCTTGTCAATGATGACGCGCGTGGCGCTGCCCAGATCGGCAAGCGTCACGTTTTCAAGCGAGATGCCGAGGTCTTCGGTAATGACGTGACCGCCAGTCAAAATCGCCAAATCTTCCAGCATCGCTTTGCGACGATCTCCGAACGCGGGCGCTTTGACCGCCGCGACTTTGATCGTGCCGCGCAATTTATTGACAACAAGCGTCGGCAACGCATCGCCTTCGATGTCTTCGGCAATGATGAGCAGGCTGCGGCCTTGTTGCGCGACTTGCTGCAAAATCGGCAGCAGTTCGTGCATCGCCGCGATTTTCTTTTCGTGCAGCAGAATCAACGGCTCGTCCAGCACAGCTTCCATGCGCTCGGCGCTCGTCACGAAGTACGGCGAAATAAAGCCACGATCAAATTGCATGCCTTCGACGATGTCGAGGCTGGTTTCGAGCGTCTTGGCTTCTTCGACCGTGACGACGCCGTCTTTGCCGACCTGCTCCATCGCTTCGGCAATCAATTCGCCGATAGAGTTGTCACCATTTGCAGCTACTGTGGCGACGCTCGTTAATTCAGATTTGTCTTTGACTTTTTTGGCGAGCTTGGCGATTTCGGCAACCGCGACCGCGACGCCTTTTTCGATGCCGCGTTTGAGCGCCATTGGGTTCGCGCCTGCCGTGACGTTTTTCAAACCTTCACGGAAAATCGCTTGAGCCAATACAGTCGCGGTCGTCGTGCCATCGCCCGCGATGTCGTTGGTTTTGGAAGCAACTTCGCGCACCATCTGCGCGCCCATGTTTTGGTAACTGTCTTTGAGTTCGATTTCTTTGGCGACAGTGACGCCGTCTTTGGTAATCACGGGGGAGCCGAATTTTTTGTCAATAATAACGTTGCGTCCGCGCGGCCCCAAAGTGACGCGCACGGCATCGGCCAAAACGTTCACGCCTTCGAGCATGGATTTCCGGGCCTCTTCTCGAAATCGGATTTCTTTTGCCACTGCAATCTCTCCTTCAGTTGAATCGTGATTTAGTTTGTTCTTATTCCGCGCGCCCAACCTTGACGCGCGCCGGGCGCAGCAATCGCTCGCCGAATTTATAACCGCGCTGCAACTCAGCCAGCACCAAACCGTCCTGTTCTTTCGGCACGACCGCGAGTTCGACGGCGTCGTGAAGTTCAGGATTGAACGGCTCGCCTTCGCTCACGACCGCTTGCAGACCGAGTTTTTTCAATTGATTCTCAAACATCTCCGCCGTCGCGCGCACCCCGTCGCGCAACGCCTCAAACGCCGCGCCCTGCTCGGGGGCGACGTCCGCCGCTCCGACCGCACGCTGCAAATTGTCGAGCGTGTCGAGCAAACCCGCCACGACATCGCCGCGCGCAAGTTCGAGCCGTTGATCGAACGTGCGTTGCATGCGCGCCCGCACCTCTTCGGTTTCGGCGCGCAGTTGCAATTGGGCTTTGCGGAAGCGGTCGGCGTATTCTTCGCTGGCCTTCACAGCTTCGTCGCGTCGCGTTTCGCTTTCTTTGAGTTTAACTCGCATTTCTTCCAACTCACGTTCGGCAGCTTCGGAATCCAGTTGCAATTGATTCAAGTCAATTTCAAACGCATCCTCTGCCGCCGGATCATCCGCTGATTCTGAGGCCGTTTCGACTTCCGTCACAAACCGCCGCTTGTCCGTGATTTTGATTTCCGGCTTGATTTCTTCCTCCGCTGTGTCGGTTGCCGTGTCGCCGGGTTGTTCGCCCAGCGACGAAGCGGACGATTCCGCCGCGACGTCTGCTGGCGGAGCGACGTCTTCCGCCGTCGTGGTCGTTTCGGCTTCAGCTTCAGCCGCGTTGTCGAGCGAATTTTCCGCCACTTCTTCCTGCACGGCTGCCGTAGATTCACTCTGATTCTTTGCACTCATAGCTCGAAAAATTCGATTGACTAGATTCTGGGTTGTGGGGTCTTTTTTCTTCTTCAAGTTTCTTCTCGCGCACCCCAAGATTGTTTGTTTGGAGTTGTTGATGGACTGCTACAAACCGGGCAGGCCAATCTAACATTGCCAGCTAGTGAAAGCAAGATTCTATTTGTCACAGAACAGTAGAAAAACGTGCGCGAGGAGCGGTGTTACTGCCCCTCGCGCCCCGTGTTCGCAATCCTCTACGCCCCCGCGCCCGTACCCTGTCCGGCCTGACCGGTCGCCGCAAACACCATCTCGCCGCGTTCCAAATCGCCTTTGACGGTCAAGGCTTCGCCAGGCTTGATTTCGCCGCCCAGCAACTTCATCGCCAACGGATTTTGCAGCAGGCTCTGAATCGCGCGCTTCAACGGACGTGCGCCGTACACCGGATCGTAGCCTTCACGCGTCAACAACTCTTCCGCCGATGGATCAAGCGTCAGCGTAATTTGACGATCTTCCAGCATCTTGCGCAGCGCCTCAAGCTGAATCTTGATGATCTGCCGAATCTGGTCAATGCCCAGCCGTTTGAAGATGATGATGTCGTCAATCCGGTTCAGGAATTCCGGTTTGAAAGCGTAGCGCAACTGCTCCATCACTGCCGTGCGCATTTGCTTGTCATCGTTTTCCATCTCCTGAATCTCACGCGAGCCGAGATTCGAGGTCATGATGATGACCGTGTTTTTGAAATCCACCGTGCGGCCTTTGCCATCGGTCAGCCGTCCGTCATCCAGAATTTGCAGCAGGATATTGAAGACATCCGGGTGCGCTTTTTCGATTTCGTCGAACAGCACCACCGAATACGGTCGCCGCCGCACGGCTTCGGTCAAATACCCACCTTCGTCATAACCAATGTAGCCCGGAGGCGCGCCAATCAAGCGTGCGACCGAATGCTTCTCCATAAACTCCGACATATCCAACCGCACCATCGCGCGTTCGTCATCGAAGAGAAACTCCGCCAACGCGCGCGCGGTTTCGGTTTTGCCGACGCCGGTCGGGCCTAAGAAAATGAACGAACCGACGGGGCGTTTCGGGTCTTGCAGTCCAGCGCGCGCGCGCCGCACCGCATTCGCCACCGCAATCAACGCATCGTTCTGCCCGACCACGCGCACGCTCAATCGTTCTTCCATCCTGACCAGCTTTTGCATCTCGCCTTCGAGCATCTTCGTCACCGGCACGCCCGTCCATTTCGCCACAACCTCGGCCACGTCTTCTTCGGTCACTTCTTCTTTCAGCATCCGGCTCGTCTTTTGCAATTCGCCGAGCCGGGCGTGGTCTTCGTCGAGCTTCTTTTGCAACTCGACCATTTGCCCATAGCGGATTTCCGCCACTTTGCCGTAATCGCCTGCGCGCTCGAATTGCTCAGCTTGGACTTTCAACTGCTCAAGCTGTTCTTTGGCCGCGCGCACGTGCTCGATGACTTCTTTTTCCGATTGCCATTTGGCTTTCATCGCGCCGGATTTTTCGCGTAAATCGGCGACTTCTTTTTCGACCTTTGCCAGACGCTCTTTCGACACCGCATCGTCTTCGCGCATCAACGCCTGTTTCTCGATTTCGCGCTGAATGATTTCGCGTTCCACTTCGTCAATTTCAGTCGGCAGCGAATCAATTTCGATGCGCAGCTTCGATGCCGCTTCGTCAATCAAGTCAATCGCTTTGTCGGGCAAAAACCGATCTGTGATGTAGCGATTCGAGAGCGTCGCGGCGGCCACAATCGCCGCGTCTTTGATCCGCACGCCGTGATGCGTTTCGTACTTGTCTTTCAAGCCGCGCAGAATCGCAATCGTGTCTTCGACATTTGGCTCGCCCACATAAACCTGCTGGAAACGACGTTCGAGAGCTTTGTCCTTTTCGATATACTTCTGATATTCGTTGAGCGTTGTCGCGCCTACGCAGCGCAATTCGCCGCGCGCCAACGCTGGCTTGAGCATATTCGACGCATCTACTGCGCCTTCCGAAGCGCCCGCGCCCACGAGCGTGTGCAATTCGTCAATGAAGCAGATGATGTGGCCTTCGGACTTCTCAACTTCCTTGAGCACAGCCTTCAATCGTTCCTCGAATTCGCCGCGATATTTCGCGCCAGCGAGCATTTGTCCGATGTCGAGCGAGACGAGCTTTTTGTTGCGCAACGTTTCCGGCACGTCGCCCGAAACAATGCGCTGCGCCAAACCTTCGACAATCGCAGTTTTGCCGACGCCCGGTTCGCCGATCAGCACGGGATTGTTTTTCGTGCGCCGCGACAGCACTTGCACGACGCGCCGCACTTCGTCATCGCGTCCAATCACCGGATCAAGCTTTCCTTGTCGCGCCAACTCAGTCAGGTCGCGTGAGTATTTCGCCAGCGCCTGATAGCTTTCTTCGGCGCTTTGGCTCGTGATGCGCGCATCGCCCCGCATCGGCTTGATGACTTTGAGCAGATCGTCTTTGTTCACGCCGTGCGAACGCAAAATCTTCCCAGCTTCGCCCGCTTTTTCATCGGCAATCGCCAGCAGCAAATGCTCGGTCGAAAGGTATTCGTCTTTGAAGGAGTCGGCTTCT
The DNA here is from genome assembly GCA_964631865.1 of uncultured Heliobacteriaceae bacterium. Lineage (GTDB taxonomy): Bacteria > Acidobacteriota > Blastocatellia > RBC074 > RBC074 > JAFDVL01. The sequence continues at coordinate 25,543 of CAZWAK010000051.1, read as the reverse complement.
TTTTGCGCCTGCGAGAAGATTTGATTGAGGCGCGAACTGATGTAGCGTTGCGTGCCGCCGCTGACGTGGGGGAACTTTTTAATCGCCGCTTCGATTTCGGAGCGAATCGTCGTGACGTTCGCGCCGAGCTTGCCAAACAACGGGCGCGTCAAGCCTTCCGGTTGATCCAGCAACGCGGCCAACACATGTTCCGGCTCGACTTGTTGCTGTCCTAATTTTTCTGCCATTGCCACAGCCGTTTCGACCGCTTCCTGGCCTTTGAGAGTGAACTTGTCCAATCGCATATTTGTTACCTCACTAGAAACGTCAGGCTCTGAGCCTACCGACCCAGAGCCTGTTCGTCAATCACCTCACCCTTCCACTCAACTCCACTTATTTGGCGTCTGCCGTTTGTGTCTTCGTCGCGTCCGCTTCCGTCTTGATCTGCACCTGAATCTGACGCGGTTTGGTTTCTTCCCGACGCGGCAACATCACCTTGAGAACACCATCTTTGAAATCCGCCGCCACGTTGTTCACATCCACGTTCGTCGGCAACGTGAAGCTGCGGGTAAAGCTGCCGTAGCTGCGCTCAACCCGATGGAAATTGCTTTCTTCGGTCTTCTTCTCAAACTTGCGCTCGCCCTTGAGCGTCAGCACGTTGTTTTCAATCGCCAACTCAAATTCGCCCGGCTTCAAACCCGGCAAATCCGCTTCAAGGACGATGCCGTTCTGATCTTCGTAGACGTCCACGCTCGGATTCCAACTGCCGTTCACCAAGCCTTCGTCACCGAAGAAACGCGGGACATTGAAGACCCGATTCAAGTCGTTAATGGTTTTGGCAAGACTGCCGAATTCGCTAAAGGGATCACGTCGAACTGAAAGTGTCATAAGTTTTACCTCCGATGGGAATGAAAATAACTGTTGTCCTCACTTCGATCCTTAAAAACGGGCACATCATAAAACTTGAGTGGATTGTTGTCAAGTATTTTTATGTGTTGTTGCTCATAAAATCTCTTCTACGACTATCCTTTTGAATTTGAAGTCGTTATCCACAAAAAAAGAGGCCAAAGCAGTGCCTCAACCTCTCTTTTCCCAACTTGTCGCCGGAATTATTCCGGCAGTGCAAAGCTATACAGCACGCCGCCGGACGCCAAAGCAATGAACTGTTTGCCGTCCACCGCATAACTGATCGGCGCAGACGCAATCGTGCCGCCGGTTTGAAAACGCCAGAGCAATTTGCCCGTCGTAGCTTCGAGCGCAATCAAATTGCCTTCGCGTGTGCCTGCGAACACAACACCGCCCGCGCTCGCCATCACACCTGCGGTCAGCGAACCTTGTGAGATTTTATGCTCCCATAGACGCGCGCCCGTCGTCGTGTCCAACGCGCGAATGCCCGCATAACTGCCTTCGACCGGCAGCGTGCGTCCACCCCAATAGCCTTTGCCCGGCTCGTAAGGTGTCTCGGCGCGAATGTAGCGGGCACCGGATTCGGCAAAGACCAGAAACAGTTGGTTGGAGGTCGGGTCAAACGACGGTGCTTGCCAATTTGTACCGCCACCGAGCGAAGGGAACACGACATTGCCTTCGGGCGTGGCGTTCGCGTTCGGCGCAAATTGCGGTCGCCCATTTTTGTCAAAGCCCGCGTTCCAGGTCTGCTTCACAAACGGCGTCGCCTGCAAAAATTGTCCGTTCGTACGATCCAGCACATACAAAAAGCCGTTGCGATTCGCCTGCACCAACAGCTTGCGCGGCTGCCCTTGCCACACGCGATCCACCAAAATCAAATCTTCATTCGCGTCCCAATCGTGATCGTCGTTCGGTGTGAATTGATAATGCCATTTGCGCTGCCCTGTGTTTGGATCAAGCGCGACGACGGAACACGTAAACAAATTGTCGCCTTTGCGAATTTCGGCATCCATATCCGGGCCGGGATTGCCGAAAGTCCAGTACACCGTGTCCAGTTCAGGATCATAGCTGCCCGTCAACCACGTTGCGCCGCCGCCGAGTTTCCAGCTCTCGCCTTTCCACGTTTCGTGGCCGAATTCGCCGGGGCCGGGCGTTGCATGGAAGCGCCACAAGCGTTTGCCCGTCTTCGCGTCATACGCATCCAGAAAGCCGCGCACGCCGTATTCGCCGCCCGCGACGCCGACGATAATCTTGTCTTTGAGCGCGAGCGGCGGCGACGTGATGCTGAAGCCCTGCATCGTGTCGGCGACTTGCACTTCCCAGAGCGGCTGTCCGGTGCGCGCATCGAGCGCGATCAATGCAGCATCAAGCGTGCCGAAAAAGACACGATTGCCGAGCACCGCGACGCCACGACTGAAGCGATTGGATTCATACGGATTCACGACTTTTTGCTTGCGCGAATATTTCCAGATTTGCAATCCCGACCGCGCGTCGAGCGCATAAACATCGCCCGGCATCCCGCTCGTGTACATCACGCCGTCCATCACAATCGGCGTCGCTTCGAGCAACGTGTCGCCCGGCATTTGCACCGCCCAGCGTGCTTGCAGTTGATTCACGTTCGTCGTGTTGATTTGCCTGAGCGCCGAATAATGTTGCCCTTGATAATTGCCCCAATAGGTCAGCCAGTTGTGCGGTTCGGCGGCGGCGTTGCGAAGGCGGTCATAGCTCAAGCCGCCGGGGATTTCGACGTTGCTCGTCTTCGCCAGATCGCGCCCGTTGCACGATTTCAAAAACGCGACGAGGTTGTCGAGTTCGTCTGATGACAATTGCTGGCCATAATCCTTCGGCATCAACGAACCGCTTTCAGTCTTCACTTCGACGAGGTTCTTTTTCTCCAATAAATGTAGCTTGCCCGTCGTGTCCAGCAACACCATCGAATAGGTATCCTCGCTGCGCACCAGGCCGCGAATAGTTTGTCCGTTTTGGGTTTTGACGACAGCTACGCTTGGCCCACCGCGCCGACGCCCGCGCGCGTTCGGGTTCATAGTCGTCGTTGGATCAAGAATCTTTTGCCGCAAAGCATCTGCCGCAAATCTTGCCGCGTTCGATAAATCCGGGCCGAGGCTCGCGCCGCGCGCATTGATTTCGTGACACGCCGCACAATTCGCTTTGCCAAAGAAAAGCTGTTCACCCGCCAGCAAGTTGCCCGTCGTGCGCTCTGTCGTCGCAGGCGCAGGCGTGCCGCTCAAGCTGCGCAAATACGACACGATCTGCCAAATCTGTTCGGTAGACAAACGGCGGAACGGCGGCATCTGTGTGCTCGGCACACCGTTGCGGATGTTCAGGAAAATTTCGCCGTCCAGATTGCCGTGCTTGAACGGCACGCCCACGAGCGCAGGCGCACGATCTCCGCGCGCTTCGCCGCCGTGACACGATTGGCAAGCCTGTTCGTACAGTCGTTTCCCCGCCGCAATCGCGGTTGGGTTTCCGGCGAGCGGATTCTTTTCGTTTTGCTGCGTGTGTTCTTGTGCGAATAAAGCTACCGTCGCAACGCAAAAAACCAAAAGGCTAAAAAGCCTGAACTGTAATGACATTCGATACAACTCCCATTCTATCTGTTTGCGCTATCGCTGGCGGGCGAAATACTGTGTGAAGAACGCCAGCCTCTCTTTTTCCGCGACAGGTCGCGCGCCCGTCTTTTCGCTTAACTCCATCGTGACTTGCTGCGCCGCCTCAAACGCAGGCCAGTTCGGCAAGCCTTTGCCATTCGGATTGCCGGTCTTCGCAAAGTGTACCCAATAGCTCGACGCAGTGTCTGCCAGCTTGCGATCTACCGCTTCCCACGGACGATTGAGGTGTTTGAGGTTCGCAAAAAAGTACGGCACATCGCCCGTGCCAACTCTTCGCCGTCGTAGGTGATGATTTCGCCGGAGCCTTCATAAAATGCGCCGCCGTGCATCCAAACCAGCACGGGACGCTTTTCGCTCGCAGCTTTTGCGCCCGTCCAGACGTTCAAGCAGAGGCAATCTTCGCTCGCGTCGTTCTGCACCATGAACTCTTTCGTCCACGGATTGCGCGAGCGCCTAAGCGTTTGCATACAGCTATCAGAGAATTTGTCGGCCTTGCGCACGCCGCTCCATTGCTTAGGCGGTTGCGGCGGTCGCCAACGCAACTCGCCGACGGGCGGCGCGGCAAACGGAATGCCTTTGAAGACGCGAATGCCGGAAGCGAGCGTTGTGCCTGCGAGTTGCCCGGTTTCCACTTTCACAATTCCGTTAACGGCTGCGACACGATGGGGGGCAAAAGCAAAAATCGTGAAGAGAAATAAACCACCGGAAAGAAAGATTTTCATAAATCGCCTCTCAAACATTTGCGGCACTGGAGCATCCTTCGTATGTGATGAACAGGTGTCAAGAGTACAAACTTTAGTTTGGCTTTTCACCACTCTGGCAAGCTGGGGCTTGAACTCTTGACGCCTCCTTTCCAGTGCCCACATTTAATCATCGCACTGGATTATCAGGTCGCCAAAACGGTTCCGCCGCCGCGATGAATTCAATCGGGACTTCTTTGACAAAGCCTTTCAGCCATTCGGCGCAAAACTTCATGCCGGCTTGTTCGGACACGACGTGCCCCAGCACGATCAAGGCTTTCTTTTGCCCCGCAGCAATCATGTCCTGCACATATTCGACCAATTCCCATTCGTGCGTTTCGCCGATGATCAGCACGTCTACGCCCGCTTGTGAGATGAACGGCACGCCCGGCATCAAACTGCAATTGCCCCAACTCGCCAACGCGCGTTTGATCGGCAAGTTGGGATCGCCAATGACGCGCATTGTGCGAATCTTCAGTTTTGTTTGCAGTTCTTTGGCTAAGCGCGCGAGCGGTACAGTGGGAAAGTTCAAAGCGCGGGGGTTTTGCGCGTCCACATATTTCTCCCAACCCAGTTCCTGCCGCATTCCAACGGCGATGCCGTCCGCCGGTTTGCGTCCGTGCCAGTGATCGTGAAAGTGAAACACGACCATATTGTTTTTGGTCAGAAAGTCGAGCTTGTATTTGTACGTTGCGTCCTGCTGAAACTGGTCTACGCGATCCTGATGCGAGAAAAACGTGGATTCGTGCGTGATGACCAGGTTCTTGCCTGCCGCCGCCGCGCGTTGCACAACATCCAGCGTCGCCATCATCGTCGTCGCAATGCCTTTGACCGGCGTGTCGGCAGTGCCCGCGATGATGTTGTCTACGGTTTGCGCGCGCCACGGAATGCCGACATTAGCCTTGATGCGGTCAATCACCTGCCCGGCGGTGATGGTTTGCGGCGCAGCAAACGAGGTTGCCGCCAGCCCCATTGAGCCAAGCAAAAATGTGCGGCGGGAGGTGGTGCGATTGTGCATGAGAGGATTTGTTTTTTGTTGGGGGCAAGGGGACAAAGGGGACAAATAGGAGCTATGGGAATCATTGGAATGCGCTCCCATAGCTCCCATTCGTCCTATTTGCCCTGTATCTCTCAACCTATATCACCGAAACAGTTTCTGCGCGTACTCATTCAAGTACCGCCGCCAGTTGATCCACGTGTGCGCGCCGCTCGTGACGTTCATTTCGTGTTTGATGTTGCGCTTCTGCAAAATCGCGTCGAGGTTTTTCGAACCATTAAAGGCTAACGTATCCTTCTCGCCGCAACTGATCGAAAGCAGTTTGAATTGTTTGTTCGCCTTGTCCGCGTTGTCGAGCAGTAACGCCGCGCGCTTTTCAAAATCGGGACTTGTCGCCGGATTGACGCCCGCGCTCCAAATCGCCGCGTACGCAAACTGATCGGGGTTCGTCGAAATCACGCGCGTCGTTTGCCCGCCGCCCATCGAAAGCCCCGCAATCGCGCGATTCGCCGCGCCCGTTTGCACGCGATAATTCTTCTCAACAAACGGCACGATGTCTTTCATCAACTCGCTGACAAACCGATCTTGAAACGCGAGCTGCGCCGCTGGATCAGGCGGTGCGCCCGGCACGACCGGCGGTCGCGGCAGGCTGCCGTTCGGCATCACGACGATCATCGGCTTGGCTTTCTGCGCGGCAATCAGATTGTCGAGAATAAAGCCCGCGCGTCCAATCGTGCTCCAACCGGAATCTTCATCGCCGCCGCCGTGCAGCAAATAAAACACCGGATATTTCGCGTTGTTCTTGTCGTAGCCGGGCGGGAAATAAACGTGCAAGCGGCGTTGCTCATTCATCGTCGTGGATTGATACCAGACCTTGCGCACTTCGCCGTGCGGGACGGCTTGCAGAGCTTGATAATCCGCTTCTGCGCCGGGGACAAAAACCATATTGTCTACGCTGGTCACACCTTGTTTGATCATCGCGTTTTTCGGATCAAGCGTGCGCACGCCGTCTACGGTAATCGAGTAGCTGTAAAAGTCCGCCGGCAACGGGCCAACCGTGATGGCCCACACGCCGCGTTCGTCCTGGATCATCTTGCCGCCCGTGCCTAAGCCTTGCGAAATCCAATCGCCGCCGACGGTGACTTCGCTCGCCTTTGGCGCAAAGATGCGGAAGGTGACGCGCTTGTCGGCGTGAACTTCGGGCGAGACGAGCGTGTCGTTCGGCGTAGGTTGTCGCGGTGGTTGTTGTGCCAGCGCGGTGAGAGAGAAAATCAGCCATAGAAATCCGATGCAATTTGCTTTACGCATAACAAATCCTTTCTAACGAAGCGCTATTACGCCCCGGTTTTAGAGCCTTGAAATAACAGCGGCGCGAATTCGCTCAAGCAGCGCCGCCAAATCGGCCACGTATGGAGACCGTCTTCGTACACACGAAACGTGTGACGAATCTGTTGTTTGTTCAGCAACTCCGAAGGGTTGATTTTCATTGCAGTTCTCCGTGCGGAAAACCGCTCATTGTCAACACTCGCTTGGCTTGTAGTAAATGTCTTTGCTCGTGCGCAACGATGATGCGGCAAGCGTCCAGTACGCTGTAAGTGATGAGGTCGGTGACGGGCGAAGACATGATGATTTTCTCGACGGCCAACCCTTGCATCGCCTGCATGTACTGGATGACCTGCTCCTGCCGCTCCAAAAAGCGGTGAATGATTGCGCCCTCAATATCGCTGCTGGCGGGCGCATAAATCTTCGGCGCTTTCAATTTGCGAGCCGCTTCGGGCGAGACGGCTTGCACAATCATCTTGCCGAACAACGCAGGCAGCAGTGGCACACGTTGCCACAGCGTAGTTCGTTGCTTCCCCGCCAAAACTTGCTCAAACGTCGGAAAGTAGCTTTCATTCGCTGCGACCAAATGCTCAAAGCATTGCGCGATGCTCCATTGATTGGCGTCCGGCTTCCAGTTCAACTGTTGCGCCGTCAAGTGCCCGAAGTGGGTCTGGACTTCTGCTGGGACGGCTTGTGCGGCGGCCAGCAAACTGGATAAAGATTCGCTCATGGATTTCTCTATCATCAAGCGCGGCACAGCCTGCGCATTTCAGGCCACGATGATCTTTTCGTTGAAGTACCGCAGGCACGCTTTGACGTTGTCTTCTTCGACTTTGGCGCGTTCTTCGCGGGGCAACTGATCCACCGTCGGCAGCGGTTTGCGACTGGATTTCTGCTGCACGAGCTTGAAGATTTGCGCCAGATATTTGCCGTTGCGGTCGGGGAAGACTTCCCAATATTGTTTGGTCATGCACGGCACTTTCAGCGGATCGCGCGTAATCATTTCCAGCGAAAACTTCGTTTGGGGATTGGCTTTCTGAATCGTGGCGACGATGCGCGGCAAATCCAGCATGCCTTCGCCGAGCACAACTTCTGACAACAAAAAGCCGTCTTCATACGGCTGCAAACCCATATCTTTGATGTGCGTGGATTTGGCATAGGGCGCGAGTCCTTCGATCAATTCGTAGGGATCGTCGAGCAATGCGATGTTGTTGCCGAAATCCAAACAGACTTGCAGATATTGGCTTTGATAGGTGCGCAGCAGCCGCAGAAAATCTTCGAGCGTCCAGTCTTTGTGATTTTCGAGCGCGACCGTGACTTTGTATTTTTCGATGACGGGCAGGGCGAGCCGCAGCGCGTTGTGACTTTGATCCACCCAGTCTTTCCATTCCTTGAGCGTCTTGAAGGTTTCGTAACGACGCCCGCCCAGTAGCGCCGAACGCACAACCGTTACGCCCGTGGCTTTGGCATCGGCGAGACCTTTCTCCAACGTGCTCATATCGCCGTTGCGCGGGATTGAAACCATGCCTTCGAGATACATGCCCAATTCTTCGGCGCGCGCGCGCAGTTTCTGCAAATCACCGTTCAGCCCGATCTGTACGCCGCCTGCACCGAGCGCGTGACATTTTTCTAAAAACTGCAAGGCATCACGCTGCCGAAAACGCGGTGCTGCGGTGCTTTGTCCCGTCGGCGCGGGCGCATTCGGAAATTGGCTGGAGCCAATTTCCACCCCCATAAACGATGTGGACGCAATGCCCATTTTTGAAAGCGATGCCGTCGTGGCGTTCGCCCCGTTGGCAAAGGTCAGCGCAGCGACAGACGCTGCCGTCTGAGAGCAAAACTCTCTCCGTGAAATGTTCATTGGTTGCTCCTCTTGAAATTCATCGCCGCGCCGTTTAGCGCGCAGCATCCAGCCCGTTCAAGCCGCGCTTGTAATTCGGATCCATCGCCGCGTAATCCACGCGATAGCTCACCGAATTCGCGGTCGGAAAATTCGCGGGAACTTTTTGTGTGACCTTGCCCGTCGCCGCCCATTCCGTGCCGCGCTGAAACGTCGTCGCAAAGCCGACGCAACTCATTGCCACAATGTCGTGACCGAGCGCGTTGTGAAAGACGCGGCCTTTGCCATAGCTCAACGTCATCAATAACGGTTCATCCCGATTCGTGCCGCGATTGCTCGGATCGGCGAAGGCCGTGCCGAGCACATTCATGTTTTTGCCCGGCCCGCGCAAATTCGTATACAACTCATCGCCCTGATGCATCCACACTTTCGGCAAGCCTTTCGTAATCGGGTGCGTTGTGTCGCGTAGCGTGATTTGATACGGCTGGCGCGCGCCGTGATTGCCTGCTTTGCCGGGCGTGTTGTCTGATTGCAACTTGCCGTCTTTGAAGTACCAGAGTGGCCCCGAATTTTCATCGCGCCCGCGCCAACCGCCCACGCCGATCATTTCGTTGAATTCTTTCCACCTGCCAAACGCATTGTTCGCCGCGTGAACGATGACCAAACCGCCGCCGTTGCTGATGTATTTTTCAAACGAAGCTTTCAACTCCGCCGACCAGCGTTCATCGGGCGCGTCGTAGTTCATCACGATCACCTGATACTTCGTGAACTCCGGCTTGAAGTTCGAGTAATCGCCATTCGCAGGCGGCGCGGTCACGACGTCCACTTGAAACAATCCCGTCTCTTCGAGTTGTTTTTTCAGCAGCGGCGTGATGAGTTGCCATTTGTGATACGGCCCGCCGCTTTCGCCATCCAAAAGCATCACGCGAATCGGCGCAGCCGCGTGCGCAGGCAAAATTAGAGCAGCAAACAACAATATTATGAAAATTGATTTTCTCATGGGGTTCGTTCCCGATCATTTTCCATTTTCCACTGGTCATTTTTCATTTCTCATTGCGGAGGCGGAATCTCACTCAATGACAAATCACAAATGAAAAATGACCAGTGGAAAATGAATCAGCGTTTGGTTCGTGTGCGCGGTTTCGCGCCCGACTTCACGATCAATTCGGTCAGCAGATCTACGGCTTGATCCAGCGGCAAAAAATCGGCGACATCAATCGGCGTGCGCCCCATTGCATTGGGTTCATCCAGCGGTGCGCCCTTTTCGGCCAGGAAGCGAATCACTTTACAGATTTCTTTTTGATCGGCAGCCGGGCCGACGCCCGTCACAGCCGCATGCACAACCGTCCCTTTGCTTTCCGTCACGGCCTTCACCTCCGCATCCAGCTCGTAGACATATTGGACGACTTCGACGTTCGTACTCGCCACGGCTTGCATCAACAACGTCGTGCCGTCTTCGCCTTTTAATTTCGGGTCGGCCTTCGCTTCGACGAGCAACTTCACGACCTCCAATTGATTGGCGCGCGCGGCAACGTGCAGCGGCGAAACCTGCCCGGCAGGCGGACGAAAAAAGCCCTGCGGCGCACGCGCGAGCACAGCGGCATTGCGCGCATTCGGATCGGCTCCTTTCGCCAGCAACTTCTTCACGAGTTCAGCATTGCCCAACTGCGCCGCGCCGTGCAAAGGCGTGTTGCCGCGTTGATCTGCCGCTTTGACATCCGCGCCGCCCTCCACCAAGGCAATCGCCGACTCCGCGCTGCGAAACGCCGCCGCCGCAATCAGCGCGGGCGTGCCGTCGGGCATCTTCGTATTCGCATCCGCGCCCGCCGCAAGCAAATGGCGAACGGATTGATGATCGTTTTTCACGACCGCAAACAGCAGCGGCGTATATTTGGTTTTGGAAATGGCTTTGACATCCGCGCCCGCCGCGATCAAGGCTTGCACAACGTTGGAATGCCCTTCCGAAGCCGCCCACATCAACGCCGTCTGGCCTTTGCGCGTTTCGGCGGCATTCACATTTGCACCGCGTTCGAGCAAGGCTTTGACGGCTGCGACGTTGCCGGAATTCGCCGCCAGCATCAACGCCGTCGTGCCGTCCCAGCGCGCGGCATTGACGGCTGCGTTTGCCGCAAGCAATTTTTTCACGAGCGTTGCGTTGCCGTTGTTGCAGGCGAGCGTCAATGGCGTTTCGCCGTATTCATCTGCCGTATTGACCTTCGCACCTGCCGCGAGCAACATCTCCGCTGCGGTTTGATCGTCGAGATAAATCGCCCACGCCAGCGCCGTCGCGCCGTCCGGTTGCGCGGCGTTCACATCTGCTTTGGCCTTGATGAGCGCGGTGAGCGCCTTGTGATCGCGGCGCTTGACGGCGTCGAGCAAGGCCGCCGCACCATTCGCCCAACACGGCGCGACGAGCAGCAACGCGATGACAGCATTGAGCAAGCGTTTGTTCATGAAATTACCGACCTTCGCTCGATGGCGGCACGATGCCTTTCAAGCGCATGTACACGGCCATATAACCGTACTCCAGGTTCGAGTGCGACACGGTGCGCACCAATGCGCCAAGCTTTGTGCTTTGCCGTTGCCCCATCGCAATCGTTTCCGTCGCTTTGGCATCGGTGAGCGTGTCGAACGCTTTGTCACAAAGCGAAAACGATTCTTTCAGCGCCGCGACCAAATCGGCCTTCGAGGTTTTGCTGGATGCGCTGGCAGGCGGTGTGGCTCCCAGCACCATCGAACAAGTACGCGCTTGCGAATCAGCGACGTGACCGATCAATGCCCCGAACGTGCGAATGTCGGGCGACGCTTTGAAGGCGTAATGTTCTTCGGGCATTTTGTCCGCCATTTTGAGCAGGTTGTTCTTGACGCCGTTGTACATTGCTTTGGCATCGGCGCTGAGCGGATTCGGATTCGGCGCGGCGGGTTGTTGCGTGCCAGTTTGCGCAATGGCAGCGACGGTCAAAATGGTGGCGAATAAAAAGGTCGTAAAACGGTTCATCGGGGACTCCTTTGGGTGTACGGTAGACTGTCCAGTCTGCCGCAATGGTTCAGGAAGAAAATATCGGCAGACTGAATAGCCTGCCGTACATTGGGTCTAGTTTTTGGAAAGTTGCACGGGCTTCTCGAAATTCAGTTTGCCCGTGCTGTCGCCAAATTTCTCGACTGGCACGCCCGCTGTTTCCAGCATCGCCAACAACAAATTATTGAGCGGCGTTTCTTTCGGATACATCACGTGCCGATTGCCTTTGACTGCGCCGCCGCCACCGCCTGCAACCACGATGGGCAGGTCGTGATGCGTGTGCAGATTGCCGTCGCTGATGCTGCTGCCATACATCACGAGCGCGTTGTCGAGCAGGTTGCCGTGTACGTCGGGCGTCGCTTGCAAGCGTTCGAGCAAGTACGCGAACAGCTTGACGTGGACTTCGTTGATCTTCGTCACTTTGGCAATTTTGTCTTCGTCGTTTTGATGATGCGTCAGGTTGTGATGCCCGTCAGAAATGTTGATGTTGCGGTACGGACGATTGCTGCCTTCGCGCGCCATCATCAACGTAATCACGCGCGTCAGATCGGTTTGATACGCGAGTACCTGCAAATCCATCACCATCTTGACGTGGTCTTCAAATTCTTCGGGCACAGCATTCGGGCGCTGCATCACGGGCATTTTCATGGTCGCGTTTTGCTGTTCGGCTTTTTGAATGCGGCGTTCGATGTCCCGAATCGCATCGGTGTATTCATTCATCTTCGCGCGATCCGCTGCGCCCAGCGTTGCATTCAAGCGTTTGAGATTGCCATTCACATAATCCAACAAGCTGCGTTGGCGTTTGAATTGCGCGAGCCGTTCTGCCGCATCGGTGCTATCGCCGTCACCGAACAATCGCTCGAAGATCGCGCGCGGATTGTTCTCGACCGGCAGCGGCGTCGTTTCGTTGCGCCACGCCATTGTGTTCGTGTACGCGCAGCTATAACCGCTGTCGCAATTGCCTGCGAGTTGATTTGATTCGATGCCAAGTTCGAGCGAGCCGAATTGCGTATGTTTGCTGAGTTCCTGCGCCGCGATTTGATCGGCAGACATTCCGCACCGCAACGTGATTTCCGATTTTTTCGGATGCACGCCCGTCAACCAGGTCGCTCCGGCGCGCGCGTGATCGCCTGCGCCATCGCCGAGCGCGCGGCCTTGCACTTGCGCGAGTCCGCTCAGCACCAGCAAGCGTTCGCGGTACGCTTCGAGCGGTTTCATCGTGGGTTTGAACTCAAAATTCGCGCCCTCCGCAACCGGCGTCCATTTGTCCATAATGATGCCGTTCGGCACATAGACGAAGCCGAGCCGCACGACCGGTTTCGCCGTCGGTGCAAGCGCAGGCGTCATCGCATCCAATGCCGGCAGTGCGATGGCGGTTCCAAGTCCTTGAAGAAATGTGCGACGATGAAGGTGTTTGCGTGTGATGTACATATCTCAAATCTCAAATCTCAAATCTACAGGCGGCTCCGCATTTGAAACGGTGTGCTTTTGACGATAGCACCAATCAGCGATGGCAAGCGATGGTTGTCGTGCGTCGTGGCGCGCATGATGCTGCGCACGGTGGGCAGGTCGTAATGTTCCAGCCCGCGTCCGAGCGCGTAGGTTAACAGCTTCTCCGTGACCGTCGCAACGAATTCGTTACGATGCCCGGTCAACAAAATCTGGCGCAATTCGTTTGGCCCCGTGAACTTCGTGCCGTCCGGCAATTTGCCCGAAGCATCAATCGGCAGCCCCGCATCTTTTGTGCGCCAACGACCGATGGCGTCGTAGTTTTCGAGCGCAAAGCCAATCGGGTCCATCCGCGCGTGACACGAAGCGCAGACCGCATTCGCGCGGTGCAAATCCATCTGCTCGCGCATGCTTAACAAGCGCCCGTCTTTGCCGTGCGGCTTCAAATCCGGCACATCAGGCGGCGGTGGCGGCGGCGGCGCTCCGAGCAGATTTTCCAAAATCCACCTGCCGCGCTGCACGACCGACGTGCGATTCGGATAGGAAGTGACAGTCAGAATGCTTCCCTGTCCAAGCAATCCGCCCCGATTCGGATCATTGAAATTCACGCGGCGAAACTGCGAACCGTACACGCCCGGCACGCCGTAATGCTCGGCGAGACGCTGATTCAGGAACGTGTAATTTGCGTCGAGCAGATCAAACACGCTGCGGTTTTCGCGCAGGATGCTGGCAAAAAATAATTCGGTTTCGCGCCGAAACGCGCGGCGCAAACCTTCATCAAACGTCGGAAACAATTCAGGATCAGGCGTGGCGGTTTCCAGGTTGCGCAGGTGTAGCCATTGCCCGCCGAAGTTGTGTACGAACGCTTGCGACTTCGGATCGTCGAGCATCCGCTGCACTTGTTGTTGCAACACGGCATCGTCTTTCAACTTGCCTTGCTCGGCGAGCGTCAACAACTCGTCATCAGGAATGCTGCTCCACAAAAAGAACGAAAGCCGCGAGGCCAATTCAAAATCATTCAGGCGATACACACGCGACTGCTGACGCGGGTCGCGTTCAATGCGGAAGAGAAAATCGGGCGAGACGAGCATCGCTTCGAGCGCGCGCTGAATGCCCGCGTCGAAATCGCCCGCCTTGCGCCCTTCGGCATAAAACGCAAGCAGCGGCGTGATGTCCGCTGTCGTGACCGGACGCCGAAACGCACGGCGCGCGAGCGTGGTCAGAATCTTTTTCGCGCACGGCGTTTCTTCGCTGGCTTTCGTCGGACGACAAACGAAAATTCGGCTGCGGCTTTCCGTCTCGCCGCGCCCGGTCGGAGTGAACGGGCCGTTGATCATGAACACCTCAATCGCCGTATTTTCGGGCACATCGAAGCGTTTGAGGCGCGCGCCGTCCAAGCGCCAATCCATCGCCGTGTTGGCGACCGGCCCCATCGGCGGGCCACCGAATCGGCGGCCTGCGGGAACGGGCGGTTCCACTTTTGCGCCTTCGCGCGGGAACGTCACGCCGACGGTGCGCAAGCCTGCTTTGACCGGCAACCGCAGTTCGTAGATACGCGAATTTTCGCCCGGCGTTTTCAGGCGCAATTGATATTCAGCATCGAGCGGAAAGTAGTATTGAAACGACAATCCGCCCCGCGAAGCAAACGGCAGATCATCGCTGACGCGCTCGCTGCGACCGATGCGCGGCGGCGTCACGCGCTCTTCGGTCGGCTTCATCGTCAAATCACCAACGGCCAACCGACTGATGCGACGCGCAGCAGACATATATTTTTCGAGCAGCGCGGGCGACAGCGTCAGCACTTCGCCGATGTTGTCAAAGCCGTGTCCCGAATCGTCAACGGGCAACGCCAAGCCCGGCTTGATGTCCACCGCGAGCAAATCCCGAATCGCGTTGCTGTATTCGGCGCGATTCAAACGATGCGGCGCGGGGCGTCCCGGATTCGGATTCGCCGCCGCAGCTTTGTCCAGGGAGCTTTCCAACCAAGTCACAAACGATGTGACATCCTGCGCTTTGGGCTGCGGCAAATTCGCGGGCGGCATTTGTCCCGTGCGAACTTTGCGCAGCACTTTTTCCCACGTCGCCGCGTGCTTGCTCACGTCGTTGAAGTCCAGGCCTTCGACCGAAATATCAGCCGTCTTGGCCTTCTGATTGTGGCAGCCGACGCAATATTCTTCGAGCAATGCCTGATGCGCGGAAACGTTTGCCGTCACTGCTTCTGCTGCACGCCAATACGAACTGCCGAAGAACACGCCGATGCCAACGGCGAGCAATAACAAAGCCAGTTTGAATCGTCTTGCGTTCATTTTTTCTAAATCATTCTCAATTCTACATTCTTCATTCTTTTGCAGAAGAATTGAGAATTGAGAATATAGAATTGAGAATGACAACAACCTATCTTCAATTGAACAACTGCGGCGCGAATTCCGTCAGGTAATTGCGCCAGTTGATCCACGTGTGTCCGCCATCGGTTTCTTTGTAGATCGGATTGAAGTTGTGTTTCTTCAGCAACTCCACTGTCGCTTTGGTCGTGCCGAGCAGGAAATCTTCTTTGCCCGTCGCCAGCCAGAGCAGCTTCAAACCTTTCTTCAAATTCGCGTCGTCGAGCTTAGCCTGATGCTGCTTCACCCACGCTTCGCCTGCCGGAGAAATGGACGGAATGGTATCACGCGAGGGAGCAGGCGCACCGGGTTGGTTCATACGCAGAAACGCATTCAGCAAGCCGGAACTGTAGACGCCAACGTACGCGAACTTTTCGAGATGCGGCAACGCGATGTTCAGCGTTTGCCCGCCGCCCATCGAAAGCCCGGCAATCGCGCGGCTGTTGCGGTCGGTGCGCACACGGTAATTTTTTTCGACGTAGGGCATGACGTCCGTCGTGAAATCCTGCGCGAATTCATCGGGCGGCGGCGGTGCGCCGGGCGTAGGCGGCGTCATGCGAAACGTGCGCTGCGTATGTCCCGCAGGCATCACCACGATCATCGGCTTGGCTTTGCCCGCCGCAATCAGGTTGTCCAAAATAAATCCCGCGCGTCCGACCGATGACCACGCTTCGTCGCAATCGCCCGCGCCGTGCAGCAAATAAAACACCGGGTAGCGGCCTTTGCCGGATTCGTAGCCGGGCGGCGTGTAGACGTGCATGCGGCGGAATTTGCTGAGCGCGGTGGAATAGTACGTGATGGCGCTGACGGCTCCGCGCGGCACGTTTTTCGTGTCCTGCATTTCGTTGCCGGGCACATGCACCATGCTCCACACGTTCGTGTTCGATTCGCTGATCGAAGGGTTGCGCGGGTCAATCACCGACACGCCGCCGACGTTGAAGTTGTAGCGATACGTGCCCGGATCAATCGGGCCAATCGTGATTTCCCAGATGCCCTTTTCATCCTTCGTCATCTCTTTGCCGCCCCCCATGCCGGGAATGTCGCCGCCGCTCAGACGGACGCTTTCGGCTTTCGGAGCCAGCAGGCGAAAGGTGATTTTGCGATCCGCTTGCACTTCGGGCGAAGTGACTTGCGGCGGCGCGTTCGGGGGTTGTGCCGAAACGGCGAACGTAAGAATTAAAAAGAATGACAACGCGCTCAGGCGAATGAATTTCATGTTCCCTCACTTGTCTTGCAAAAAAACGATCCCGAAAACGACACGTAGTAGCCAATCCATCTGGCTCATCTGCGCGAAATGAAGCAGCTACTACGTGAAAAGTTTGGTTATTCCTGCGGCGGCTTTTTCTCCCCGCTGGGTGGGGCCGCCTGCCCTTGCGGAGGGGTTGGCGGCGCAGGCAATTCGATCTTGGCGCTGCCGCGATGACACGTCCAGCAACTGACTTTCGCCGCGCGCTCACCGGGCAGGAAGTCGGCGGCATTTTGCCGTAGATTGATCATCATCTTGACCATCGCGCGGGCGACCTCTTTTTCCGGCTTGTCATCTTTGTCCATCTCGCCCATGACGTGGCAATGATCGCATTTGACGCCAAGCGCGCGCGTCCAGCCTTGCATGCGCGCCATCAAATCTTGCCGGGAAATATCTTTCGGAAACACTTTCAGGTTTTTAAATCCGCCACCACCACCTTGTGGCGGGCCGCTTTGTTGTTGGCCATAGAGCGTGATCGTAAAGGTAGCGAGTACAACAATCACAGCCAGTTTCCAGACGTTTCGATGCATGGTTGTTCCTCCAGGTTAAGTTGTTTTTATGGGTGAGCGGGATACAGTTTTTTTTCTCTTCAACTCCGTTGGGCTAACAGAAAATCATCTCGTACAAAGGATGAATCGTTGAGAAGTAAAACCGAAAAGAATACGCGAATGATTCAGCAACCGCGCCACATTGTACCGGACGACGCTGGTTTGACCAAGCTCTGATGAAGGTTCAGTTGGCTCAAGCAAACGAATTTTCCATGCTACAATCTCTCACACCAACAATACGCAATTCAGACCGACGGAGTTACAACTTGCAAAAAAAAGCTACGATTATCGCGTGTCTCTCCTTGTTTCTTTGGCCTATCCTCGTGGGCGCACAATCGGCTCCTATGCCGCTGACCGCGCGCGTTCCGGGTACTTCCCCTACGGCGGCAGCAGGAGTTCACTTTACCGAGGTCACCAAGCAGGCTGGTTTGGCAGGCTTTCGCACTACATTCGGCACGGCGGCGAAAGATTACATCCTCGAAGCCACGGGCGCAGGCTGTGCATTTTTCGATTACGACAATGACGGCTGGCTCGATCTTTATTTAGTGAATGGCGGCACACTCGATCAATTGCAACCCCATCCAAAATCCAAAATCCAAAATCCAAAATCCGCCCTCTTTCGTAACAACCAGGACGGCACGTTCACTGAGATCACGATGAAAGCGGGCGTTGCCAATGAACGCTTTGGACAAGGCGTGTGCGCGGGCGATTTCGACAATGATGGCTGGACAGATTTGTATGTCACAAACTTCGGGAAGAATCGCTTGTATCGCAACAATCGCAACGGCACATTCACAGACATCGCCGAAAAAGCGGGCGTTGCGCTGGGCGGCTGGTCAACGGGCTGCGCGTTTGGCGATTATGATGGCGACGGCTTGCTGGATTTGTTCGTTGCGGGCTACGTGAAATTCGATGTGAACAACCCGCCCCCCGCCGCGACGGTGAGAGAGGGAGAGTCAGTCAATCCGCAATCCGCAATCCAAACTCCGCAATCCGGCGCGATGGGGGCGACATTGACGCCGGGCGCGAAATATTGTCAGTATCGTGGCACGCGCGTCTTTTGCGGCCCGCGCGGGATGGAAGCCGAAGGCGATCATCTTTTCCGCAACAACGGCAACGGCACATTCACGGAAACCACGAAACAAGCGGGCGTCGAAGACAAAGCGGGCTACTACGGCTTCGGCGTCGCGTGGTTTGATGCGGACGATGACGGCTGGCTGGATTTGCTGGTAGCGAACGACTCGACACCGAATTACCTCTATCACAATCAACGCAACGGCACGTTCGCCGAAATCGGCTATGCGTCAGGCGCGGCGCTCAACGAAAACGGGCGCGAGCAAGCGCACATGGGCGTCAGCGTTGGCGATTACGACAATGATGGTCGCAACGACATTCACATCACGAATTTCTCCGACGACACGAACGTGCTCTATCGCAACGAAGGCAATCTGAGCTTTGTCGAAACCACCATCGCAGCCGGCCTGGGCGAAATCCCGATTCCGTTTTTAGGCTGGGGCACGGACTTCTTCGATTATGACAACGACGGCTGGTTGGATTTGTTCGTAGCGAACGGACACATCTACCCGCAGCTTGATCCGGTCAGTTGGGGCACGACCTATCAACAACGCTTGTTGCTCTTTCGCAATGTGAAATCGAAGTTTTACGAAGTCGGCGCGAGCGCGGGCGCGGCGTTGTATCAGTCCCGTTCCGCGCGTGGTTCGAGCATCGGCGATTATGACAACGACGGCGATCTGGATGTGCTGGTGAACAACCTGGACGAACCGCCAACGTTGCTGCGCAACGATGGCGCGCACCAAGCCGGGCATTGGCTCACGGTGAAATTGATCGGCGACACGAAGCAAAAATGTCCGCGCGATGCAATTGGCTCCGTCGTCTTTTGCACCGCGAACGGTCAGCGGATGCGCGCCGAAGTAGCGAGCGGGCGCGGCTACAATTCGCAATCCGATTTGCGCGTGCATTTTGGTTTGGGCGCGGCGACGAAAGTGGACAAGCTCGAAGTGCGCTGGGCAAATGGCAAGACAGCAAGCTATCCGATCAGCGGCGTGGATCGCCTTGTGACGATTGAGCAAGGCAAGAGCCGGTAATCTCAGCCGAAGATTCTTTTGAAATCCACCTTGATGCCGTCGCTTTCGAGTTCCTGGCTGGGGAACTTTTGGACGCCGCTTGCGGTCGTGACGAAGATGGTGTTCGTGAACGGCTCAATCGTCCACACGGTCTTGATGCCGTGTGCAATCAGCGTCTCGGCTTTTTCCAGCAAATCCTGAATGTTTTGCGTAGCCGAAATAATCTCAATCGCCAGCAGCGGCATTTGCGGGTACTTGGGGTAGTCTTTCAGAAAGTTGGGCGCGACCTTTTCTTTCGGATAGATGCTGATGTCTGGCGTCAACCCTTTGCCAATTTCCAGCGTTAATTCGGGCAGCGCCTTGAAGGCTTTGTTGGCGTAAAGTTGCTCCAAAATCTCAGCGCAAATATAGCTATGGTTGAAAGACGGCATGTCTTTTTCCTCAATGGATGCAGTTTCGACCTCTTCTAATTCAGCTAACATTTTGACCTCTCTTTGGAGCGTCGGTTATTTTGTCGCAAGATCGGTTTACCCGCAACCAAGTGAGCGAAGACGTGTTTTATTTAGGTATTGTTTTTTCCGCCGCGCGCGTTTTGGCTTTGAGCGTTTCGGCGGCGGAAAATTCTCGCGCCGCGTCTTCCTTGCGCTGCAATCGCTGATAGATTTTCGCCAACAAATATCGCTTGTCGGCATCGCTTGCTTCTTTGCGCACGATGAATTCCGCGTGCGGCAATGCTGCTGCCGCCTCGCCCAGTTTCAGCAGGATTTTCGCCAGCAACGTGCGCGCTTCAACGGATTCGCTTTCCACCTTGAGCGCAGCTTCGACGGTTGTTCGTGCTTCGCGCAACGCGCCGTTCGCCTCCTGTGCGAACGCCTTGAAATAGAGCAAGCCAAAATCCTGCGGATATTTTTGCAACTCGCGGTCGAAGCAGACAAGCGCGGCTTCATAACGACCGAGCTTCAAGTAACTCAAGCCCAACGAATATTGCAGACGCGGTAACTCGGCATTGAGTTTCGCTGCCGTTTCTAATTCCGTAACCGCCGCCTCAAACGAAAATTTTTCCAGATGCGCTTGCCCGCGCAGCAGATGCGCGAGCGCGATGCCTTGCGGATGCGCGGCCAATTTTTGCAGCACCGTTTCGAGTTGCGCGTGCTGCAATCGCACGTAGGCGGAGCCGAGACTGAAAAGCACCATCACATCGGCGCTGCCCGCCTTGACGGCGGGTTCCAAATGCGGCAACGCTTCGGCCTCGTTGCCGCTTTCGACGAGACAGATGCCGAGCAGTTGATGGGCTTGCGCGTTGTCCGGTTGCGCGGCGAGGAATTTCTCAAACGCAGGAACGGCACGCGCGAATTGTCCCGCGCGATAATGTGCAATGCCGAGGTTCATCCAAATCGGCGTGAACTGCGGCGCAAACTTGAGCGCCGTTTCATAGCTCTTGACCGACTCTTCGTATTGTCCGAGCCGCGCCAGCACTGCCCCCATATTCGCGTGGACTTCGGCGTAATCGGGTTTGCGTTGGAGAATCGCACGATACTCGGCAGCAGCTTCGGCAAGCTGCCCGGCGCGTTGCAATTCGATGGCGCGGGTGAATTGCGCCGTCAAATCGCTCGGCGGTTGTGCTTGAAGCAGGCTGACCAACAAGATGGAAGCAAGCAACGCCCGCATCACTTTTTCCCTTCTGCTGTCGTCGTCGTTACGCCTTTGAGGATCGCCAACAACACACCCAACAAATCAGACAAATCATCGGGCGAACGGAAGGAATTCCAATCTTTCGTGACCAGTTTTTTCGCTCGATCCAAAATGCCAAAGCGCCAGACATCACCAATTGAGATCGCGCCATACAGCTTCTCGGAAGGTTGCGAAATAGATTGATCCAGCGCAATCAACTCGGCGACTAACTGGACAAACCCTCGTTCCAGATCGGCGTTCTTGGCTTCGACGACCAGCAGGTTGTGTTGTCCTTTGAGGAAATAATCCAACGTGCCTTGCAATTCGTCGCTCACATTCAAGACATACTCAACCCGAATGCGGGATCGAGTTTCACTGGCGACCTCCAATAAAACCGGGGCGATCAGAAATTCACGCCGTGCCATCTCGTTCGATAGGCTGACGACGGGCAAGCCTTTTTCAATCTGGCGTCGCAAGGATGTGACCTGTCGTTCCGGTACTGCCACACGCGGCAACGAGTAAAATTGCGCATCAAAAGTGTAGCCAAACTTCTCCGCCAATTCCGGGGCCTCAATGTTCATCTTGAAGTAATCGGCAAATGTAATTTTCTTATGCCGGACGGGGCGCGGGGAACCCTTCTTTTCTGCTTTCATACGTTTTACCTCCTTCGTGACGCACTCATTCTCGCCCAAGAAAACAAGGGCGGCAAGGATCACTTGCCGCCCTGTGGGAATTAACCGAACTCAACTGATGCTTAGAAGTAAATCTTTGCGCCAAGTTGAATGATGCGCGGATCGCGGGCACCGTTGAACTCGCCGAAGCGTTGTCCTAACGCCACGTTCGAGCCTTCGACCGCTCCCGACCGCAGATTGTTGGTGACAATCGAACTGCCGTAATTCGCGCCGAAAATGGCATTGCCTGTCGTAAACGTTCCATCAGCATTACGGATCGAGAGATTGCTCCCCAAATTGTAGCCGGTGAATTGCGTATGGTTGAAGGCATTGAACATCTCCACGCGGAATTGAATGTAGCGGTTGCTATCTCCACCGAGCGGGAAGTTTTTGAAGATCGAAAGATCAGTTTGATTGAAGCCCGGATTGGTCAGGTAAGCGCGTTCGCCTAAGCCAATGCTCTTGATCGCAGGCACACGCCAATCGCCCGGTTGGAAATCCAGACCATACTGATTCATCTTCGGAATGCGCGCCAACGTGAAGCGCGGGCCTTCCGTGTACGATCCGGTGATCCGTTGCCCCGCATTGAGTCCCGCGATGCCGACACCAACTTCCGCCGGATTGCCGGTTGCCAGCGACGTGATGCCGGAAATCTGCCAGCCGTTGAAGAGACCATTGGTCAGGAAGTTGTCGCCCAACCGCTTGCCAATCTTCGGCAAATCCCACACATAGCTGGTGACGAACGTGTGGCGACGATCAAACGACGCCAAGCGATAATCATAGAGCCGTGTGTTGTACGGGTTCGTGAAATCAGTATCTCCATTCGCCGTGTCCAGCGCCTTCGACCAAGTGTAGGACACACTAAGGAAAAGCTGTTTGGCAAAGCGGCGATTGAGCGAAGCCTGCAACGAATGATAATTCGCGGAGCCAACGAATTCGCGGAACGAAATATCATTGAAGCCGCGGAATGGACGCAAGAACTCGACCGGCAACGCCTTCGAGCCATCGAAGCACAAGCCAGCCGCGGTATAAGCGGCGGCCAGCCCCGTATCACACGTTGGCACCACGTTGTTGGGGAAGCGAGAGGGGTCTTGCGCCTCGCGCGTGAACGTCGTGCCATACGGAATCGCGTTCAGGTTGCGCGCTTGCGACAAATGCCGCGAGAGCGTGCTGACATACGAGACATCCAGCACGGTGTCAAAACCGAGGTCATGTTGCACGCCGAGGCTGATGCTGTAGATAGTCGGAATAAAACCATCCTTGTGATAGCCGTTGGTGTTAAGTGTACCGAGCAACGCATTGGCTGGGTTGATGTCCTGCAAGCGACCAAAAGCGAGGGACGGTTGTAACACGGTCGGCGGATTTTCGAGTTGGTTGAAAACCAGATTGCCTTGCACGCGGTCAAACGAGATGCCCGCGCCGCCCCGCACGACGGTTTTCCCTGTGCCGAAAACATCTAAGGCAAAGCCGAAGCGCGGCCCCCATTGCAGGCCACGACTCTGGTATCCGCCCTCGAAATAGCCGTCTCTGACCCGTCCGATGCCATTGTCAATTTTGCCGACGCCCGGCACTTGCAAGCCGATCAGGTTGCCGGGCTGGGTGTTGGTCGTGGACGGAACGAACCCCGGCACGAGCAGACGCGGGTCAACCGCACGGCGCGCGGTTCCCACTAAAATCGGGGTATAAAGCAAAACCCGGTTGGCGGCGGTGAACAGCGATGGCTCGAAGACGCCCGTATTTTTGCCTTCGTCGAATTGCGGTTGATACCACGACAGCCGCAAGCCGTAATCAATCGTCAGCCGCCGCGTCGCTTTCCAGTTGTCCTGCGCATAGCCTTCGATGTTCCAATAGCGATACTGTCCTTTCAGGAAGTTGCTGCCCTGCACATACGAATTGTAAATGCCCAGCAGCGCGTTCGAGTACGGATGCCCCGTGTTGAGCGGGTGATTGACGTTGTTGGCGAAATCAATGTTCGATTGAATCGGCGCGAACACGGTTTGATCCTTGCGGCTGCGTTGCGCATAGATGCCAAACTTCGTCGTGTGAACGCCGATGACCTTCGACAGATTATCAATGAAATTGAAGGTGTGGTTGACGTTCTTGAAGGGCACGCCGTTGAAGTTCGAGGTGGGGAAGGTATTATTTGCGATTCCGCCATAACGCAGGTTCGGAATCAGGTCGTCCACGTTCACGCTTGGGAACAGCAACGGGGTGTTGATGTTCTTCACCTTGCGCGTCGCGGTCGGCGTGTCTTCAAACAGGCTCAGATAATTGGTGCTGGGGCCAAAGATGAATTCATTGGTCAGCGTCGGGCTGAGCGTGCTTTGCAATTGCAACACGCCGTTGCGGCTCGGACGCGGATAGCGAATCGTCGTCAGCGGGAAGTTGTAATCGCTGATGAACGTGCCATACGCCAGCGCGCGCGTGTCGGCATTGTAGACAAAGCGTCCCATCAGGCGATGCTTCTCCGTCATTTGATAGTCAATGCGCACGATGTCTTCGCGGCGCGGATACGCATACGAATTCGCTGACGTGAAGTTGAATTGATTGTTGCCTGTGACGTTCGCTGCGGGATACACATTCAGAATTGCCTGTCCGCTCGAATACCAACGCGCTTGCGGAATGACGTGGAGGTTGCCACCGCTGATGAAACAAGCGCCCGGATTGGCTACGGTGTTCGCCGCCGTGCAAGTTCCAGCAATGTTCGGGTCTTTGATGTAGACGCGGTTGCCGTTGCCGTCAACGGTCTGTGAGAAATCGCCGTTGCGTTCCAGAGCCGTTGGCACGCGGATGTTGCGTGTCGCTTCCGGCACGAGCTGTTGATACCATTCCTGATTCCAGTAGAAGAAGAGTTTGTCTTTGGTCTTCAGCCCTGCGAACGGCAGCCACACCGGCCCGCCGATGTCATAGCCGATGTTGTTGTAGCGATACAAATTGCGTGCGGCACGTCCGTTGTTGCGCCCGGCTTCTTGTTGCAAGGCATTGCGGAAATAGTTGTTCGCGTTCAAGCCTTCGTGCCGATGGAAGAAGCGTCCGCCGCCGTGAAATTGATTCGTGCCGCCCTTCGACACATACGAAATGAACGCTCCGCCGGCACGACCGTATTCGGCCTGAAAGTTGGAGGTCAACACTTTGATTTCAGCAATCGCATCGGGATTGAACGAAACGTGACCGCCGCCATTGCTGCCCGTGTCTACGTTGGAGGAGCCGTCAATCGTCAATTCTTTTTGATTCCCGCGCGTGCCGTTGACGTTCCAGGCTCCCAAACCCAGACCGTTGTCTGACACTTGCCCGAAGTTAAGGTCATTCACGACCACGCCGGGAATCGTTTTCATGAAATTCAACGGATTACGCCCGTTGAGGGCTACGTCTTTCAACTGTGTGCCCGTTATCAACCCGGAGCGTTCGCCGGATTCGGATTGGACTTCCAATTGGGCGGCGGCGGCAGTGATGGTGACGGTGTCGGACACTTGTCCGACTTCCAGCGTGAAGTCGCCCGCGTCGAGCAATTGGGCGGCGTTCAGCACGACATCGGTTTTCTCCAGCTTCTTGAAGCCGCTTTTCTCTGCCGTGATCGTGTAGCGGCCCGGCGGCGTTTGCGGGGCCGAGAACGTGCCTTCATTGTTGGTGGTTAATTGTCGCGTGTAGTTAGTGGATGGATTGGTAATGGTGACGGATGCTCCCGGCACGGGCGCACCGGAACTGTCTTTGACGATCCCGGAAATATTGCCTGTCGTGCTTTGCCCCAGAGCCAGCAAAGTGAAAGCCAGCAGTCCGATTATGACCAAGCCACCGTTTACCAAAGAGCGTAGATAGCGAGTAGCAAGCGAAGTGAAATCCATGGAGACTCCTGTGGGTAAGAACGCAAACTGCATTCAGCATGGTTTGGGTGATAACTCAAGCGGAAAACCTGAGCGGCAAATTCATTCCAGCAATCAATTGAGTCAGTCAGTAGGGAAACCAGCAAAAGCGTCTGGTAATCGGTTGGATTGTCCATGTAGCCCCCTAGAACTGTCAAGGGTACGGCTATGCTTATCGCAATAAATTTTTGTCGTCCTC
>CAZWAK010000050.1:41131-46194 GCA_964631865.1 uncultured Heliobacteriaceae bacterium | reverse complement strand
TAATTGTAAAAGTAGTCTAGAAATTGCTCAACTTATCTTGCGATACTGACTTAGCAACAAACACGACAACCTGCGACGAACCGCTGACAACTGACAACTGACAACAAGGAGCAAACATGAGTCTTCCCATAATGCGCCGGATCGTGACCGGTCACAACGAACAAGGCCAAGCCGTGATTGTGTCTGACGGCCCGCCGCCTACGACGATGGAATTCAAAGCGATCCCCGGCACAGTGTTTTATGAAATCTGGAACACGAACGCGAGTCCCGCCCCCATTCCCGTAAAGCCTGACAATGCGCCTGATCCGACGCTCCGCCCCGTGCAGCTTCACCCAACGCCGCAGGGCAGCATCATCCGCTTCGTAGACATTCCGCCGGACACAGTGCAGGAAAGCATTTCCGCCGCCGACATCGCCGCTGGCTTCAGTCAAATCAACGCAGCCAGCGCGGCAACGCACAATGCAGATGCGCCGCACAAGTTGATGCACCGCACCGAAACGATTGATTACGGCATTTTGCTTTCCGGCGAATTGTGGCTGATCGTGGATGAGGGCGAAACGAAATTGAATGTCGGCGATGTCGTGATTCAACGCGGCACGAATCACGCCTGGGCAAATCGCTCGAACGAAGTCGCGCGGATGGTGTTCATCTTGCTCGACGGAAAATTTGCCGTCGAGGTCACATAACACTACGTTTTTGAAATTTGGTGTAGATGGAATACGGATGACACCGATGACACGAATTCGCACCGATCAAATCCGTCTTAATCTGTCGCATTCGTTCCATCTGTGTTCCATCCAACGCTCGAAAATTGAATACAGATCAAATGGAAAGGACAGATGGAGACTGATCTGTCCTAATCCGCCGCATTAGTTCCATCCGTGTTCTATATGGTCGAGCCGAATTGAAATGCTATGGCAAAACTCAAACTGAAAGACGCCGAAACCATGATTGACGTGGCGCTGGCGGAAGGTCGTAAATTGAACCTCGCGCCGCTCGCCGTCGCGGTGCTGGATGCGGGCGGTCACGTCATCGCTTTCAAACGCGAAGACGGCGCGGGGATCGTGCGTTTCGACATCGCGTACGGCAAAGCGTGGGGCGCGCTCGGCATGGGCTTTGGCACGCGCGAAATCACGGCGCGCGCCGAGAAGTTTCCCGCGTTCATCACATCGTTGTATGCCATCAGTCAAGGCCGCGCCGTGCCTTCGCCCGGTGGCGTGCTGATTCTGGATCAGGACGGCGATGTAATCGGCGCGGTCGGCATTTCCGGCGACACAGGTGACAACGACGAACTATGCGCGCTCGCGGGCATTGCCGCTGTCGGCTACGCGGCAGCACCGGGGAAGATTGAATGAGGCCAATTCTATTCACGAACGCGATGATTTTTGACGGCACGGGGCGCGACGTGTTTGCGGGCGAAGTGCGCGTCGAAGGCCATCGCATTACGGCTGTGGCCGAGGGCGCGGAACAGCTTTCGCGCGAAGGCGCAGAGATCATCAACTGCAACGGCGCGACATTGATGCCTGGCTTGGTCGAAGCGCACGCGCATTTGTCGTGGCCTTCCTCGGTCGGTCGAATTTTTCACGGCCCCAACATTGCCAAGCTCTTGCCGCCCGAAGAGCATTTGCTCGTCACGGCACACAACGCGCGCGTCACGCTCGAAGCCGGATTCACCAGCGCCTATTCCGCCGGTTCGCTCGGCACGCGCTTTGAAGTCGCGCTGAAAAAAGAAATCGAAGGTGGTTACTTGCCGGGGCCGCGTTTGATTTCGTCTTCGCTCGAACAAGGGCCATCGGGGGTGCCGGGCGTGCCGCCTGCCGAAGGCAACAAACACGGGCGCGGCGTCGAAGCGATGCGCGCGTATGTCACCGAGATGGCGGAACTCGGCGTGGATTCGATCAAGCTGTTGCTGTCGGGCGATGATGCGTTTGCGCCGGGTGCTTCGCAACATCTGACCTACACCGAAGCAGAAGTCGCGGCGGCAGCCAGTGAAGCCCACGCGCGCGGGCTTTGGCTTTCCGGTCACGCACAATCGGCGGAGTCCATCAAAATCGGTGTGCGACACGGCTTCCGCATTTTGTATCACTGCTCGCACGCCGACGAAGAAGCGTTGGATTTGCTCGAAGCCAATAAAGACAAGGTGTTCGTCGCGCCCGCCCTCGGCTTGCGATACGCGCGAATGCACGAAGCCGAAGCGTTCGGCATCACGCGCGCCGTCGCGGAAAACATGGGCGTGTTGGCTGAAGTCGAGCGCATGCAAACGCTCTATCCCGAAATGCGCAAACGCGGCATTCGCGTGTTGCCGGGCGGCGATTACGGTTTCCCGTACAACCCGGTCGGACGCAATGCGCGGGATTTGGAATTATTTGTGAACCTGTTGGGCTACACCCCGACCGAAGCCTTGGTTGCCGCGACCAAGCTCGGCGGAGCATTGATGGGGCTGGAAGTCGGGTTGATCAAAGTGGGCTGGCTCGCCGATGTCTTGCTGGTGCAGGGCGATCCGACAGCGGATGTGCAACTCTTGCAGCAGCGTGAGCGCCTGCGGAAAATTATGAAAAATGGTTCGTTTGTCCACTCCACAAATGAATTCATCTCGCTTGACCATCTGGAAGCCATCGAAGGCATCAAGCGCGGGCTGGAATCGAAGCGGCGCGGTGAAGGCAAAACGCTGGAAGAATTCGATGAGGAAATGCGGCGGAAACACGAGCTTCCTGTGCGACCGAAGAAATGATTTACACGATCATCGTCGAGTTCGCCGCTCCGCAGACAAGCAGCCGAAAGGAATACGGCGCTTGTATACCGCAACAAAAGAGTGGTTATCGTCCCGAAAATGTTGCTAGAATAAAAATATGAATCAGACTCAATCTCTCAATCTGACGCTCGAAGTATACGCCGCCTTGCTGCAAGCGGCGCAAGAAAGAGGGGTGACGCCGCAACAATGGATTGCGCTCTATTTGCCGACGACACCGCACACCAATGGTCAGACGGAGCAGCAGTCACTCGGCGAGCGGTTGGAGCAAAAAGGATTGCTCGGCATCATTGACAGTTCTCAGCCCGACGACCCGACTTCGCTGCCAAAGCGTCCGCCCCTGTATGAACTCATTGCCGATAAATACCGCCAACAAGGACTCAAACTGCCGTGATTATTGTTGACACCGGGCCACTCGTCGCGTTAGCCGAAGGGGCAAGGCGAAATTCATCACCGATGTGTCGCGCTGGTCAGACAGGTTTCTGATGCGCTGGTGACGACTTGGCCTTGTCTGACTGAGGCCATGTATCTGGTGAGTGGTTTGCGTGGTTGGAAAGGACAAGAAGCCCTGTGGCGCTACGTTGAAACCGACGAGGTAGCGCTTCATATTCCCGCCGTGGAAGAATGGAAAAGAGTGCGTGAGCTAATGGAGCAATACAGCGATACGCCGATGGATTTTGCGGATGGCTCGCTGGTAGCATTGGCCGAAGCCCGCAATGAGAAGCGCGTTCTCACGTTGGATTCTGACTTTTACATCTATCGCATTCACGGCAAAGAAAATTTCGAGGTCATCTCGCCATAGCCTCACAAACTCTTGCGAAGATGCGGGCTAAGCGGCGGTTCGTTGGGGCGCTTTCTTTTTGGGCAAGCCGACAGTGCGTAACACTTCATTCGCTTTGTCCAGTTTTTCCTGAAAGAGCGGCTGATCTTTGTATTGTTCCAAAGACTTGTCTATGCGCACAATCGGCAGCTTCGATTCGTTGAGCTTCTTGATCGTCATGTTTGCTCCCTTGATCTTCGTCTGACCAGAAACGCTTCGTAAGCGACGCCTTTGGTGAACTCTTCCCATTCGCCCACGCGCAAGCCGTAGAGTTCAAAGTCCTGAAGAATTTCTGGCAAATTATTCGTGATCCCGATGCGATAGAGCCGCGTGCGCGCTTTCGTGCTGCCCGTCGCATAAATCCAGGCATCGGGGTATCTGTCCGTAAAAGCGTAAACCGTTGCCGCCACACTCGCCAACACTTTTTGGCTATCGCCATTGTTGGAAATTACCCGATCATCAATTTCGCCCGTTTGCGCATTCTTGTCGCCAAAGCCAAGATTGTAGAAGTCCTTCAAATTCGTCTCGGAATATTGCACCAGCTTCGCAATCTCACCGCGCGGCCCCGTGCTGATGAATTCAAATACCAGCAAGGCTTTTTCAGCTTTGAGTTCGTAGCGTTCCTGCCTCTTCATAGCGTACCCAGTTCGCGCAACGACTTCTTACGCTTCCCGTGAATTGTGTACCCTCGACGCATCGTTCCGCAAGAACTTTTCGACAGGTCGCAAGCATTGGAAGTGAGATGCTGTACGCAGACAGGCAACGAACTTGTGCTAGAATCGGCGCGGAGGTTAGGACGTTATGCTACAAACCGTCGAAGGAATCATTGATGTGGATGGGCAGATTCGCTGGCTGGAACCGTTGCACGTGGCGAAACCGAGTCGTGTGCTGATCACCTTATTGCCGGATACGAACGGCGCGCGGGTCGAACCCGAAGAAAATATCGCAGCGTTACAAGCGTTCCTGCAAAGTCCTGAATTTATCAATCGCCCGGTTGGTTCAGCCGAAGAGATTGAAGCGAACATTCAGGAGATGAGAAATTCATGGGATTGAACAGGTCTATGAGGTCTGTAATGGAAGTTGTATTAGAAATCCCGGACAACATCGCCCAGCAATTGCAAACCAACGGGCGCACCTTGCGACAGCGCGCGCTGGAGGATTTAGCCGTCGAAGCGTATCGCCGCGAAGAGCTAAGCTTGGGGCAATTCGCCGAAATGCTGAACCTGTCCATCAACGATGCGAACGGCTTGCTCAAGGAACGCGGCATCTTTGATGATCTCTCGCTCGAAGAGTTTGACGAGCAGGGAAAAGCGATGGATCGTCCGCGCAAGAAACAAACGTTGTCGCAGGCGTTAGGCTTGTTGGCAACTTCAGCGCCACCGCCTTCGGAGGAAGAAGTCAAGCAGTGGCTGGAAGAGCACCGAACGGAGAAATACGGGTAATGCGCCTCTTGCTGGATACCAATGTCGTGTTGGATGTGTTGCTCAATCGTCA
>CAZWAK010000050.1:0-41031 GCA_964631865.1 uncultured Heliobacteriaceae bacterium | reverse complement strand
TAATGCGCCTCTTGCTGGATACCAATGTCGTGTTGGATGTGTTGCTCAATCGTCAACCCTGGGTCAAGGATGCTGCCGCCATTTGGCAAGCCAATGATGACGGGCGCGTGATGGCTTACCTGACCGCCTCAACCTTTACAGACATTTTCTACATTGCCAGAAAAGTAGCGGGCATCGCAGGCGCGCGTCAGGCTGTTCGCACTTGTCTTGAAGCCTTTGAAATTCGTGACCGCCACACACTGCAACACGCGGAAACTTTGCTTGGCAACGATTTTGAAGACAACCTGCAAATCGCCTGCGCGACCTTGCAAAATCTGGATGCCATCGTTACGCGGGATCAAGCAGGCTTTCAGAATGCGAGCCTTCCTGTTTTTGCTTCCGCCGAACGTCTTATACAGCTTTGATTGCCACGCTCAGCGCACGTCAAACATAATGCCTGTTATGAGACCAAATGTTTATCTATTTTCGCTTTCGTTTAGTTGTGAGCTTCTTAGGCTTATCTTCTCTTTTTGTAAAGCGAAGCCAAAGCCATCCAATCAAAGGAATCAATAGAGTCGAAATAATCCACTGCCAATTTCTTTGTATCCACTCCCAAATTGAGCTGCTTGTCACTTTGACGCTGATTTTATGTGTATATGTGGTTACATAAAGTGGTCTCTCACCAATTCCAGGGAAATTTGCTAGTGCTTGAACTGTCACTATGACACTTCGGTCGCCCGATTTTTTAGGGGTGACTTGCCATTGCCAAGGTTCAAAAAGCGTCTTAGGGTCAAGCAATCTCGCTTCGGGAGTTACCGGCGTAATTTTAAATTCCTCTTCTTGACCAGTTAGGGTCACTTTTACATTACAACCAATTTTTAGTTTTTCAATGCGTGGGGATCCTGGTCCCGGCAACCCTTTGGTTAGGTCTGCTGAGCTAGGGGTCTGTTGTGTAATGCGAACCTCAAACAAGTCTGTTTTATCCATCTCCATTTCTTTAGGCGGGTCGAAGGCAATCTGCCCCTCTGGAAATCGGTGGCGTGCCTCCTCAATCAAAGCCGCTTCATCAGGCGATGGGAAAGGAGAGGGTAAAGGAGAAGGCAAGGAGGTTTTAATTGGCGATGGAGACGGGGTTCTGCGTGAACTGGGACTTAGTGATGGCGTTACTATTGGCGTTGATAGAGGTGGTGATGGCGTTCCGATAATTGATGGCGATGGTGATGGCGTTGTGTATATAGGTTCGATACTATACCACTTAGTAGTAGTCACTAAGAATAATACTACTGAAATGAGTATTATTACACTGATAGTTAAGAATCGCTGAGTAGTAGTATTCATCGTTTCCCTCGTACCTACATTGCGCTATATCTCCTTCCTTGTCGTCACTGCGAACAAAGAAAAGAGAGCCAATTATCGTCTACATTGGTACTGTCTTTAGTTTATTGTGTAGCTCACGCTCAATCGGAAGGCTTTTTCGGGAGTTGTGCTATAAAGAAGAAAGGATATTTTACAATATTAGCTTCGCGTTACCAACCGTAAAGGACACTGTCATGCAATTTACTAACAACTCAATTCATAGACCGAGAGGCTATTCTGTGGAATAGTCGGGGGACTGTCGTAACCGCCCACGCCTAAAAACTTCACTGTAAAGTGGAACTGATTGAAACTGAAACGGCGGAACACCCGAATTCTTTTTCGAGTGTTCCGCGTTCCTATTTGTTCGCCTTCCGCTTACGCCAACTGCCGTTTGATTGGCAATGACCGAATGCGTTTGCCCGTCGCTGCCGCAATCGCGTTGCAGATCGCGGGCATCATCGGGGGGACGCCGGGTTCGCCGACGCCTGCGGGCGGGGCATCGCTTTTGACGATGTGGACGTGAGTGGCGTAGGGCGCTTCGTTCATTCGCGCGACTTGGTAATCGTGGAAGTTCGATTGATTGATGACGCCGTTTGTGGCGGTGATTTCGCTCATCAACGCGATGCTGGTGCCGAAGACGGATGCGCCTTCAAATTGTGCTCTGACGCGGTCGGGATTGATGATCGTACCGGCGTCGGCGGCAATGTCTACGCGGTGGATTTTGACTTTGCCGGCGTTGTCCACTTCCAAATCCACGACGGCGGCGATGTACGACAGGAAACTGCGATGCGCGGCGATGCCGAGCGCGCGGCCTTTGGTCGGTTTGCGTTTCGCCCAGCCGGATTTCTCCGCTGCGAGTTCGATCACGTTGCGCATCCGGGCAATGTCAATCGGGTATTTATCAATCGGCTTGCCCTGATTGCTGTAGTTGTAGCCTTGCGCTTTCAGGTCAAGCTTGCGCGGTGCGCCGAGCAGGTCGAGCAAATATTCGACCGAATCGCGCTTCGCCAAATTCGCCAGTTCGTCAATGAACGAATGCAGACCGTAGGCGTGATAGAGATTCGCTACGGCGCGCAGCCAGCCGATGCGAACGTGGTTCTGCGCGGGGCCGTTTTCGGCGCGAATGTTCGGGATGTCGAACGGCGCATCTGTCCAGCCCATATCCATTTCAAACGGCGCTCCGTAACGCGCGGCGGAATTGAACGTCGAGCCGATGGAAGGGAACGCGCTGCGTTGCAGAAGCGCAGTCGGTTTGCCTTTGTCGTCAACGGCGGCTTTCAAATACATCGCGGCGACAGCGTGGTAATAATCGAATTGAATATCGTCCTCGCGGCTCCACGTAACTTTGACGGGCTTGCCAACGGCTTTGGAGAGCAGCGCCGCTTCGGCCACGTAATCGGGTTTGGACTTGCGACCGAAGCCGCCACCGAGCAGCGTGACGTGGCAGATGACGTTTTTCTTATCAATGCCGAGCGCCTGTGCGACGGTGTCCTGCACGGCTTGCGGGTTCTGCGTGGCGGCGTGGCAAACGACTTTGCCGTCCTTGTATTCCGCGACCGCAGCGGGCGGTTCCATCGGCGCGTGCGACAGATGCGGCATGTAATATTCGGCTTCGTGCGTCTTGCCGCCTTTAGCAAATTCGGCGTCTACGTTGCCGAGATTGCGGATGGCTTTTTGCGGTTTACGCACGGTTTCGATGAGCGACGCCTTGTACTTCGCTGAATCATACGAAGCGTTCTCGCCCTTCTCCCAATCCACTTTCAGCTTCTCGCGGCCTTTCAGCGCAGCCCACGTATTGTTCGCAATCACAGCAACGCCACCGAGCGGTTGGAACATCAGTGATTGGCCTTTGAAACGTGGAATCTCGACGGTTTGCAGTACGCCTTTGACTTGCTTCGTAGCGGTGTCGTCGAAGCCTCTCAACGTGCCGCCGAACACGGGCGAGCGTTCGATAGAAGCGTAAACCATTCCGGGCATCGTCGCGTCAATGCCGAACGTGCCTTTGCCTGCGGTGATGTCGTCGCGGTCAATTGTGGGCAGGTCTTTGCCGATGTATTTGTATTCGGCGGGCGATTTGTATTTCAGTTCTTCTTTCTTCGGCACAGCTTGTTTCGCCGCGAGTTGCGCGAGTTCGCCGTAACCAATTTTTTTGTTCGTTTTCGCGTGAATGACAAAATGATTTTGTGCTTTGCATTCGGCAGCAGGCACGCCCCATTTCTCAGCCGCAGCGCGTTCGAGCATCAACCGCGCAGTCGCGCCCGCTTCCCGAAACGCATCGTAAAAATCGCGGATCGAGCAGGAACCATCGGTGTTTTGTGAACCATACTTCGTGTCGCCGATGGCTTGTTCGAGCTTGACACGGCTCCAATCGGCATCGAGTTCTTCGGCAATAATGACGGGCAACACGCTGCGCACGCCGGTTCCCATTTCGGAGCGATGTGTGATCAGAATGATTTTGCCATCGGGTTCAATGCCGAGGTACACGTTCGGATTCCACGCGGCGTTGTCGGCTCCGCTGATGTTCGCGCCTGTGGCTGCGCCTGTGAAATCAAACGGCGTCGCGTTGGCTCCGAGCACGAAAGCGGAGGTCGAAACGAGATGGGATAAGAAGGTGCGGCGGGTAACGATTTCAATTTTATGCATGGTTATTTACCGCCTTTCTTTTGGCCCGAAGCTTGTTTGATGGCCTCACGAATGCGTTGATAGGTTCCGCAGCGGCAGATGTTGCCTCGCATTGCGGAATCAATGTCAGCATCGGTGGGCTTCGGTTTTTGTTTGAGCAACGCGGCGGCCTGCATAATTTGTCCGCTCTGGCAGTAGCCACATTGCGGGACGTTGTGATCGCGCCACGCTTGTTGCACGGGATGGTTCGCGTTCGCGCTCAAGCCTTCAATCGTGGTGATGTTTTGATTCGCGGCGGCTTTCATGGTGGTCTGGCAACTGCGCACGGCTTTGCCATTCACGTGAACGGTGCAGGCTCCACACAAGCCTTGTCCGCAGCCGTATTTCGTGCCGGTGTATTGCAGTTCGTCGCGCAGATACCACAGCAACGGCATGTCTTCGTCGCCGTCGTATTGCCGCGCGGTTCCATTTACTTTCAGTTGGATCATGGTTTTGCTCCCTGAGAGGTTATAGTTGAAATCTCGTTCGTGCAGACGCACAGCATAAAGGCAACGCTGCGAATCTTCAACGCAGCGGGCGATACATTTGCGCGAGGCGCTGCGGCGCGACACCCAGCCAGTACAACATTTGCAGCATCACCCAATGCGCAAACGTGCGGCAGAACCTGCTTTCAAAACGACGTGAGGAAGTCGTGGCGTAAGCGGGCAGGCGCACAAACCGCCCCGCGCGCCGCAAGCGTTGATACAAATCGCAATCTTCAAACAGCGGAATTTCACGATAGCCGCCCATCGCTTCAAATACATCGCGCCGCACGAAGATGGCCGAATCGCCGTACACCAAGCCAAGCCAGCGCAGCAGCGGGTACACCCACGTCAAAACTTTTGCGCCGCGCGATGCCCCGTCAAATTGCAAACTGAAATTGCCGCCGCACACGTCAGAGGCTTGTAGCGCGGCAGCGATTAACTCCAACGCATTGTCCGGCAGGCACGTGTCGGCGTGCAGAAACAATATCACCTCACCGCGTGTGAAGGCGGCCCCGGCGTTCATTTGCTGACCGCGCCCGCGTGGGGCCGCCTTCACGCACAAGCCGTGCGCTTGCGCCTGCGCGACTGTTTCGTCGGTGCTGCCGCCGTCCACGACGACAGCTTCCCACGTCCCGCGCAAGCGTTGCAGCGCTGCACCCAACGGCTCCATCAAGCGCGCTTCGTTGAGAACAGGAATGACGATGGAAACCAGCATGGCAAGGGAAGGTTGCCGCGACGAAAAAAATGTGGCGAGAAAGAAGCGAACAGAAGTTGTGCGTAGTCTTTAACCGCGCAGCGGGATGCCGCGATACACAACGCTCCAACCGCGTTCCAGGCTGGTGCTGATGGCGTCTTCGTATTTGCTCATGGCTTCGCGTTGCGTCTCAAATTGTTTGAGCATGGGCTGGCCTTCGCGCGGGTCGAGCTTGACCACAGCGATGGTCGGACGCGGCTCCGGTTCCTGAAATTCCAGCGGTTCGTTCAGTTGAAGCTGTTGTGCCTTGATGAGTCCCAGAAACGAAAAGAGGCCGTTTTTTTGCAAAATCGTCAGTTGAGTTGTAGCCATACGCGATCCTATCAAAATTTGTTGTCGGCTCATCATAACAAAGCCGTCGCCTTTTCACTAAACATCTCAGCAAAAAATTTGCGGGAGGAAGCTGTAACGCGATTTGGCAAATCGCGCTACCCTTCAGATGGCTTGCCGGGCTTGAGCAAATAGGCGGTCAACGCGATGGCGGTGACGAGCGACACCGCGAATTTGTAATACGGATGAATATGCGTCGGCGAGATAAAGCCTTCGATGATGCCCGCGACGACGAGCATCGGAATGCAGCCGGCAAGCAATTTGATGGCCGTTGCGCCGCGTTCGACCAATGCTTGTGCGCGCGTGCGTTCGCCCGGAATCAAAAGCGCCAAGCCGATCATCAGCCCTGCGCCGCCCGCAATAAAAATCGCGGTGAACTCCAACACGCCGTGCCCGGCCACAAAGCCGTAGAGCTTTTGCACCATGTGATATTTGACGATCAGCGCGTTGATTCCGCCAAACTGCAAGGCCGTCGGCAACAACGTCAGTACCGTGCCGACGACGGGCAGAATGCTGAACGCGAAGGTTTTCAAGCCGACGCCGATGTTATTGGTCATAATGAACACCGCGCCCGTCGGCGCTTCTTTGTTCAAATCGTCTGTCCACATCCGATTGTCTTTGACGTGCTGCACCAGCGCGGGCGGAATGTAAGCGTGTTCGCTGAAATCGTCGTCGCGATAGGTGGCGACGAAGGAGAACGCGGCCAGCGCCACAAAGATCAAAAACACGGCCAGCGTGTAACGGTAGGTTTGCCGAAAAATGGCGGGGAAGTCGTAGCGGTAAAATTCCAACAGGCCGCGCACGCCGTTCGCTTCAGCGCGATAGACTTCGCCGTGCGCGCGAATCACGAGCGAGTTGAGGTAGTTCACGAGACGTTGATCGCGCGACTCCACGCGCGCGATGGCCAAGTCCGACGCGGCGCGACGATAGAGCGTGCCGAGTTCGCGGACTTCCTGGCGCGTGAATTTTTGCAGCCCGCGCATTTGCCGGATGAGGCTAATCAATGCTTCCAACCGCTGCCAATTGGCTTTGCGTTTTTCGATGAAAGTTTGTGCCATCAGAATCTTTGATAGATCAAATATTTGTACCCGACGCTCATAGTCTGCAAAAACCACGCGGGGAGCGAAGACATCACGATGGCGCTCATCAAGGCGTGCGACAAGCCCAGGGCGAATAAATTCGGCGCACGTTCGTAGACCCACGTCCAAACCAAGCCGCCAAGCAGCGTCAGTAACATCAGCGGCACATTCGGCGCGTGAACGAGAGCGAATAATAACGCCGCGAGGCCAATCGTCAGCTTCTTTTTGCCGAAGATCAATTGCAAGCGTCGGTAAATGAACGCTTGCAAAATGTATTGCTGTGTCAAACCCCAGAGCGGAAGCACGAGCAGCGAGAGCCAAAACCGTCGCCCAAAGTTCAAGGAATGCGCCAATGCGCCAATGCCAATCAACAAGGCCGTGACGACCAACATCGGCCCTAACAGGAGTTTGACGGCGCGTCCGAACTGTCGCGTGGTAAAACCCAATTGCGCCAGCGTCTCGCCGCGCAGCCGATGCGAATGCAGCATCAGCAGCAACGCGCACACGCCCGGCAACGCTTCCAGCCAACGTTGTTGCAGTTGCAACGGCGTCAGCACCCAGGCCGTCAGCAGCACCGACCCCACCACCGACACGATTTCCAGCGCAGTCACGACACGCAACGAAAGTCGTGCCGCCTGCGTTTGCTCAATGTTCTGGTCGAGAGCGGACAGTTGTGCCGACATAACTGATGGTAGGGGCTACAGAAAAGGGAACAGGCAGTTCTCAACGCGCGAGAACTGCCTGCCTGGAAAAAAAGATGGAAAGGGAGCGGCTCAGGCTTGGGGCAGCGTTTCCAGCCCCAAGGTTTCGCAGGCGTGAACGCAGCGTTCACAAATCTGCGAATGCCGACTGGCCAGCAGATATTCGCCCTTGATGCGTTCCGCGCCGCAAAAGCTGCAACTGATCATCAGGATCGGGTCCGGGCGCAACCAACGCAAATACCAGGGCAGACGCGGCCAGGGCGGCGCGTATGCGCACGCGCGGTAATCGGCAATGAGCACTGAGCAGGCGCGAATACACTCATTGCAAATATACCGGTTCCGACCTTCAAAGAGCCGCGCCACCTGTCCCTCACCGAGACCACAAAACGAGCAGCGGATGCCGTGGACTTCCAAATGAAAGTCGGTGGCCGCAATCAAAGCGGAACTGGTTAGGTTGAGATCCATGGTTCGGGTAGCCATCTCCACCACCTCGGTTGAAAAGAGCGGGCGCTATTATTCGCGCTTCTTGATCACGGCATCCACGAGGCCGTATTCCTGCGCTTGCGCTGCGCTCATAATGTAATCGCGCTCTACATCCCGTTCGATATTCTCAATCGGCTGCCCCGTATGCGAAGCCAGAATTTCGTTCAGGCGCTGGCGCATGCGCAGAATTTCTTCGGCGGCAATCTTGATGTCCGTCGCCTGCCCGCCGATGCCGCCCGCCGAAGGTTGATGAATCAAAATGCGCGAATTCGGCAGCGCATACCGCTTGCCCTTCGTTCCGGCGGAGAGCAACACCGCCGCCATCGAAGCGCATTGTCCGACGCAGAGCGTGGAAATCGGTGCGCGCACGAACTGCATAGTGTCATATATTGCCATTCCCGCCGTCACCGAACCGCCGGGCGAATTTATATACATTTGAATTTCCCGATCCGGGTCTTCCGATTCGAGAAAGAGCAATTGCGCGACCACCAGATTGGCGAGCGTGTCGTCAATCGGCGTCCCGATAAAGATAATGTTTTCTTTCAGCAAGCGTGAATAAATGTCGAAGGCCCGCTCGCCACGCGGCGTTTGTTCGACGACCATCGGAACTAAATGAGCGTATGGATTCATAATGTCTCAAACCTTTACTGCGGGGTGGATCGTGTGGTTCCACCAAACCCTTGATGATTGCCCGGGGGCACGAAGACGCAACGAAAAGAGTAACTGAAGAGGCGGCGAATGAAAAAGGCGGCACGAGGGGTTCAGCCCGGGGCCGCCTTACCACTGATTTGTACGCGACGAAAACCGTTGGTTCAACCGAAGCCCCATTAGGCGCTCTCGCCTGCTCCTTCTGCTTTATCCTGACTGGCTTCGTCAGAGGCCGGTTCCATCGCGGCTTGGGGATCGAACTCTTCGGTGACAATTTCTGCCTGACTGACAAGGAAATCAATGACCTTCTCAGACTGTAAACGGCTTTCGATACTAGACATGCTGTCTTCCTTTGTCAAGCGGGCTTCGACTTGCTCGCGCGACTGTCCGACCGCTTCGGCAATGCGTTCGAGTTCCTCGTCCAGATCGTCCTGCGTGACCCTAATCTGTTCGGCTTCCGCGATCCTGCCAAGCAACAGCGCCACGCGCACATCAGTCACGGCGCTGGTCATCTCAATGGTCTTGCGCTCGTCCCAATTGATTTCCCGCATCATCTGCGGCGGCATGCCGCTGCGGAACAATTGCTGCACAAAATTATTCAGCCGCGAATTGGCCTGTCGTTCGACGAGCGGAGCGGGCAGCGGAAAATCGTAATCCTGCGCCAGGACGCTCAGCAATTGGTCGCGCAGTGCCGCTTCGGCTTCGGCATCCGCGTTGGCAATGAGGTTTTCCCGCACCTGTGCGCGCATCTCTTCGAGCGTCGTGTATTCTTCGCCGTATTCGTCGGCAATTTCCTGCGCGAACTCATCGTCGAGTTCGGGAAATTCTTTGACCTTTACCGCGTTGACCGTAGCCGTGAACGCGAGCGTTTTGCCCGCCAAACCTTGCGCTTGAAAATCCTCCGGGTATTTGACCGTGAATTGCCGCTCGTCGCCTTCCTTGACGCCGACCAGGTTCGCATCGAAATCCGGGTGGACGCCTTCCGCCCCGAGTTCCACCATCAGGTCTTCGGTTTTCAAATCTTCTTCTTCGACCGGGTCAATGTACTTGCCGACCAAATTGACGGACACAAAATCACCCGCCTGCGAAGGCCGATCTTCAACGGGAACGAGTTGCGCGGCTTGCTCCCGCAATTCCCCGATGACCTTTTCCACGCCTTCATCCGTGACCTGCGCGATGCGTTTGGTGAGTGGCAAGCCTTTGTAGTTTTTCAATTCAAATTCGGGCAGCACATAGACCCGCGCCTGAAATTTCAGCGGCTCGCCTTCCTTCACGACGATGTCTTCGCCTTCAATCGTCGGCTCGCTGATGACGCGCAATTTGTGATCTTCGATGACGTGCCCGAGCGCGTGCGGCACGAGCTGCTTCATGACTTCGGTTTTGATTTCTTTCGAGAAGCGTTGTTTGATGACGGCGCGCGGCGCTTTGCCTTCGCGAAAGCCGGGCACTTTGGCATAGCGCGCGAAGCCGTTGTAGGCTTTGTTGTACTCGTCCTGCACTTCACTCGCGCCGATCTCAATCGTCAATTCTTTCTGGCAATCGGCAACATCAGCAATCGCAACTTGTAAATTCAATGGAACCTTCCTGTCTAAAGAATAATTGTGGAACAACCGGACTCCGATAATTGGTGCGAAAGGGGGGACTCGAACCCCCACGCCTTGCGGCACTAGGGCCTAAACCTAGCGCGTCTGCCAATTCCGCCACTTTCGCAGCAAACGCGAAAGGCTAACAAATTTCCCCCAGTGGCGCAACCATTAGCCAAACGCGCCGCCGCGATGCTAGAATCGCGTTCGCTGTTAGTTCAACTGTGGGGACACGCGATGGAGAAAGAAAAGGAAATCTTTTTCGAGCATCTGAAAAACGAAGGCTTCAAGCGCACCGCGCAGCGCGAAAAGATTTTGGAAGTCTTTTTGCGCACGGAAGGCCATTCCAGCGCCGAGGATTTGTATGCCCTCGTCAAAGCCGAAGACCCCACTGTCGGCTTCACGACCGTTTATCGTACGCTCAAACTCCTGACCGAATGTGGGCTGGCGCGCCAGGAACGATTTGCCGACGGCTACACGCGCTACGAACACAGCTACAATCACCAGCATCACGACCATTTGATCTGCACCGAGTGTGGCACGCTGATCGAGTTTTACAGCGAAGTCATCGAAAACAAACAGGACGAAATTGCCCGCAAATTCAAATTCCAACCCACTCATCACAGCCTGCGCATTTTTGGTCTTTGCCACCAATGCCAAAGCCAACGTCAGGCTGTCGCCAGTTAATCCATGCGAACCAGACTTTTTCTGCTGCTGATTTTCTCCTTCGTTTTCTACGTGGCCTGTGCCCAGCAATCCAGCCCGCCGCCGCCAGACTCGAGCGCAGGCAGTACCGCTGCCAGTGCCTCATCGTCCACCGCCGCATCGCCTGCCGCCGAACTGGAACCTGTGATGCCGGAAAAAGTCCAAGTCGCGTTCGAGCGCAATTGCAAAGCCTGTCACGGTCCCGACGGACACGGCATCACCAGCATCGCGCCCGATTTGCGCAAAGCCCCGCGTCGCAGCCTGAGCGAGTGGGTCGCGTATATGAAAGATCAGAAGGGCGCGCACTCCGACGCCAAGATTCCTGCAATGGCTTCGTTGACCGAGGCTGATTTTGAGGCGATTGGCGGCTACCTCGCCGACTTAACGCAAAACAATTTGCCAGCGGCGAAAAAGTAATTTCAGTTCTGCTGTATCAACCACACTCCTGGCCTCAGCAACCTTGACTCCACAAAATCTTAGTGGTTTCTTGATGGCCATGAGTCAAAGCGAACCCTTAAAAACCAGAGCCAGTCATTTCGTCGCGGCCTTGCAGGACAAAATCTGCGCGGCGCTCGAAGCCCTTGACGGAACGGAATTCCGTGAAGATTTGTGGCAACGCGAAGGTGGTGGCGGCGGACGCACGCGCGTGATGGAAGCGGGCGGCGTATTTGAAAAAGCAGGCGTGAATTGGTCTGCCGTGTACGGTG
This sequence comes from uncultured Heliobacteriaceae bacterium, assembly GCA_964631865.1. GTDB lineage: Bacteria > Acidobacteriota > Blastocatellia > RBC074 > RBC074 > JAFDVL01. Next base: position 29,560 of record CAZWAK010000050.1, on the reverse strand, counting down.
AATTGCCCGAAGTCCTGGCGCAGCAAATGGCCGCCCAACTGTTTGCCAAACTTGGCAAAGCAGACACAAGTGTCGCCGCCGGACGCGAGTTTTTTGCGACCGGCGTTTCGCTCGTCCTGCATCCGAACAACCCGTACGTCCCCACCGTTCACGCCAACTTTCGCTACTTTGAGCAAGGCGATTTGCAATGGTTCGGCGGCGGTGCAGACATCACACCGTACTATGGCTTCCGCGAAGATGTTACGCATTTTCATCGCACACTGAAAGAAGCTTGTGACCAACACGGCACACAGCTTTATCCCAAGTACAAACAATGGTGCGACGAATATTTTTACATCAAGCACCGCCAGCAAATGCGCGGCGCGGGCGGCATTTTCTTTGATTATTTGACCGACGATTTGGAAGCCACCTTCGCCTTTGTGCAAAGCGCAGGCGAAGCATTTTTGCCTGCCTACTTGCCGATTGTCGAGCGCCGCAAAGATACGCCATACACCGAACGCGAACGCGATTTTCAATTGATTCGGCGTGGTCGTTATGCCGAATTCAATTTGGTTTATGATCGCGGCACGACGTTTGGTTTGCAGACCAACGGACGCACCGAATCTATCCTGATGTCGTTGCCGACGCTGGCGAAATGGGTCTACGATTACCACCCCGAACCAAATTCGCCGGAAGCGGCGGCGTGGGAGTTTTACCTACCGCAGGAATGGGTTTAAGCTGTGACATATTCGCTTTTACGATGATTATTTGCGCTCAACTGGAGGATGCCCCATCTTGCTTGAAGCTACAAACCTGACCAAAGACTACGCCACGCCACGCGGTCCACTGCCGATTCTTTCTGCCATCAATCTTTCGCTCCAACGCGGCGATGCGGTTTCAATTATGGGGCCGTCGGGCAGTGGCAAATCTACCTTGCTCTACATCCTCGGCGCGCTCGAATCGCCTACGTCGGGAACCGTCACGCTTGACGGGCAAAATCCGTTTCAGCTTGGCGAAAAACAACTCGCCGCGTTTCGCAATCAGAAGATCGGCTTTGTGTTTCAGGATCATTGTTTGTTGCCGCAATGTTCCGTGCTGGAAAATGTGCTTGCACCAACGCTGGTCGCAGAAACGAAAGACGACTTTGCCGCGCGTGCAAAACTGTTACTGCAACAAGTCGGTTTGAGCGAACGATTGGAACATCGTCCGGCGGAATTGTCGGGCGGCGAAAAGCAACGTGTCGCCCTCGCGCGCGCATTGATTCGGCAACCATTGTTGCTGTTGTGCGATGAACCGACGGGCAATCTGGATCGGGATTCGGCGGAGAATGTCGCGTCATTGTTGCTTGATTTACACAAACAACAAAACACGATTTTGATTGTTGTCACGCACAGCCCCGAACTTGGCGCGAAGTTTCCGATTCGTTTTGAAATGCGCGATCATCAACTCAAAGCACTGTGAATCAGAGGTTGTATGAAAAAACTCATCGTCATCATTTCGCTCATCGTCGCCTTGCCTGCGTTTGCTCAGAACAGCAATGACACCGCCGCCCGCGTAGACAAAGTGTTTGCGCAATTCGACAAGCCGACGTCGCCCGGTTGCGCGCTGGCAGTCATCAAAGACGGGCAGATCGTGTACAAGCGCGGTTATGGGATGGCCGATCTCGATCACGACCTTGCAATCAAACCGGATACCGTCTTTCACGTTGCGTCGGTCTCGAAACAATTTACCGCGATGGCGATTTTGTTGCTTGCCAAAGAAGGCAAGCTTTCGCTCGACGATGAAGTTCGCAAGTACATTCCTGAACTGCGCGACTTCGGGCACAAGATCACGATTCGGCATCTGCTGCATCACACGAGTGGACTGCGCGATCAATGGAATCTGCTGATTATGTCCGGCTGGCGTTTGTCCGAAGATGTCGTCAAAGATGAAGACATTCTCGACCTCGTCTCGAAAATGAAAGAGTTGAATTTCAAGCCCGGCGATCAGCATTTGTACTGCAACACGGGCTACACGCTCTCGGCCTGGATCGTCAAAAAAGTTTCGGGACAATCGTTGCGCGAATTCAGCGAAGCCAATATTTTCAAGCCGCTCGGAATGACCAGCACGTTTTTCCGCGACGATCACCCGGTCACGGTCAAACGTCAAGCCTACGGCTATCGTGCGGCGGCGAACGACACGTTCAAGCTGAGCGTGCCCAACTATGACACGGTCGGCGCAAGCAGTTTGTTGACGACCGTCGAAGATTTAGCCAAGTGGGAGCAGAACTTTTACGATAAGCGCGTGGGCGGCGAGGCAGTCATCGAACAAATGCAAACGCCTGGCACGCTCAACGATGGCGAGAAGCTTAATTACGCGCTTGGCTTGACGGTCGGGCAATACAAAGGTCACAAAGTTGTCGAGCACAGCGGCGGTGATGCAGGCTATCGTTCGCATTTGATGCGCTTGCCGGAACAACGGCTTTCCGTTGCTTGTCTATGCAATCTGGGAGCCAACCCCGGCTTGTTTGCGCGTCAGGTCGCGGATGTATATTTACCGAGCCAGCCTGCGCCAAACCTGGCTAGACCGAATCCGGCAAGTGGAGTGACTTTGAGTGAAGCCGAGTTGAAGAGCAAAGTCGGCGTGTATTGGAATGTGCGGGCAGAAGAATTTGCGCGCGTGACAGAAAGCGATGGCAAGCTGCGCGTGGGACTGGGCGGCAACAACGGTACGCTCGTGCCTGACAACGCCAATCGGTTTCGTGTGCCAGAAGCAAACGGCGAAGTCGAATTTGAGACGAACGCAGATGGTGCTCCGCGTCGTATGTTGATTAAGCTTCCGGGGCAGAAACCCGCCACGTTTGATGCCGTGCCGCCCGCTGATACGACGCAGTTGGCACAGTTTGTGGGCAATTATTACAGCGACGAAATTGATTCGACGTACAAAATCGCGCTGAAAGACGACAAGCTGGTGCTGATGCGCAAGAAAGCCGATCCCGCTACTTTGCAGCCCGTCTTCCGCGATGCGTTCTCGACGTTTTCGATTCTGGGAACGGTTCGCTTTACGCGCGATGCCCAGAACCGCGTCAACGGTTTCACGCTGCACGCCGGTCGCATCCGCAGCTTCAAATTCGTCAAGCGAGCGGAGTAAGCACGAATTGATTTGCTATGCGCATCGTCACCTTAATTCAAAATTCGCTCAAACATTATTGGCGCACGAATCTCGCTGTAATTCTCGGCGTCGCAACGGCGGTTGCCGTGCTCGCGGGCGCATTGCTCGTGGGTGATTCGGTGCGAGCGAGTTTGCGCGAACTCGCTTTGTCGCGGCTCGGCAAAACCGATGTGATGATTGCAGGGACAAGCTTCTTTCGGGAACAGCTTGCCGCTGATTTGCAAGCGCAACCGCAATTCGCCACGCACTTCAACGCTGCATGTTCATTCATCGCGTTGCCCGGCGTCGCCACACACGGTGACTCGCAACGGCGCGCGGGCGGCGTGCAAATTTATGGCGTAGACGAACGCTTCTGGCAATTTCACGGACAAGCAAACACGATGAATGCCGACAGCGATGATGTATTCATTAGCGAGGGCCTGGCGCGCGAACTCGAAGGCAAAGTCGAAGACGCTGTGCTCGTGCGTATCGAAAAGCCCTCCGCGATTCCGGTCGAATCCTTACACGGGCGCAAAGACGAGGGCGGCATCACGTTGCGCTCGACGATTCGGCAAATCCTGCCGCCCAACGCGCTCGGCGAATTTTCGTTGCAACCGCAGCAAGGCGCAGTGCGCGCAGTGTTCGTGCCGCTCAAACGATTGCAGCGACAGTTAGAACAAGACGACAAAGCGAACGTGGTTTTGCTGGCGGCCAAGTCTGCTGAAGTCAATAAAGACGCGGCGGTGACGCTCCTCAAGAGTGCGTACCAAATCGCTGATCTCGGCTTGAAAGTGCGTGCGCTCGACAAACAACAAAGCCTCACGGTCGAAACCGACAGCGCGTTGCTTGATGATGCAATGAGCAACAAAGTGCGCTCCGTCGCTGCATCGGCGAAACTGCAAACGGCAGACGTGTACAGCTATCTGGCCAACACGATGCGGCTCGGCGAAAAGCAGGTTCCGTACTCGCTCGTGACCGCCATCGCGCCAGCAGCCTTCGCCAGCCTGTTGCCGCCGAACGCTAGTAAAGACGCGGCCTCCATCGTCATCAACGATTGGACGGCGCGCGAATTGAGCGCGAAGATCGGCGATGAAATCACGATGGAATATTACCTGTGGGAAGAGCAGGGAACATTGACAACCAAGTTCGCCAGCTTCCGCGTCGCAGCGATTGTGGCGATGCAGGGACTCGCGGCGGATCGTGATTTAGTTCCTGATTATCCGGGCATTTCCGGCGCAGAAAACTTATCTGATTGGGATCCGCCGTTTCCCATAGACCTCACGCGCGTGCGCAAGCAGGACGAAGCCTACTGGCACGATTTCCGCACGACGCCGAAGGCATTTATCTTGCTCGAAGCCGGGCAAAAGATGTGGGCGTCGCGCTACGGCAATCGCACTTCGATTCGTTTGACGCCCGCGCCGGGCAGCGAGTTGACGAGCGTGCGAACAAGCTATGAACAAGCATTGCGCGCCGCGCTTGACCCGTTGCAATCAGGCTTGAGTCTTCATTTTGTGCGTGAACAAAGCTTGCAGGCAGCGCGCGGTGCGACCGATTTCGGCGAATATTTCACGTACTTCAGCTTTTTCTTAGTCGTATCAGCCTTGCTGTTGACGATGCTCTTTTTCAAGCTCGGCATCGAGCAACGCTTGCGTGAAATCGGGTTGCTGCGCGCCATCGGTTTTTCGATTGCGCAGATTCGTTCATTGTTTTTGCGCGAAGGGATTTTGCTCGCCTTGCTTGGCAGCGTGCTCGGCATCACTGGTGCGCTTCTCTATGGCGGGTTGATGATGTACGGCTTGCGGACGTGGTGGGTCGGTGCGGTAGGTACAACGTTGCTGCGTTTGCACATCGCGCCGCAGTCGTTGTTGAGTGGCGCGCTCGGCATCGTGTTAGTTGCCGTGCTTTGCATTTGGTGGGTGTTGCGGACGCTGACGAAAACCTCGCCGCGCAGTTTGATGACCGGAACCATCGAGCGCCCACAGCGGATAGGGTTTGATAGCGGATGGACTTTTTACACGCCGCGTGCCAGCTTTGGCTTAGGACATTTACTTACTTGGGGCTTAGCCATTTTCTTCGGCATCGTTGGGTTACTACTCTTGCTTAGTGCTGCCTTCAAACTCATCGGACAAGTCGGCGGCTTCTTTGGTGCGGGCATCACGTTGCTGATGGCGTTGTTGTTCTTCTGGTCGGCGTGGTTGCGTGGGCAAAGACAAACGATTGCGGGCAGCGGTTGGTGGCCGGTGTCACAGCTTGGCTTTCGTAATGCAACGACGCGACCGGGACGCAGCGTGTTGTGCATTGCATTGATCGCGTTTGCGACGTTCATCATCGTCGCGGTGGATGCGTTTCGCAAAGACAATACAATTGCGACGACAGATAAAAAATCCGGCACGGGTGGTTATGTGTTGTCGGCAGAGTCGCTGCTACCCATCGTTCACGATCCGAACGCGAAGGAAGGTCGGGCGGAATTAAACCTGGAAGACGAGGCGCTGCAAGGCGTCACGCTCACACGCTTTCGTGTGCGACCGGGCGATGACGCGAGTTGCCTGAATTTGTATCAGCCGCGCAACCCGCGCATTCTCGGCGTGAGTGATGAATTCATTAAGGAAGGTCGCTTTGCTTTTCAGGGAAACACTTCCATCCGCGAAGAAATGCAAGCTAACCCTTGGTTGATCTTGAATGGGGATTTGAAAAGTGAAGCCATTCCCGTTATTGCAGATGCTAATTCGCTGACCTATGTGCTTCACAAATCGTTAGGCAGCAGAATTGTTATCAATGACAGCAATGGGCAGCCTGTAACATTGCAAGTTGTCGCCGCACTCAGTGACAGTATCTTGCAAGGCGAGTTGCTGATGTCTGAAAAGCACTTCTTGCGTCTGTTTCCCGATCAACAAGGCTGGCGCTTTTTCTTGATTGATGCACCTGCTGACAAAGCGCAGGCCGTCTCTACTGTGCTCGAAGATAAGCTCTCTGACTTCGGGTTTGATGCGACGAGCACTGCTGAAAAGCTCGCCGAATTTCATCGCGTCGAAAACACCTACCTCTCTACGTTCCAAGCCCTCGGCGGACTCGGCCTGTTGCTCGGCACGGTGGGCTTGGCGGCAGTGTTGTTGCGCAACGTGTTGGAGCGGCGGCGTGAATTGGCCTTGCTGCGTGCGACGGGATTTCAGCCGCATCATTTGTCGCTGATGATCGTTGCGGAAAATGCGTTGTTGCTGGGCTGCGGTTTGTTGACAGGCATCGTGTGCGCGTTGCTAGCCGTCGCTCCGGCGTTGCTCGCGCGCGGCGGAACGCTCTCCTTCGTTTCGTTGGGGCTACTCTTGCTGGCCGTTCTGGTCACAGGGCTGGCCGCTTCCTTCGTCGCTGTGACAGCGGTGCAGCGCGCATCTTTGCTCACGGCGTTGCGGGCAGAATAGTCGCCTCTCGGTTTGGCTTGCGGCTCGGCCCGCGGCGTCCCACTTTTTTTCCCTCAAAAAATTTTCTGAAAGGTTTTGCGCGGATTGTCTTACCCGTGTGGAAGCGGTGAACGAGGTCGGTGAGAGTAAAGAACGCTGCCGCACCCACTAAACTGTTAATGGGCGGTACAGCGACCAGGCTTCCTAATAACAAATCAGCCATATCCCTGAAGGAGGGAAAATCTATGTTACGTCAAAACCAAAGCAAGCAAGCAACCATCCAACGCCCAGCGCGCCCACAAGGCTTCCCCTTCCTGTTGGCCTGCGCGCTCTTCGCCCTGTGCTGCATCAACAGCCTCCAGGCTTATGCACAAGGCCGAACGGGGACTCAGTCCCGAAAAGAAGTTCAGCATCCGTTGGCCGCACCATTAGCCAAAGATGATCCCCGGGCACAACTCAGTGCGGAGTTGAAAAACGCCTTACCGCTGCCTGCCGCCGCGCAGGTGAACCCGAACACGCAGGCCGAAGATGCGGCCCAAGGCCCTACGGTCGTCGAGTTCGATATGCAAACGCGCAAAGAAACTCGTTCTCAGGGACAGACCCTGGCGGAAGGAATGCAAAACGAGTTAGGCGCAGTTCCGGTCAATGGTTTTCGCGGTATTGCTGCGCAAGCCGAACAGGGGCATAAGGAAAGCACCCAAGCGAAGACCAACGGTGTGGATCAGGCCGAGAGCTGTGCCGACCGGTGGCAAACCGTTTCCTCGTGGAGCTATCCGGCCTCAGCGGCAACGAAGGTTTATGCGACTTTTCCGAATGGCTACACGTATTTCATCGGCACCGGTACGATGATTGGCAGCAAGTATATGCTCACGGCCATAGATAACCTTTACTATGCGAGCTTGGGCGGTTGGGCAACGCGGGTCTTCATTGCCCCTGGCGAAAGCAGCGGCTACGCGCCTTACGGCTACGCCTACTCGACCGTTTTACGTCTCTACAGCGATGGGTATTCGCGCGTTGCGTTGATCACGCTGGATCGGCACATTGGCTACAGCACGGGCTGGTATGGCTATGGCACGTTCTATGACCATTACCTCGACTCCAGGTCAGGTCATAGCCGAGGCTATCGCTTTGATTACCCCTGGGTGCAGTTCTACAACTATGGGGATGTCAGCTACATCAATCGTGACTGGCTCTCTGTCGGGGTCACTTTCCACGATGGGCTGAGAGGCAGTGGGTTGTACCTGATAGATTACTACGGCGACCGGTATGTCTTTGGTGTCACGCAGGGCAACTGGTATTGCGGAAGCTGGGGCAGCCGCCTGACAAGCTGGGTCTTCGGACAGATGCGTTACGTCATCTCTTATGGTCTGTAAGCCTTACGCTGAATGATTCACCCACAAAAAACAGCCGCTGCAAAAGCAATTTTGCAGCGGCTGTTTTTCTGTCTGCACCTTTCCCGTCGTTAGAAGTTGATCCGCGCCACAATCTGCACCAAACGCCCGCCGGGGTCTTGTGTGTTCGATGTGTCGCGGTATGCCGAGGTCGCTTGCCCGAAGAGCGGGTTGGTGAAGTTGGTGATGTTCGTGTTGGCGAAGATGTTCGCGTGATTGAACGCATTCAGAATCTCGGCGCGCAACTCGAAGTTGAGGCGTTCGGTAATGCGCGTTTTCTTCACCGCACTCATATCCACGCGCGTGAACATCGGGCCAGTGACATACAGATTCTGGAAGCCGCAATCGCCGCGCACCACTTGAATGCAAGTGCGGTTGTTGGCGGGCGCAAGATAGCGTCCGGTCGGTGCGCCGAGCGAACCGTAGCCCGTGGACGACGTGGCGCTGACGCTGAAGGCGCGAATCGTGTTGTCAATGATGTCCCGCGGCAAGGCGTACACGATTTTGTTCGCGTCATCGAAGCGTAATTGGAACGCTTTCTGCAAATCCTTCGCCGTCATCCCGACCAGATTGACGTTGCCAAAATCAAGCACTTGTCCGCTCTGCACCCGCGCCGTGCCGTGAAATTCCCAGCCACCGACCAAGCGTTCGGTGAATGCCCCTGCATTGCCAAATAACATTTTGCCGCGTCCTACCGGCAGTTCATAAACCCAGTTCGCTTTGAAGGCGTGCGTCAGCGTGCCGCCCAACGCATTCACGCGCGGCGCACGCAACGACACGCGCGCCGAACTGAACGATTTGGCGAAGACGTAATTGCCCTGCACTTGCAAGCCATTTGCCAACCGTCGTCGCAACTCGAACTGCAACGCATCGTAGCGCGTGTAGCCGCCGTTGCCTGTGAAGCTCGACCCGCCCTGCAAATCAGGATTCACGAGGAACAGATTGCGCGGCAAGCCTGCGTTCAAAGCATTCGTGCGGCGTCCGGCGTCGTTGTACATCGTCGTCGCAAACGTGGTCGGAGCCGGATTGTTCAGCGCCAGCAAGTTGATGAACGTCGTGTTCGCAAACAATGTCGAGTTGTAGCGCGCCGCGTCGTTCGCTTGCGCTGCCGTCGCGCCGCTGAAGTACGCCAGCATTGTCGGCAGCGGCGACGTGCCTGTGTTCGGCCCGGCGTAACGGAAATGCGCGCCACGATTGGCGGCGATGTTGGCTTGCAAATTCGCCTGCGCGAGTTTGAATTCGTTGAGGAAGCCGTTCTCGACAATGTTCACTTCATTCAGGTCGTATTCCGTCCAACCGCGCAGGCTGCGATTGCCAACGTAGCGAACTTCAAACGCCATGTTCTTCGTGATCTCGCGTTGAATGCCGAACGTCCACGATTGCACGTACGGCACTTTCAAATTCGGATCGAAAATGTTCGCCGAATTCGTGATGACGCCGGTCAGCGGATAGGTTGGTTTATCGGCAAACGCGGGCGGGCCGAGCCGATTGGTTTCGCGTAGCAACACGGGCAGCGAACCCAAATTGCCGCCAATCAAATTGCCTAGATTGATGCTGCGCGAAGCCGTGATGAAGCTGCCCGGATTCGCGCCGAATTCGTCGGAGAATTCGTTGATGCCCGGTCGCGTGTAGGCTATGGAATAACCGCCGCGCAACACGGTCTTGCCTTCGCCGACGATGTGTTTGAGCCAGCCGGAACTCACGTTCGGCGTCCACGCAAAACCAAAGGTCGGCGCGAAGTTTTTGTAATCCACGTTGTACGCGCGGTCGCCTTTTTTGTATTGCACGAACTGCGTGACGCGCCCCGTTTGCGTGCCAGGCTTGAACAAATTGCCGAGGCCGGACACGCCGAAGATGTCCGCGAGCGAGGTCGTCGTGTAGCTGTCATTGAGCGGCGTGAACGGCATCTGCAACTCCCAACGCAAGCCGTAATTCAGCGTCAGGTTCGGACGCGCGCGCCACGCATCCTGCACAAAGAACCCCCATTCGCGCTGCCGTCCGCGTTGCACACGATCTCCGAGATAGGCGTATTGCCCGGTCTTTTCGTTAAGCTGTGCGTTCGCGCCGATGCTGATGACGCGCCCGGTCAGCACGGAATACAGATTCGCCGCGCGGGTCAAATCGGCGTTCGCTGCGCCGGGGAAATTCGCCGTGACAAACATGCTAATCGCCGGGTCAACGGCATTGACGCCGAAGTCAATTTCCGGCACGACGGTTTTGCTGAACGCCCACAGGCTGACGTTCGTGAACGAACCGCCGAAGCTGTAGGTATGTGCGCCGCGCGTCCAATTCAACGTATCGCTCGCGTGCCAGAGCGGTGCGTTGCGACGGCTGGGAGCGGACGTGCGCGTGGCATTGCTGATGCCGACGGCGGTGGCTAAATCCAAATGAAAACCACCCTGACTGCCGACCGGCCCGACGAATTGGCTGGCGGTAACTTCGGGCGAAAACAACACGGTTCCGCCGTTGAAGCCGACACGCGCTTCATTGACCATCGAAGTCGAAAGCGTCGAACGCAGCGCGAGCGATTCCGAAAAGCGATGCGAAAGCTGTGAGCCGAAATTCGGGAAGCCCGGAAACGCGGGATCATTCGCGTTCAGAATATCTTTTTCGCGCAGATGCTTTTCGTAGTAGTACGAGCTTTCAAGCTGATGCTTTTCGGACAAATTGAAATCAAAGCGCACGGTCGTGTAGTAGCGCGCATCGCTGCTTTTGTTGATGAAGGTGAACCGCTGCAAATTCGGATCGGTCAATTGCACGATGCCGCCTGTATTCCTGGTCGAGTTGCCGATGTCCGTCAGCAGCTTGGCAATCGTCGGATCAGGCGTTGCCGTATGGTTTAAGCGCGCCGCGAGTTGCAGCAAATTCACTTCTCGCACCTGCGTCTGTCCGCCGCTCGTCACGTTGTAGCGGAAGAGTCCCTGCTGCGCGCTTGGACTTAGGATAGTGCGTTGCCGACTGATTTGTGTGGGCAGGCGATATTCTTCGTAGTTCGTAAAGAAAAACGCTTTGTCGTGTCCGTTGAAGAGCTTAGGAATGCGAATCGGGCCGCCGAGCCGGAAGCCGTATTGATTCAGGATCAGTTGATCGCGCGGCGCTTTGCATTTGCCCTTTTCGTAGGCTTGTTGCGGCGTCCCACAGGTCAAGCCGGTGTCTTTGTGAATGGCATCTTGATCGCGGTTATTGAACCAGTAATTCGCGTTCAGCGCCGAGTTGCGATGATATTCGTACAGGCTGCCGTGAAACTCGTTCGTGCCGCGCCGCGTCGCAAAACGAATTTGCACCGCACCCTGCCCGGAGCTTTCCGCGCCCGGCGTGGCAACCGAAACGTTCATCTCTTCAATCGCATCGAGGCGCGGCGTGATGCGGCTGAAAAAGCCATCGGTGGATTTCAGAAAATTGTCCTGCGAGTTGATGCCGTCCACGCTGATGCTGAAGGCGTGATCGGGCAAGCCGTTGATCGAAGACGCGCGCGCTGTCGTTGGCGTATTCACGCCCGGCAACAGCACGATGAAGTCCATTGCGTTGCGCGACACCAGCGGCAAATTCGCAATCTGGCTGACGTTCAGGGTTGTTGAGATTGTCGCTGATTGTGTTTGCATGACTTCGCCGCCGCCTTCAATGACGACAGATTCACTGGTGTCGCCGACTTCGAGCGTCACACGCACCGAGGCCGGCGTACCGCTTTCAAGCTGCACGTTGTTGACAAGGGCTTGTTTGAAGCCTTGTGCAGAAACGGTGACGGTGTACAGCCCCAGGTTCAAGGCCGGGATGGAAAAGGTTCCGTTGCTGGCAGTCGTAGCTTTGAACTCCGCGTTCGTGGCGTTGTTTTTGACTGTGACGACCGCGCCCGCGACGACGGCTCCGGTTGGATCGGCAACCGAGCCGGAGATGGAAGAAAGAGAACTCACTTGTGCAAACACAAATGAACTACAAACGACAATGATAGTGATGACGGCAGAAAGACGCCGTAAGGTGGGAAACATAACCAGGGTCCTCCATTGTGGGAAAGCCATTGGGTGCGCCTGCATCTTGCAGGCCATCGCTCGTGAGGCTACGGCCTGCAAGATGCAGGCGCACCCTCTCGATAACGTCGTTCCGAGACACGACTTCGATCCCAAACCAGCAGGTGAAGGTCTGTCGCCTTCTCAATTGTTTTCGTAATCCCCTGAATTGGACAGCAATAGTTGTTGTGGTTCGGGCCGCTTGAACCCAACAAAGAATGAAGCCAAATGATGCACCGTAGAACAAACGATTTCTACGGTGCGGCAGATAAAAAAATACTTCGGATTTTCTTCGGATTCGGGCAGGAAAAGTAGAATTTTGCCCAATAAATACGGGGCTTTGAATAAACTTCGGATTATCGAATTTTTCACCGTTGGAGTGGACGAAACGGGAATTTCTGGTAAGCTGGCGCACGTTCATCGAGATCACTTGTTCCCAACAACTCTCAACGCAAAGGAAACCATTCGCATGCTTCGATTCACGTTTCGTTTCAAGTTGTCCATGTTCGCGCTGCTGCTGTCCATCATCTGTGCAGCGCAATCAAATTCACCCGTCGTCTATCTTTGGCCGAGCGGTCATCCGACGTTGCAGGGCGCGCACGAAAAAGAAGTCACAACGCCCGCCAATCCAAAACCCGGCGAGCGCATCGCGTCCATCGTCAATGTTCACAATCCTTCGCTCGTCGTGCATCTCGCCCCGGCGAACAAAGCCACAGGCGCGGCGATCATTGTCGCGCCGGGCGGCGGGCATCGGCAATTGGTCATCGGCAGCGAAGGCACGGACTTGATTCCCTGGCTGCACGAAATGGGCGTGCATGTCTTCATCCTGAAATATCGTTTGGCGCAGACGCCGAATTACAAATACACCGTCGAAGGCGAAGCGTTGCAGGACACGCAACGCGCCATTCGCATTGTGCGTCATCGCGCGCGCGAATGGCGCGTGAATCCGAGCCGCGTCGGCGTGCTGGGCTTTTCCGCTGGCGGCGCATTGGCCGCGCTCGCGGACATTCGTTTTGATCGCGGCAAAGCGGACGCGGCTGACGCAATCGAACGCCAAAGCTGTCGGCCTGATTTTGTCGGCTTGGTCTATCCCGGCTGGCAGCCCATGGACATTACCGCGCCGAAAGACGCCGCGCCTGCATTTTTGACGAGTGCAGGATTGGATGATGCGTTTCATGCGAAGCAAACCGTCGAGTTTCACAATTCGCTTTTTGCTGCGGGCGTGCAATCCGATTTGCACATTTATGCGCACGGCGGACACGGCGGCGGCATTCGTCCACGCGACGGCATTCCGTTTGGCGCGTGGCCGAAGCGATTTGAAGAATGGCTCGCGGATATGGGGATGCTGAAACCTGCGACCGGCACAGGCGCAAGTTTCAAAGGGCCGGTTGGATTGCAGTTGTACAGCTTGCGCGAGCAATTTGCGAAAGATGTTCCGACCACGCTCGACCGCGTGCGCGATCTTGGCATGCAGTACGTCGAACTCGCAGGCACGTACAAGCTCAAACCCGAAGAATTCAAAAAACAACTTGATGCCAAAGGACTGAAACCGATCAGCGCGCTGACGGGTTATGAACGCTTCCGTGATGATGTGGAAGGCGTTGCCCGCGAAGCCAAAACGCTCGGTGTGCAATACGTCGGCTGCGCGTGGATTCCGCACCAAGATTCGTTCGACGAAGCCGAAGCGCGCGCGGCAATCAATGTCTTCAATCGCGCGGGCGAGGCGCTCGCGAAACATGGCCTCAAGTTTTTCTATCACATTCACGGCTACGAATTTCAGCCGCATAACGACGGCACGTTATTCGATTTGATCGTCAAAGAAACGAAGCCCGAATTCGTGCGCTTCGAGATGGATGTATTTTGGGTCGTGCATCCGGGACAAGACCCGGTGAAGCTGCTGGAAAAATACGGAAACCGCTTTGAGCTGATGCACGTCAAAGACATGCGCAAAGGCACTCCGACGGGCTTGTTAACAGGAAAATCTGAGGTGACCAATGATGTCGCCATCGGCACAGGCCTTATGAAATGGAACGACATCCTGAAAGCCGCCGAAAAAGCGGGCGTCAAATGGTATTTCCTCGAAGACGAATCGCCGGTTTCGATTGAACAGATTCCGGTGAGCATGCGTTTTTTGGAGCGCGTGAAGTTCTGAATTGGGAACAGTATCGGGAGCGGTGGCGAGCGTGCTTGATGACTGTGAACGTATAAGATCACCAAGTACGCTCGCCACCGCTCCCGGTACTGTTCCGAGATGCAACTATGAAATTACATCTTTCCTCTTTTTGGCTTTTGAGTCTTGGCCTTTGTCTATCGCTCAATTCTACAACCCCGCAATCTACCGCCATCGGTATCTTCGACAATCAAAGCGATGTCGGCGCAGTGAAACATGCTGGCTCCGCCACCTACGATGCGGCGACGAAGAGCTACACCGTTGCGGGCGGCGGCGAGAATATGTGGGCGACGACGGATGCGTTTCATTTTGTGTGGAAGCGAATGTCGGGCGATGTGTCGTTGGCGGCGGACATCAAAGTGCTGGGCGACACAGGCAACGCGCATCGCAAAGGCGTACTCATCATTCGGCAATCGCTCGATGCCGATTCAGCGTATGCCGACGCTGCGTTGCACGCCGATGGGTTGACATCGTTGCAATACCGCGAAGTCAAAGGCGGCCCGACGCGCGAGATTCAATCCAACGTCAAAGGCCCCGCGCGCCTGCGCATCGAGAAGGACGGCGATTATGTGTTTCTGTCCGTCGCACGCACAGGTGAACCGTTACGTTCGGCGGGCGGATCATTTCGCATCAAGCTGACGGAGCCGTATTACATCGGCCTCGGCGTGTGTGCGCACGACAACAATGCGCTGGAAAAAGCGGTATTCTCGAACGTCGAATTGCGCAACACCAAAACGCTCGAAAGCACGCTGGAAACAATTGCGATTGCGTCGAAAGACCGCAAAGTTATTTACACCGCGAACGAGCATTTTGAAGCGCCGAACTGGTCGCCCGATGGCAAATACTTTTTGCTGAATCGCGCGGGTCGCATCATCAAATTGCCTGTGACTGGCGGCACGCCTGAAGTCCTCGACACAGGCTTTGCCACGCGCGTCAACAACGATCACGGCATTTCGCCCGACGGCACGCAACTGGTCATCAGCGATCAATCGCAGGAGCAACGGCAGTCGTTGATTTACACGCTGCCGATCACGGGCGGCACACCCAAACGCATCACGAAGCTTGCGCCATCGTACTGGCACGGTTGGTCACCGGACGGCAAAACGCTCGTGTACTGCGCGAATCGCAACGGCAACTTTGATGTGTACAGCATCCCAGTCGAAGGCGGCGAAGAAAAACGCTTGACGACGGCGGAGGGCTTGGACGATGGCCCCGAATATTCGCCGGATGGCAAATACATTTACTTCAATTCCGTGCGCTCTGGCGTGATGCAGATTTGGCGGATGAAGCCCGATGGCAGCGAGCAAACGCAGATCACGAAAGACGAATACAACAACTGGTTCGCGCATCCGTCGCCCGATGGCAAATGGCTGGTCATCATCTCGTATGAAAAAGACGTAACCGGGCATCCCGCAAACAAAGACGTGATGCTGCGCCTGATTCCTGTGACGCCGACGGGCTACGGCGAGATTCAAGTGTTGGCGAAACTCTTCGGCGGACAAGGAACCATCAATGTGCCGTCGTGGTCGCCGGACAGCAAACAGCTTGCGTTTGTGAGCTATCGGCTCGTGCGCAACTGACCCACAAAAACCGATGAGCGACGTCAGCAACCGAAAAGGCTATGACCAGGCGGGCAAGCATCTGGGCGATCAAGACCCGGTGGGCTTCCTGCAATTGTTGGGCGCGATCCGCGTCGGCGAAGACGTCGAAGTTGAAGTCATCGAACGCGAATTGATTACGCCCGCCCGCGCGGTGGACGGGCTGTATCGCGTCCGCACCAGCGAACGCTCGCGGTTGATTCACGGCGAAATTCAAGCGCACTGGAAAGGCGCTGTGCCGCCGCGTATCGCCGATTACGGCGCACGGCTTCACTTGCTGACAGGCGAGCAAGTGGAAAGCTACGTGCTGGTGCTGACGAATGATCCGGCTCCGCCGTTGGTGCCGCCACCGGCAGAAATTCGTTCCGGCGATCTTGTGATCTTGAAAGGCTATCGGTTGGTGCGGCTCTGGGAATTGGATGCGGACGAGTGGTTGGCGAGCGAGCGGCCTTATCTGATGCCGTACATTCCGCTGATGCGCGGGGGCGAGCCACAGCTTGTCGCGGCGGCGCAAGTCTTGAGCAAAGTCCCCGACGAAGAGCAACGCCAGACGCTCTCGGCATATTTTGCCATCCTCGGAGGGCTACGCTATGATCGTGACATTCTCCGCAGTATTTTGAAGGAGGCGCTTATGCAGATTCCCATGGAAGATTTTCGACACTCCAGTATGGTGCAAGCCTGGCTGGAAGAAGGACTGGAAAAAGGATTGGAAAAAGGCCGTGAAGAAGGCCGCGCGGCAGCCGTGTATGAGATGGTGCGGCGGGCGGCGGCGCGGTCGTTTCCGGCAGTACAGATCGGCTCCGAGTTGGAATCTATTACCAACCTCGAAGCCCTCGAAGACTTGTGCTTGACGATGCATGAACTCCCGGATGCGGCGGCGTTGCAGGCGCGGTTGCTGGAGTTGATGCCGTCCAATCAATGAACCGCAGGCGTTCTGCCTGTGCGTTCCCAACTGTTTTCAGGACAAACTTATGACCAAATTACGCTGCTCAAGTTTGGGCATTGCTTTCGTATTGGCAATGCTGATTGCCGGAACAACCTTTGCCCAGGCGGACAAACCTTCGTTCCGCACCATTGAACTTTGGCCGAATGGCGCACCCGGCGCAACGGGCAATTCGGATGAAGACAAGCCTGCGCTGATTCCGATTTTGCCTGCCGAAGCGAACAACACGGGCGCGGCGATTCTGGTGATTCCCGGCGGCGGCTTCACGTTGCGCGCGACCGATCACGAAGGCGTTCTCGTCGCCAATTGGCTCAAGGAACGCGGCATCGCGGCGTTCATCCTGCGCTATCGGATTCGCCCGCTGTACGAGCGCAAAGACTGGCTCGCGGATGCCCAGCGCGCGTTGCAGTACATCCGCGCGAACGCCAAACAATATCGCATCTCGCCTACGCGCATTGGCGCGGTCGGCTTTTCGGCAGGCGCGAATCTGGCGGCGGATTTGTCCTTTAATCCGCTGCTCGCCAACCCTGAAGCCAGCGATCCGTTGGAGCGCGTTTCGAGTCGTCCTGACTTTTTGATTTTGTCGTATGGCGCGATGCAAATGCCCGCGAACATCGCCGCCGCGAACGTGCCGCCGACGTTTATGTATTGCACGGCGGAAGACACGGGAGCGATGCGTGGAATGTCGGAACTGCACGCCAGCCTGCTGAAAGCCAAAGTGCCGGTCGAAGCGCATTTCTTTGCGAGCGGCGTGCATGGCGTCGGCTTTGCGCAAGGCGATGCGATCCTTGGCGAATGGCCGAACCTGATGCACCGCTGGTTGAAGGCAGGTGGTTTTCTCACGGACAAACCACGCCTGCCCATCGCTGGCGTCGTGAAGCTGGACGGCACGCCACTCGTGCGCGGGATGGTGATTTTGACGCCGGTAGATCAGCCCAACGCGCCCGCCGCAACAATTTACATCACTAACGCGCACACCGATGCGCTCGGTTCGTTTGCGCTCCATCAAGCGCAAGGTTTGGTCGCAGGCAAATATCGCGTCGAAGTGCGACAGGATGCCACGCGCTGGCTCAGCAACTCGCGCGATCCCTTGATGATTGGGATGACCGAGAAGGCGCGCAATCGCACGCTCACCGACGAGGACCGCAAGCAATGGGGCGAGTATGTGCGCAAGCGCGATTCATCGCCGAGCATCGAAAACCAACGTGTGTTTCGTCGCCAACGCCCGAACGACAAAAGCGACTACATCATCGAAATCAAAAGCGGCGGCGAGAATAAATTCAACCTCGAAGTGTTCAGCCGCTGAAATTGCATGCTGACGAAGCTTGAAATCAAATTGCTTGGCGCAGGTGAGGAAGCCGTGCTGCAACCGGTCGCGCCGGATGTGTTCGACGATTCGATTGATCCGGCGGCGGCGGCGGAGTTTTTGGCTGACCCGCGTCATCACCTCGCGGTTGCGATTGCCGACGGTGTGGTTGTGGGCTTTGTCAGCGCCGTGCATTACGTGCATCCCGACAAGCCACGCCCCGAATTGTGGATCAACGAAGTCGGCGTCGCGGAAACGCATCGCGGACAAGGCATCGCGCAGCAGTTGATGCAAGCGGTGTTGGCGGAAGCGCGGCGGCAAGGCTGTGCCGCCGCCTGGGTCTTGACGCATCGCAGCAACACGGCGGCGATGCGTTTGTACGCGAGTTGTGGTGGCGTCGCCGCGCCCGAAGACGCTGTGATGTTTGAATTCGATTTGTAGCGATTCGATTATGCTGTACATGATCATAGAGCATTTCAAGCAGCAAGATGCACGCACCGTCTATCAACGCTTTCGTGAACACGGGCGAATGGCTCCCGATGGTTTGATTTATGTTTCGAGTTGGGTGGACGAGCAATTCCATCGCTGCTTTCAGTTGATGGAAACCGAAGATCGCACGCTGCTGGATGAGTGGATGGCGCACTGGGATGACCTCGTGGACTTTGAAGTGTTTCCCGTGCTGCCTTCCGCCGAAGCGGCAGGCAGGATACTGCCTCAATGACGTGAGAACTTGTTATGAAACGAAGACGCTTTATGCAAACCATCGCGGCGGCTCCGGCGTTAGCTGTGCCTGCTGCAATGCCCGCGCAAACGCCCGCGCCACGACCTGCGCCCGACGCGCAAAAGTTGGAACTCACGGCTGTAGACGCTGCCGCAGAAATGACGCCGCGCTTTTTCACTGCTGCGCAATTCGCCGCGTTGCGCAAGCTCAGCGACATCCTGATGCCGTCGCTCAACAATCTGCCCGGCGCGTTGGAGGCGAAGGCGGCGGAGTTCCTCGATTTTCTGTTGAGCAAATCGCCTGCCGAGCGGCAGCGGCTGTATCGCGTGGGATTGGACAGGCTGAACGCGCAAGCGCAGAAGCGATTCAGCAAGCCCTTCGCCGACCTCAACGAAACACAAGCCAGCGAACTGCTCGCGCCGTTGCGCCAGGCGTGGACGTATGTGCCGCCGACGGAGCCGTTCGCTCGCTTCCTGCGCGAGGCAAAGGCAGACGTGCGCACGGCGACGCTCAATTCCTACGAATACAACACGGCGAGCACGGTGAGCGGACGGCGCGGCGGCGGGATGGGACAATATTGGTATCCGCTGGATTAGCAATGAAAGGCAGAAGAGAGATTACGAAACATACGAAAATAACGAAAAGGACGAAAACGTCTTCACAAACAATCATCGCTTTTCCGTATGTTTCGTTATTTTCGTATGTTTCGTAATCTCCTGAAAAAACTCATGACAAACACAGACTACGACGTACTCATCGTTGGTTCCGGCGCGGCAGGCGGGATGGCCGCGTATGCGCTCACGGCCAAAGGCGTGAAATGTTTGGTACTCGATGCCGGGCCGCTCGTGGATATGCAACGCCAGCGCACGCTCAAGCCCGTGTACGAATTGCCGTATCGCGGCTTCGGCAAACCGGGCAAGCTGCCGCACGTCTATCAAGCCACCGAATTCAACGCGAACCAGTGGGTGGATCACGAGCAAGTGCCATACACCTTCACCGGCAAAGAACCATACAGTTGGGCGCGCGTGCGCATGATCGGCGGCAAGTCGCTGTTCTGGGCGCGGATGTCGTACCGCTTGAGCGATTATGAATTCAAAGCCAAAGACCACGACGGCTTCGGCGACAACTGGCCGATCAGCTACAGCGATCTCGCGCCCTATTACGACCGCGTCGAACCGCTCTTTCGCGTCGCAGGTCGCAAGGAAGGGTTGCCGCAATTGCCCGACGGTGTGTTCGTCGAAGACAATTCGCCCGATGGCACAGTGCTGGAACGCATCCGCGCCGTTGCTAAACCGCGCGGGATGACCGTCACGAAAATTCGTCGCGCGCTCGGCGATGGGCAGATTGCGAGTTCGTTCAATATCACGCTGCCGGCGGCACAAGCGACGGGCAACTTGACCATCGTGCCGAACGCCGTCGTGCGCGACATCACAGTAGACAAAAAGACGGGGCTGGCGAACGGCGTGAATTTCTTTGATCGCCAATCGGGTCGCGCGTTGCACGCGAAAGCGAAAGTCGTCGTGCTCGGCGCGTCGTGTTTGGAAAGCACGCGCATTTTGCTGAATTCCAACCTCGCCAATTCGAGCGGCGTGTTGGGGCATTATTGGCACGATCAGTTTTACATTCCCGGCGGTATCATCGGCGTCATTCCCGAAGCCAAACACGGCAAAGCGCCGCGCGGCTTCATCGGCAGCTCGGGCGTCATCCCGCGTTTTCGCAACGTGAAGACGAAAGAGAAAAACTTCCTGCGCGGGTATGCCTGCGATCTGAATCCGGGGCAAACGCCCGATGCGAAATTGTTTCCGACGTGGGGCGCGGAATTGCAAAAATCGCTCGACGAACATCGCGGCGCGGGACTCGGCACAACGGTGATGGGCGAAGTGCTGCCGCGTTTTGAAAACCACGTCCGCCTCAATCCGAAAGTCACGGATGCGTGGGGTATCCCGGCGTTGCACGTTCACGTCAATTACGGCGACAACGAACACGCGATGGCGCGCGACGCGGTGGACACAATCAGCCAGTTGTTCGTGGACAGCGGCTTTGCCGTGTTGCATCGCAACGTCGTGATGAACAACCCCGGTCGCAGCATTCACGAACTCGGCACGTGTCGGATGGGCGACAATCCGAAGACGAGCGTGCTGAACAAATGGAATCAAAGCCACGACCTGAAAAACCTGTTCGTTGTAGACGGCAGCAGCTTCGTCACGGGCGGCGCGCAGAATCCTACATTGACGATCATGGCATTGGCGTTGCGAGCGTCAGAATATTTGGCCAAACAGTTGCGCAAAGGCGATTTGTAATGCGAAGCGTTTGGAGTGCGACGGTCTCGACGTCGCTTTTGAATTCATAGTGATAGCTACGTCAAGCCGCAGCACTCCAAACGCTTCGCGTCTCGTGGAGTATATGAGAACTCTGATAAAAATTGGCTGCCTCGTAGTGTTTTCTATATTGGTTGTTGCCGCCCAAACCCAACAACAGCCGTTGCCCGGCCCCGTGCAACCGATTCCGTTCAGTCACAAGCTGCACGTCGGCGCAAACAACCTGAAATGCGCGACGTGTCACAAAAATCCTGATCCCGGCGAAAAGATGGGCTTGGCTTCGGCGGCGCTCTGTATGCAATGTCATTCCGACGTGAAGACCGATAGCCCCGCCATTCAAAAGCTCGCCGAATATGCCAAAGACAAGCGCGAGATCAAATGGCGGCGCGTGTACGAAATTCCGTCGTATGTATTTTTCAGTCATCGCTCGCACTTGACCGCGGGCGCAACCTGCACGACCTGTCACGGCGAAGTCAAAGAGTTGGAGCAAATGTACAAAACGAAAGAAATCAACATGGCGAGTTGTATGAATTGCCACGCAGAAAACAAGGCCAGCACCGATTGCACGTTCTGCCACGAGAAGATGAATTGAATTTATGGCGGAGGAAACGTTTGAGATCATTGATGGTGTACGGCGAGCCAAATCAAACGAATTGCTGGGGAAGGAAACGATTCCTGCTGAAATCATTGACGAAGAAGGAAACACGATTGCAAAGCGTGAGGTTTCAATTGACTCGCTACGAGTAACGACCAAGCGTAGTATAAACGTCAGCACTCGGAAAGATTGGGAGCGTTTTATGAAAACGTTCAATCAAGTGAAAGCCGGTTCGCCCACACCACCAATCCTGATTACGCCTGGAGGCGAAGGACAGAGAATTCAGGATATTCAACTTGACCCGACGGGCGAGGGCAATTGAAGGAGTTGTGATGATTCAATCAGAGAAGTACCACCAATCGCTTTGGGCGTTACAACAAGTGATTATTCGCGCTCGCTTTCTGGCATCGAAGGAAAATCAGATGGCAAAGGTTGTCGGGTTGCTGGATGCCGCAGAAGAATTGCCACAACTGATTGCGGATGCGGAAGACCGCACGACTGAATTTGCGAGGGCGTTGCAAGCGATTGCTGAACGCTATCCATACTGTCGCAACATTTATACAGAATTTGCTGGCGAGGCAGACAACGCATTGGAGCCAGAATTACGAGCGGCATAGCCGACATCGCCGCCAACCCTGAAAAATATGCCCAAATGGTCACACGCCCGGTCGCGCGCGTGGCCTGAATTCTCTAAAGACTCTACGAGGAAACAACCCAAATGACATCTTACAATTCTCTCTCCCGACGTTCATTTTTATCACTAACCGCGTCTGCTTCCATCGCATTCGCGTTGCCCGCCGCTGCGAAAAAACGGTTGCCCATCGGCATTGAACTCTACGCCGTGCGCGATGAGTTGCAGAAAGATTTGCTGGGCACGGTGCGCAAGGTCGCGCAACTCGGCTACGAAGTCGTTGAGTTTTATTCGCCGTACACGCAATGGACGACCGACTACGCGAAAGACGTGCGCAAGCTGCTGGACGAACTGAAAATCAAATGCTTGTCCACGCACAACAGCGCCAACGTCTTCACGCCGGAAAATCTGCCAAAGGCCATCGAACTGAATCAAATCATCGGCGCGAAAACATTGGTGATGGCGAGCGCGGGGCGTGTCGAAGGTGGCATTGACGGATGGAAAGGCGTGGCCGCAAAGCTCACGATGGCAGCGGAAAAATTGAAGCCGCTTGGCATGCGCGCCGGCTTCCACAATCACAAAGTCGAATTCGTAGCGATTGATGGCAAGCGCCCGATTGAAGTGTTGGCCGCCAACACGCCGAAAGAGGTCACGCTGCAATTCGATGTCGGCACCGCCGTCGAAGCGGGAGCCGATTGTATCGCGTGGATCAAAGCCAACCCCGGTCGCATCCGTTCGCTGCACTTGAAAGATTGGACAGGCGCGGACAACAAAGCCGACAAAGGCTACCGCGTGTTGTTCGGCGAAGGCGATGCGCCGTGGAAAGAAATTTTCAAGGCCGCCGAAGCCAAAGGCGGCGCGGAATATTACCTGATGGAACAGGAAGGCAGTCGCTTCGGTTCGCTGGAAACGGCAGAGAAATGCTTGGCGACGTACAAGAAAATGCGGGCGTAGCGATTCTTACGCTCCATTCGGAAACATCGAACAATTGGGGGAAAAAGTTATGACCAAACGAGCTGGTCGTCTTGCCTTGCTTAGCGCAGCATTATTGCTGGGCGCGGCGGGCATTGTTTTGCAACCACGCGTTGCAGCGACGAACACGATGCAAGTGGACGCGCGCGCCATCACGCAAAAAGTTTGCGGCTCTTCCTGTCACGCCCTGGAGCGCGCCACCGTATCGCCGCGCAGCCGGGCGCAATGGGAAGATGTCATGAGCAAAATGATTTCGATGGGCGCGAAAGCGACGGATGAGGAATACACCATCGTGCTGAATTATCTGGCGACCAATCACGGGCGCGATGCGGGTGCGGGAACGGTCAGTCGTCCGGCAGGCAAACCCGTGGGCGTATTGGGCGCGGGTGCGAATGACAAACATCTCGTAGACAATGCGGCGGCGGATCGTGGTCGTTTGGTCTGGGCGACGCAATGTATCGCGTGTCACGGCACGACCGCACGCGGCACGGACAAAGGCGCGAATCTGATTCGTTCAGACATGATGTGGAGCGACCGTTACGGCAGTGACCTCATGCCATTTTTGCAAAAAGGTCATCCAACGCAAAGCGGCGTGGCGAGCAATACCTTGAGCAAAACACAGGTCGAAGAACTTTCGCATTTCATTCATCAACGCCTCTACGACACGTTGCGCGGTTCACCGATTTTCAATCCGCAAAACGTGTTGACCGGCAATGTCAAAGAAGGCGCGGCGTATTTCAATGGCGAAGGCAAATGCGCGACGTGTCATTCGGCGACAGGCGATTTGGCGGGCTTTGGCAGAAACAATCCGGCGGACATTCAGCAGCGTTTCATGTTCCCGCGCCCGCGCAAGCAAAGACTAACAATCACGGTTACGCCCGCGAACGGCACAGCAGTCACGGGAACGCCTGTGCATATTGACGATTTTGCCGTGTCGTTGCGCGATAGCAACGGCAATTATCATTCGTGGAAACGTACATCCGCGCTCAAAGTCGTGAAGAACAATCCGCTGCAAGCGCACATCGAATTGCTCGACCGAATCACCGACAAAAACATGCACGACGTCGTCGCTTATCTGGAGACACTCAAATGAAACACCTCAACGCATTCCTTTTCATGGCTCTTTGTGCCGCGCCGTTGTTCGCGCAAGGCAGTCTCGACGCTGCGAAAGTTGGGCAAGCGCCGACCGACGGATGGTCGAGCTATCACGGCGATTATTCGGGGCGGCGTTACAGCACGCTCAAGCAAATCAATACGACGAACATCAACTCGCTGAGCCTCGCGTGGGTCTTTCGCGCGAACGTCAATCAGGGCGCGATCAAGGCTTCGCCGCTGGTCGTCAACGGCGTGATGTATTTCACCGTGCCCAATCACGTGTGGGCGATTGACGCGCGTTCGGGGCGCGAAATCTGGCACAAAACTTTTAAGGCTGAAGGCGGCATCACCATCGGCAATCGCGGCGTAGGCATTCTGGGCGATACGCTCTATGTCGAAACCACCGATTGCTATTTGGTCGCGCTGAATCTGAAAGACGGCCAGGAAAAATGGCGCAAAACGATTTGCGATCTGGATCAATTTTTCTTTGGCTCCACCTCGCCGATCATCGTCAAGAATCACGTCATCACAGGCATCAGCGGCGATGATTTGGACAGAGCCGGATACATCCAATCCCACGATCCCGTAACGGGCAAAATGCAATGGCGATGGTACGTCGTGCCACAAAAGATGGGCGAACCCGGCAGCGAAACCTGGCCGAACGAAGACGCGATGAAGCACGGCGGCGGGATGACTTGGCAACCGATTACTTACGATCCCGAATTGAATTTGATTTATGTGGCGACGGGCAATCCGCAACCGGTCATCGCGCACAAGAACCGCGCGGGTGCGAATCTGTTCACCGAATCCATCGTCGCGCTCAATCCCGATACCGGCAAGATGGTTTGGTATTTTCAGTGTTCGCCGCACGACACGCACGATTGGGACGCAACGCAAGTGCCGGTGTTATTTGACGGCGAAATCAACGGGCAAAAACGCAAGCTGCTGGCGCAGGCCAGCCGCAACGGATTTTTCTTTGTGCTGGATCGTGCGACCGGCAAAAACATTTCTTCGACGGAATTCGTGAAAACGAATTGGTCGAAAGGGCTGGATGCGAAAGGCCAGCCGATTCCCAACCCCGCGAAAGACCCACAAGTAGACGGCGCGCTTGTGACGCCCAATCAATACGGCGCGACGAATTGGCCGCCGCCGAGTTTTAGCCCGGATACGGGATTGTTTTACGTGAATTCGTTTCGCGCCTTCAGCATCTACTACATCTACGACCCGGACTTGGAGAACCCGCAAGGCTGGGGCGGCACGGATCGCGGCGGTTGGCAGGAAGCAATGATGCAGGCGATTGATTACAAGACGGGCAAGATTCGCTGGAAACATCAATGGGAAGGTGGCGGCTCGCGTTCGGGCGTGTTGAGTACAGCGGGCAATCTGGTTTTCACGGGCGACGGCTCGAACAATTTCGTCGCGCTTGATGCACGCACAGGCGAAGCGTTGTGGCACGCGAATCTCGGCGCAGGCGTTGCCAACGGCCCGATCACGTATGAACTCGACGGTGAACAATACGTGGTCACAGGCGCGGGCGATATGTTGTATGGCTTTGTGATGCGCACCAAAGACGGCCCGCGTCAACTCTCGCAACGAAAAAATTAAGCACGCTGTCGAAATTTTGTAGCGCGATTTGCTAAATCGCGGTGCTTCCTGTGCGCCCGCGATTTGGCAAATCGCGCTACATTTCAATGAAAACCAGTTTATGTTCATCCGAAACTCTATCCTCTTTCCTGCCTTATTGTTTACGCTTTTGTTCCTCTCCTGCTTCACTTCTGCACAAACGCAAAACGCCCCGCGCTCCGAAGTTGCAGGCATTCCTGTCAACTACGACGAAGCCAAAGTGGTCACGTACACGTTGCCTGATCCGTTGACGTTAGCGAACGGCAAGCCCGTGCGCGATGCGAAAACGTGGATGCAAAAACGTCGCCCGGAGATTGTGCGATTGTTCGAGGAACATCAATATGGCAAAAGCCCTGGTCGCCCTGCCGGAATGACGTTTGATGTCTTCGACAAAGGCACGCCCGCATTCGATGGCAAAGCGATTCGTCGCCAAGTCACGATTTATTTTTCGCCCAAGAAAGACGGGCCGAAAATGGATTTGCTCGTGTACTTGCCTGCGAACGTGACGAAGCCTGTGCCGCTGTTGCTCAACGTGAGTTTCACCGCCAATTCCAATGCCGTGAACGATCCTGGCATTAAGCCCGGCGAAATCTGGAACCGCGACAAGAAGCGCGTGCCAGCGCCGAGGGACGGGCGCTTTGGCAGCTTGAAGGTGCTTCCGTTTCTGGAAGCAGGTTTTGGCATCGCCACGTTTTATTACGGTGATGTTGACCCCGATTTTCTCGGAGGCGTGCCGCACGGCGTGCGTGCGATGTACCTGAAGCCGGGGCAAACTGAACCCGCGCCAAATGAATGGGGCGCAATTTCGGCGTGGGCGTGGGGCGCAAGCCGTGCGCTGGATTATCTGGAAACCGACAAAGGCGTAGACGCTAAGCGCGTAGCAATCACAGGCATTTCGCGGCTCGGCAAAACTGTAATGTGGGCGGGCGCGCACGATCCGCGTTTTGCGATGGTGATTGCGAGTTGTTCGGGCGAAGGCGGCGCTGCGATCAGTCGGCGCAACTACGGCGAAACGATCAAACATTTGACCGAAGCCACACGCTACCCGTATCAGTTCGCGGCGAATTATGCGAAGTATGGCGACCGCGTGCATGAGTTTCCGGTGGACGCGCACCTGCTCGTGTCGTTGATTGCGCCGCGTCCGGTGTTGCTGCAAACGGGCGATACGGATGTTTGGTCTGATCCGAAAGGCGAATTTCTAGCGGCGGTTGCGGCGGAGCCTGTTTTCAGATTGCTTGGCAAACAAGGTCTCGGCACAACCCAAATGCCTGCGCCAGGGCAGACGATTTTTCACACGATTGGTTATGTCGAGCACGCGGGCGGACACGGCACGATTCCTGCGGATTGGGATTTGTTTTTGCAGTTCATGAAACTACACTTGCCGCCGACCAAATGAGGAATTGAGCGATGAAACTGAACCAAAAACTCTGGCTGAAAATCGGAGCCGCTGTGGTTGCAATCCTTGTGCTGATCGGCGTCTTGCTGAATGTACCGCAGCCGTTTTTTCACACTTCGGTCAGTGCGAAAAATCTGACGCTGTATTCCGATCAGGCATTCACAACAGAATCCGGTCAACGTGTGCTGGAACTTGCCGAAGCAAAACTCGCCACGTCGCCGCTCTATTCCGCTGCGCAAAAACATCTCATCTTCATTTGCAACGCGCGCTGGCGGCAGCGAATCTTTTTCACCTATCAATACGGCGTGGGCGGCGTGAATTATTATCCGTTCACGACGAACGTGTTTCTGCGCGATTCGATCATCGAGGAAAATTGTTTGCTTGGGCCGAACGGCAATCGTGTGGCGGGTGAGCGCACGCTGGATTATTTCATCGCGCACGAAATCGCGCACACGCTGACAGGACAGGCCGTTGGCCCGATTGATTATCACCGCTTGCCGCAATGGAAGCGCGAAGGCTACGCGGATTATATTGGCAAAGGCGTGGCCTTCAATTACGATGAAGCCAAACGGGCGTTCCTGGCGAATGATCCCAAGATGGATTGGGCGAAGTCAGGGTTGTATGGGCGCTTTCATTTGCTGGTCGCGCATTTGTTGGACAAGCAACATTGGAGTGTGCAACGCCTGTTGGAAGACCCCATCGAACAAACGGCTGTCGAGACAATGATCCGGGCCGAAAAGGAGCCAAGTGCAAAATAAAAATCTATTCGCTGTGATTTTCCTCGTGTGTTTTCTGGTGTGGCCTGCGCAGCCACATGCCCAATACGAGTCGCAAATCAAGGCCTGGAACCAACCGTTCAAGCCGTTCCAGATCATTGGCAACATTTACTATGTCGGGACGAATAACCTTGCGTGCTACATCATCAAAACCAACGCGGGACTAATCCTGCTCGACACGGCGATGGAAGAATCTGCGCCGCTGGTGCGCGCCAATATTGAAGCACTGGGTTTCAAGCTGAAAGACATCAAAATCATGTTGTCGAGTCACGCGCATTTCGATCACGTCGCCGGACACGCCGCGATGAAAGCTGCGACGGGCGCGAAGGTCTACATGATGAGCGCCGACGCGGACATTTTGGAAAGCGGCGGCAAGAAAGGCTTCCATCCGATCAAGCCCTATTACCCGCCTGTGCAAGTGGACAAACGATTGAAAGACGGCGATGTCGTGCGCCTGGGCGACGTGACGATGACTGCGCATCACACGCCCGGTCACACCGAAGGCAACACGGCGTGGGCGATGACGGTCGAAGAAAACGGCAAGCGATACAACGTGGTGTTTACGTGCAGTTTGTCCATCAATCCCGGCGTAAAGATGGTGAACAATCCAACGTGGGCAGGCGTTGCCGACGCTTATGCGAAATCGTTTGCGAAGCTGAAAACATTGCCGTGCGATGTGTTTCTGGGGCCGCACGCGCCGTTTTTTGCGATGGAAGAAAAGGTGAAGCGGCTCGGCATGCAACCGAATCCGTTCATTGACCCGCAAGGCTTGCGCGATTTCATCGAGACGAATGAAAAGGCTTATCACGCACAAATTCGGCGCGAACGCCAAGCGAAGTAATTTTCTGCTCAGTATGTCGTGCGCCGTTTTATTCACGAGCCTCGCACACGCTGCGCCGCATCCCGAAACCATCGTCACGGCTGCGTGGGTGCATTCGCTCCAACAATTTCACACGCGCAAAATCACGGCGCGTCCCGCGACCTACAAACAGAATCATTTTGTCATCCTCGAAACCGGCTGGGGCCAGTTGTCCGAAGCCAAAGACTATCGCGCCGGACACGTGCCGGGGGCGGTATATTTGAATACGGATGAATTCGAGAACGGCTATCCGCGCTGGCATTTGAAGCCGCTTGGCGAACTGCAACGAGTCATCGGGCGGCTTGGCATCACGCGCGACACGACGGTGATTGTCTACAGCCGACAAACCATCGCCGCCGCGCGCGTCTGGTGGATTTTGAATTACGCGGGTGTGTCCGATGTGCGCATTTTGGACGGCGGTGTGACGGCGTGGCGCGCGGCGGGGTTCGCCCCCGAAACCAAAATCAATCAGCCACGACCCACCGTCTTTCGCGCCCAACCGCGCACGCATTGGCTCGCCACCACAGACTACGTGCGCGAACAGTTCGACAAAAGCAACCTTTGGCTTGCCGATGCGCGGTCGGCGGCGGAGTATCGCGGCGAGACCAGCGGCTACGAGTATTTGCAGCAGCGCGGGCGCATTCCGAACGCGATCCCGA
>CAZWAK010000049.1:0-46726 GCA_964631865.1 uncultured Heliobacteriaceae bacterium | reverse complement strand
AAGCGCCGACAGAATAGAACCACGAAGGGCACGAAGATCACGAAGGAAAACAAAAGAAGCATAATCGCTCTTGTTCATTTCATTCTTCGTGCTCTTTGTGAGCTTCGTGGTGCAGAAAAAGCTAAACGATCCGATCCACAAACTCTTCACCTGCCTCAAGTCGTCGCAGGTTTTCCAAAAACAATCGCACCAATCGTTCGTGTTCGTTGTGATGCCCGCCTGCGGTGTGCGGGGTGATGTAGCAGTTCGGCGTCGTCCACAACTCGTGCTCCGGCGGCAATGGCTCCGGGTTCGTCACGTCCAGATACGCAGAGGCAAGTTGTCCGCTTTGCAGGGCTGCGACCAACGCCGCTTGATCCGTGGTTGTGCCGCGCCCGATGCTGTAGTAAATCGCGCCGCGCTTCGTCAGCGCAAAGCGTTCGGCATTCATGAAATTCTGCGTCGCTGGATTCGCAGGCAGAATGTTGATGACGTGATCGGCGATTGGCAAGTAATCGGGTAATTCAGTAGCGGTGATCGTCTTGATCGGTTCGTTCCCCGTTGGTGTTCGTCGCACCGCAATCACATGCATCTGCAACGGCGCAAGCAATTCACAAAGCCGCCGCGCGATTGCACCGTAACTCAACAGCAACACGGTTTGCCCATTCGGCAAATAAATCTCCGCGCGCTCTTCCCATTGCGGCCAACTGCGATCATCGGCTTGCAAAGCACACGCTTGTGGAATGCGACGCGCGAGCGCCATCAGCATGGCCAGCACGTGTTGCGCGCACGGTTCGTTGTAGACGCTGGAACTGTTCGTCAACGCGATGCCGCGATCCTTGAGCCAAGCGCGCCATTCGAGCGTATCGAATTTTTCATAGCCCGCCGCCGGCACTTGAATCCAACGCAAAGCAGATGCGTTTTGATGTTGTTCTGGCCCGGTGAAGCCAAACACGACTTCAGCCTCTGATAAATTCGTAATCAGTTCATGTCCCGCGATGCCGTCAGCAAAGACCTTCATCG
The DNA here is from genome assembly GCA_964631865.1 of uncultured Heliobacteriaceae bacterium. GTDB lineage: Bacteria > Acidobacteriota > Blastocatellia > RBC074 > RBC074 > JAFDVL01. Next base: position 45,724 of record CAZWAK010000049.1, on the reverse strand, counting down.
CGGCTTCGCCATAGTTTATGTTCGTCCAAATTTTCATAAGATTGGTTTGCGCGGCTCGATAAACAGCCACGCGAATGCTCCTGTCAAATAGATGCCGCCCGTCAAATAGAGCGCCAGATTCCAACTGCCATAATGCTGCACGATATAGGCCACAATGATTGGGCAAAGAAAGCCGCCGATTTGTCCGGCAGTGTTCATGCAACCGCTGATTGCGCCTGCGTGTGCGCCTGCGATGTCGCCGCACGTGCCCCACGCTGCGCCGAGCAAAAAGTTCGCCGAGGCCAAAGCAAACGAAAGCAACGCGACAGCCAAATACGGATTGCTCGTCCACGTGCCGAAAATCAAAAACGATCCGGCGCACAATAACGACAGCCCGCCGACGGCACAACGCCCGAGGCGCAAGCCAAAGCGTCGCGCGGCCCAATCCGTCGTCACGCCGCCGACCAAATCCGCAAAGATGCTCAGGAACATCGGCATCCCCGTGAACACGCCGAGCAACATTTGATCGAAGCCGCGCGCCTCGCGCAAATACTGTGGTAGCCACGTGATGAAAAAGTAAAAGCCATACGATTGCGTGAAATACTGCAAACACAAAAAGAACAAGGTGCGATTGCGCAAGACACGCTTCCACGCCGCCCAATTCAAATGCTCGGTCGCACTCAGCACGCGGCCGTTGAGAATCAACTGCGCTTCGGCTTCGCTGACGGCTGGATGCTGCGTCGGTTCATCGCGGAACCAGCGATACCACGCGACGCACCAAACAAAGCCGACGCAGCCAAAAATCACAAACACCCAACGCCAGTGCATCAGCGTCAACATCCACGTCACCAGAATCGGCGTCAATGCACCACCGAGATGTGCGCCGGCAAAAAAGATACCTTGCGCGCGCCCGCGCTCGTTCGACGGAAACCATTTGGAAATCGTTTTCGCCGCGTTGGGAAACGCGCCTGCTTCGCCGATCCCGAACAAAAAACGCACGACGACCAATGAATAGTAATTGAACGTCGTCGCCGTGATGATCGTAAAGCTTGACCACCAGGCCACAATGCGCGTCAACACGCGGCGTGTGCCAATCTTGTCGCCCCACCAACCGGTCGGGACTTCAAAGATGCCGTAGGCCAACGTGAACGCGCTGAACACATAGCCCATTTGTATTTTGTCGAGGTGCAAGTCGGCCATAATCCCGTTCTGCGCCGTCGAAATGCACACGCGATCCAGATAGGTCACGCCCGCCAATAACACGGTGAAGAACAAGACTTGATAGCGAACGAACGAAGTGCGGGGTGAAGGTAGTGGTTGATTCATGGGTTTTGATGATGTCTCCGGGCGCTCATTCATAATCTGAATGGCGATGGAAAGCAAATTGTGGCGAGACGGAACCGAACTTTTCCGCGAATGTGTTTGGGGTTAAGAAATGATCGCAACGACGGGCGTCGTGCTTATTGATCTTTCGGGTCGTCAGGTGAACTTTGTCGTGGTGCGGGCGGCAAACCTTTCAATTCCCGGAGCAAGCGATTCTCCAGCTTGAGGAGAAGTATTTCTTGCTCCATATTGTATTTCTCTTCGAGCAGATCAACTCGATGCGTCAACCGATTGATCGCAGAAAGTATTTCTTCATCACGCTTTGCCAGCCCCTTGATGTCGCCTTTGACGGTTTGCATGTCATCGGTCAGACGCAGGGCGAATTTGACGAAGTCGAGCATGTCTTTCCACATCATCTACGCTCCATTCGCTCAAGTACGGCGTTGGTGTCAGCCATCAGCAAAGCAGAGCGATGTCGGATGCGCTGAATCTCTTCGTCGTCGCGCGCAATTTGTTCAAGCGTCTTGCGAATGTGTGTGATGCCTTCACGAATCAGGCTTTTAAGCTGGCGGGCATCTTCTTCAGTGATCTCTTCGATGAATTCCTGCATGACCTTTACCTCCGCGCGGCATTATAACACTGATCCGCTATCTTTACCGCAACAGGCTTGTTAGTCGCCGCGTCAGGCAGTATGCTCAATTTGACTCACAACATTCACCAAGTAGGAAATTATTATGAAAACAACTCCTGTCACTCTTGAAGATTTACGCGGTGTTTTTCCCGTGCCGCCACTCGCACGCAAGAACGACGCCAAACGTGCGCTCGACTTTGAGCAAAACAAATTGATCCTGCGCCACATGGTCAACGGCGGGATGACGCGCTTTTTGTACGGCGGCAATGCGTTTCTCTATCACTTGACGTTAGCCGAATACGAACAGTTGCTGGATTGGATGACGAGCTTTGCCGACAATCTGTGGGCGATTCCGAGCCTGGGGCCGTCGTATGGTCGCGCGATGGATCAGGCAGCACTCTTGAAGCGATACAACTTCCCTGCCGTGATGCACCTGCCGTGCGGCGATCCGCGCGATGCGAAAGGTTTGGAGATTGGCTTGCGTGAAATTTCCGCCGCCGCGAACACGCCGTTGATTTTGTATTTGAAAGAAGAAAACAACTTCGGCGGGGATAAAGAAGCGGGTCTTGACACGGTCGCCAAACTCGTAGACGCAGGCATCTGCGTCGCCATCAAATACGCCGTCGTGCGCCAAGACCCAACGCACGATGAATATTTGGCCTCGCTGCTCACGCGCGTTGACAGAGCTTGCGTCGTCAGCGGCATCGGCGAACGACCCGCCATCATTCACATGCGCGATTGGGGCTTGCCCGGCTTCACGACTGGCTCCGGCTGCATCGCGCCCGTGCCGAGCAACCAATTGTTTGCGGCGAATGTCGCGCAGAAGTACGACACAGCAGAAGCGTTGCGCGCACATTTTATCCCGCTCGAAGATTTGCGCGACGCGATCAGCCCGGCGAAAGTCTTGCATCACGCGACCGCGCTCGCAGGCATTGCAGAAACGGGCACACTGCCGCCGTTCCTATCGGCGCTGTCAGCGGAGCAGGTGAACGCGATTGCGCCGGTTGCACAGGCATTGGTAGCTCAAAACCGCGCTTGATGAACGCGGAACTCTGGCCTCAATCAGGCGCGACAAACGGTTCGTCAATCAACCACCAATAGGCCAGGATGCCAGCGACCGACACGCCGCCGACCACTGTCAAGGCAGTCGCAAACGAATAGTGTTCGGCAATCCAGCCGGTCAACGCGGGCGCGATCAAGCCGCCCAGATTGCCGCCAAAGTTTTGCATGCCGGACATCGTTCCGACGACGCGCTTTTCACATACGGCCTGCGTCAGCGTCCACGTGTTGGGCGAGGCGATGCCGAGGCCGCAAATCGCTATCGTCAACAACCACACCGCCGTCATTTTGTCCGCCACCAACCCGGCGGGAACGATCAAACAACCGATCAGCAGGCCGAGCATGATGAAGCCTTTGCGGACTTTGATTTCGTTCCAACCTTGTCGCACCAACCAATCGCTGAGCATCCCGGAAAACAAAATAATCACCGACATCGCGACAAACGGAACCGCTGTGTACACGCCCATTTCCATCGCCGTGAACTTGCGCTCCAACGTCAAATAACCCGGCAACCAGTTGATGTACACAAACCACGCATAGTCGTAGGCAAAGAAGCCCAGAAAGATGCCCAACACCGAACGATGCCGCAGCCAGGTCAAGCTTTTCCAGAACGAAATCGTGGGGCGCGACGATTGGCTCGGCGGCGTTTCCCAGCGGCGTAAAAACGCGCCCCAGGGCAACAACCACAGCAGCGGAACCAAACCCGTCACGAGAAAAAACAACCGCACGTCATAGCGCCCTAAAAACCAGCCGCCAAACAAGCCAATCAACGCAGTGCCGATGCGCGTGCCGGCCAGATACAACCCCGTGATTGTGCCGCGCTCACGATCCTGAAACCAATCGGCGACGGCGCGCGACGTGGCCGGAAACGCGACGGCTTGCCCTGTGCCAACGGCAATGCGCAAGCCCACCAGCGCGCTGAAGTTTTGCGCAAAGCCCGTGAGCGCCACCGACAATGACCAGAAAATATACCCGGCAGCATACGCGCGCTTGACACCAAAGCGATCCACGAACCAACCCGCAGGCACTTGCAAAAACACATAGAACAACGAAAACGCCGACAAAATCCAACCGATGTCGGCTTTGTTCAAGTTCAACTTCTGGCTCAAAAAAGGGACGGCGACCGCGAGCGAGCCACGTTGTGCATAACAAGCCAGCATCGCCAGCAGCAACAACACCATCAACCACCAACGTTGGGGCGAGTCTTTGAGTTCCGGGCGCGCAGGATTCGGTAGAGCAGCAGCAGATTCAGCCATGAATTGAGTCCTCAATAAGTTCGGATTGTCTCTGGTAAAGCGCGGCTATCGTGCCATGCGTGCGCGGTTCTGACAATCGGCAGGAAAGCTTCGCGCAACCTTTCTTCGCGCTCGCGGGTGACTTATACTGCGCGCATCGGGCTGTAACGCAACACAATTGGATTCGGACGAAAACGGGGAGATCATCATGCTTCAAGCGGGAGAACGCGCGCCGTCGTTTTCATTGTCGGCGCTGGATGGCAGCGAACACGAACTGGCCCAACAACCGACGCTGCTCGCCTTTTTTGAGACCGATTGCCCCACGTGTCTGCTGACGTTTCCTTACTTGAACAAACTCGCGGCGCGACTGAACGAAGCAGCGATTATCGGCATTTCACAAGATGACGAAGCCGCCACAAAAGCGTTTGCCGAGCAATTGCAAGCCCGCTTCCCGATCCTGCTCGACCGCAACTTGAAAGTGTCAGAGCAATACGATCCGGTCGCCGTGCCGACGCTGTTTTTGTTAGATCGTGCCGGGCAAATTGTTCACACGCAAATTGCGTTTGATAAAGCCGACCTCAACACCATCACGGCTGCGTTGTGCGCAATGACGGGGCAGGAATCGTTCGTCCTGGCGGAACCGTTCGACGGCGCTCCGGCGACGAAGCCCGGCTGCACATCGCGCCATCTCGAACCACGTGATGAAGAAGCTTCCGCTCCGGCAATCAATCCTTACGCGCAACGCGGCGCGCGGGCTTCGCAGATTGAATTAAGCGACGACGTGGACGCTGAAGAATATTGCTTGCGCTTTGATCCGCTGCCGGTGATTCCGCCGACCGTGCAGCGCGTCGAACGAATGCTGCGCGCGACAACGCTTGCGCCCGACGAAGTGATTGCGCTTGTACCGCCGAATTATGGCCAGGCGACGGTGGAAAAAATCGCAGCGAATGCGGTGATGGCGGGTTGTGCGCCGGAGATGATGCGCGTGTTGATTCCGTTGCTGCGTGCGGTGTGTGACGAACGCTACAACATTCACGGTGTGCAGGCGACCACGCATTTTGCTGCGCCACTCGTGATCGTGAACGGCCCGGTGCGGCACGAACTCGGCTTCGTCAGTGGCAGTAATGTCTTCAGCAACGTCGCGCGCGCTAACAGCACGCTCGGTCGCGCGCTGCAATTGATTCTGACCAATATTGGCGGGGCGAAACCGGGCGAAATAGATATGTCCACGCTCGGCAACGCGGGCAAGTTTTCGCAAGTCATCGCCGAGAACGAAGAAGAAAATCCGTGGGAGCCATTCCACGTCGAACAGGGCTTCGCGCGCGCACAAAGCACGCTCACACTCTTCACCGCCGAACCACCGCGCGGCGTCAGCGAACACATGGCACGCAGCGGTCGCAGCGTGCTGAAGGCCATCAGCCGCGCGCTCGCGACGATCTGGACGTATCGCATGTGCGCGATGTTTGAAGCGTTCGTGATTCTTTGTCCTGAGCACGTGAAGACGCTCGCGCGCGACGACTTCACGAAACAAAGCGCGCGCGCGTTTTTGTTTGAAAACACGGGCATCCCAATGCACCACTACGCCGACGGCGATGGCGAAGGCGTGCAGTATCAACACCTCTTCGAGCCAATCACGCTGGACGGCGAGCCGTGTTATCGCAAGTTCGCCCGCCCCGAACAAATCCGCCTCGTCGTCGCAGGCGGCACGGCAGGCAAGTTTTCCGCCGTGCTTGGCAGTTGGGCGACGGGCCCGCGCGGCTCACAAGTCGTCACGTATCCCATTGAGAGTTAGCCACGAATTACACGAATTCTCACGAATTTATTTTGGGTTGAAGAGGCAAAACGATAATCCAAAGGCAGAAGAATTCGTGAACATTCGTGTAATTCGTGGCAAAAAAACTAAAGAGAACAAATTATGCCAACTGTGCTGGTCAATCCGTTGAATGAAACGCAACGTGAAGCGCGTCATGCCGCGCCGAAGCTCGCCACGTTGCAAGGCAAAACCATCGGCTTGCTCGACATCAGCAAGCCGGGCGGCAATTACTTTTTGGATCACATCGAACGCTTGCTGAAAGCACGCTTCGGCGTCGCCGCAGTCGTGCGCACAATGAAGCCGACCTTCACGAAACCTGCGCCCGCCGAAGTGATCGCCACGCTCGTCAACGCGCGGTGTGATGCGGTGATTGAAGCCTTGGCTGATTGAGGGTCGTGTACGACGTGCAGTTTGCACGACACGACGAAACTCGAACATTTGGGCATTGTGTCCGTGCCCGTCGCCACGCACGAATTTATGACCGCCGCACGCGCGCAAGCCAGCGCGTTAGGCCGCGCGGACTTCGATGCCGTGTACGTGGCGCATCCGATTCAGGATCAAACCAAAGCCGAGATTGAAGCCAAAGCCGAGGCCGTGCTGGATGAAATCACGCAACGACTTATCGCAACTTGAGGAACAATAAATGAAAGTCGAAGCCCCGCCTCCCCCAACGCAAACCGAAGCGCCGTATCCGCCGTTGCGCTATGCGTGGTACGTCGTCGCGGTGCTGACGTTTGTGTACGTGTTTTCGTTCATTGATCGGCAGATTTTGAACTTGCTGGTGCGACCGATTCGCCGTGATCTCGGCATCAGCGACACACAGATGAGTTTGCTGATGGGCTTCAGCTTTGCGCTGTTTTATACCGTCTGCGGCATTCCGCTCGGCTGGCTGGCCGACAAAAAAAGCCGTCGCTCGATCATCGCCATCGGTTTTATTTTTTGGAGCATTATGACGGCGGGCTGCGGACTGGCGCGCAATTTTATCCAGATGTTGTTGTTGCGGATGGGCGTCGGCGTGGGCGAAGCAGCGTTGTCGCCATCGGCGTATTCGCTGATCGCGGATTACTTTCCGAAAGAAAGACGCGCGACGGCGATCAGCGTCTATTCGATGGGCATTTACATCGGCGGCGGCCTCGCGTACCTGTTGGGCGGAATAGTGGTGGGATTGGCCGAAACCAAAGGGACCTGGAACTTGCCGATAGTCGGTGAGACGCGCCCCTGGCAAGTGATCTTTTTCATCGTCGGACTGCCGGGCGTGTTGCTGGCGGCGTTGATGTACACCGTGCGCGAACCCGTGCGACGCGGGCTGAAAATGATTAAGGCTGCCGATGGCTCTGTGCGTCAGGCGCATGTTCCGTTTGGCGAAACCTGGGCGTACATTCTGTCCAATTGGAAAACGTTTCTCTGCCACACGATTGGCTTTGCGTTGCTGTCGTTTTCTTCGTATGGCGCAGGGGCGTGGGTCCCCACCATGTTTCAGCGTAATCACGGTTGGACGGCAGAGCAAGCCGGCATTGTGTACGGCTTGATCGTGGGTATCTTTTCGACGCTCGGCGTAGCGACGGGCGGTTGGTGGGCAGATCGTATGGTCGCGCAGGGCAAGCGCGACGCCACGATGCGCGTGGGCTTTTGGGTGGCGGTGCTGTGGTTTCCGACCGGCATGTTGTATCCGCTGATGACAAACGCGACGTGGGCTGCGTTGCTGCTGATTCCGTCGGCGTTTTTGGCGAGCGCACCGTTTGGCGTGGCTCCGGCAGCGATTCAGCAAATCATGCCGAATGAAATGCGCGGGCAGGCGTCCGCCGTGTATTTGTTCGTCATCAATTTGATCGGACTCGGCGTCGGGCCCACGGCTGTGGCAATGACGACGGATTACGTGTTTCGCAACGACAACGCCGTGAACTATTCGCTGATGATTGTTTGCACGGTTGCGCACGCGCTGTCAGGGCTGCTGTTGTGGCTGGGGCTGAAACCGTTTTGCGAGAGCCTCGACCGTTTGAAGCGATGGATGGCGCAATCGGCTTGAATCACTAACTTACCCGCGTGACCGCTCCAATAATACGACCATCATCAAACCCAGCAACGCGCAGACTTCTTCGTGTTCGTTGAGGTGCGCGTGCTGCTCGATCACGAAGCGGCCTTCCAGAAACGCAGGCTGCTTTTCCAACCGCATCACGTCCTGTCCATTCGGGCGTGTCACGACGTAAGCCGGATGAAACAAGTAGCCCGTGAACATCCCCAGCACCGGAATCTCGCCAATAACCGAATCCAGCACCTTCACCCAGGGGTTCGCTTCCTGCACAACAAACGTGGGCACATTCCCGACGAAGATGTCGTAATGCGCACTCCACAGCGACCGCATGCCTTGCCGTTTGATCGCGCCGAAGGGGTTGCCGCGCGCATCGGAAAACTGATAGCTCGCCGAAAAATCTAGCACGCGGTCAGCGTTGATTTCATAGAGCGGCTGCGTTTGCGATTCGTCGGCAAACATCGTGATCGCTTCTTTCAGCTTGAAGAGCTTTTGCTTGACGTAGCCGAGCAGATGGCCGCTCGCATCGGTGACATAAATTTGCGACGCGATGGCCAGGAGCTTGAAGGAAAGCGTAATCGGATAATTCATTGGGTGTTTTCCTGTGGGGCTGAGAAAGAGAATGGTTCGTTGCAGTTTATTGCGCCAGACTTGCTACAAAAGCTTGATGTTCCGGCGTCGCCAAGCCTTGTTGCAAGGTGGCGAGAAACGTTGGGATGTCGCCGCTGAGCATCGCGGGCGCGTGCAGCCAAAGCCCTGGAAACAAGCGGCTGCGCAGCACACCGGCTTCATCGGCTGTGAGTTTTACATACTGTTCCTCGTCCAGCACAAACCAATCAATCACCTGTTCGTGAACCTGCCAGACGATGTATTCCTGCACGCCGTTGCGACGATAGGCGCGCAGCTTTTCGTGCAAATCGTACGACGCGCTGCTGCCTGCGACTTCGATCACCAATTCCGGCGCACCTTCGATGTAATCGTCGCGGCTGATTTCGGAGCGACCGCCTTTGTCTTTTTCGAGCCGCAACAAAACATCGGGTTGCGGTTCGTTGTCAGGATCAAGACGAACGGTGGCATTGATGCCTGCGCTTAATCCGGGAATAGCTGCCGAATAATATCCAAGCCAGCCGCTCATCCGAAAATGCGGTTCGCCATGACCTTTGAATTGAACGGAGGATTCGACGTAAACGATGCCTTCAATCAACTCAGCTTTTTTCACGCGCGGCATCGCGTGGTAACGACGCTCGAATTCGCGGCGCGTCAACTGATCGCCCGTTTTTAGCGGCAGGATTACGTCAGTCGTTGCAGGAGCAAAATCGGCAATAATTTCTAACGTCATAAAGAAATCTCCCGTTGCCCGCATAGCTTACGACATTTCGACCGCGAAAGGCTACCTGCACCAGCAAACCGCGCTTGCCTTCCGGCGCAGCATCGGCGATGATTTCGCCTCTTTTCCGAGCGTTCCTGGTAGAAGTATTTTATGACGCGAATTTTAGTGACGAACGACGATGGGATTTTTTCCGAAGGCATCAAGGCGTTGGCCGAAGCATTGCAGGCGATTGGGGATGTCACCGTCGTCGCACCGGCTTCGGAACAAAGCGCCTCGGCGCATTCCCTCACGCTCACACGCCCGCTGCGACTGCGCCAACTCGACGACAACCATTATTCCGTAGACGGCACGCCGACCGATTGTGTCGTGCTCGCGCTCACGAAAATTATGCAGGACAATTTGCCCGACATCGTCGTCTCCGGCATCAACTACGGCGCGAATCTCGGCGATGACGTGACTTATTCGGGCACGGTCGCGGGCGCGTTGGAGGCTTCGATCTTCAAGCTGCCGGGCATCGCCGTGAGTTTGGCGACGCGCAGCGATTTCAACTTCACGTACGCCGCTGAGTTCGCAGCGAAACTCGCGGCCAAAGTCTTGCAGGAAGGCTTGCCGCCGGGTGTGCTGCTGAACGTCAATGTGCCGCCCGGTGAAATTCGCGGCGCGCGTTGGGCCCAGCAAGGCACGAAAACCGTGCGCAGCTTGATTCACGAAGGCCTTGACCCGCGCGGTCGTCCGTACTATTGGATCGGCGAGCAACAAACCGCGTGGCAGGAAACGGGCGACAGCGATTACGCCGCAATTGAAGCGGGTCTGGTGGCCATCACACCGCTGCGCGCGGATATGACCGATTACGATGCGCTGGCAAACTTGCAAAGCTGGAATGAATTCTGATTTTTTGCCACGAATTCCACGAATGACCACGAATTTCTTTGGGTTGGGTGGGCGAAGCTACCATCCCGAAGTAGAAAAATTCGTGAACATTTGTGTAACTTGTGGTTTGTGATTCTGATTTTTTGCCACGAATTCCACGAATGACCACGAATTCTTCAGAGATTGGATTTTAGATTCCTTCTCTCAACTCATAATAAATTCGTGAACATTTGTGTAACTTGTGGCTTGTGATTCTGATTTTTTGCCACGAATTCCACGAATGACCACGAATTCTTCAGAGATTGGATTTTAGATTCCTTCTCTCAACTCATAATAAATTCGTGAACATTCGTGGAATTCGTGGCTAATGATAATGAACCTCCCGAACTCACCTCAATCGAAACCACCGCTCGAAGCGTTTGCGCGGGCGCGGCTGGCGATGGTCGAACGTTTGCGTCAGGCGGGCATCCGCGATGAGCGCGTGTTGGCGGCGATGGCGGAAATTCCGCGCCATCTCTTCATCACCGAAGCGTTGCGCGGCACGGCGTACGGCGATCATCCGCTGCCGATTGCGTGCGATCAAACGATTTCGCAGCCGCTTATCGTCGCGAAAGAAACCGAACTGCTCGAAGTTACAGACAAAGATCGTGTGCTGGAAATCGGCGCGGGTTCCGGCTATCAAACGGCGGTGCTGGCCAAAGTCGCAGGACGAGTTCTCGCCATCGAACGCATTCCGCAACTCGCGCGCGACGCAGCGGCCTTGCTCACGTCACTCAAGCTCTTCAATGCTACGATCAAATGCTTCGATGGCACGATTGGCTGGAGCGAGTTTGCGCCGTATCAAGGTATTTTGGTCGCGGCAGGAGCGCCCGAAATCCCGCAACCGCTCGTCAATCAATTAGCCGTCGGCGGGCATTTGGTCATCCCCGTCGGCACGGAAAAAGAACAACGCCTGATGCGGGTGAAACGCACGGCCGCAGGCACAAAAACCGAAGATCACGGGCGCTGCCAATTCGTCAAACTGATTGGGAAATTTGGGTGGAAGTAGGTGGCTGGTGGTCAGTGGCTGGTGGCCGGTAATCGGCTCGCAACCGGTCACCGACCACCGACCACCGACCACCAACAACTATGGAATTTATCAAACAACTCTTCGACATCGTGTTGCATTTGGACAAGCACTTGGGCTGGCTCGTGGGCGAGTATCAAGGCTGGGCCTACGGCATTTTGTTTTTGATTATTTTTTGCGAGACAGGTCTGGTCGTTATGCCGTTTTTGCCGGGCGATTCCCTGCTCTTCGCGTTGGGCGCGTTGGCGGCGACGGGTTCGCTGAATGCCGTTTTGCTCTGCGTGATTTTGATGGGCGCGGCGATCATCGGTGACAACTTGAATTACTGGATTGGCCGCACGATTGGCGCAAAGCTGTTCACGCGCGAAGACTCGAAGCTCTTCAATAAACAGTACCTCGAACGCACGGAAAAGTTTTATGAACGCTACGGCGCAAAGACCGTCGTGATTGCGCGCTTCGTGCCGATTGTGCGCACGTTCGCGCCGTTTGTGGCGGGCTTCGGGCGCATGAAGTATGCGAAGTTTCTGTCCTTCAGCGTGGCTGGGGGCGTGTTGTGGATTTGCGGCTTGATTGCGCTCGGCTATTTCTTCGGCAATCTGCCGTTTGTGAAAAAGAACTTCGGCCTCGTCATCATTGCCATCATCATCATTTCCGTCCTGCCTGCCGTGATTGAAGCCTTGCGCGCACGTCGGGCAGGCGCTCACTAACCATCGTTTCACAGGAGTTTTTTTATGACGCGATTTCTCACGATTCTCTGCTTTCTGACACTTGGTTTCTCAACTGTCAGCTTCGCCAAACCTGCCCGCAAGAAAGCCGCTAAAAAATTAGCAGCGGTCACGAGCACGCCGTTCGTCCAACGCGGCGAGATGGAATATTTGTTGCTGGCCACGAACAAAACCGGTTCGATGCAAAAAGAAATGAACGAGGCCGGTGCGGAAGGTTATGCTTTTGAAGGCACGATGGGCGGGCAAACTTCGGTCGGCGGCAACGAATCGGTCGTGATTATGGGGCGTCCAAAAGGCGGCAGGACGACGGCAAGCTATCAGTACAAATTGCTGGCGACGAATAAAACTTCCACGATGCAAAAAGAGATGAGTCAAGCCGCCGCCGCAGGCTTTATTTATAAGGGTCAAACCGTATTCGAGACGACGTTCGGCGGCAAAGAAGTCGTGGTGATTATGGAACTCAGCCCGGAAGCCAAAGAAGAATATCAACTGCTCGCGACGACCAAAACGTCCACAATGCAGAAGGAAATGAACCAGGTCGCCGCCCAGGGATTTTACTTTTGCGGCATCACGGTCGCAGAAACTGCTTTCGGTGGGAAGGAACTTGTGGTTATTATGCGCAGACGCCGCTGAACCGCCCGCCCTTTCTCATTGGAGGCAGTTATGAAATTTATCGCCGTTGCGCTGGCAGTATTGCTGGTGTGTTTGAGCTTTGCGCCCACGTCTGCGCAAAGCAAAAAGAAATCTCCCAAAGCCAAAGCGACGAAACCGACCCCGCCGGACACGCGCACCGTGTCCGCAAGTCCTGTGATCGAAGGCGATCCCAGCACGAAACCGGACGCCCGCGCGGACAATCGTACGGTGTCCGCCGGTCCCGTCATTGAAGGCGATCCGATGATTCCGCCCGACGACTGCATTACGAAGCAGGAATTGAAAGCGAAGCTGGACGCAGGCGCATCAGTGATGTTGCTCGACGTGCGCTCGGCGGAAAGTTGGAAAGCCAGTGCCAGGAAAATCAAAGGCGCGCAGCACCTCTCGGCGGAAGACGTGGAGAAGAAGATGAAAGACTGGAACAAGATGCGGACCATCGTCGCGTACTGCGCCTGCCCGGATGATGCCACCAGTGCCTTGGTGGCGCGGACGTTGAAAGAGGCCGGCTTCAAAAACGCAAAGGCGTTACTCGGCGGTTGGCACGCCTGGGAACAAGCCGGCTATCCGACCGAACCGAAGTAATCTCAGAATTTTCATGCTTGACCATTATTCATCCATTATGAAGCGCGACTGGGATCAACGGGCGCGCGAAAACGCGAAGTGGTACATCAACACGCTGAGCGTCGAACAGTCCGAAGAAGAGTTCGACCGCAGCGGGCAACGCGATGTCGAAATGATGGTGCAAGACAAATTGGAACTCCTGACCGAACGACGTGATCCGAAGACGCTGCGGGTGCTGGAAATCGGCGCGGGCATCGGCAGGATGACACGATGGCTCGCGGAACTCTTCGGCGAAGTTCATGCGGTAGATGTTTCGGGAGAGATGGTGCGGCAGGGGCGCGAACGATTACGCCATCTGCCGCACGTCCATTTTCACGAAACGAACGGCACAGACTTCGCGCCCTTCCCGACGGCGCACTTTGACCTCATCTTATCGTTCTGGGTTTTTCAGCACCTGCCTGACATCAACGTGATCCGCGCCAACATCCGCGATGCCTTTCGCGTGCTGAAACCGGGCGGCGTATTCCTGTTTCAATGCAATGGCACAACGAACCAGGCGTTTCAGGAACAGCCCAAAGACACGTGGGCTGGGGCCACGTTTGCAGAGCCGGAGATTCGTCAAATCAGCCGTGAACTCGGCGCGCAATTATGCGTCGTAGCCAATAACAACACGCTGTATTGCTGGGCGCTGTTGCGCAAACGATTGGAGCAATCAGCTTCCCCAGTCACGTCGCCGCCGCAGATTCTCACGTACAGCGGAACCAATGACATCAGCAGTCAAATCATCCCGGAGCGCGAGGGCGAAGTGGTGTTGCGGCTTTTGCTGAGCGGGTTTGACCGCGAAGCAGTGGACGCCAACAACTTGTTCGTCGAAGTCGGGGAGCATCAATTCCCTGCTTCGTATGTGGGGACGATTGCGAATGGCGTGAGTCTGGAACTCATGCACCGATGCGAGTCGGAATATGACGGGCTGCTCCAAGTCAGAGGCGTGCTGCCGCCCGAAATCCCTGCGGGCGAAACGACCTTGCGGGTGTGCGGCACAAATATGCGGACGCCTGCAATTCGGCTTCAGCTTCCGCCGCTCAAAGCACAGCGCCCCGTCATTCACCTGATAAGCAATGCGGAAGATAGCGGCACGGATATTTATGCGAGCGGCCCCAAATCGCTGATCCGACTTTTCATTCTGGGACTGGCGGAAGAGGCAACGATGGAAGGTGCGGCAGTGCAACTGAATGAGCGCCGCTTGACTCCGCAACAAGTGAGCTACCTGCCCGGCATTGCGTCTTGGGAAGTAGTCGTACAGCTTCCGCCCGACACGCCGCCCGGTCTGAGTGAGTTTCGCTTCCTCAGCGGCGAGAGCTCTTCCTTGCCGCTGAGCGCCATGATCCGCACAGATCACACCTCAAATCAGTAAACACCTTGCACAAAACGCGCGTTCAGCTTACTTCACGACTTAACCAGCGGCCAGTAATACGGAATCAGCCAGAGCGCCAGCGCCGCCAGCAGCAAATCAAGTGCAATCCCCATACGGACAAAATCCTTGAAGCGATAGCCGCCGGGGCCGTAAATCATCAGACTGGTTTGATAGCCCATCGGCATGGCAAACGACGCCGATGCCCCCAATGCCACCGCCACAATCAAGGCCATCGGATTGATGCCCATTTGCGCCGCGCTCGACACCGCCACCGGAGCCAGCAACGCGACCGTGCCGCTGTTCGACATCAATTCGGAAATGACCACCGCGACCAAAAAGAAACAGGCCATCACCACGTATGGCCCGGTCAATCCGGTCAACGACGCCAGAGCATTCGCCAGCACATTCGTGATGCCCGTCTTTTCCAGCGCCAGTCCCAGCGCGAGTGTTCCGGCGAGCAAAAACACGAGGCTCAGATCAATTGCCCGATAGGCTTCGCGCGGCGGCAAACAGCCCGTCAGCATCAGCACCGCGCAGCCTGCGACTGCCGCCGTCACAATCGGCAGCCAGCCCAGCGAAACCACGCCGACGACGCCCAGCAACACAAGCAGCGTAATCAACAACAGACGCGGATGCTGCTTGACCTGTGTCGGCGTACCAATCACCAGAAAGCCGCGCGTGTCCGCCAGACTTTGCAAGGCTTCGGGTGCGCCTTCGACCACCAGCACATCGCCCGCTTGCAACGGTGTCGTGGAGGGTCGTTCGCTGATGCCGCCGCGCCGCCTGAGCGCCAGCACAACGGCATCATAACGTTCCGCAAAGCGAATCTGCTTGAGTGTGCGCCCAATCAAGCCGGAAGTAATTAGCACCACCACTTCTGCCAGTTGCAATTTGTCGGCGGGCGGTTCGGCAGCCGCGGGAGCCGCCTCTGTCGCTTCGCTTTTTTCATCGGTATTCTCAACTGCCGCGTCGGAAGCAGCGGCAGCGGCTTTGCGTTCTTCCGGGCGATGCAGCTCCAATCCTTCGCTGGCCGCCAAGGCCAGCACTTTGTCGAGCGCGCCGCGCACGCGCAGCGAATCGCCTGCGGCAAAATGCGGGCGCTGTTCATCCAACCCAATCACCCGCCGGTCGCGCACCAGCCCGACTAATTCAACATCGAGATCACGCTGAAAATGCTCGGCATTCACTGCGCGCCCAATCCAGGGCGAATTGTCCAACACGATGAGTTCCGACAAATAGGGATCAGCCTGCCCGATGGTTTCCGGCGCGGCGACCTGATTGCGCGGCAAAAACCAGCGCCCGACCAGCAGGATGTAAGCCGATCCGACGAGCAGCATCGGCAATCCGACCTTGCCGATCTCAAACATCGAGAAGCCCGGCAACCCTTGATTGCGCGCGAATTCGTGCGCGACCAGATTGGTGGACGTGCCGATCAGCGTACACATCCCGCCAAACGTCGCGGCGTGCGACATCGGCATCAGCACGCGACCGGGACTCGCGCCCGTGCGCTGACAAACTTCCAGCACGACGGGGATAAAAATCGCGACAGCAGCGGTGTTGTTGACAAAGGCGGAGAGCGCCGCAATGACCAGCATAATGACCGCCGTGAACAAAATTTCGGAGCGTCCCAGCGGAGTCAGCACACGCCGCGCGAGCAGCGACAGCACGCCCGTGCGCTCAATCGCGGACGACAACACCAGCACGGCGGCGACAGAAACCGTCGCCGGATGACTGAAGCCGGAAAACGCCTCGCTCGGCCTCAGCACGCCGGTCAACAACAGCGCCAGGATGACCAGCAGCGAAACTACATCCGGCGGCACTTTTTCACTGATAAAGCCATACACCGCGCCGCCCAAAATCAGCAGCGTCGCGACGGCTTTGAGTATACTCACGGTCAGAGCAAATTCAGGCATAGCTAGTTGGCCTCCGTAGTGGTTTTGTGTTCCGGCATTGTGCTGCGAATATGCAGATCGCGTTGCGGGAACGGAATCTCGATGCCGTGCTGTTTGAATTTGTCGTGAATGGCGAAGTTCAGTGCGCTGAACAGCACCAACTTGCGATGCACCTGGTTCTGATTCCAGACGCGCAGGATGAACTTCAGACTGCTTTCGCCGAATTCGCGGAAACAGACATCCGGCGCTGGCTCCGCGAGAACATCGGGATTTTCCTGCGCTACTTCGAGCAACAGCTTTTCCACCAGCCGCACATGGCTGCCATAGGCCACGCCGATGGGAATTTCAAAGCGCACTTTGGCGTCGGTGTATTTCCAGTTGATGACCGGCTCGGCGATGAAAATCGAGTTCGGCACAATGATCGCAATGTTGTTGTTGGTGACGACAGTGGTGCTGCGCGCGCCAATCTCTACGACATCGCCTTCGACATCGCCGACCACGATGCGGTCGCCGACCTTGATCGGACGCTCGAAGAGAATAATCAACCCGCTGATAAAATTGCTGGCGATGTTTTGCAACCCGAAGCCAATGCCGATGCCGACCGCGCCCGCAATCACGTTCAGCGTTGTCAGATTGATGCCAACCGCCTGCACGATAATCAGCAATCCAATGAACATCAGCACATACCGCATGAGCGAAGCAATGGCCTGCCGCGCGCCGACGTCTATGCCCGTGTGGACGAGGACACGGGCCAGCAAAAGCTTTTTGACTTTGCCCGTGAGGTAAAACAGCAGCAACAACAGGACAAGAAAATAGACCAGTGTCCACAGCGTGATTTCGGTCTCGCCCAATTTGAGCAGGGGAAAATTGAGAATGGCTCTGAGCCTCTCGCCGAGTAAAGTGGCATTCATACGCGCCTCTTATGATTTGGCAGCGCCGCCCGGATCAGGAAATCTGCGTCACGGGCAGGAGGTCGTCTTCGTGGCTGGGCTTCTCGCCTCGAAACAGACGCACTAAAAACGGGGGTGCGATGAGCGTCGTCGCCACCGCCATCACCAACACGACACCGTAAATCGCATCGCCCACTGCACCGAGGCTCAAGCCCAATTGCGCCACGACGATGCCGACCTCGCCGCGCGGCACCATGCCCATCCCCACCTGCATCGCTTTGCGGCGTCCGAGCGCGAGTGCGCCTAAGCCGCAACCAAAGAATTTGGTCAGCACGGCCAACACCGTCACCAACAGCGCCAGCACGATGACTTCGCGCTGCAAAAATACATCGAGCCGGAGTTGCATTCCGATATTGGTCAAAAAGAAGGGCAACAAAAATTCCGTCACGGCTTCGGCCTGATGCGGCATATCCGTGTCCTCGGTCGCTTCCGACAGCGACATCCCCGCCAGAAACGCGCCGATAATGGCCGCGACGCCGATGTAATGTGCCAGCACCACCAAAGCCAAACACATGGAGAGACCAAAAACCAACCACGAGTGCCCGACGCGGAGTTTTTCCACGCGCGGGCGAATGCGGTTGATGGCGCGCGCACCCACCAGCGCCACCAAAATCGTGAAGCCAATGGCCAACCCGGCAGTCGTGACGATTTGCAAATAGTTGATGCCGCCTTTGGCCACGCTGCTCACAACCGCCAGGATAATCAATCCCAACACGTCATCAATCACTGCCGCGCCCAAAATGATCCGGCTCGTTTCCAAACTCAGCAGCCCCATCTGCCCCAGCACACGCGCTGTAATGCCGACGGACGTTGCCACCATTGCTGCGCCAATAAAAATGGCTTCAATCTGTGGTCGCCCCCAGAGCCAGGCCAGCAACCAACCTGCCGCAAACGGCACGATGACGCCCAGCACGGCCACCAACGAAGCCCGCACCCCGACGCGAAAAATGTCCGACGGTTTGGTTTCTAGCCCGACCAGAAACAGCAATAACACGACGCCGACATCGGCCAGCGCGTTGGTCAAATCGCTCGGCGCAACCCAGCCGAGCAGGCTGGGGCCAATCAACACACCCGCCAGAATTTCGCCCGCCACCGCAGGTTGTTTCAGGCGCTCAAAAATTTCTGCCGCGAGCTTGGCCGCGACATACATCACGAACAAGGTCAAAAACAATTCGGTGTGTGCGCCGCCTGCGTTCAGCAGCAAGAAGGTGCCCTCAGCGGGAAATAACATTCACAGAGTCCTTTCCAAGCAAACGGCTGTCGCCATACGCCACAGCGTTGTAGAAAAACGCTACACAGAGGAAGCGTCTTCGGTTTGATATTCGTCCAATTTGCGATACAGCGTTTTGCGATCCAGACCGAGCCATTGCGACGCTTTCAATTTGTTGCCGCCCGTACGGCGCAGGATTTCCAAAATGTATTCCCGTTCGACTTCGCGCAGCGTCAGCGCCTCGCTGCTGGCCTGCACCAACAGCGTCGCCAGCACGCCGCCGCTGCGCACGCGCTCCGGCAAATCCTCCGCCGTCAAACTGGCTCCGCGCGCAAAGGCAACGGCGCGCTCAATAGCATTTTCCAGTTCGCGCACATTCCCCGGCCAGGCGTATGCCATCAGCACGGCCAGGGCTTCCGGCGCGATTTCCAGCGGCGCGCGCCCCGCCGCTTCACAGGTTTTGGCGATGAAATGTTCGACCAGCAGCGGCACATCGTACGCGCGCTCACGCAAGGCCGGCACGTGCAAATGCAACACATTCAAACGCCAGAACAAATCTTCCCGAAAACGACCTGCGCTCACATCTTTTTCCAGTTCCCGATTCGTGGCCGCGATGACGCGCACATTCACGGCGCGTTCAAGATTTGTCCCGACGGCACGAACTGTCTTGTCCTGCAAGGCGCGCAACAACTTGGGTTGCACGAGCAAAGGCAATTCGCCAATTTCATCGAGAAAGAGCGTGCCGTTGTCGGCGGCTTCGATCAACCCTTTGCGCGCTTGCTTCGCCCCCGTGAACGCCGTGCCTGTATGCCCGAAAAGTTCCGCTTCCATCAATTCCGCTGGAATCGCCGCACAGTTCACGGGAACGAACGCGCCGCGCCGTTCCGCCGCGTCGTGAATCGCGCGCGCGACCAGTTCTTTGCCCGTGCCGGATTCGCCGGTAATCAATACCGTGCCGAGACTGCGGGCGGCAATGGCGATTTGCTCGAACAACGCGCGCATCGGACGTGAGGCTCCGATGATGCGCGCCGGAACCACGACTTCGCGCCGCAATCGAGCCTGGGCGCGTTGCGATTCGCTGTGCGTCAGGGCTTCCGCGACGACTTGCAGCAATTCGCTATTTTTGAAAGGCTTGGTGAGATATTGGAAAGCTCCGGCGCGCACCATCTCGACGGCTTGTTCGACCGAACCGAACGCCGTAATCACAATCACAGGCGTTTCCGCACGACACGCACGAACGGCGGCGAGCAATTCATCGCCTGTGAGACCAGGCATTCGCACATCCGTGATGACCAGATCAATCATCTCGCGCTCCCGTTTAATCGGGGTCATTGCCTGGCGACCATCTACGGCGATCATCGTCTCGTAGCCTGCCTCGTCCAACACGTCTCGCAGCAACTCGCGCATGTCGGCATTGTCTTCAGCAACCAGGATTCGTTCTCGCATAGGCAACTCCTGTAATTTCGTGGGTGGCAGACTCGGATTTGGGTAGCCATACGGTAAACGCCGCGCCGCCCACAGGCCGATTCGTCACTTCAATCCAGCCGTCGTGCCCCTCGACAATGCGGCGCGAAATGCTGAGTCCCAAGCCGCTGCCTTGTCCGACATCTTTCGTCGTAAAGAAAGGGTCAAAAATACGCCGCAGATGTTCTGGCGCAATGCCCGGCCCCGTGTCGGAGATGCACACGGCGAGAAAGCGGCTATCCTCTTTCACTCGTTCCTCGGCCAGCACTTCCACGCGCAAGACGCCCGGCTGCGACATTGCTTGTAATCCATTCCGGCAAATATTCATCAAGACCTGTTGCAATAATTCTGCGTCGCCGCTGATACGTCGTTCATCTGGCTCGGCAAAATCCAGCGTGATGCCCCGTTTGGCGGCTTCATCTTCCAGCAATTCGTAGACCGTCTGCAACAACGACGACAAAGCCAGCGGCTCCCGGCGCAACGCCACCGGACGCCCCAGATTCAGCAATTGACGCACGGTGCGCGCAATCACATCGGCCTGATCGTTGATAATCGTCAGGTTGCGGTCGAGCTTCTGGCGCGCGGTTGCGGGCTGTTCGAGCAATTGTTCGATGCGGCCTTTGATGACATTGAGCGGTGCGCCCATTTCGTGCGCGACCCCAGCCGCAACACGCCCCAGGGACGCGAGTCGTTCCGCCGTGAGCAACTGCTGTTCCAATTTGAGTTGTTCGGCAGCGGCCAGCGCGGCGGCTTGGCGTTGTTCGGCCAACCGGTCGGCCATCCGATTGAACTCGCGCGCCAGGCGTGTCAACTCATTGCCGCCTTCCGGTACGACGACGCGAAAATCCAACTCGCCTTCTCCCAACGCCGTCGCGCCCGTCAACAATTCCCGAATCGGACGCGCCAGATTGCGTCGCATCACGACCAACACGCCCAGCAAAATGACCGCGAACAGCGTCAGCGTAATGATGGCGATGTCACGACGCGCGGCGGCAAAATCGGCTTCGATGAAGTCGCGCGGTTGCGTGATTTCAAACGCGCCGCGCCGTGTGTCGCTGATGCGAATGGGCATAACGATGGAAAAGACCCGCTGCGTGCCAATGCGCCGCACCAGTTCCACCGTTTCGCCGCGCGCCAACACGTGATGAACTTCGGGGGGAAACCGAATTTCCTCGGCAACCAACGGGTCGGAGAGCATCGTGATTTGTCCTTGTTCGTCGTACAAAATCACGCTGTAGATTTTCGGGTTCTGGCTCAGGCGATTGATAAATTGTTGGGCGTCGCGGTCACGTCCGGCGCGAAAATCTTCTTCCAGCATGAGTTGGAGCGTCCCGGCATGGGCCCGCACTTCGTTGTGCATCGCATTCTCTAAAATCCATTGCCGCTGTTGCAGAAAATAATACCCCGCCGCCACCATCACGAGGCCCACCATGACGGTCAAAAGCAAAATCAAACGGGTGGTGATACTCATAGTTTTTCTGCGCGAAGCAACGCTTGTCGGCTGAGGTCAGAGCAAATTCCTTGCCAGACAAAACCCCAATAAGTACCTGGGCAAAAATAATCAGGTCTTGCGTCGTAACGCGATTTGGCAAATCGCGGCGGTTTGCAGCCTGAACCAGCGATTTGCCAAATCGCTTTACACCGGATTATTTCTGCCTCCCTACTTAAAACGCGGCGAGTTGCCACAGCTTTGCCCTTTTCTGCCACACTCCGTTTCCCGTCAAGGAATCGCCGCCGACCATCTTTTTCCTGCGCGGCGTGGAACTTAGCACACCTCACCGCTGCGGCACGAGACTTGTAAAGCTTCTGGTTAGAAGATGCCCTCCGCTTTGCGTGAGGGGGGAGCTTTGCGGGGAACGAATTATGAAACAAGAACAACTCCGAAAACCAGGGCCCAAGCTGGAAGGCGCACCAGTCTACCGCTGCCCGCATTGTCGCACCGTATGGTTCATCGTCGGCGGAGATGCCTTATCGTCGCACATTTGCAAAATCTGTGGCGAGACGTTCACGCCCGCGCAAGCACGCTATGAGAAGGCGCGTGCGAAGGAGGATGAAAGCCGATTGCCGAAAGCAGCCTGAAGTCGAAACGTATGACCTCAGCCGAGCGTCTTCGCCCCGACCGCAACAAGCTACCCAACGTTCGTCAATCAGCAGCGAATGGGCGAACGAGGCGGTCGGGACGAAGACGCTCGTTTACGGCGCTGCTTCGTACAAATAAGTTTGCTTGACCCAACCGCTGAGGTTTCCGAACTGAATCCTGGCCCAAACTTCTTTGCCAGCGGACTTCGTCTCGCCCAAGAATCGAATGCCTTTGCTCTCAAACGGAATCTGGCCCACGACTTTGGTGTTCAGCCCCGGCGCGCTCCGAACATTGAGCGAATCGTTGGCGGTGACGCGAAACACGGCGTACAAGGCATTCGGTTTCAAGCGGCGCAACGTGGCCGAAGATTTGGCTCCCGTCTTGACCGCGACTTGCATCCAGCCTTCGCGTGGCGCATTCGCGGGCGGGTCTGCGCCTGTGGAATTGATGCGATAGTAAAACACGTAGCGGCTGTCGGCTGACCATTCGACTTTGTCCTGCAAAATCCAATCCCAACGCGCGGTGAATTTGCGTTTGCCCGTGCCGTCGGCATTGAAGATGAAGCCCACGTTGTCGGTGCATTCAAAGCCGCACGCGAGCACGAGAAACCGCTTGCCATCGGGCGCAAAACGAATCGCGTCCAGATGCATGAAGCCGTCTTTCTGGCTGTCGAGAATCACTTTGTCGTGCAGGAGCAACCGCGTCTTGTCCGCATTGAAAACTGGCTGACTCGTTTGCACAAACGTGTTGAGCGTCAGGATGGTAAGAACGGCGATGAGCCTCATTGCGCTTGCGCCTCTAACAATTCTTTGGCCGCCGCAATCGCTTCCTCAAGCGAAGTTACTTGGCCGTCGAGTTGCAATTCGTACACGGCTTTCGTGATGCGTCCGATTGCGGGGCCGGGCTTCAAACCGAGTTCCAACACGTGTCGCCCCAGCAAAATCGGCTCCGGCGCTTTGACCGGAATGGCCAATTCGTTGACACGCGCGATGAACCATTCCATCGCATCGGGTTTGAAATCGCCCGTACGCCCCAGGCAATCGGCGCGCGCCACACGGTACAACAAATCCGGCTCGACGCGCTGTGCCAAACGACGAAACGCGCCATCCGAAATCTTCTCGCCTTTCAGAAACGATTTGTGAAAATGCCCCGGAGCCAGGTGATCCGCGACCAACGCCAACACCTGTTTGCGCACGTCGTAGCCGTCAATCGTGTGCAGTTTCAAGCGGTCAAGAAAGGCTTCGGTCGGCGCAAGTCCTGCGTCTTCGTGACCTTTCGAGCGCAGGCGACCGTCTTCAAATTTCGTCGTCGCAGGCTTGCCGAAGTCGTGACAGAGTGCGCCGAGCATCACGGCTAATTTTTTCGCCTGCGGCAAATCGTCAATCAGCTTGCGCGCTTCATCAATCACCAGCGCGGTGTGAATGTCTACGTCGCCTTCGGGATGCCATTCGTATTCCTGCGGGCAACCGATGAGCGCGTGCATTTCGGGCCAGAGTTTTTCCGTGATGCCGAGTTCAATCGCGGCCCAAAAACCGATGGAGGGTCGGCGCGACTGCAACAACCATTTTTCGACTTCGGCCCAAATTCGTTCGGCAGGCAAATCCGACAGATCAATGCTGCGACACAGCAAAATCGTGGCGGGATCAAGGTCAAATTCAAACCGCGCGGCAAATTGCATCGCGCGCAGCACGCGCAAACTGTCTTCGACAAAGGTCGTCGGATCAACCGCGCGAATGAGGCGTTGCTGAATGTCTCGTTGCCCGTGGAAGGGATCAACGAGTTCGCCGTTGAGCGGGTCGTACATCACCGCGTTGATCGTGAAGTCACGACGACGCGCGGCGTCTTCGCACTGCATCCAGGGATCGCCCGTGATTTCAAAGCCGCGATGCCCGCGCCCAATTTTCGATTCGCGACGCGGCAGACTGACATCAATGGTGGAGTGCGGAGTGTGGAGTGTGGAGTGCGGAGTGCGGAGTGCGGAGTGCGGAGTGTTTTCTGATTCGGTATTTTCTGATTCCGCATTCCGTATTCCACATTCCGCATTCAACTTGACTTTGTACACGGTGAACGCTTCGCCGACGGCATTGACTGTGCCGTGCGCTTCGAGCAAAGCCCGCAAACGGGCGGGTTCCAGCGCGTAGACTTCCAGGTCGTAATCCACATTGGGCACGCCGCGCAGATGATCGCGCACCCAGCCGCCGACCAGAAACGCCCGTCCGCCCGCAGCGCGGATGGCTTCGCACAAACGCAGCACCAATGGATCAATGGTCTTCATACGCGGATGATGTTAGCGGGAATGCGAGGGAAAAGAAATCGCGCAGCAAGTTTATGCCGCGAGAAAATTGGTGAAGGTGTGGCGCGAAACACGATCTGCCTGCAAGCGCATTTGACAGATTTCCAGTAAGCGTTCCAGGCTGTCACCATCTTCGCCCACACGAACTTGTCCGAGGCTGATCCCGACGACCGCATCGTCTACGGACAGCAAAAAAGAACGCCGTTCGATGAGGGCGCTTTGCATCCGCGCGCCAATTTGAGTAGCTGTTTCGTGCGAAACATTCGGCAGCAAAACCACAAACTGATCGCCCAGAAAATGGATGAGCGTGTCGTGCTTGCGCAACTGTGCCTTCATCAATGTCGCCATTTCCTGAATCGTTTGATCGGTGCGTTTGTTGTCGGCTTTTTCAGTCGCCTGCCGAAAGCCGCTGAGGTCAATCATCATCATCGTGAGCGGCTGGACGGTCGAACGGGCGCAGACGGCCTCGAACTGCGTTTGCAGATAACGCGCGTTGGGCAAGCCCGTGACGGCATCGGTCAAAGCTTGTTGCTGAACCGTGTGATGTTTCCAGGCACTGCTCAAAACTTCGGACAGCAACTCCGTCGCGCGTTGGACGCGGGTCATTTCATCGTGGGTAAACGATTTCAGCGTGCGCGAATAAATCGTCAACGCCCCCAGCAGTTCTTCATTTTTGACAATCGGAAAAACCGCCACCGTTTGATAACTGCTCAGCCCCGCGCCGTCTTTGCGGCTGAGTTCGAGAGCATAAAGGTCTAGGGCCGGGTCGGTGTTGGCAAAAGGACTTTGATTGGCCAGCGTCCAACCCGTCACACCTTCGCCCGGTTTGATGTGTAGGCCAGCGAATTTCCCGGCTTGTACACCCGCCGCAAAAGCGACTTCCGCCACTCGTTTGTCCTCATCCAACCAATACAACACGCAGGTGTCGTTGTCCGTGCTGAATTGGATCACGCTGTCCAGCAAGCTGGCGAAAATGCGCATGGCTTCTTGTATATCCAACACCCCGGCCAGCTTCTCGGCAATTTCAAAGAGCGCGTAATTGCTCTGGCCGCTCTGCCGCGAGGCGTGAATGGTCTGGACGAATGAGAGCGGTTTGTCTTCTGCCGCCTCGGCAGTCACCTTGGGTTCCAAGCTGGCCTGTGTTTCGACGGCGACTTGCGTGTGTGATTGAGCGGCGATGCGCGCTTCAAACTGCTCCAGATTGGCGATGAATAACTCGACGAGATAGGGGTCGAAAATCTTGCCCTGTTTCTCGCGCAAGCGGTCAATCGCCTGTTCGCGCGTCAAGGATTTGCGGTACTGCCGATCTTCGCGCATCGCTTCAAAGCTGTCGGCTAAGGTCATAATGCGCGCAGTCAACGGAATCGCTTCGCCCTGCAAACCGTCAGGGTAGCCCGCACCGTCCCAACGTTCGTGGTGATGCCGCACAATCGGCGCGAGCGGATACGGAAATTCGATTTGCTCCAAAATCTGCGCGCCGACCACCGTGTGCAATTGCATTTTCTCGCGCTCGGCCACCGACAGCTTGCCCGGTTTGTTCAGGATGTAATCCGGCACGGCGACATTGCCGATGTCGTGCAGCAAGGCTCCGGCGTGCAACGCTTTGCGTTCAGCTTCGGGCAATTCCAACAGCGCTGCTAACCCCTCCGCATACATTTGCACGCGCTCGACGCGCCCGGCAGCCGATTGCTTTTTGGCATCAATGGCCAAGGCAAACGCTTCCAGCGTGCGCTTGTGCATGGCGTTGATTTCGTCGGCATGCTGCCGCGCGTCCTGAATGTTTTTGACATACGGATGCGCAATCGCATGCGCCGCCGCCAACAACGGCAGAATCAGGAACAACATCCAGAAGCCGTAGTAATAGACCAACGTATTGACAATCCCTGCGATCAGAATGCCGGCCAGCGAGGTCAGCAACGACCAGGAATATTCCCTGATCCACACGAGCCACAGCATCTGCCCCGGACGCAAGGCCAAACTGGTCAAAAGAAAGGCGATGTTGATGACACCTTGTGCCAACGCGAAGCAGAGCAAGGCCAATAGATACACAAAAAAGCTCTGCCGCCGAAATTGCAGCAACTCCAACGGGCCAAACACTGAGTTGACAAAGAACGCCGCGAGAAACACGGAGGTCGAAGTCGCCGCGATATTCCAGGCAATCACCAGCCATTTGCCTTTGGCATATTGAATGGCTTCGCTGAAGGTCAACACCGCCGCGACCAACACCGCTTCGTCTGCGCCATTCAATAAAAACGATAGATAAACAAAGGCTTCTGAAATCGTGATCGTCGTCGGACTGCCCGCAACTCTTTTGAAGGTGGCACGTCCCAGAATCAGGCTGAGCAGAGCGAGCGTGATAGCCTCCGGGCGAAACGGTCGCGTCAGCACCTGCCAGAGCGCCAACACGATCAGTGCCAGCCCCATCGTGGACAGGATAATCCGATAATATCGCTCGTAGCGTCTGTCTTGGTTCTGACTCATGAATTCGGCCTTGCGTGTGCCGCAGGGGGCGGAGTCGGCAGGGCGCGAGCATAAAACCAAGTGTTCACGAAAAAGTAATAACTTTTTGATGATTCACTCGACTGGATACTAAGTTACCAACGAGTAGTCATTACCCCATAAAAAAGCAGCCTCGCACCTGCCGTTGCATACTATCTATCCATTTGTGTTGCGCAAATGCAGTGCCCGCTAAGTGCCCCTTCCGCAGACAACTTCTTATTTCTCAGGAAATTATGAACATATAACAAAGCCCTGACAAAACGGTTGCGACTTTGGCCTGGGATTTGCTCTGTTCTGAGCCGTTACCCATTTTAGCAGTTTCAATAACCTCACTAACAAAGGAGAAAAAGTTATGGAAAACATCGAACTGATGGTTGAAGAAATGGAAGAAGTCGTGGCCCCCGGTGTTGCGTTGGCTGACTAACGACCCAATTCTGATTTCAACCCAAAGGTAAGCACATAACATTTACAAGGAAGAGCACAGGAGCCAATCCTGTGCTTTTTCTTTTTCTGGCCGGGCCGATGCGATTGCGTTCCAGCCCCAACTGCGGCAGAGTGTGGCAACTGCATTTTGCTCGGAGGCAAATATGATTCGTACCTTTCGCGGCATTAGCCCAACTATCGCGCCACACTGCTTCATCGCCGACACGGCGGACGTCATCGGCAACGTCACGATTGGCCAGCATTCGTCCGTCTGGTTCCAAACCGTCATTCGCGGCGACGTAGACAAAATCACCATCGGCCATCACACGAACATTCAGGATTTGACGATGGTTCACGTCACGGGCGGAATGGCCTGTACGAACATCGGCAATTACGTGACCATCGGCCACAGCGCGGTGATTCACGGCTGCACGATTGGCGACCGTTGTTTGATTGGGATGAATGCGACGATTTTGGATTACGCGGTGATTGGCGAAGATTCGATTGTTGCGGCGGGCGCGGTCGTTTCACCTGGAATGGTTGTGCCGCCGCGTTCGATGGTAATGGGCGTGCCGGGCAAAATCAAAAAGACGCTCAGCGATGAAGAAGTCGAACAACTCAATCACTTCTGGCAAGCGTACATCGAACTCAAAGCCGATTATTTACGCGAAGCGGAATTGAGTTGTCGCAGTGCTTCGTAAAGCACGATGCCCGCCGTCGTGGCCAGGTTCAGCGACCGCACACGATCATTTGGCATCGGAACGGAAAGACAACGGTCGCGATTTTTCTCCAACAATTCCTGCGGCAAGCCTTTCGTCTCGCGGCCCAGCACCAACACATCGCCGGGCGCAAACTGAAATTCGGTGTAAATGTGCGGCGCGTCGGTTTCGATGAAGAGAAAGCGGGACTGTGGCAGCTTCAACTGCAAATCCTCCAGGCTGCGGTGGTAGTGAATTTCCGTGTCGTACCAATAATCCAGCCCGGCTCGCATCACCGCGCGCCGATCCGTCCGAAACCCAAGCTGCCCCACCAAATGCAACGGCGTACACGTGGCCAGACAAGTCCGCGCGATGTTGCCGGTGTTCGGCGGAATCTCCGGCTCGACGAGCGCAATGTGAAACGGTGAAGGTTGTGGATAGCGAATTGTCATAGCTCGACAATCAACGTTTCATCCAGCACCAGCAACAACGCCTGATGCGCAGAATCAACAGCGGCTTCGACTTTGGATTCGAGCGTCAACTTCACGCGATACTCCGGCGTCGCAAAATTCGGATACGAACCAATCGCAACGGCAGGATGCGCGTCGGCGATAATTTGCAAACGTTCAGCAATGTCGAATTCGTCTTCGAGCGTATGCACGACGCGCAGATAAAACGGCGCAACGCGAAAGCGTTCTCGAATCGCGGTGAATTTGCGGCGAAACAGTTCCGGCACGCCGGGGAAAATAAACACATTGGCGCACGCCATCACCGGAAACCGCATCCCTTCGCCATAGACCAACTCCGCGCCTTCCGGCACATCCGCCATCCGCAGCCGCGTCTCGTCAATGCCGTCGCCAAAATAGCGCCGCAGCATCGCTTCCAACTCAGGATGTCGCACAATCGGCTTGTCAAACGCCTGCGCAATGCTGCTGATCGTGACATCATCGTGCGTCGGCCCGACGCCGCCGGAGGTAAACACGTAATCGAATCGCGCCGACAAATCTCTGACCGCCGCCGCGATTTCTTCCGGCTCGTCAGGAATCGTCAAAATGCACTGCAACGCCACGCCGAGTTCGCGCAATTCGCCGATCAGAAACCGCGCGTTTTGCTCCTCAATCTTGCCGCTGAGGACTTCGTTGCCAATCACTAAAATTGCCGCTGTGGGCGCGTTGTTCATAAGGCTGAATAATACAACGTGTGAATGTTAGAGTCCCAACACCAAGCGCAATCCCGCTTCGATTTGTTTGATCTTTTTGCTCGTCAGCGTCGAGACGTAATCCGTGAGCAAGAGTTTATCGAGCGTGACGAGTTGCGAAACATTGACGACTGAATCCGCTGGCAAATGGCTCACGCGCGTGCTGAGCAACACATTGCCCGGCGCTTCGGCTAAGTTCAGATTTTTCGTGATGACCGCTACGATCACCGTTTGAATGCGACTTTGATTGAACGCATCGGCTTGAACGATCAACACCGGACGCCTTAACCCCGGCCCGGAGCCAGTCGGTTCCGGCAGATTCGCCCACCAAATCTCGCCGCGTTGCATTACCACTCCTCCGAGGCCAGCAAAGCCGCTTGCGCAGCGGCAAATTCCGGCGCGAGCGCGGAAGATTCACGAGCATAAACCTCATTCAGTTTTTCGGTGATGTCCTCAGCTTGCTGCCGTTCCAAAAAGCTTGCGACAGCTTTAGTGTAAAGCTCGCTGCGCGTCATCTTTAGTTGCCGAGCCGTCTTTTCCGCCTGGTGATAAACCGTGTCAGGAATCGAAATTGCTGTTTTCATAGCCGCAGTATAACCAGCGTCATACCGCGAGGCAATTCCAAATACGAAGGCGGCATGCGTTGCCTCTGGAGTCTTTTTGCAGGTATAGTGTGACTTCATAAAATCAAACATAAACCACAAACAACGTGAATTATGGATAAACTTATTATCGCAGGACGCGAATTCAACTCGCGCCTCATCATCGGCACCGGCAAATATCACTCGAACGAAGAAATGATCGAAGCGTTCGAGCGCAGCGGCGCGGAGATGATTACTGTCGCGGTGCGGCGCGTGAATATCACTGATCGTTCACAACCTTCCTTGCTCGATTTTATTGACCTCCAGAAATTCTCGCTGCTGCCGAACACGGCGGCTTGCTACACCGCTCAGGAAGCGATTCGCACGGCGATGCTCGCGCGCGAAGTCGGGATGTCGGATTGGGTCAAAGTCGAAGTCATCGGCGATCAAAAGACGCTCTTCCCCGACAACGAAGCGACGCTTGAAGCGACGAAGTTTTTAGTCAAAGAAGGCTTCACCGTGTTGCCGTATTTCAGCGACGATTTGATTATGGCGAAGAAGCTGATTGATGCGGGCGCGTCTGCCGTGATGCCGCTGGCCGCGCCGATTGGGTCAGGCTTGGGCATTCAGAATCCGAACAACCTGCGCATCATGCGCGAGCAAATTACGGCAGTGCCGATCATCGTGGACGCGGGCGTCGGCACGGCTTCGGATGCGTGTTTTGCGATGGAGCTGGGCATTGACGGCTTGCTGATGAACACGGCGATTGCCGAAGCGCGGCATCCCGGCGATATGGCCGAGGCAATGAATTTAGCAGTAAAATCCGGGCGACTGGCCTATCTGTCAGGCCGTATGCCCAAGCGGTTGTACGCCAGCGCGAGCAGTCCTATCGAAGGCGTTGTGCGGTAAAACTTAAATCGAACACGGATCGCACAGATGTTACGGATGGGAGCGGATTTTTTTAGAGATTGAGCTATCAACTTACAGCAAGAAAATAATCTGCTTTCATCCGTAGCACCTGTCTGATCCGTGTTCTATTCCTCTTTCACGAACATCCATCAACTATGAATCAACCCACTCTACTCCGAGAGTTGTCTGGTGAATTTCTAGGCACCTTCATCATCCTGATCTTTGGTAACGGCGTCGTCGCGCAAACCGTCTTGAGTAACAACGCGAACGGCAGCTATCTGGCGATCAACCTGGCCTGGGGCTTAGGCGTGACGATGGCCGTCTATGTTTCGGCAGGCGCGTCGGGTGCGCATTTGAATCCGGCGGTGACGCTGGCGCTGGCGGCACGACGCGATTTCGCGTGGAATAAAGTCGTGCCGTATTGGAGCGCGCAATTGCTCGGCGCATTTGTCGCGGCGGCGAGCGTGTTTTTTGTCTACCGCGAAGCATTCACGGCCTTTGACAAAGGCACGCGCGCGGTGTTGGGCGATACCGCAACGGCGGGAATCTTTGCGACCTATCCGCAAACGTATCTTTCGACGTTCGGCGGACTAGTGGATCAAATCTTTGGCACGATGATTTTGCTGCTCGTGATTCGCGCGCTCGGCGACAACCGCAACACCGCGCCGACGGGCAATCTGGGGCCGCTGCTCGTGGGGTTGTTGGTCGTCGTGATCGGGATGTGCTTCGGGATGAATTGCGGCTACGCGATCAATCCGGCGCGCGATTTGGGGCCGCGTTTGTTTACGTTTGTGGCGGGCTGGGGCAGCGAAGTCTTTACGGCGGGCAATTACTGGTTCTGGGTTCCCGTCATCGGGCCGCTCGTCGGCGGCGTGCTGGGCGCGACGATTTACGACACGCTGATTGGCAAGCGCTTGGCGCAATGATTACGCGGCGAGCGCGTATTGATTCAAATACGGCTGTGCGGCTTCGTAGGCGGACAACAATTCGCCTAATTCTTCGCAGCGTTCCGAGCAATACACTTTGTAATCGTCACCAATGACGGCGTGGTGTTCGTCAAATTCTTCGGCGCAGTACGCGCATTCGTTTTCTACTCTTCTGGCCATAATTTCAAGTTCTCCTATTTTGGCGGAGTGTAGAGCAATTGCCTTTATTCAACGTCATGAAACTGTTAACTGCATCTTAAATTCAAATTTCAAAGGAGCCTTCCGTGAATCTCAAAAGCATTTTCTTTTCTGCTCTCTTGTTCTCCAGCGTGGCCTTCGCGCAAAACCAGAGCGCGCCGCAAGCGCCTCCCACGCCCGTTGAATTGACCGTGCCCGCAGGCTTTCAGGCTTCGGTCTTTGCCTCTGGCGTTGCTGGTGGACGCTTGATGGCAGTCGCGCCCGACGGCACGATCTACGTCGCCAAACAGCGCCCCGGCGAAGTCGTCGCGCTCCCTGACAAAAACAAAGACGGCAAAGCCGACGAAGTCATCGTCGTCGCCAAAGGACTTACGCATCCGCACAGCCTTGCGTTTCGCAAAGGCTATTTGTACATCGCCACGAACCCCGCGATTTTGCGGATGAAATACACCAACGGCAAAGTCGAAGGCACGCCGGAAAAATTCATTGACCTGCCCGTCTCAACCACCTCGCACTGGACGCGCACGATTGCGTGGGGCAAGGACAACAAACTGTATGTTTCGATTGGCTCGTCGTGCAATTTGTGCGAAGAAGCCGACGACCGCCGCACCACGATTATGGTCTACAACGAAGATGGCAGCGGCGGCAAGCCCTTTGCCAAAGGCTTGCGCAACGCTATCGGCATTGACTTCGATCCGAAGACCGGCAAGCTCTGGGCCAACGATATGGGCCAGGACGGACTCGGCCCCGACAAGCCCGGCGACGAAATCAACCTAGTCGAAGCGGGCAAACATTACGGCTTCCCGTACTTCATCGGCAACAACGAACCGAACACCGCCTTGAAAGACCCGAAAGGTTCGATGAAAGCATCGGATTGCACGCCGCCCGCGTTTTTACTGGACGCGCATTCGTCGCCGATTGATCTTCGCTTTTACAGCGGCAAGCAATTCCCAGCGGCTTATCGCGGTGCGATGTTTCTGGTCTTGCACGGATCGGGGGGAAACAATCGCCCGCAAAAGATCGGCTACAAAGTCGTGCGCGTGCTGATGCAAAACGGCAAGGTGACGGGCACAGAAGATTTTGCCACCGGCTGGTTGAAAGGCAATGATTTCAACGGTCGTCCAGCGGGCTTGATTACCGGCGCGGACGGCGCGCTCTACATTTCCGACGACAACAAAGGCTTTATTTATCGCGTGAGTTACGGGAAGAAGTAAGACGGGGCGACAAGGCGGTGTGGGTTCTTTTGTCTCAGCGGCGTCCCTGCGCGATGGCTTGCAATTGCTCGGCAAACTTCACCATCTCGTCGTTCACCTTTTTCAGGTCGTCTACCAGCGCCTGATACTGCGGATAGAGCCGTTGCACTTCTTGCGGGGAGAGGTCGGAATGCTGTGCCAATGCTGCCGTATACCAGCGGCGGAAGCGCGCTTGCCAACGGGTCAAATGCGGGCGCAAGCCTTCATTCAACGACGCCAATAAAATCTCGACCAACTTCTGTGCATCCTCAGATTCGCGCAGTTTGTGAGCCGGAATGGTGCGAATCATCGTGCGGATTTCGCCAAACAGTTTGTACCACGAGTCGTAGACTTCCACGATCACGTCGTCGTTCTCGTCAAACTTCAGCCCGGCTTTGCGCGTGATGAGTTCCGTCCACGCCTGATGCGCGATTTTGAGGACTTCGTAGTTCGGCACGATTTTGACATCAATCCCGCCAAACGGCACTTTGACTTCGACCGGCTCCCAATGCGCGTGCAACGCCCGCCGCCGCCACCAGTACCACCCCACGCCCGCCAGCGCGAGAATCGCCCAGACAAGGGGATGGATCGTGAATTCGATGCCCCAGTTTTCTTTCAGCTTCAACGCAAAGATGTCCATTGGCAGCATACGGGTCTCCTGTTTTTATCGGTTGTCCTCAGTTTTGGTGAGGCGACGGTGCGCTGCGACTTCTACCTCCGTTGCTGCGGTATACAACTTCACTGTCTTATCCGCACTGCCCGTCGCCATTGTCTTGCCATCGCTGCTAAAGGCTACTGACCAGACCTCGCTCGTGTGGCCTTTGAGCGTGGCCAGTTCCTGCCGACTCGCCATATCCCACAGCTTCACCGTGTTGTCCGCACTGCCTGTCGCCAGCGTCTTGCCATCGCTGCTGAAGGTGACAGATAAGACAGCGTCTGTATGGCCCTTGAGCGTGGTCAGTTCCTGCCGGCTCGCCACATCCCACAGCTTCACCGTGTTGTCCCCACTGCCAGTTGCTAATGTCTTGCCATCACTACTAAAGGCGACTTCCCAGACTTGGTCATCGTGTCCTTTAAGTGTGGCTAACTCCTGCCGACTCGCCACATCCCACAGCTTCACGATCTGATCCCGACTGCCGGTCGCCAGTGTCTTGCCATCGCGGCTGAAAGCCACTGATTCGACAACTCTTGTGTGGCCTGTGAGCGTAGCCAACTCCTGCCGACTCGCCACATCCCACAGCTTCACCGTCTGATCCTGACCGCTCGTCGCCAATGTTTTGCCATCGCTGCTGAAGGCCACTGACCTGACATAGCCCTTGTGCCCTTTGAGCGTGGCCAGTTCCTGCCGACTCGCTACATCCCACAGCTTCACTGTTCCGTCGTCACTGCCCGTCGCCAACGTCTTGCCATCGCTGCTGAAGGCGACTGACCAGACAGTGCTCGTGTGGCCTGTGAGCGTGGCTAGTTCTTGACGGCTCACCACATCCCACAGCTTCACCGGTTTGTCCCCACTGCCGCTCGCCAGCGTCTTGCCATCACTACTAAAGGCGACGGATAAGACCGCCTCCCTGTGGCCTGTGAGCGTGGCCAATTCCTGTCGGCTGGCTACGTCCCACAGCTTCACTGTTTCGTCGTCACTGCCGGTTGCTAATGTCTTGCCATCGCTGCTGAAGGCTACTGACCAAACAATGCTTGTGGGCCCTTTAAGTGCGGCTAACTCCTGCCGACTGGCCACATCCCACAGCTTCACCATTCCGTCCCCACTGCCGGTTGCCAACATCTTGCCATCGCTGCTGAAGGCTACTGACTGCACACTGCTCGTGTAGCCTTTGAGCGTAGCCAATTCCTGCCGACTGGCCATATCCCACAGCTTCACGGT
This sequence comes from uncultured Heliobacteriaceae bacterium, assembly GCA_964631865.1. Classification (GTDB taxonomy): domain Bacteria; phylum Acidobacteriota; class Blastocatellia; order RBC074; family RBC074; genus JAFDVL01. The sequence goes on along the minus strand of CAZWAK010000049.1, from coordinate 10,606 downwards.
CTCGTCGTAACTGCCGGTCGCCAGTGTCTTGCCATCGCTGCTGAAGGTGATGGAGGAGACAGCCTCTGTGTGGCCCTTGAGTGTGGCCAGTTCCTGCCGGCTCGCTACATCCCACAGCTTCGCTGTCCGATCCCGACTCCCAGTCGCCAGCACCTTACCATCCCTACTAAAGGCGACTTCCCAGACTTGGTCATCGTGGCCTGTGAGCGTGGCTAGTTCTTGACGGCTCACCACATCCCACAGCTTCACCGTTCCATCGTAACTCCCCGTCGCCAGTGTCTTGCCATCACTACTAAAGGCGACTTCCCAGACTTGGTCATCATGACCTTTGAACGTGGCCAATTGCTGCCGACTCGCCACATCCCACAGCTTCAATGTTCCGTCGTCACTGCCGGTTGCCAACGTCTTGTCATCGCTGCTGAAGGCTACTGATTGGACAACTCTCGTGTGGCCTTTGAGCGTGGCCAGTTCTTGTCGGCTCGCCACATCCCACAACTTCACTGTGTTGTCCACACTGCCGGTTGCTAGCGTCTTGCCATCACTACTAAAGGCGACGGATGAGACAGTGCCCGTGTGGCCTTTGAGTGTGGCCAGTTCATCTGGGTAATTTTGCCAAAGGTAGTACCAGAAAAAGCTGCGCACGTCCTCCTCTTTTGTTGCTCCTGCATTGTGTTCAATCGCTCCGAGCAATTCGTGCCCTCTTCCGACATACCCTTCTTCAAAAGCTTTTTGTGCGAGTTGGATGTTAGCGACATAAAAGAGCTGGCGATTGCGCTTCTCTCCGGCTTTTGCTTGTTGCTGCTGTCGCCACGCAAACCACGCGATCCCGACCGCGAGCAGCAGTAAGACGCTGATGGTGGTCGCAAAGGCTCTGGTGCGGCCCAATTCCTGTTTGCGTTTTTCTTCGCGTTCGATCCTCATCGCCTCCACTTGTTGCGCAAGCACTTCTTCGGACTTACGGCTCGCGGTCAGAAAATCCATCGCCAGCGCAAAGTCCGGGAAGTAGCGTTGCGCCCAGGCTGCGTTGGGTTGTTGCTGCTCTTGCCACGCCAGTGCAAATTGCAAATCGGGATCGCGCCACAACCCGGCCTTGTCTTCTTTGTGCAACGTGGCGGTCTCGGCCAAGCGCAAGTACCGACGAGCGGAGATGGCTTCTTCCTCGACCCATTTGCTCAATCGTTTCCAATTGCGAATCAGGCTTTCGTGCGAAATATCAATCAGCGAATCTGCATCGAGCGGCGTGCCTGCGGGCGGCATCAGGAACGACCGACCCGGCGCGCGAAACGGTTCGATGACGGCGATGACTTCGGCTTCCGGCGCAGGCTGTGCGTTGTCGTGGGCGGCTCCGACGACGGCGCAGATTTCGCGGAGCGTGACGGGGCGACGCACTTCGCGGTTGTCTGTGCCTTTTTCGGTCAGACACTTGAACAGCTTCTCGGCAATGGCGAGCCTGCGGTTGTTCGACAGGCCAATGTACGCTTGATCCGCATGACGCGACAAAGCGGCATCCATTCCGCCCGTCGCTTCATAACAGCACAAGTCAATCGCTTCGCCTTGATGTTTCTTCGCGTGAGTGGGGAATTTGATCTTCCATCCGTCCCACGTGCGCATCAGCGCGTGTTGCAGGATGGGCAACTGATCCTGTTTGTCGCCGATGTCGTTGAGCAGGCGATTGACGAGGCGCGGCGTCATCTCTGCACCGCCCACAGCAACGGGGCCGGTGATGGCTTGGCGCAGTTGATCGCGCGTCAGGCGGGGAATCAGGTATTGGCTTTCGTTGATGGCTTCGGGCAAATCCTGAAACTGCGCACATTCGCCCAAATAATCCGAGCGCATCGTCAGCACAACGTAGATGTTGACTTCGCTTTGTCGCGCCGCTTCCAACAGCAGCTTCACGAATGCGGCTTTGTCATTTTCCAACTCTTCGTGTTTCGTACCTTTCTCGACGCGGAACAATTCTTCAAATTGATCGGCGATGACCAGCAGGTTTTCGGTGGCGGGTTGATTGGCCTGGCGCACAGCTTCAATCAGACCGAGGTTGCCACGTCGCAGTGTCGCTTCGGTGATGGCGATTTGCAGGTTGCGATTGTCTTCGTACTCCGAGCCAAACGCATCGCGCGAATTCAAGGCGCGCGCCAGATTGCCAACGGGATCGTTGCCGGGACGCAGCAGTGCGATGTGCCACAGCGATCCGGCGCTCGGCATCATGCCGCCCAACAACGCCGGCAACAATCCAGCGCGCACGAGCGATGATTTGCCGCTGCCCGATGTGCCGACAATCGCCAGGAACCGCGTGCGGCTGAGCTTTTCGATGAGCCGTTCGTTCTGGCTTTCGCGCCCGAAAAACAACAGGCTTTCGTGCAGTTCAAACGGTCGCAAGCCCGGAAACGGATTGTCGGGGATTTCAATTTCCGCCAGTCGTTCAATGCTTTCTTGAATCATGGCTATATTCCTTTTTCGATCTGTTCGATGAACTCCGTCAACGAAGCGGGCGAAAATGCCCCGTAGTTTTTGATGACCAGCCCGTCCTGAATACGGAAGCGTTCCTTGCCGCTGGTTTGCGGCGCGCTGATGTAAAACGCTTTGGCCAGCAGCGGCTTCGTGCGGCCATAGCCCGGCAGCTTGAATAAATCCATCTTCTTCAAATTCAACCAGCCATCCGTCGTGTTGCCGCAATAGGTCAGCAACGCATCGCAGAGCCGCAGATTTTCGATGTGCAATTGCGAATCAGCATCGCCCGCGAGCGAGATCACCTCGAAGCCGCGCTGATAGAACAGGTCTTCGATGGGCGCGACGGCTTCGTAATCAATTTGATCGCAGCACAAATACACGAGCTTGCGATGGCCGTTGCCGTTGGATGGAGGCGGTACGATTTTGGGCGGATCGAGCTTGTCGCGGATGAAGTCTTTCAGGTCTTCCAATTTGCCCTGCAACAACTCGGTGCCGCTGTTGAGCAGGGCATTGATGAAATGCTGTTGCCGTTCATCGGTTGGCGTGAGTCCGCTGGGCATCCATAGAATTTGTGCCGTGTGATTTTGCACGGCAGCCAGTTCGTGCTGAATTTGCGCAAGCGAATGCGTTTCGCCTTCCGGCACGATGCCGTAATGCGCGCCGATCAAGTGAACGGCAAGCTGACAATCGCGCAATAGGCTTCGGACCTCATCTCGCATCTCCATCGTGAGTGGCAATGGTTTTTCCGGCAGCACACGATGGCCGTTGAGTTGCAACTCACGCCGAATGCGGTCGTGTTGTTCTTTCAGGTCAGAGGTCGTTTCGGCGAGATAGATTGTTTTGCTCGAAGACGGCGTCACAACGGTTGGTGCGGAACCTTTGCGCATTCTCTCGATCAAGTCTTTGAGGTCCTGCGCCAGGTCTTCGAGCTTGTCCCAGTAGCGGCGATCCCGGTTTGCCCCCGCGTCCGTAGAATATTCGCGGAAGCGACCGCTGGCGGAATCCACTTCATAAAAGTCATAGCCCAGCATGCCTTGCAGTTCAGCAGGAAGTTCTTCGCGCGTGATTGGTGTCTTGATGACTTTCAGGATGCGCGATTTGCCTTCAATCTTCGCTTGTTGAGTTTGGCTGATGTGCTGATGAAATTCCGACAACTCTTTCGGACACCAATCGGACTTGAAATAACGAGGCGACAACACGCTGAGCAGCAAGGCGGCAGCAGCGAGTTCCGTGAAGACGGCGTCGTTCAAATTATCCGTGCCCGATAATTTCTTATCGCGCCAGATGCGCGGTTTCTCGCCCAGCAACTGCGCGAGCCGGATTTCGAGCCGTTCGTGCAGCAACTCAATCCAGCCCTGCTCCGCAGCAAACGGCTGGTTATCGAGATGTGTGTAGCTGATGAAGAAATCGTGCTTTGCAGCGGACATTCGCTATGCCCCCTTGCCGTGAGAAACCTTCTCGTTGACGAATACGGCTGTCGTAATCTCGTGAACCTACGCTGAAGTCCGTAGCTTAGGAGCAACGTTGATGGAAAGCAAGGCGGCAATGCTTGGCAATCGTGGCGGTCACAACTATACTGAGCGCGTTTTTCAAGCATTCAACTCAACACAGGAGTCTCAATGAAACGTGCTGCCTTGCTGCTCGCGCTGCTGCTCTTTCCGCAATTGCTGCCAGCGCAATCCAATGACCTCAAAGCCCGCGCGCAAGCGGTGCTCGCGCAAATCAACGGCACGATCAATGTGCGCGGCTTGCAAAAGCCTGTGAACGTGCTGCGCGACGAATGGGGCATCGCGCATATTTACGCCGCAACGCAGGACGATTTGTTTTTCGCGCAAGGCTTCGTCGCCGCGCAGGATCGGCTTTGGCAATTGGATTTGTGGCGGCGCACGGGCGAAGGCAAGCTCGCGGAAATCCTCGGCCCGACCTACATCGAACGCGACAAGTTTGCGCGTCTGCTGCGCTATCGCGGCGATATGAAAGCCGAGTATGAAAGCTATGCGCCCGATGCGAAGCAAATCATCACCGCCTTCGTGCGTGGTGTGAACTCATACATTGAACTCAATCGCAATCGCTTGCCGATTGAATTTCAACTCACCGGAATCAAGCCGGATTTGTGGACGCCGGAAGTTTGTCTGACGCGGATGGCGGGTTATGTGATGACGCGCAACATTGCGACCGAAGTGCTGCGCGCGCAACTCGTCAAAGCCGTCGGCAAAGACCTGGTTGAAGAATTGATTGAGACTGATCCGCCGACCAAGTTGACGATTCCCGACGGCTTGAACCTCGATGACATCAGCGATCAGATTTTGCGCGCGGCCAGTGCGGCCAGCGGTGCGGTGAACTTTCGCCAAATTGAAGGCAGCAACAATTGGGTGATGGATGGATCAATGACAACCACCGGCAAACCGCTGCTCGCCAACGATCCCCATCGCCCGATCAATTTGCCGAGCTTGCGCTATCTGGTGCATCTTGTCGGCCCCGGTTGGAACGTGATTGGCGCGGGCGAACCGGCTTTGCCTGGCGTCGCGGCGGGTCACAACGAACGGATGGGCTTCGGCTTCACGATTGTCGGGATTGACCAGCAGGATTTGTATGTCGAAGAAGTCAACCCTGCGAATCCGAACGAATACAAATACAAAGGCAAATGGCTGAAGATGCGCGTCGAGCGCGAAACGATCAATGTCAAAGGGCAGCGGGCAGTCACCGTCGAATTGAAGTTCACGCAGCACGGCCCGGTGATTTATGAAGACGCAAATAAACATCGCGCATACTCGTTGCGCTGGGTTGGACAGGAACCAGGCACAGCGGGCTACCTTGCATCGTTGTCGTTGAATCGCGCGCAGAATTGGCAGCAGTTTTACAAAGCTCTGAGCCGTTGGAAAGTGCCGTCGGAAAATTTGATGTACGCGGATGTGGACGGCAACATTGGCTGGGTCGCTGCGGGAATGACGCCGATTCGCAAAGGCTGGAACGGCTTGTTGCCCGTGCCCGGCGCGAGCGGCAAATACGAATGGAACGGCTTTCGTTCCGTAAAAGAAATGCCGCAAAGTTACAATCCGGCGAAGCATTACATTGCCACCGCGAACCACAACATTATGCCGCCGGGCTACAAGACGCCGCTCGGCTATGAATGGGCTGCGCCGTTTCGGTTTCACCGCATTGACGAAGTGATCGCCAACTTCAAAGGCAAATTTGCGATTCCCGATTTTCAGAAATTGCAACACGACGAAACGTCGCTGCCCGCGCGCGAATTGACGAAAGTGTTGGCCGAAGTCAGCAACGTGCCGAGCGATTTGCAGCCGTTTGTTTCGCTGCTCACGAATTGGGATTGCGTAATGCACAAAGATTCGGCGGCAGCGGCGTTGTTTGCGATGTGGAGCAACAAGCTGAGCGCGGCGGTCTTCAAATCGCACGTACACGAACAACATTGGCAACAATTCGCGTCGCGCATTTCGCTCGTCAAAACTATCGAGGCATTGAAATTCGCCGCGCCGAAATGGTTTGGCGACAGTTCGCGTGCGGTGCGAGATCGTGCAATATTGACGGCATTGGATCAAGCCGTGGCTGAGGCTAAACAGAAACTTGGCAACGATCCTGCTCAATGGCGATGGGGACAATTGCATCAAGCGCCATTCACGCACGCGCTGGCGAGTACGGACGAATTGCGCGCGTTGTTCGATTTGCCTGCGCCGGAACGCGGCGGCGACGCGAATACGCCGAATGCGACGGGCGGGCCGAATTACAAACAAACCGCTGGCGCTTCGTTCCGCGAGATTCTGGACGTAAGCAATTGGGACAACTCGGTTGTGACCAGCGTCCCCGGTCAATCGGGCCAAGTCGGCAGCCCGCATTATGCCGATCTGTTGCCGCTGTGGGCGGAGGGCAAGTATTTTCCGCTGCTGTTCAGTCGCGCGAAAATCGAAGCGGACGCGAAAAACAGACTTGTGCTGGCACCGCTGAAATAAACCAACATTCTTCATTCTTCATTCTCAATTCTTCATTCTTTGACAGCGGAATAGTTCATCAAATGCCCCCTCTGTAGACGAATGAAGAATGAAGAATGAAGAATTGTTCTTCTGGAAATGGATTCATGACTCTTCATCTCATCTCGGCGCTGGGCTTCTTCGTCTTTGCCGGCTTGGCGTGGCTGCTCTCGAACCATCGGCGCAACGTGAATTGGCGCACCATCGCGTGGGGCTTGGGTTTGCAATTGGTGATCGGCTTGCTCGTGTTTCGTTTGCCCGGCTCGCGACAAGTGTTTTTGACCTTGAATGACGGCGTGATGGCGCTGCTAGAAGTATCGAAGGCAGGCACGAATTTTCTGCTGGGGCCGTTGGCAGCGGGGCCGGGCGAGCAAGGTTCCGTCGGCTTCATCCTCGCGTTTCAAGCCTTGCCAATCGCGATTTTCTTTTCGGCGTTGTCGGCGGCGTTGTATCACTTGGGCATCTTGCAATTCATCGTGCGTGCGTTTGCGAAGCTGTTTCATCGCACCATGCAGATCAGCGGTGCGGAGTCGTTGTGTGGCGCGGCGAACATCTTCGTCGGCGTCGAATCAGCGTTGGTCGTGCGACCGTATTTGGACAAGATGACGCGGTCGGAATTGCTGATGGTGCTGAGCGCGGGGATGACGACGGTGGCTTCGACGACGCTGGGGATTTATGTGCTGATGCTGAGCAAAACGTTTCCGCAAATCGCCGGACACCTGCTGTCGGCTTCGGTGATTTCGATTCCGGCAGCAGTCGTGATGGCAAAGTTGTTGCTCCCCGAAACAGAAACGCCGGAAACATTGAATGCAATTCCGCCGGAAGACGAAGGCGCGCGATCACGTAACTTGATGAGCGCGATTATTGCGGGCGCGAACGACGGATTGAAGTTAGCCGTTGGCATCGGAACGTTATTGATTGCGGGACTCGCATTTGTCGCGTTATTCGATAAGCTGATCGGCTGGCCGAGTCGTTGGTTCGGGCTGTCGGAGCCGTTGTCTATCGTCAAGATTTTGAGTTGGGTGTTTTATCCCTTCGCCGCCTTGATGGGCATTGCGCGCGCCGATTTGATGGAAGCCGCGCGGTTATTGGGCGAGCGCGTGATGTTGACCGAAGTCGTCGCGTATCAGGATTTGGCGACGATGGCGACGAGCGGGCAAATCACTGATCCGCGCACCGTCGTGATTTTGAGCTATGCGTTATGCGGCTTTGCGCACGTCGCTTCAGTGGCGATTTTTGTCGGCGGCACATCGGCGTTAGTTCCTTCGCGGCGCGATGATTTGGCGAGCCTGGGCTTTCGCGCGTTGTTGGCAGCGACGTTGGCGACGTTGATGACAGGCTGCGTGGCTGGTATCTTCAGCGACGGACAAGGCGTCATGCTGAATGGTCAATAGGAATATTTCAAGATGCTGAAATCGCTAAAAATCAAAAACTTTACTGTCTTCTCTTCTGCACAACTCGATTTTTCGGAGGGATTGAATGTCATTCTTGGCGCAAACGGTTTAGGAAAAAGCCATTTGCTGAAGTTGGGGTATTGCGGTGCTTGGGTCAGCCATTCTCTCGTCAAAGATACAAATGGCACATATTCCAGACTGGATTTGCAAAAAATGATCGCCGAGAAACTGGTCAAAACGTTCCGCCCAGATAGTCTTGGTCGCCTCGCACGACGCGGGCAGGGACGTAGCCGAGCCGAAATTCATATAAGTTTCCACAATAAAACGAGAGTTCAGATGTCGTTCTCGTTTGCAACAAATAGTAAGACTGAAGTAAGTCTCGGTAACGTTAAAGCATATCGAGGTGCGGCACCTGCTATCTTTTTTCCCACCAAAGAAGTTCTCTCAATGTATCCGGGCTTCGCCAGCCTATACCGGGATTATCACATCGAAATAGACGAAACTTATTTCGATTTGTGTTTGGCACTGGAACGCCCACTTTTACGTGGCCCACGTTATGAGAAAACGCGGGCATTATTGGAACCATTAGAGAAGATTCTTGGCGGCACTGTCAGGAATGAGAATGGACGATTCATTCTGCGTTTGCCAGGTGAAGGTAACATGGAAATGCCTCTAGTGGCGGAAGGGATGCGCAAATTGGCTAGTGTGGCCTACCTCATTGCCAATGGAAGTTTGATGGACAAATCCACCCTTTATTGGGATGAACCAGAAACAAATCTTAATCCTTTGTTGATCGCCAAGCTTGCAGAAACCTTAGTCAAAATCTCGCAACAGGGCACACAAGTTATCATTGCGACTCATAGCCTATTTTTGCTGAAGGAACTGGATTTACAACTCAAGAAGGCTTCTGCAAAACATCCATCTGGACGCTTTTTCGCCCTTGCACCAGGGGAGAATGGAGTGGTTGTCCACGCGGGGGATTCGCTGGAAGAGATCGAACCAATCACCGCGCTCGATGCAGAGATTGACCAAGCTGAACGGTACGAAGCGTTGGTACATGGCGTGGGTCAGGCAGGAGGAGAACGCAATGCCTGACATTGTGGAAGGGCGGCTCACATTTACTTTTCCGAAAACATGGCAAGCTATCAAATACGATGAAACGTCTTTCTACAAAAAACATGTGCAGAAGCTGGGCGCAAGCCGCTGCGTTGACATCGTGGCTTTTGAGGCGGGAGCAGATGATCAACTCTGGTTGCTGGAAGTAAAGGATTATCGCCGAAGACAACGCAACAAGACGGAAGACTTGTTTTTGGAAATTGCGCGCAAGGTACGCGATACACTTGCCAATCTGTATTTGGCTCAACGGCACGAAGAAGCGGATTGCCACGCCTTTGCACAACTGGCAAATCGGAAACAGACGATTCGTGTGGTGTTGCACCTCGAACAAACGAGCAAACCCTCAAAGCTGTATCCTCCGGTTGTGTCGCGCACCAATGCACAAATCAAACTGCGTCAAATGGTGCGTGTCGCAGACCCGCACGCCCTGTTTTGTGAGATCGCCAAAATGCCTGTGCAATGCCAATGGACAGTCACCAGCACTTAGATCCACGCTCACGTGGTCGAGCGATGCAAAAACCATTGGGGCTGTGTCGCAGGCATTTTCAGCGATGGATCGGGCGTGTTGTTGTCGCGCTAACGAAGCTCAGCGTTTGGCGTGTCGCACGGCGGCGATTTTTCGTTCCAGGTCGGCTCGCAACTTTGGGTTCCGCTTGAGAGCCTGCGCGAAATCCTGTTGCGCCTCGGCTTCCTGCTCTTGCCGCAAATGAAGCAAACCGCGCTGCGCATACGCATCTGTCGCATACCCTGCTTGCAGCTCAATGGTTCGATCCAAATCCGCGCGGGCGCGTTCCCAGTTTTCTTGCTCCAGCCAGAGCATCGCGCGATTGAACCAGGCGGTATCCAGTTGTGGGTTCAATGCAAGGGCGCGGTTGTAATCGGCCAGCGCACCGGTCAGATCACCTTTGAATTTTCGTGCCGCGCCGCGATCCCCCCAGGCTTCGGCCAAATCGGGTTGGAGTTTGATGGCTTGTGTATTGTCGCGGATCGCGCTGTCCCAATCGCCTTTGCTGAAGTGGATTGCGCCACGATTGTTCCAGACCTGCGCGCGCTTGGCGTCCAGTTTGATCGCCTGACTGAGATCAGTCATTGCACCTTCCAGATCGCCAAGTTCGTGCCGAGCGATACCGCGATTGCTCCACGCGGACGCACGATGCGGATTGAGTATGATTGCCTGTGCAGCATCGTCAATCGCACGGTCGTACTTTCCTTTGTGATACCAAATACTGCCGCGATTCACCCACGCCACTTCCAGGCGCGGATTGAGTTCGAGCGCGCGGTCAAAATCCGCCAGCGCGCGGTCAAAGTTGAGTTGAAGGAGATGAATCAAACCGTGATTGTAGTTTGCTTCCGCCGAATTCGGATCGAAGCGGAGCGCCAACTCGAAATCGGCTAACGCGCGTTCCATCTCCCCTTTTTCAAAGTAGCTCTTGCCGCGCTCCAGATACGACGCAGCCGTGTTGGTGCGTGAAGTTTGCGCTTGCGCAACAAACAGACTGAGCACGGACAAAATGATGAGCGACCAACGGAGATGTTTCATCTTTCCCCCAAATCAGTTTTTAGATTGAAAGGTGCGCGAAGCGTTTGGAGTGCTGCGGCTCGACGTAGCTTTCTCATCGCTCACGCTACCAAAGCGACGTCGAGACCGTCGCACTCCAAACG
>CAZWAK010000048.1:0-47653 GCA_964631865.1 uncultured Heliobacteriaceae bacterium | reverse complement strand
CCACGGCGAACGCGCCGCAATCAAACGCCCGTCGCACTTCTTCCGGCGTAGCGACTCCGCCTTCGCAAATGATCGGGAGGCGTAGGTTGGTCGCCAGTTGTTCGAGCAGCGCGAAAGCCGGCAGCGCAGCCCCTGCCGATTCCTGCGTGTAACCGCAGAGCGTCGTCGCAATCAGGTCGGCACCAGCATCGGCGGCCCGCAAGCCTTCCTCGTACGTCGCAATGTCCGCCATCACGGGTTTGGCGAACTCGGTTTGAATGCGCGCAATCAACGTCTCCATCTTCTCGCCGTTCGGGCGTGTGCGCTGCGTTGCGTCCACGGCGATCACATCTGCGCCGCTGTGGGCGAGGCGTTCGGCGACGGCAAACGTGGGCGTGATGTAAACATCGGAGCCAGGCGTGACGACTTTTTCCAGACCGATGATCGGCACGGTGAGCGTTCCGTGCGCCGCTGCCACGTGCGCCGCTCCGTTGAGCCGCACGCCAACTGCGCCTTGTTGTTCTGCCGTCAGCGCCATCGCACGAATCACATACGGATCGTGCAGCGGCGAGCCGGGGGGCGCTTGGCACGAAACGATCAGCCCGCCGCGCATGTGTTCAATCTGCATAACTCAAATTTTTCAGCAATTGCTTGGTCATTTTCTTCTCGGCGTTGCGATAGGCCAGCAGCAACGCGCCGATGTCCGGCCCGTAATGCGGTGCGACGACATGGGCTTTGGGCAGCAGTTCTTTGACTCCGGTCTTGAATTGCCGCAGCAACAGTTTGCTGTTGAATATGCCGCCGCCGTAGGAAACCTGAATGCGCCGCCGCGTCGCGCCGAGTTTGTTGGCCGTCGCTTCGGCCAGTTCCGCCAAATCTGCCGCCGCCTGCTGCAATAGGCCGAGCGCCGTTTCGTCGCCTTGTTTGGCGAGCCGATCCACGCGCGTTGTGAACGAAGCCAGTTGATCGCGCGAAATGCTTCCGGCATAGACGTCTTCGGCGATGGCTTGAAGGCGGTCACGTTTGAAGTGCGTGAGCAGCGCCGCGCGGAACGCTTCGCCGTCCGGCAGATCGCGGTCTTCTCGGTGCAACGCCAGCCGCAACGATTCTTTGCCAATCCAAAACCCGCTGCCTTCATCGCCGAACAGATAGCCATTGCCACCGATGCGCGCGTGCCAGATGCTGTTTTGATTCACCTGCACTTCGCCGTACGCGACCGACCCCGTGCCGGCCAGCACGATGATTCCGGTTTGGCCTGCGAGCGCCCCGGCCAGTGCGCCCGGCGCATCGTGCCCGACCACGAGATGTTCGGCGCTGAGCAGTTGTTCGACGAACGGAAGCTTATCCGCTGGTTCGCCCGTCATTGCCAGATGCGCGCTGTGAAAATAAAAATCGCTCACGGAACCGCGTTCCATCAGCCCGGCGTCGCGCAACGCATCGCTGACCGATTCGCTGATGGCGCGCTCCAATCGTTCGCGCCCGCCCGCTTCGCGCGTGTGATTCGAGGGGCCAGACAGCCCGCGTCCCACGATAAAGCCGTTGGCGTCGGCAATCAACGCAGTGGTATGGCTCTGCCCGCCATCAATTCCTAAATAATATTCTTCGTAATCCGACATCCGGCAGTTCGTTTCAAAACCGCCTCATACACGTGAGGCGAAAAAGGTAATCCGGTTAAGGTCTGGGCGAATTGATGCGCCGCTGCTTCCGCCCGCGCGCTGGACGGCTGTTGGGCGAGGATATGATACAACTCGTGCGCGATGGCGACTTCCGTAAGCGCGGTTTCCGTAAACCACGGGCGCTGCTCGGCGGGTGCTTGCCAGGCGGCAGCGGCCAGTTGGGCGATTGCCGTCGTGTTGACCGTAATGCGTGCCGGTTGCAAGGAAGCTTCGGCTAAGTAGATCACCCGCCCGAAAGCGAGCGGAAGTGTTTCATAAATGACCGGGATTCCGCAAGCTGCCGCGAGTTGAGAAGGGGAGCAGGGGAGATCGGGGGGTGGGGAGACGGGGAGAAGAGGAGACGAAAAGACACCAAACCCAAGTGCTATTTCCTTTCTCCCTTTCTCCCCCTCTCTCATTGCGGTCGTTTCTCTTCAAATTTTTTCGGATTGATCGGCTGGTTGATCTCAAATTCGTCCAACTCAATTGTCTCGACTTCGATGCCATTGTGATAGGTCGTGATGCGATGCGGAAAGTTGATGCCATTCACCAGACGGCGCTCCGACAACCGCATTTGAATGGACACGGGTTGCGGCGGTTGCGTGCGTGCTTGTCGTTCTTCGCGCGCTTTCATCATAATCGCGCGATTGTAGCGGCGATCAAAGCCGAAGCCCGTCGGGATGACCGTGATGCGTTGTGGCATCACCACCGTTTCGTTGAGCATCGTCGGCAGGTGCGTGTTCGGATCGAGCAGCAACAAGGTTTTGTACCCATCGCCATCGCGCACCAACAACACTTCATTGACTCCGGCTTCGGTGCTGATGCGCCCCGCATAGTTGAATTCCAGCGGCCACGTCGGCCACGAACTGAGCAGCCAACTGACGGTAAAGCGCGAAACGTTGGCGCGCGCCAGATGGGTTTGTCGAATCAGGTTTTGCTCGGCTTCCTCGACGCTCACGACGCGCCGATTTTCCGGCGTGGACGGTACAATCGGTTGCGGATAGACCCAGGCGTCGCGGTCGTTGACGATGGAGAGAAATTCGTAACCCAGCCCGTTGAGTTGCGTGCCTTTTTCGCGCACGCGAAATTTGTTCGGCCAGACGAATTCAATTTTGAGCTTGCTGGTCAGTTCTTTTTCTTTCTCTTCGACTTTGGTCGGCGAAGTCACCTCGACGTATTTCACTTTGCGCCGCACTTTGCCTGTGACCTCCAGGCTTTGCAAATTCATAGCCCCGATGGCCGCGCGCGCTTGTTGCAGCAGTTGTTGGGTGTGCGCCGCCGGATCGTGCCGCACCACGTGCAATTGCGCGTAGGCGGCAGACATCAGAACCACAAAACTGAGACAGGCGACTCGGTACTTCACGGCGGAGATTCTACTGCTTTTCCGAAAATTTTTCAGGTTTGATCGGCTGATTGACCTTAAATTTCGTGAAGGTCAGTTCTTCGATCAGCCTGCCGTTGATCTGCGTGGAGATTTTGTGCGGAAACAACACGCCGTCCACCGTGCGGTACTCTTCAAACAAAATCAGCTTCTCGCGTTCCTGTTGGCCGGGCGGTTTGGCGTCCGCTTGTTGCCGGGCGATTTCCAGCGCGCGCCTTCCTTCTTCGGGCGTAGTTCCGTGCGGCATCACTACCATTGCCGGACGCATCACCCCGCCCACCACAAGCCGCAGCAGCAGTGGCAGAAAGGTTTTCTGATCCAAATACAAATCGGCCTTGAAGTCGCCAGGGCCGGTGAGCGTGATAACCTCAGCGACGGTTTGCCGGAACGGCTTTTCACCGATGTAGTTGTATTCCAGCGCAAATCCAGGCGGCGGCGCAAACAACAGGCCGAGCGTGATGGGCGCGTATTGCGCGTGCAGGCGTTGTTTCATCAGTTCAGCCATGCGTGGATTCGGCATCGGATGGATCAATGGGTAGGGGCCAAAAGGCTGCCTCTGCCAGTATTGCTCGCCGTCAAAAAAACCGATGACCTGGGCGCGTTCCATATCTTCTTGCCAACGAAATTTATCGGGCGACGAAAAGTCGTATTCCACCTTGCCTTCCCGAAAATGCTCCTTGACGTTTTTGGCACCGAAGATGGTTGGATCCATGTCCACCCCCATGCCGCTCATGCTGACAAAACTGGTGGGCGACCCCGAAGCTGTATACGTCAGGCGGCGCAGCTTGCCATTGACGGACAGCGTTTTGACGTCATCCAGCTTGGCGCTTTGCCCCAGCGCCGCGCGGGCTTGCATCAACAATTCCTGCGCTTTGGCGGCGCGTTCCGGTTCAGCGCGTGTGAGCGGTTGACGATCTTGTCGTGTAGGTTCGAGCGTTTGTGCGCCGACAACAACGCTCAGCAAAAGTATAAAGACGAGCTTGTTCATACAACCACTCCTTCAATTCACTTGGGACAGGCAATGACGATCAATTTGGTTGTGGCATCCAACGAGCGCAATTCTACCTCAGCCAGCGCCAAAACCTGCTCCAAATCTGCGAGGCCGGAAAAATTGGCGATCCGCGCGCCGTACAACACAAACACATCCGGCAGCGCGCGCCCCGCATCGCCGAAGTCTGTCAATTGTTCGACGACGTCTGTAATTTCGGCGTGCAGTTGCGGCAAGTGACAAGTACGCACGTGCGCCGCGCCGCGTTGCAACCGAATGACACCCGAATGATCTACGGCGCGCAAGAGTTCGCGCCGCGAAGTGAACAAGCCGAAGAGCGATGAAACTTTTTGCGCGCCCGTGAACACCAACCAATGGCCCGCTTCGGCGGCAAGATGCACTTCGCTCAACTCCAACCGCATCGAACGCGCGGCGACTTCTCGACAAGGCTCCACGCCCTGTGTTTGTTGGCTGTCATCGCGTTTGCGCAGTTCGGTCGTGCCCATCGCCGTCGCGCGCACCAAGTTGCGTCGCTTGTCCACTTCGATTTGCACTTCGATGCTGTCCGCGACTGCGCCCGCCTGGATCGCGGCTTCGGCGGCTTCGCGGCGCACTCGCAAAATGTCTTCGGGCGAAGGGTCAACGATGTTGCGTTCAATCGTATCGCGCACCATCGCCATCGCCACACCAATCGGCGAAATCACTTCGGCATTGCGCGCGATGCGATGATCCAAATTCATGAGCCTAGCCGTGAACGGAACGAGCGAAGCCGCCCCACCACCACCGCCGACCAACACCACGTTCTCCCGATCAAGCTGATATTCCAGAATCAATTCCTCAATCGCCTTCGCAACTTTTTGACACCCAATCTCCAACACCTCCTCTGCGAATTTCTCTGCGGCCTCTGCGCCTCTGCGGTGAAAAAACTCCCCCAACTTCTCAAACGCAATCCGCGCGGCCTCAATATTTCCAAAAGCAAAATGTTCCGCTTTCACCAACCCCAACAAATTCGCCGCGCAAGTCGTCGTGAGCGCATAGCCCTTGCCATCCTTGCACCGCAAAATCACATGATCGTCCGCATCGCTCGCCGTCGGCTGCACAAATTCAATCTCCGCCGCGCGCAATTCATCCGGCTCCGCAAAGCACGTGTACCACAGCCCCGCGATGTGCGCGCTGCGTGGCCCGACGTCAGTAATCTTGCCTTCCGTTTTTGAAGCCCGAATCATCGAGCCGCCGCCCACGCCAAGCGTGCGTACGTCCAGCGTGTTCAGGTACATTCGATGCCCATTCAGCTTCGCTGGGCGCGTCACAGGCGAGCCGTCGCGGATCACGGAAATGTCTGCGCTCGTGCCGCCGACTTCGATGAAGATGCCATCGCTCACACGCTCGTGCATCAACGCGCCCGCGATGCCTGCTGCCGGGCCGGAGAGCATCGTCAAGATGGGTCGCCCGTGTACTTCGTCCACGCTCATCACGCCGCCGTCGGAACGCATAATCATCAGCGGCGCAGCGATGCCCGATGACTTCACACACGCATCGGTCATTTCCGCCGTCGCAATCATCTTCGGCAAAATCGCCGCGTTGATGACGGCGGTTCTGGTTCGCACACGCAAGCCGTACAAGCTGCTGACTTCGTGTCCGCTCGTCGCGCGCAAGCCTGCCGCGTTGGCTTTCTCAACCGCTTGTTCTTCGTGCGCGGTGCGATCCACGCTGAAGGCTTCGCTGGCGACAATGACTTGCGCGCCGTTGGTTTTCAGCGCGTCAATTGCCGCCTCAATTTCGTGCGCGCGGATAAAACGATGATCGGCTTTGAGAAACTTATTCGGCGCGAGTTCAATCGGCGGAATGCGCGTCGCACGTTTAGCCAGCAACGCTTCGACGCCGCTGCCAATGCCGAGCACGGCAACGTTTGCCACATCGCCTTCCAGCAGCGCATTCGTCGCCTGCGTCGTGCTATGTGCGATGAACGAAACGTCATCAGGCTGCAAATTGAATTGCCGCATCGCCCGTTCGAGCGCCGTCACAATGCCGAGCGCGACACCTTCGCGCGCATCGTGCGAAGTCGGAAATTTTAATTGCCCGACCAACGCGCGCGATTCGCTGTCAATCACGACGACATCCGTGAACGTGCCGCCAACATCAATGCCAATGCGAACTTTCATTTTATTTTTAGCCACGAATTACACGAATTGACACGAATTTTTCTCCGAACTGATAGTTTAGGGTTCCACGCGATGGCTCATCACCCAATAAAATTCGTGAAAATTCGTGTAATTCGTGGCTGAATTCATTTGCTCGGAATTGCGCTTTGCAAAAACGCCGCCATATCGCTCTTCAACTTCGCCAGCGACTTCGTTTCGATGTACATCATGTGTCCGGCTTCGTAATACGCCGTCTTGATATTCGCCTTCAGCGTCGGATCAAGATTCATGTGGTCAATCGTGTATTCCGCCGCGAAATACGGCGTCGCCATATCGTAGTAGCCGAACGCGACAAACACTTTCATAAACGGATTCTTGGCAAACGCGCTCTTCAACGCAACGCTCGTGTCGGCGTAGGCGTTATCCGAACCCCAATTCCAGGGCGAGGTGAAGCCGCCGCCGAGAATGTGATAGACCGTGTCGGTTTTGAATCCCAAATCGCGCCGCACATAGTCGTTGAAGGCTGCCGTGTATGGTGGACGAATCGCGCTCATACTCGGATCGAAGTCGGGGCGCTCGCCGCCCGCGTTCGCATCAATGCCCGTGAAGCGGCTGTCCAACCGACCGGACGTGCGCCGCTGATCGCGCAGCAATTCTTTGTTGAAGCGACCGAGATCAACGCGCAGATCGCTGTTGTCTACGAACTCTGCGCGCAAGCCGGTGTAGCGCGCCATTTGCTCGGCGGCTTTTTGTCGTTCGGCTTTCGTCAAGCGGTCGCCTTTGCCGAGCGCGAGTTGATATTCATTCATCGTCCAGCGTTCGGATTCATCCAGCACTTTGCGCAGCGGCTGACGCTGCAAATCGGCGGGCAGCTTTTTGTGATACCACGCGGTCGCCGTGTACGACGGCAGCATCAGCAAATAGGCCAGGTCGTTGCCCGGCGCAAATCGCGCGGTCTGAAAATTCATAATCGTTGAAATCAACAACACGCCATTGAAGGCAATGCCGCGATCCACGAGCAATCCGCTCAAACCCGACGCGCGTGTTGTGCCGTAGCTTTCGCCGACCAGAAACAACGGCGACGACCAACGTTCGTGCCGCGTCAGGTACATCCGAATGAATTCGCCGACCGAGTCAAGATCGCCTTGCAAGCCTAAAAACTTCGCCGCGAGTTCCGGTCTCGTCGCGCGGCTGAAGCCTGTCCCGACCGGATCAATGAAGACCAAATCGGTTTGGTCGAGCCACGTGTGTTCGTTCTCAACCAATTGATAGGGCGGCGCGGGCAACCAGCCCTCGTCCTGCATCTTCACGCGCTTCGGCCCCAATGCGCCGAGGTGCAACCACACCGACGAAGAACCGGGGCCGCCATTGAACGAAAACATCAGCGGGCGTTTCGCCTTGTCGGCGGTGTCGTCGAGCGTGTAGGCCATAAAAAACATGCGCGCTTCGGTCTCACCGCTTTGCACATTCTTGATCGGCATAAAGCCCGTCGTGACGGTGTAGCGCAATTCTTTGCCGCCCGCTTTGATCGAATGTTTGGTGACGATGGGCGGTTCATCCGGCACAGGTGGCGCAGGTTGTTGCGTAGTCGGTGGTGGTGTTTGCGGCGTTTGTGGCTGCCGCGTCGGTTGCTGTGGCAACAACAACGCGAAGGCGAGAAGAAGTGAATTGAACATGGGGCGTCCTCCAAATATATTCGTGACAAAAAGCCCGATAAATACAGCTTTTTATTCTTCCCTATTCATTCTTCCTTCTTCATTGCTGACGAGAGGTTTTTTTTCTCTCCCTCGAAAAGAATGAAGAATGAAGAATGAAGAATCAATTTTGCATTACGCACAGGCTTCAATTATCTGAGATACAAAAGACTGCCTGCAATCAAGCCTGCCATACAAATTACGACTTTGAAAAGCAGCGTTTCTTTGGTCGTTTCTTCGACGCGCATCCCGACGTAATTCGCGACCCAAACGTTGTGCGTGTTGGTTGGGTCGCAGGCGTTTTGCACTTGCACCAAACACATCACTGCTGCGACGAGCGCCGTTGCCGAAAGCAAATTCAACGACGCGATTAGCGAGAAGATGCCGATGCCCAGCCCGTAAATATTGAGCGGGCCGCGATACAACGCGAGCGGCGACAGCAAACCAAAGAACAAAACGTACACAAGCGGCGAACTGAAATGGATGCCTTGAATCAACGGTTGCAACGCCTCGCGCACGCCGGGCAATTTCGTTGCGGTCAGCAGCATCCCAATTCCGATCATCAAAATAATCGCAGGCGCGACATCTTCCAAGCCTTTGACCGCTGCGCTCGTCAATTGCTTGACGATTTCTTTGGGGCGCGTGATGAGCACGCCGATTACGGCGCTGATGAGAAATGATGGCAACACCTGCCAGCCGATGCCGATGTGCAGGATAAGCGGCAGAATCGGCAACAACAGCGCCAGCAACATCACATCGCGTTTGCTTGTCTCTTCTTCTAACGCGACTGCCCACGCGCCGTATTTGTTCATCCGCCGCGATGCGATGACTAAGAAAATCAGCACCGCCAGCGCATCAATCACGAACAGCACAATAGCAAAATTGCGAATCGGCTCGCGCTCGATCTTGAAGGTTTGCTGATAAAAGCCCCACGCCGCGATATTGAAGACATAACCCAAACCATACGCCAAAATAAATAACACGCCGGCCAGCTTTCGCGGCACGCCAATGCTCATCATGATCGGCAGCGCCAAACTGCCGACCATAATAATTGCGCCCAAACCGGTCAGCGTCGTGAACAACAAGCCAATCCCGATCATCAACGTGATGGCAACGGCGAGCGGTTGATCGCCGCCGAATTCTGCCGCGCGTTTGATGATGCCCTCGGCAACGCCGGTTTGCATCACGACGCGCCCCAGCATCGCGCCCGCGAACACCATCAAATAGGCTTCGACCAATTGTTTCGCGCCGCCGACCATCACATCGTTCAGGATCGTGTCGAGCGGCGTGCGCGCGACGGCAGCAAAACCAATCGCCATCAACGGCACGGCCAAAATCGCAGGCATTTTCCGCGAAATCATCAGGGCTGCGAAAATAAGAAAGATGAGAATGATGAGTGCAGCGGTCATTGCTTCATTGGCCAGCAACATTCTTCCTTCTTCCTTTTTCCTTCTTCATTGTTTTCCGAGGAAGCAGGTTTGTTACGACAACTTACCTCAGAGAAAGAATGAAGAAGGAAAAAGGAAGAAGGAAGAATGGTTATTTTATGGAAAATTCAAATTGATATTCGATAGTGGCTTCAAACGTGCGCGGCCAGGGCAGGTAAATCTTCAGCCCTTTGAGTGACTCAATCCGAAGCTCACGTTTCTGTTCATTGAATGAACCGAGCGGGTACGTTCGACCTTGAAAATGCTCCGCGAAAAACCGTTCGAGCAGCGGTTGCAACTTGTCTTGCACTTGTTTGTTCGTACGGTTGTACATCTCGTCAGTGAATTCGTCGGTCGGCACAGCGGGTGGCTTGCGCAGTTGGGCGTTGATCTCGAAGCGCACGAGGTTGTGATACAAGTAATCGCCCGCGAAGCGATGCAGCAGAAATTCAAAATGCGCGACGCTGGCACGCGCAGCACGTTCCGGCGCGTCAGTGATTTGCTTGGAAAACACCCGCAGATTCGCCGCCGGAATCGTCGTGCCGAGCGTGTTGCCAGCAGTGTTCCAGGCGGCATAGCCCGTCAATTTATCAATCAATTTTTCAGTCTTCAGAATCGTCACCAAACGTTCGTCCGCGCCGCTGAAATGTGGGGCAGGGAAGTGTACATCGGCGAGCGCGACGGGCTTGCCAGCTTTCAAATCCGCGACGAGGTTTTTGCTGAATATCGTGAATTCCGAAGCGTTAGTTTCCGGCGCGTTCACGTAGAGCGTGTAATCGGGCGTTTCGTTTGCACTGACCAATTGTCCGCCCGCCGCTTTGATTTGATTTTCGACGGTGAATTCGAGCGGATGGTCTTCGTAGGGCGCGATCACCTTGCGGCTTTTTTCGGACGAGTAGACGACCGCGACTTTGATCTTTTGTTTCTGCCGGTCGAGCACGGCGCGCGCAACCAACGACAGCGAGCCTTCGTCCGCCCCGTTGTAAATGGGGACTTCATCGTCAAAGCCGCCTGTTTTCAAACGTTCGCGCAGAATCAATTGATCGTGCCGATGCAAGCCGTATTCGCGCGCGTCGTCTTGCAGAAAAATCAGGTTGTCAATCACGCGCTCCTGGTACAGCTTAATCATCGCCAGATTGACTTGCAGATCGCGGCGGCGCGCGGCGAGGTAGTTGTCCATCACCGTGCGATCCAGTTTGGATTTCAGTTGCTCCAACTCCGCTTGCAGTTTCGCGTCATTCGTTTTCGGCGCGCGATCCATCAACTCGGCCCAACGCGCCAAATCCTCGCGCCACGCGCGCGTTTCCTTGCTTGCCGTCGGCGCAACACGCATCAGCACGTTGAAGGCATAAATCGGCACGGTCGGATGTTTGCTCTTGAGCCAGCGAAAAAACTCCAGCCGTTTGATGGCATTGGCTTGTGTGGTGTCGGGCGCACGCGAAGCGACGAGGCCACCGTAGGTGAGCATATCTACCGAAATCACGACCGCGTCAATCTTCGTGTAATTCACGATGCCGAGCCAATCGCGCAGCTTTTTCGTGTCGCCGGGCGTCGTGAAGCGTCCGAGCATTTCCTTCGGCGGCATCACCACTTCGTAATCGCCAATCGCGCCGATCATCTGCGCGAATTGCGCCACAGCGGGGCGATCATCCAGCGGCAGCAACACGATGCGACCGAGCGGTTCGTTCGGATTGAGCGGCGGCTTGGGGGGCGGCGTTGGCAACAGGTCTTCCGTTTTCTCTTCGGGTTCGGAGGCCGGTTTGGCGGGCGCGGGCTTGGGCTTTTGTGTCGCGGCTTTGCGTTTCGTCGGTTGCGGCTTTTTCTGGGCTTGCAACGGAGACACCGCCATTGCCATTAGGGCCATCAGCAACAGAGCCATTTCACCGCAGAGGCGCAGAGAACCGCAGAGGTTTCGCAGAGGTAAGAATGAGGGGGGGATGGGGAGAGCGGGAGAGGGGGAGATCGTTCGGCCTGCTGTCCCCCTCTCCCCCGCGCTCCCTGTCTCCGTTTCATTCCTCTGCGTTGCCTCTGCGCAACCTCTGCGCCTCTGCGGTGAAAAATAAGTTGTGTTTCTCATACGCTCAAAATGCAACGAGCAGCAAGGCCAAGTCAAATGCCTCACTGCTCGTGGCGGATTACGGACAGCCGTTAGAAATACAGCTTGCCCGCCAATTGAATGCGGCGCGGCGTGTTCAGTTGCGTCGTGATTCTGCCGAACTGCGCATCGTTGACGTTCGTGACCGGCGTGCCGAACACGACGTAATTCGCCGTGTTGAAGAAGTCGCCGCGAAACTCGAACTTCACTTTTTCGGTCAAACGAAACGTCTTGAAGAGCGACAGATCAAGGTTGATGTAATTGTCGCGTCGCACGCTGTTCACTGTGCGCGACGTGTTGCCCAGCACGAACTTCGTCGAATCCACCGTCGTCGGGCCGTTCGGATTCGTTGGGCCAAGCGGATCGTTCGGATTGATGAAGGCATTCGTATTGAACCAGAAGCCGTTGTTGCGGACGTTGCTGCGCGCTTGATTGACCTCAATCTTCGCGTTCTGTCCCGGATTCCAACTCGCGCGCATCGTGGCGTTGCCGATGGCCAAGCGATTCGCCGCCGTGATCGCCAACGGCGTGCCGGTTTGCCACGTGTATGTGCCGCTGAATTGCCAGCCGCCAATGAACGCATCCGCCGCGCGCGGAATGCCCGCGAAGAACTTCTTGCGATTGCCGAACGGCAATTCGTACACGCCGTTCAGCACGAAGCGATGCGGCACGTCCGCTGTCGAAAGCGACCATTCATCGCGCAGGTTGTAGATGTTCTGCACAGGCGTCGGATCAAAGAACGCAATGCCGTTGCCCGTGCCGCCGATGTCCATTGACTTCGACCACGTGTAATGCGTCAACAACGACAAGCCTTTGGTGAACCGTTTTTGCAACTTGATCGTCGCCGCGTGATAGCTGGAATCGCCCATATTCGCCAGCGGACGCGAATAGTTCACCGCCGTGTATTGCGGGAACGGGCGTAGCAGTTGGGCGCGCGAAACGTTCGCCAAACGCAAGGTCGAAGTCGGGTCCGTGATGATGCCGAAGAACGGATTCGGCACATTCGTTCCCAGCACCGTGTTGCCGAGCGTTTGCAATTCGACCGGCAGTTGGTTGAGGTTGAAATTGTTCAGCGGCAAATGCACGCCGCGACTGCCGACGTAGGCCACTTCCGTCACCCAATCGCGCCAGAGCAAACGTTGTACGGCTAAGTTCCAAACCTGATTGTACGAACTCGTGATGCGGTCTTCGACGGCGGTGATGGCTTGTCCGAGCAACGAATTCGCGCCTTGCGATCTGCCGATCAACGCGGGCAATCCGTTCGGGAACGGATTGCTCACGAAGAACTCAGGGAATTCCGGTCGCGGTTGGCCTTGATTGATCGTGTAGTTGAAGCCGACCGAGCCGAGGTTTTCGACCGAGACGGGCAGGTAATAAATCGAATAGCCCGCGCGAATGGTGTAATGCGTGCCGAGTTGCAAGGCCATCCCGATGCGCGGCGCAAAGCGATTCTTGTCTGCCGCCCATTCCGCTTCGCCTTCATCCATAAACCGCAGCCGCCCGGTCAATTGTGTGAAGTTTGGACGCAGTTGTCGCACGGTAGCATCGGTCGGCGCGTTAACTCGTCCGACCAATGACGACGGCGCGCGGAAATCAAACGAGGTCAAGCGGTCGTGCGATTCCTGTGTGCCGGTTTCGACGTCCCAGCGCAAGCCCAGATTCACTGTCAGCCGCCGCTTGATCTTCCAATCGTCCTGCAAATACGCGCCGACGTAATGATGAAAGATCGTCACCGCCGTGCCGTATTCATACGCCGCGTTGGAGTAACCACCGAGCAGGAACGTCGCCAAGCCCCAGCCTTCGGTCGTCGAACCGACGTTCGGATTACGCTGTGTGTAATTTTGCGCGAACGAGAAGTTGCCGGTCGTGTCGAACACCTGGAACGGATGGAACCGAATCAAGCGATATTCGCCGCCGGTTTTGAGCGTGTGACTGCCCCAGATTTTCGTCACCGAATCGGCAATCGTCGTCGTGTCGCGCGGTTGATTGTTATAGCCGCGCGAGCCGAGCGGCGAATAACTGAAACCATTCGCGCTGATGCCAAACGTCGGGAATTGCAGGATCGCTGCGTTGTCTTTCAAGTAGCTCGGCAAACCCAATTTCGTCGGATCATACCCCGTCGCAAAAGGAACCTGATTGGCGTGCGAGCGCACGTAGCCATAGCGGAAATTGTTCACGAGCGTCGGCGTGACGGTCGCAGTGTGGCTGACGACGGCGTGCGTGAATTTATCAATCACGACGCGCCCGCTCGACGCTTCGTTATTGAAGGGATTGACCTGCACGTCGTCGCGGCGCACGCGCGTGTACCGAATGTTCAGACTTTGATTGTCATTGATCTGATGATCGCCGCGCATCGAAAGGTAGTTCATGTCAAGCTTGTTCGTGCCTGCCGCAACGAAGTTGTTCGAGCCTGCCACATCGTCCGCCGGGCGATTCGGTTCGGGATAAAACTTCAGCGCGGCGAGCGCGACCGGATCGCAGAACGGCTTATTTGTCGCGGGGTTCGTCGCGGCGCAATTGATGCGATTACCGGGGAACGGATCGCGCGTGAGTGCTGTGCCCACTTGGCGCGTCGTCCAGGGATTGTAAATCGTCACGTCCTGCCCGTTGCGATTTTTGATGCCGGAAAAATCGCCGTTGCGTTGCGCGAGCGTCGGCACAGTGAACAACTGTCCGAACGGATCGCGGTTGCGACGACCTTCATAGTTGAAGAAGAAAAACGTTTTTTGCTTGCCGTTGTAAATCTTCGGAATCCACACCGGGCCGCTGAAATCCGCGCCGAAGTGATTGCGCTTGTTGACGACGCGATTGATGCGGTTGCGGTTATTGAACCAGCCATTCGCGTTCAGGCGGCTGTTTTGATGAAACTCGAAGATCGAACCGTGATATGCCTTGCCGCCGGGGCGCGTGGCATAGCTCGTGAAGCCGCCGCCGGAGCGTCCAAACTCCGCCGAGACCGCGCCGCTCAGCACTTTGAATTCCTGCACCGAACGCGCGGGCGGGGTCAAACCGACGCCGTTGAAATCGCCGATGGTGTTGGCGACGCCGTCCACAAAGACTTCGTTCGTGCTGGCCTTGCTGCCGTTCACCGAGAAGTTGGAATCGAAGAAGCTACGGTTGCCGATCAAGCCAATCGCCGACGGATTGCCCGGATTGCCGGACACAACGCCGGGCGTGATCTGCACGAGTTGCATGATGTTTTGATCGGCGAGCGGCAAGCTCTCAATCAGCTTTTGCTCGACGGTCTGTTCGAGCGCCGGCGCTTCGGTTTGCAGCAAAATCGCGCCCGCGCCGATGTCAATGACTTGCTCCGTGCCGCTCACGGAAAGCTGCACATTGACTTCGGCAGTTTGGCTGATTTCCAGGCGAATGCCTTGCTTGGTGAGCTTTTGAAAACCGGTCGCTTCCGCCGTGAGCGTAAATTCGCCGGGTTGCAACGACGGCGCAAAATATTTGCCTTCGCCATTCGTGGTCAGCGTTTTGGCGAGGCCGGTGTTGGTGTCGGTGATCGTGACTTTCGCGTTTGGGATGACCGCGCCGTTTGGGTCGGTCACCGTCCCCATCAGCGTCCCCGTCGTGCTTTGCGCAAACGTCGCGGCACACAGCAGAGCGAGGGAAATGAGCAGCTTGAAAAATGGTTTCATACAACCTCCAAAGGGTAGGAAAAGGGGCGAAGGGGAAAGATTCCCTTTCAATCTCGCGTCTTTTTTCGCTTCAAATGAATGACCGCCTGATACCGGTCGCCGCGATAGACGGAGCGTACGACTTCAATTGGGGTGCGGTCGGTGGAATAGACCGTTCGTTGCACGACGAGCACGGGCGCGCGCGCGGGCAGTTCGAGCAGCGAGGCTTCCTGGCGCGTGGCGACAGCCGCTTCCAATACCTCATCCGCCCATTCGATGCTGACGCCGTAGCTCTCCTCCAACGCTTTGTACAGCGACCCGCGCTCGACCTCGATGCGTTTGAGATGCGGGCACAGCCGCACCGGCAAACAGCAGGTTTCGTACGCCATCGGAACCTTATCGGCGCGGCGCAGGCGCACGATTTCAAAGACTTCCTCGGTCGCGGGAATTTGTAATTTCTCGGCAATTTCCGGCGTCGCCGCGCGCCGCTCGAAGGACAGCACACGCGAACTCGGCAGCAAGCCGCGTTGTTTCATATCTTCGCTGAAGCCCAACAGTTGTCGAGTTTGTACGTTGAATTTCGGCTCTGCCACAAACGTGCCGCGCCCGCGCTCGGCATAGAGCAGCCCGTCGTCCCGCAGCGCCCGCAGCGCCTGTCGCGCGGTCATGCGGCTCACGCCAAAGCGATCACAAAGGATGCGTTCCGAGAGCGCCGCGCCCGGATGCAATTGCCCGGTGGCAATGCTTTCGCGCAAGGCTTGCTCAATCTGATGATAGAGCGGCTGGAAGCTGTTTTTCTTCAGCGGGGTGATACGCGTTCTCCTAAAATCGAATTTGGTATGTTGTCTAGTGGGCTAGTCCACTAGCCCAGCAGCGCCTTTATATGCCGCTGGAAAAAAAATAGCAAGAGCGCCGCGCCGATTGACGATGCCAAGCCAGCATTTTTTTGCCCGTCGAGTAACGCGGTTGTCTCCACTCGCCGGGGCGCGTATAATCGGGCGCGCTTGAAAAGGAGTTTTTAGCTGTCTCTTGGCTCCCTGCGACAGCGGTCGAACGTCAATGAAACGAAGAAACGTAATGGCGGATTTGAACCTGCGGATGAAACGCCGGCTCATCAACCGCCCCCCCCAACAGAAATATTCGCCTTTATCATTGCAGCCCCCCCTCCAATGGGAAGGGCGGCGCAAGCTGCTCAGTTTTTTGCGCGCGGCGTTGTTGGAAACGACGCAAGTGCAACTCACGCACCTCCCGATTCATCTGGTCAAGCTCCCGCCCGAATTTCACGGCTTCCGCATCATTCAACTCTCCGACGTGCATCACAGTTCGTTCGTCAGCGAAAGCGAAATTGTGGCGGCGGCGCAGCGCGTGAATGCATTGCAACCGGACTTGATTGTGCTGACGGGCGATTACGTGTCGCATTCGGTAGATTTCATCCCCGGCTGCGCCCGCGCACTGGGTCATCTCCAAGCCAAACACGGCGTCTTTGCGGTGCTCGGCAATCACGATCATTGGACGGACGGGCAATTGATGAAAACCGCGCTCGAAGCACAAGGCATTCGCGTGCTCTGCAACGAAAACGAACGCATCGAAAAAGACGGCGCGTACATTCAGTTGGCCGGTGTGGACGATATGATGGTGAAGTTGGACGATATGGCAGCCGCGCTCGCGGGCACGTGGCGCACCGAAACGCGCATTCTGCTCGCGCACAATCCGGCGCTGATTCGTGAAGCCGCACGCGCAGGCGTTGACCTGATGCTCAGCGGTCACACGCACGGCGGGCAAATCAATTGGAAGCTGTTAGTGCCGAAGAAAGAAAGCCGCATGTCGCGCTGGCTGCATCGTCCGAGCCGCAAATTCATGCGCGGTCTGGCGGTGCTCGGCAACACGCAATTGTACGTGAATCGCGGCTTCGGCACGGTCGTCGTGCCGCTGCGCTACGGCTGCACGCCGGAGATCACGTTGATTGAATTGCAGAAATCGAATTAGCCACGAATTACACGAATTTTCACGAATTGTCTTTTGGCTTCAGGTTTTGATTTCTCTCAAAGCTAAAAATCAGCAATTCTCAGTTTGAGCCTGCGGGAGCAACATTTTTCATTTCTTCCTTTTTCCTTCTTCATTCTCGGACGAGGAAATGTCCCGAAAACAATGAAGAAGGAAGAATGAAAAGTGAAGAATGTGTCCCATGCGCCATCTGTTTTTTTCAAATTGAGAATTGCCGGCTAAAAATTGAGAATTGCTGGCTAAAAATGGAGGTCGGTTTTATTCGTGAAAATTCGTGTAATTCGTGGCTAAATTCTCAGTCCTCTTCTTGAAATCGCCGCTTCCTGAACGCCTTCAATTCGCCAATCGTAAACAAACAGCGCGGCCCGATCATACGGCTCGGCTTCAAATCGCCGTTTTGGCAATAACTCAAAATCGTCAATTGCCCAACACTCAGGAAGCGCGCGGCTTCGGGTTCGCTCAATTCCACTTCATCGTCCAAATTCGTCAGATTGCCGGAGCATTCGCGGATCGCTGCGCCGAGCGGCGTGTCCCAGAAAATGCTGGGAATCGTTTGTTCGTGGCTCGGCGCTTTGCCGTACAACAGCCGCAACAGTTGCAAACATTTTCCTGAAGCGTTCGGCACTTCGCGCAAGCCGCCCGCGTGTTCGATTACTTCGCGCATCATTTCCGCGAGCGGCGAATTCGTCGCCTGCTCAATCGTCGGCGCTTTGATTTCAGTGCCGGGCAGAATCAGGCTCGTAATCAGCCAACGCGCTTCGTGAAAGGCGCGCGACACTTGGGCGCGAATGTCGTCTTCGATTTCGCGCGCCGTGAATTCAAAGGATTTTTTCGTGGCAGTTGCGTCGCTCATTAGATGCGCGACACTCTAACGCAAAAGCGGTTCCGAGTCAGCCCGCCGCGCCGAAATTATTTCCAATCACCCTCTTGCACGACCATTTCGCGTCCGGTAAACTAAGCGTCGTTTTGATAGTGTACAAGTTACACTAAGTCTTTGGATGTTTTGCCGAAGGAGTTGAAGATGAACACTGCTACTGCCGTTCCACCGATTCAGAATTACGATGCGCAAGCCGCCTTGCCGCTTGATGATTATGTGCAATTGGGCGAGACCGAATTGTATGACCGCATTCAGTCAGCGAAGCGCAAGTTAGGGAATCGCGTGGTGATCTTAGGGCATCACTATCAACGCGACGATGTGATCGTTCACGCGGATTTTACGGGCGATTCGTTCAATCTCGCGCGGCAGGCGCAAACGCGGCCCGAGGCGGACTTCATCGTGTTTGCGGGCGTGCATTTTATGGCGGAATCGGCGGACATCCTCAGCGCGCCGCACCAAAAAGTGATCCTGCCGGATTTGGCTGCCGGGTGTTCGATGGCCGATATGGCGAACATCGAACAGGTCGAAAGCGGCTGGGAGCAATTGCACGAACTCGGTCTCGCCAACATTATGCCGATCACGTACATGAACTCGGCGGCGAGTCTGAAAGCCTTTTGCGGCAAGAATGGCGGCGCGGTTTGCACGTCGTCGAATGCTGTGAAGCTGTTCGAGTGGGCGCTCGGCAGTTCGGACAAATTGTTTTTCTTCCCCGACGAACATCTCGGTCGCAACACCGGTCTCAAGCACGGCATCCCGCTCGACAAAATGGTTGTGTGGGACCCGCGTCTGGATTTGGGCGGCAACACCGAAGATGAATTGCGCGAGGCGAAAGTGATTTTGTGGAAAGGGTTCTGCTCGGTTCACGGACGCTTCCTGCCGCGTCACGTAGATGATCGCCGCGCCGAATATCCGGGCATCAAAGTGCTCGTCCACCCGGAATGCCGCTACGAAGTCGTCAATAAATCTGATCTCAACGGCTCAACCGAATTCATCATTCGCACGTTGAAGGAAGCTCCGGCGGGCAGCCAATGGGCGGTCGGCACGGAAGTGAATTTGGTCAATCGGCTTGCCAAACAGCATCCCGACAAATTCGTGACGTTGCTTGCGCCTGACCTGTGTATGTGCGCGACGATGTTTCGCATCGCGCCGGAAAACCTGCTCTGGTCGTTGGAAAATTTAATCGCAGGCCAGGTCGTCAATCACATCACCGTAGACGACGACACCGCGCATTGGGCGCGCGTTGCATTGGATCGGATGTTGGCGAATCGGGGGCAGGGATAACAGCGTCTGGGAAAGTCTTGCAAAGTTACTCGCCAGACTTCCCTAGACTTTTCCAGACTTTTCCACTATTGTTCCCGCGCTCAGCAAGAGCAGCTATATCTCCACAGCACACACATTGCATTACCAGCCGGTCAGCGCCGATTCGCTTGTAGCGGGTCTGTCCGTTTGCGTGTGTTGTGGTTGAACTGACGGCGAGCCATTCGTCGTCGCCCCGTATTTCAACAATTGGAGGAAAACCATGAAAAAAACTCTCTTGAGTGTTTTCGTTGTGGCCTTGTTGTCGTTGGTCACATTCGCGCAGGACGCCGGGCAGGGAACTGCCAAAGCAAAAAAGGCTGCTGCTCCGGCTACACCGAAAAGTGATGCGGATATTCAAACCTGCATCAACGACAAATTCAAAACTTCGACCACCATCAAAAACGGTAACGCAACCGTGAGCAGTGGCGCGGCGACGCTCACAGGCGAAGCTGCCAGCGGTGGTGCCAAAGGCGGTGCGACTCGTTCGGCCAAAGCTTGTGGCGCGAAGACGGTGACGAACAACATCACCGTTCCGCCCAAGCCGAAGAAGGCATAACGACTGCTTGCTGACCAAAAGCAAAAGGGAAGACGCAGATGAATTCTGGTCTTCCCTTTTTTGCTGGACGAACGAATGGACTTACCCAATCTGCACGCTGCTCATCGTGTCGCCGACGCGAATCTGTCGCACCACGTCCAGGCCTTCTGTCACGCGTCCGAAGACGGCGTATTGCATATCCAAAAACGCCGTCGGGCCGAGCGTGATGTAAAACTGACAGCTTGCACTATTCGGGTCGGACGAACGCGCCATCGCTACGGCTCCTGCTTCGCCGTGCTTGAGGTTCGGCGTGACTTCCAGCGGAATGCGTTGGCCCGAATTGCCCGTGCCGTTGCCGAGCGGGCAGCCGCCCTGAATCACAAAATTCGGCTCGACGCGATGAAACGTCAGGCCATCGTAAAACTTGCTTTCAGCCAGGCCGATGAAGTTCGCCGTCGTAATCGGTGCGAGTTCTTCGTAGAGTTCAAATTTGATCGTCCCTTTGTTGGTTTCAATCGTTGCGGTTCTGTTCTTCGACATTACAATTTCTTCCTCGTGGTTAGTTATTCGACAAGATGAATTTTTCAATCGCGACGGCGACTCCGTCTTCTTCATTCGACGCCGTCAACGCAAAGCCCAACTGCTTCAACTCATCTTCTGCGTTCGCCATTACAACACCCAAACCCGCATACCGCAACATCGGCAAGTCGTTGTGATTGTCGCCGACGGCCATCACTTCGGCTTGTGCAATGTTGTGCGTGCGCGCCAGTTCCGCCACCGCTTCGCCTTTCGAGGCTGTCGGGCTAAGCACATCCACAATCGTCAGATCAAAATGCCGATAGCGCGTCTGAAACACCTGGGCGCGTGCGCCGATGACTGTTTCCAGTAGTTGGCAAAACTCGTCCATGCGATCACACGTGCCGGAAAACATAATCTGAATCGGGTCGTGTTGCAGATAGGCCAATAAATCCGGCACTTCGACGACCGCGTCCCAATATTTTTTCAGATACATGTCCAGCGCGCGATTTTCGGGCGAAACGCCTTCCAGCACCATCGTGCCGAGGCCGTGCGGATCGTCGCAGCAAATGATGTCCGCTTTGTATTCGCGTCCGAGCCGAATGACGTCGCAGGCGGTTTCGTTCTCGAAGGGATGATATTGAATGGTTTCGAGCGTCGTGATGTTTTTCGTCAGCGCGCCGTTGTGCGAAATGAGCGGGATCGCAAGCTCCAACTCCTCGACAATCGGACGCGCCGAACTGAAGCGACGACCTGTGACCAGCGCGATCAAAACGCCTTGCGCCTGTGCTTCGTCCAATGCCTCACGCACGCGCGGCGTGACTTTGCTCTTGCGATTGAGCAACGTCCCGTCAATGTCGAGCGCGAGTAGTTTGATGGGCATAAAGGATGGAGTAGACGGTAGTCGGTAGTCGGTAGTCAGCATCCTTCGGTTTCTCCTGAAGATATTGATAGCTGAGATCAAACTACCGTCTACCGTCTACCGTCTACTCCTTACAAGTGAATAATCTTCTCCGCCAATTCCGTCCGCTTCAGATCACGGGTCGCATTGCGCGTATCCACCAGGATTTTCGCGCGTTCGGCGACCCAGCGATAATCTACGGCGCGGTGATCGGTGACGATGGCGACGCAATCGGCTTCCGTGACCAGTTCTTCAGTCAACGGCAGCCCCGTCATACGCAATCCGTTTTCCAAAATGATTTCGTTGACGTGTGGATCGTGGAAGGTGACTTCCGCGCCCAGCTTTTCGAGCTTTTCGATGATCGCCAGCGCTGGACTCTCGCGCATATCGTCAATGTCGCGTTTGTACGCCACGCCGAGCACCAGCACGTTCGAGCCATTGACTGCTTTGCGATGTTTGTTGAGTCCTGATTGCACCAATTCCACCACATGATTGGGCATCGTCGAATTGACTTCTTCCGCGAGCGAAATGAAGCGCGCCTCAAAGCCGTGCATCCGCGCTTTCCACGATAAGTAGTGTGGATCCAATGGGATGCAATGTCCCCCTATGCCCGGCCCTGGATAAAACGCCATGAAGCCGAACGGTTTGGTCGCGGCGGCTTCGATCACTTCCCACGTGTCAATGCCGAGCGTGTAGCAGAGTTGGGCGAGTTCGTTGACCATCCCGATGTTCACGGCGCGGAACGTGTTTTCGAGCAGTTTTGCCATCTCCGCCGCACGTGCCGAAGCGACGCGATGCACGTTATTTACGACTGCGGCATACGCGGCGGCGGCGACATCGGCACTGTCTTCCGTGACGCCGCCGACGACTTTGGGAATGTTTTTGGTTTGAAATTGCGGGTTGCCCGGATCCACTCGTTCGGGCGAAAAGGCCAGGAAATAATCCTGGTCGAGTTCGAATCCTTTTTCGTCGAACATCGGGCGCAAGACTTCATCCGTCGTGCCAGGATAGGTCGTGGATTCCAGAATGATGAGTTGCCCTGGACGCAGCGCGGACTGAATCTTTTCCGCCGCGGCGAGAATGTACGACACGTCTGGTTCTTTCGTTTTGCGTAGCGGCGTCGGCACGCAAATGATGATGATGTCCTGATCGGCGAGCGCCGCGAAATCAATCGTGGCTTGCAGCTTTTCGGCTTTGACCAAGTCCGCGACTTGCTCAGACGGCACGTCAATGATGTAGGAAACGCCGTCGTTGATGGAGGCTGCTTTTCTCGCGTCCACTTCAAAGCCCGTTGCCCGAAAACCGGAATGCGCAAATTCAACGGCCAGCGGCAGTCCCACGTAGCCCATTCCGATGACGCCGATGCGCGCACTGCGATCAGCAATTTTTTCTAAGAGGATTTGTTTTTGACTCATACGTTGGGTCTTCTCTCCGATCTGAAATTCACGGGGCAGTGAACATTGGGGAAACCAAAGTGCGCTAGTTGTACACTGAGTGCGCGCGAATTCTCAAGCTTTATCTTGCACGCGGAAGCAACATAAAAACTCGCGGTTGCCGTCTTGTCCTAAAATGGGTGAATCCGTCACGTCACGGGCGCGCAAGCCAAGCTCAACAGCGCACGCGCGGATTTCCTGCACGACACGTTGCTGCGCCGCTTCGTCGCGCACGATGCCGCCGCGTCCGACCTCGTCGCGTCCGACTTCAAATTGTGGCTTGATGAGCGTGATGACTTGCCCCGCCGGTTTCAGCAGCGGTGGCAACACGGGCAGGATCAGCCTGAGCGAAATGAACGACACATCGCACACGATCAGATCGAAGCGGTCATAAAAATCTTCGCGCTGCAAAAAGCGCGCATTGACGTGTTCGCGGACTTCGACGCGCTCGTCCTGCCGCAGCTTCCACGCCAGTTGCCCGTGCCCAACATCGAGCGCGACGACTCGTGCTGCGCCGCGCTGCAACAAACAATCCGTAAAGCCTCCCGTCGAAGCACCCACGTCGAGGCACGTGAAGTCCGCAACGTCAATTTTGAAATGATCCAGCGCCGCCGCCAACTTCAAGCCGCCGCGACTGACATACGGCATTGTTTCCTTGAGCGCGAGTTCAGTGTCCAGCGGCAGCAATAAGCCCGCTTTATCGAGTCGTTGCTGCGCTGAATACACCTGCCCGGCCAGAATCAAGGCTTGTGCTTTCGCGCGCGTTTCCACCAGCCCGCGCGCCACGAGCAATTTATCGAGTCGTTCTTTGGGAGTTTTCGTGGGCAAGGAAATTGATTAGCGAGGTGATGGTTGGGAGAACTCGGTCAGCCAGGTTTCGATTTCATCGCGGACGCGGCGAAACACGGCGAGGCGTTCTTCGTCGCTGCCAACCGCTGCTGCCGGGTCTTCAAAACTGTGATGGATCGTGTTGGCTCCGGGCCAGACGGGACAGGCTTCTCGTGCGTTGTCGCAAACCGTGATGACGGTGTCGAAGGATTGTCCGGCAAATTCGTCAACGGATTTGGAACGGTGCAGCGAGAGGTCAATGCCTTTTTCGTCCATCGCGGCGATGGCTAGCGGATTGACTTGCGACGGATGCGTCCCGGCGCTGAAAACCTCAAAGCGGTCGCCTGCGAGATGGCGCAACAAGCCTTCGGCCATTTGACTGCGCGCCGAATTGCCGGTGCAGAGAATCAGAACTCGTTGGGATGTACTCATACGCGCATTGTACCAGCGCGCGGCAAGCGGCAAAAGCCGTCACAACGGGCAAGCAAATTTACGTTGACAACCGACGCGCCAAACACACCGCCGAGGCACAACGCGGCAAACTCCATTCGGGCGAAGCGGCGAAACCCGCATCAAATTGATTCCGTTCTGCGTTGGCGAACCCAAAATGGCGGGCAAAGAAATCGGCGGCAGTCGTCGTGAGCAAAACAACTGTGCGAATTGTATTTGCCTGAGCGTATGCAAGCAGTTGGGACGTGAGTTGCACGCCCACGCCCTGTCCTTGCACATCAGGCGCAACGGCCAACGAGCGGAGCAGGCCGTAGTTGCCGTATGTTTCCAGCCCCACGCAACCCACTACGCGCTCGTTAGCTCGTGCAATGAAAAAATCTGCGAAATGCTCCGCCACGCCTTCGGTGGGAAGGTTTACCTCTTCCAATAACGACAGCACGGCAGGTAAATCAGACGGCGCTGACGGCACAACCTGAAGCTTCATGTTTCAACCCACCTATATTCACGACCGCAGATGTATCGCAGCACATCGTTGTTTCCGGCAGTTGATCCTGCAACACGACAAACACTTCCCACTTGTAGCCGTTCGGGTCGGTCATCCAGATTTTGTCCTGGATGGCGTAACAACAATTCGTTTGCATTTCGTCTTCGGTCAAAAGGCCGCGTTGCTGCAAGCGTTCGCGCATGGCCAGGACGGCTTCTGTGCTGCCGACTTGAATCCCCAGATGATTGAGCGCACCCAACGACTTGACAGGATTCTCATTGAGCGTCAAATTCACGGCTGGCTCGGTCAAATCGAATTTGGCATAGCCCGTGCGCAATTTGACTGGCTCCGTGCCCCACAAGGCGCGATAGAAGGCCAGCGATTCCTGTAAATTGTTGACGTTTAAGGCGATGTGTACTTTTGGTGTCATAGATTCTCTCCTCGGTTAAAATTGCATACGCCTAGCCGTATGCGAGGCGGAGTATAGGTGGCGATTCTATATTCGTCAAGACATATTTACTTCTGGCGCGATTTTTTTTATACTCCCGTGCGATGGCAACAACGCAAACCCAAAAATCACCGCAATGGTTGGCGCAAATGGAGACGCTTTTCAAAGCCTGCGCCGATCAGACACGGCTGCGCATTCTAAACCTGTTGGCGTGCGAAGGCGAGGTCTGCGTGTGTCACTTAGTAGACGTCCTGGGGACAAATCAGCCGAAGGTCTCACGGCATCTGGCGTATTTGAAACGGGTGGGATTGGTGGCGGATCGCAAAGATGGCTTGTGGGTGCATTATCGGCTGGCGACGCCGCTGGCGGAGCATGCCGAGCGGTTGTTGGCGTGTTTGAATGGCTGTTGTGTGGAAGTGCCGGAGATGCGGCGCGATGTCCTGAGCTTGCAAACGGTGCGTGGCGCGCAGCCGCTCGTGAAACTGACGAGCCGCCAACCTGTGCCCGTCAAAGTCGAAGACGAGGAAGACCAGACGCGCGCGTCGGGCATTGAAATCGAGTTGCTGTAATCGCTAGGCGAACATTTCTTCGATCATCAGTTCGGTGCGGCGGATTTCGTAGCGTGCGCGGCCCAGCCCGCTCGTCGCGTTGAGTTTCATCATCACAAAATAATCTTCGTTCAGAATTTTGGTCAGCAGGATGGACTCGTTGGTGATGGTCAGCAGTTCATTCAGCATGCCCAAGCCTGTGTCGGTGGCGGTCGCGCGCGAGCGATTCAGCACGACGGCATATTCAGCGGCCAGTGCGTCGAAGTCCGCGTCCATTTCCTTGCCAACTCGTTCGATGACGATGCCGTCCGTGCCGACCAGCAAGACCATTTCCGCGCCTTCGGTGCGAGAAGATAATTGATTGAGCAATTGTGCGAACAAAGTCGTGATCCTTTCGGTAACGGCTCATTCAGCCAAACAAATCATACCCGTTGCCGCAGCCGGTTGGAAAGCGGCTGCGGCTTTACACCTGCTACCTTTGTGAATTTGACGTCGTCATTTTGGGCGTGTCCAGCGGGCGATAGATGCGCGGCGTGATGAAGAACAGAATCTCATCCGTTTGCCGACTGACTTGCCGCCGCTTGAATAATTCGCCGAGTCCCGGAATGCGCGAGACACCGGGCGTCCGTTGTTGTGCGTTGCTTTCGACATCAATGTTGATGCCGCCGATGATGGTCGTGCCGCCATCGGGCACGAGCACCGTCGTTTCGGCGCGCTGCGTGTTGATGCCAGGTGCGGCGCGGGTCGCAATCGCCGTGTTGACCGAGTTGTTTTCGGCCACGACGCGCAGCAACACGTTGCCCGTGTCGTTGATCTGCGGCGTGATTTCCAACCGCAGCGCCGCCGTGACAAACGTGACGGTCAGGGTGTTGTTGCTTTCGGTTTGCACCGGAATCTGCACACCGTTGACGATGTTCGCGGTTTGATTGTTGAGCGCCGTGATGCGCGGCGACGAGATGGTCTTGGCGTTGCCCTTTTGCTCGGAGGCGGTGAGGATCGCGCTGATTTGCGAAGTGCCGATCACGCCCGTCGTCAAGCCCAGACCGAACGTTGCGCCGGCTGCGCGCAGGCCATCGTTGATCGGGCCGAACAAACTGCCACTGCCAGTCCCGCCTGTGCCCGTACCTGTGCCCGTGCCTGTGCCAGCCGGTGAGGGCGGGTTGGGCATGGTCGTGGCAGAGGCTACGCCACCGCGTCCCGTGTTGAGGGCGACTGCGCCGAGTTGCACGCCGAGATCACGCGCGAAGTTGCGGTTGGCGATCACGATGCGGGATTCGATTTCCACTTGCGGTTCCGGCACGTCGAGCCTGACGATGATGTCTTTGATCGCTTCGACGTTCTCCGGCACATCGGTGATGATGAGCGTATTGGTGCGCGGGTCGGCCTGAATCTTGCCGCGTTGCGACAGGCGACTGGTGATGATGCCGTCCAAGCCTGAGCCGCCCGCGGTGCTGCCTGCGCCAGAGACCGAGCCGCTCGCCGACGAGGGGCTGGCAGACGGAGTCGTTGCCCCGCCGCCACCGCCACCGCCAGCACTCGTGGAGGCGCGAGCATATTTCAGCCGCACCATTTCGGTAATCAACGGCGTAGCTTCCTGGCGCGCTTTGACCTGCTCTTGTTTCAAGCGATCTTCGAGCGCGACGGTTTCCTGCGACATCACGCGCAGGATGCTGCCTTCGACTTTTACGCCCAACCGATTGGCGCGCAGCAGCGCATCCATCGCCTGATTCCAGGGGACGTTTTGCAACGTCACGGTGATCGGAATCTCGCGCACCGATTGGTCAATCACGAAATTCACTTTGTACGTGTCGGTGATGAACCGCAGGAAGTCGCGGATGTCTATGACCTTGCCTTGCGTCGAGCGCAAGTCCAGATTGATCGGCTCGCCGACAAAATCGGGCCGCACATAATCTGCCGGATTGAAAATCCTCGTTTGCGGGTGGGCGGGCGTTTGCGTCACTTCGCGCGGGCGCGGTGCGGGCGGTGCTGCTGTCGTGGCGGGCGTGACGGCGGGCGTCACAGCGGTCGCCACCGTTGTTTTCTCCGGTGTGGTGTTGGTTGCGGCGACAGGTTTGGGCGTCGCGTTCAGAACTTTTTCAGCCCCAGGCGCTTTGACCGGCGCTGGCGTCGCAGTTGGCGCAGGCGTTGTGACAGGCGTGGGTGTTGCGGTCACCACTCTGGCGGGGCCTTTTTTGCCCAATGGTTGTGTTGCTTCCGACGCCGTTGTATTGGGCGCGGCAGCAGGCTGTTTCGACTCGGTCGTGGTCGGGCGCGGTTGTTCTGCTACGACCGGCGCTTTCGTGGCGGTCGGCGCTTTGGGACGGACAGCTTTGGGCGGCGGTGGCACGTCATCGTTTTTGGCCAACAGCGGCTTGGTCGGCGGCGCAAATTTACGAACGAGCTGCGCCTGAGCAAAACGCGCTTGGAGCATGCGAGTCGAAAGTTTCGGGACGGCAGGAAGCTTCACCGGCATCGGTTTGGACGCGGCAGGGCGCACCGGAATCAGCGTTCTGTTGGCGTTTGGCGCATACGGCGCGGGCACGGCGGCTTTCGGTTGATGGGGCACGGCGGCTACCGTCGGCGCTTTCGGCGCGGGGTTCGTGACGTTGGCCACGACCGTCGGAACGGGCTTGGTTTCGGCAGCGAGAGCTTTGTTCAGCGGCGGGGCGCTGGGCTGCGGGCGATTGGTTGGATTCGCGGCCAATGTGGGCGCGGGTTTGGGATCGCCAAACCATATACGAATGGTTGCGCCGTCATCGTCAATTTGAAACGGCTGCGGTTTCGCGCTGTCAAAAACGATGCGCACGGAATCATCCATTTTGCCCAAGCGCACACGCTTCAAATCCGCCATACCAATTTGAATCACGCTCGGCACTTCACTGACGACGCTTTGCACGTCCACAACCAGACGATAGGGGCTGGGCAGCGTGAAATAGCTGTACTGAGCCTGGCCGTCGAGTTCGATAGTGGCCAGCACCTGTCCGCCGCGCGTGAAGTCTTTCGAGATTCTGACGCTGCGAATGGTGCGGGCATTGGGCAGACGCGCGGCCTTGGCAGCCTTCGCGGGCGGAGCCGTTTCGAGCGTGGTCGGGCGCGCGGTTTCCGCTACGATCTCGTTACTTTTATTCGGCTTGGTCACGGTGCGGCTGCGCGTCTCGTGCGTCGCGGCCAGCGTTCCGACGCTCAATAACAGCGCGCCGACAAAGGCGCTGCGAACAAGCGATGGGCGGGCGATCAGTAGTTCTGTGCAAAACATAAATCCTCCTGCAAAGCCTCAATAAACATTGAGCGTTGGAGTTTGAAAAACAATTAGGTTCAAAAGGAGCTTCGATAACTTACTTCGCATTGGGTGCGGGCAAGGCGCGGAACTCTTCCACTTGACGCACGGTTCCGTTGTCGAGCCGCACGATTTTGACGAATTTGACGCCGGTCGGCAGAATTTCCTTGATGTACCCATCGAAGGTTTTCCAGCCCGCACGTGCAAAAAAGGTCTGTTGTTTTTGCGTGGCACTCTCGGCCACAAAGGCTCCGTAGCCGCCCTGGTTTTGGAAAATGCCTGTGACCGCCAATTCGTCAATCAGGTAGGGCGCGAGTTTGCCCGGCTCGACGCTGCGCCCTTCGTAATAATCGCGCACCAGCTTTTTGTAGTCGGTCATGCGGTTATCAAGACTGGGCGGAGGAAGCGGCTTGGGTTCGGGTTTGACCACGACCGGCTTCACAATCTTCGGCGGGCGAATGAGTTTGGCCGGGACGAGAAACGGGTCGCGGCGCGCGGGGGAGGTGGCGGATTTGCCGGACGGTTCGGATTCTTCCGCCGACCCTTTGTCATTCGTGGCCGACTTGGCCTTGTCGGGCGTTTTGTCGGGCGTGCGTGTGGTGTCGGCGCTGCCTTTCCAAACGAAGGCAAAGACCATGACAAAGGTCACGGACACGCGGATCAAATTGCTTCTAAACGTCATCATACGATCAAAGTCGTCGCTTATCATTGCGATCACCTCGGTTCAGTTAACAGTTGGTGGGGCGGGCGCAGCGGCGGCAGGCGAAGCGGCGGCGGCAGGCGCGGGCGCGGCGTTTTCCGGTTTCGCAGGCGCGAGCGGTTTCAAGTTATTGACGTCCTGTTTTTCGGCGTACAAGGCCGAGAGAACGAAGTTCGCCGCTAAGGTTTGTCCTTCGCGTTGTTCGTTGAGCGCTGTAATCGTCAGGTTGGAAATATTGACCACGCGCTTGAGTTCGGAAATGGCCGCAAAGAAATTTTTCAGATTCGGGTAATTGCCCGTGAGGCTCACGGCGATTTGTTTCATGCGGTAGAAATCTTTGGTCACATCGCCTTTGCCGTCTTTGTCCGTCGGCGCAAACGATACGATGGTGAGCTTGTTGTTGCGCGCCGTGATCTGCAAGTTCTCCAAGGCGCGCGACAACTCGACATCTTCCGGCAACAACTCTTTGGTTTGCTCGTACTCGGCTTTCAACTGCTCGAACTTGGCCTTGAATTCCGGCAGCCGCGATTCGACGATGGCTGCCTGCACGTTGGAACTGTGCAGGTCTTCGCGCCGCTGAATCAATTCGGCAGTTTCGGCTTTGGTGGAGGCCAGCACGAAATAATCGAAGGCGTACCACAGACCGGCGGCGATGACCAGCATCACAAAAAAGCGGGCGAGCCAGTGAAGGTCGTTGAATTTATCTAGCATCTTCTTTCACCTTTGGAACGAATCGGGGCGTGGCTGGAACAAGCCAGTTGTTATTGCACGGCATTCGTAGCTGGTGTCGGTTTGGGCGCGGCGGCGGGCTGTTCTTTGCCGGGTTCGGGAGCGGCTGGATTGACAAGCAGATTTTGGGGATCGTAGGCACATCGGATGGTAAAGCGGATGACTTCTTTGGACATTTCTTTGGCCTTGCCGGGGCTGGTTTCCGGCCTCGCGTCTTTCCCCAGTTCAGGGTTGCCGCCGCGTCCGATGTCGAGCGTGAATTTCGTGAACCAGCCGTCGGAAAACTCCAGGTTCTTCGCAAACTGCGTGACCTGGGCTTCGTTCGGCGAGTAGCCCATGATGGTGAAGGTGTCTTCTTTTTTGTCCTTGTCCGCCTTGACCTGTGCGATGGTCGTAAGGCGGAACAGCGCATCGGCGGGCAATTTGCCATCCATCATTTGCAGCAGCCGTTGCGGCCCTGTTTGTTCGGCGCGCAAACGCATAATGGCGTTGATGCGTTCTTCGACGGCTTTGTTTTTGTCCTGCAATTCTTTGGCCTGTTTGGTCAGCGGCACAAGCCGGTCGGCGGTGGCCTGTTCGGCCTCGACTTCGGTTTTGACGCGCGAATGATCGCGCATCGTCACAATCCAATCCAAACCAATCGCGCCGAGACACAGGCTGACCGCCGAGATCAATAACACCATCTGCTGCGTCCCGCGATTGCTGATGACGTTTTCGACGACATCGAGATTGGTGTTTTCGACGGCACTGTTGAGGAGGTTGATTCTAATCATAAGATTTTAGCTGTAAGCTGTCAGCCCTAAGCTGTTAGCCCTAAATCAAAAGCGTTAGCTACCAGCAAAGAGCTACAAGCTGATAGCTAACGGCTGATAGCTTTACCCATCACTGCGCAGCGCCAGCCCCACCGCGACGGCCATATCCGGAGCATATTCGCGCAGATACTCGCTGTCGAATCTACTCGCCTGGACATTGAGGTTGCGGAACGGATCAAAGGGTTCGACGTAGATGCCAAACCGCTCGGTCAGGTACGCCACCAGATTGGCGACTTTCGACCCGCCGCCCGCGACCAGCATGCCGACGATTTTTTCGCCGTCGGGCGATTGGTGATGAAAGAAATCCAGCGTGCGTTGAATCTCCCCGGCCAGCATTTCGGTGACGCCTTGCAAGGCCTGAAACGCTTCATCAATCGAAGCCGTGCAGCCTTCGGGGACATCCCCCCGTTTGAGTATTTCGGCATCTTCGAAGGTGAGGTTGAATTTTTTCTGCAACGTGTCGGTGTATTGGTTGCCGCCCATGGAAACGTCGCGCGTGAAGATCGAAGCCGTGCCTTTGACGATGTTGATGTTTGTGACGCTCGCGCCGATGTTCAGCAGGACGACGGTTTGCTCCGCGTTGGGAGCGTAATTGATTTCGTACGCATTTTGCAGCGCGAACGAATCCACATCCACGATGGAGGTGGTTTTGCCAGCCTGCGCGATGACCTGCGTCAATTGCGACACCATGTCTTTTTTGCAAGCCACGAGCAAGACGTCCATCATCTCGCTGGTCGGATCGCCTTCCAACACGTGATAGTCCAGATTGACGTCTTGAATGTCGAAGGGAATATGCTGTTGCGCTTCCCAGTTGATTTGATCGCGCAATTCTTCCAGACCCATCACGGGCAAATTGATTTTCTTGACGATCACGGCGTTGCCGGAGAGCGAGGTGGCGATGTGTTGGCCTTGAATTTTTTGTTCCGCGAAGACGCGGCTGATGCAATCGGAGACGTGGTTGCCGTCAATGATCTGGCCGTCCACGATGGTGTCGGGCAACAAATCAATTTGCGCCACGTTGACCAATTCGTAGCGGCCTTTGACTGCTTTGACCTCGGCAATTTTGATGCGGCTGGAACCAATGTCCAGACCCACTAGGCCTTTGCTTTTGCCCAGCGCAGGCAGCGCCAGGGAGGACAAGGCTTTGGGCAGCTTGAAGGACGGCAATGAAATCATGCATGACTCCGAATCGGCTTGGGATAATTGCTCTGTTCGTAAGTAACCGGCCAGGGGTGGCTGCTGGGCCGAAGCAAATAGGGCGCGAAGCAAAAACTAACCAACATCAGCGAAGCGTCAGAAAGTTGCAGGGAATGGGCATGACTTTCGGCTTCAAAAACGCCTTTTCGGTAAACGCTATCTCGCCTGTCGAACCGACTGCCGCAGGCGGCTAGCTTAGCGATTTCAATCTTGGGTTGATTGGATTCTCAGGAGGCTTGAACGGGTGACGCCAGGGATGATCGCCACCACAAAACGCGGCTACAAGTACCATTCCTGCTGGTGCTTGTCAATAAGTTTCTTCGTGCGCCAGACGGCCAAAGCGGACGCCGAAACCAAGGTTGCGCCTGCAAAATCAAGGGGTTGAGACGGCTGCTTCAGGCGTGGAATCAGCGTGTGTGGGACGCTGCTCGGAAGTATGGCGAGGAGAATTTCGAGGGAACGAAAAGAAGGGGCGGAGGAGGTTTCAGTGACCCTATTAACCAAAACCTCCTCCGCCCGCTTTGCGGAGAGGACGGTTGTCCGCTCGCAAATTTGTAGCGCGATTTGCTAAATCGCGTGCCGTGCCATCCTCCGCGATTTAGCAAATCGCGCTACCCCTTACTGTGTACAAATTATTTCTTCTTGCCCCCAAACGTTGCCGTCAAGTTGGGGTTGAACTTAAACGCACTGATCTCCCATTCTTCATATTCCTGCCCGGCCTCCAGGCGCGTGAGGCGATGCGGCAGCGTGAACCCTTTGACGGTTTTGTGGTCGCTGAACTCCCAGCGGTATTCCACCTCTGGTGCTTGCGCCAACGCTTCCTCGAATTGTTTGCGCCGTTTCTCGATCTCCGCCCAACGCTCGACCTGCCGCTGTGCCTGTTGCTCCGGGGTGAGCTTTTTGTTGTCCTGGGGCGGACGTCGTGAGGCTGCATTCCCCACGAGTTGCGCCATCGTCCGCACGGCATGCGAAAGCTGGTGCGCGCGGTACGTCAGCCCCAGAAAGCGATGCGTTTGGTGCTCGATGTAGAGGCGTGCCGCGAAGCCGTCCGGTCCCTTGACATCAATCATGTCCGCCGTTCCGGCAATCTCCTTGTGTTCGCCCGCATAGCTATATTCGACCCCTTCGGCAAACGGGGTCATCAGGAACAAACCGAGGAGCACGCGGGCAAAATCTGCGCGCCGTCGAATTTGCGCTTGCGGCTCGCTGCTATTTTCGCGCAACAAGTCGCCGCCTGCGCTCACCGGATTCGGCACGTTGTACGTCAGGATGTCGTCATCCTGCATCACGGTGACCGACGTGAACGGCTGTCGTCTTTCGCGGCGGCGCATTTTGTCCGGGAGCAGGATGTCATATTCGAGATCACGTTCCAGATGCAGTCCGCCGATGGTGCGATGCGAAGTGATCGAGATGGAAAGGCTCTTCAGTGCCTGGAGTTGAGTTTCATTGCCGATAGCCGCACGAGCCTGTTGCAAAATCTGCGCCGCTTTGGCGTCTGGCGTTTGTGCTCCTGTTGCAATGGTCAAGAGCACAGACGCCGCGATGGCGGTAATCCATTTGTTCATACGGGTCTCCTCAGATGGAAAATAGTGGGGCTTCATTCTACTGAGAAGCCATCAAAAACTGAACCGCACGCCGACTTCCAATTGCCGTGCGCCGCTCGCGTTGTTGGATTTGCCGAAGTACGGCGAACTCAACACGCCACTGTATTGGCCAAAGTTCACGCGATTGAACACATTCGTGATTTGCGCCGACAGTTGCACATTGAAGCGCCCGGATTCGCTGCCACCCATCATCGGGCCACCAAATCCGCCGCCACCAAAACCGCCACCACGCGGCCCGCCACCCATTCCGCCCGGCCCGCCCGGCATCGGCCCGCTGGGCGTTGACGACGCTTCACGTTTGCCAAAGCTGAAGCTCTTCGAGATGTTCAGATTGAAGTTGAATTGACCGGGGCCGCGCGCCGTCACGCCGTTCGGATAATAGGTCGTCAAGTACGTCTGCAACGTCGCCGGAAGCAATGAATACGCGCTTGCGGACAAATTCGAGTTGCGGCTGATGCCTGCCGGGCGATCATTGATTTCC
Organism: uncultured Heliobacteriaceae bacterium; assembly: GCA_964631865.1. GTDB lineage: Bacteria > Acidobacteriota > Blastocatellia > RBC074 > RBC074 > JAFDVL01. Next base: position 13,547 of record CAZWAK010000048.1, on the reverse strand, counting down.
GTGTCGCCGTTGTTGTCGAAGCCCGTCGTGATATTGAACGGCGAACCTGAAGAAGCCGTGACGAACGGGGCGAGACGAATGCCTTTGGGCAAATTGATGCTGCCGCCGATGAACGCAAAGTGACGACGGTCGGTGGACGCTGGCCCCCATTCGGAACTCAGGTCGTAGTTGTTCGCGGGCACGGACATTGCTCCGTCCGAATCGTTGTTCGTGTGCGAATAGGTGTAATTGCTGAACAGTTGGAACCACTTGCCCATCCGGCGTTGCAGGCCAAACGTCAAGCCTTGATATTCCGACTTCGCCGACGATTCGATTTGATAGATGTTGCCTTGCGTCGGATCAGGACGCAGGCCGGTTTCGGGCAATACAGCATTGATGTTGCGCGCACGGAATTGATGCAAGCCTTTTGTGTAATTGTAGGTCACCGTTGTCACCCAACCGCCGGGCAATTGCCGCTCAACGCTGCCCATCAGGTTGATGTTGTACGGCGCTTTCAACGTCGGATCAAGCGTCCGTTTGAGCGTCGAAGCCGTCAGAATCGTCGCGTCATTGCCCAACGGATTCAACCATTCGGGATTACGAATGATGATGCTTTGTTGCGCGATGCCGTTGTAGCGCAGCGTATTTTCATAGAGGCTGTCGGTCAAGCGGCTGTAGAAAATGCCGCCGCCCGCGCGGAACGTCGTCTTGCGATCTTTGAAGGGCGACCACGCGATGCCGATACGCGGCGCGAAGTTATTTTTGTCGTTCAGATTCGCCTGGAATTCGTGCCGCAAACCGAGCGACAACGTGAATGTCGGTGTGAGCCGCCAATCGTCCTGCACAAACCACGCGGCTTGATATTGGCTGAAGCGCAGACTCGGATCACCTTGATTGATCGTGAACTGCGTCGGACGCACCAGCGCGCTCGTCGGATCGTTCGGATCAACGCGCGCACCGTTCAGCACGGCCTGATATTGCGCCAAGCTTGAGAACGTGTACGTGCCGTTGAAGTTCGTTGCGTTGTACGCATCGAAATTGCCGTATTGCAATTGCAGTCCGCTCTTGATCGTGTGTTTCTTGTGCGTGAGCGTCAAGTACTCTTGCCATTCCAAATTCGTTTCTTTGCGCGTGCTGGGGCAGCAAGTCGAACCGCCGCCGTTGAAGGCATCGAGCACGTTGATCGCTACGCCTTGCGTGTTCGCGGTCGTGTCGCTGAATTCACGTTGCAAGCGCACACGCGATTCCAGGATCAGGCGCGAACTCAAAATCGAAGTCACACCGAATTGCAGCGTGTGATTCGTGTTTTCGGAATTCGAGCCGCGTTCGGGCAACAGGAAGCTGCCGCCGCTGCCGCTGTTCGCGCCGCCGCCAAAACCCCCGCCACCGAAACCGCCGCCGCCAAAGCCGCCCCCACCACCAAAGCCACCGCCGCCAAACCGCGCCGCGAATTCGCGGTTGATCGAAGACGAACCGAAGCGGTTGTAGCTGACGTTCAGCGTGTTTTTGTTATTGAGCAAATAATCCGCGCGCACGCCGAGGAACGTGCTGCTGTTGGGCGCTTCGACGTTCGCCGCAAACGGGCCGTCGAGCGTTGTCGCGTTGACCGTATTGAAGCCGCTCAGCGAACGACGTTCGGCGTTGACGAAGAAGGAAAGCTTTTTGTTGATGAGTGGGCCGCCGAAGTTGAATTGATAGCGATTCTGTTCGAGTTCTGGCTTTGTAGTCGCAAACGCATTGCGCGCATCCATTGCCGAGTTGCGCAGGTTGAAGCCGAACGTGCCGCGCCAGCGATCATTGCCGGGCTTCGTGATGATTTCCACGCGCCCCATACCGGGCGTAGGCGATTCGGCGGTGAACGGATTTTGATTGACGCGAATTTGCAGGATGGCTTCGCGCGGTGGCAGCCGACCGCCCGTGAAGCCGTCCACAAAAATCGTTGCGCCGCCTTGTCCTGCCGTGCCGGTGATGCCTTCCAAATAGGCTTTCAAATCTTCTTCGTTGTCCGGCAACGTCTCGATGAATTTTTCGTCGAGTACGAGCGCGTTCATATTTTTCGTCGGGTCCGTCGTGTCGGCGGGGTCTTCGGCAGACACAGTCGTTTCAATCGTGACCTCGGCAATTTTCATGACAACCTTGAACGAGGCGGATGCGGCGGCGATGGTCAAATCGCTTTTCAAGTATGGCTGGAAGCCGTCAAATTCGACCTTCAATTGATACAGTCCGACCGCGACATCAGGAAGCGAGAAGCTGCCGCTGCCATCGGCAACGACGGTGCGGGCTTGACCGGCGACGGTAGTTAACGTGACTTTCGCGCCCGGAATCACAGCGTCTGTATCGTCTACGACTTGACCGTGAAACGCGACTTTACTTTGCGCAAAAATGGACAGGGTGAATAACGACAGTAACAAACAAAGGGCGAAACATTTTTTCATATTCAGTGACTCTCTCTTGCTCTACAAATGAACGACGATTTTTTTTGACCGCTTGGTGGTCGAGCGAGAGCATGCCCAAAAACGATGTAAATGTGTTAAGGCTGAGGCAAAGTGTTTGTAAGCGATGTAAATTAGGATTAGAAGCTTAAAGATGCGGCAAAGTGTTTGTAAGCGATGTAAATTATTAACGTTTTCGATAGTTTTCATAGCCTGTCATAGTCGCCTACCTGCCTCTAAAATCCGTTATGTTTCTTTTCATAAGCACGCATTGGCAGTTATAAGGACATCATCTTTTGTGGAATCTATCGTGGAAGGGAGACGAACACCGAATGAGGAAGCCTGAAGGCAAAGTCAAAAAACCGAAGATCAAAAGCCCCGCGAAGTGGCGCGCGAGCATTTCCTACACGGACCCGGAAACGAACAAGCGCGTAGATGTGCGACGTCGCTTCGAGACGGAAGGCGAAGCCCGTCGGCATCTGTGGGAGATTCAACGACAGCTCAGTCAGAAGGGAACTATCGGAAAGACCATCCAGCAATTGACCGTTGCCGAAGTGGGGGCGCGGTATGCGGCAGAAAAACTCATTCCGCCGATGATGCGCAACGGTTAGCAAGTAGGCGGGCGGCAGAACGTGGCTTCCCCACGGATTCACTTGCAAGTCATCACTGCCGCGTTCGGCCAGCGCAAGATCAAAAGCCTGACCTACGGCGATCTGGCACGCTTTCGCGCTCAGCGATTGCAAACCCTCACCAAACACGGCAAACCGCGCTCCGTGAGCACCGTGAACGCGGAACTGGCAATCCTGCGGGCCCTGATGACGTTCGCACTGCACAACGGATGGATAGACGTTGACCCTTTCACGAAAGGCGAAGCGTTGATTCGCGTGAGCGAAGAAACAAAACGAGAGCGCACTTTGAGCTACGAAGAAGAGCGGAGATTACTGGCGGTTTGTGTCGCTGAACGCGCGCACCTTCGCCCCTTGATTATTACGGCGCTTGAAACCGGACTCCGGCGCGGCGCATTGCAGCGTTAGGTGATGAACCGCCCGTGCCAGATCCGTTGCCGTTGTTTCTGGAATGCGCAGAGATATTGAATCAGGTGTATGACCCGTCATCGGAGTTGAGGCCGTGAACGAAACTGAACGAAATTGGACGCCCAAACAGGAAAAGGCACTGGCTTCTTTGTTGACTGAGCCAACCATTGAAGGTGTAGCGAAAGTCGTCGGCATCAGCAAGACAACACTCTATCAATGGCTCAAAGAACCGGCATTCAAAGCCGCGCTTGATGAAGCCCGCGCGCTGCTGTTCACGGATAACCTGAGCCTGTTGAAAGCCTCCCTGAAAGCAGGCGTCGAAGCCTTACGCCTCGCGTTGACGGATCCTGATGCGACCGTCGCCAACAAAATCACAGCGGGCAAGACGTTGATTGAACTGGCGCTCCGAGCCAATGAACAACTGGAAATCGAACAACGCCTGGCCGCGCTGGAAAGCCAGATGACGGCACAGGAGTAGCGCCGCTCTTGCGTATAATGTCGGCGGTATGCCGCAACCTTCCCTCACCCTCAAGTCTCTCACTCCATCACAACGCGCACTCTACCGCTGGATGATGCAAGGCCGTGTGTCCTTGTCCCGCGAGGAAAAGCAGGAAACCTTGCGCGACATTGTCCGCCTCAACCCCGCACAGGTCAGCGAGGAAATGCAATGGTATGGCCTGGCTGATCTGCCACTCGGTCATTCGTCGTCGTCGCTCGCGCCAGCCGAGTATTGGGCGACGGGCTACGGCGAATAGCTTGTGGACAGATGCGCCCGGCGCGTGGTAGAACTCGCCCCATCCAAAACAGAAGAGCGGACACTGGTTCACAAGAAAGGATTTCGGGGGCGTGAGCGGTGTTCGCTCTTTTGTTTTGGGGGAAAGGGAACAAGGGGCGCGGCAGAGAGATGCACTGATGCACCTGCCAATGAAAAGCCCGTCATTTCTTTGGCAAAGGCGGCAGCGTAGAGGCTTGACCCCCTGCCCGGTTCGTGTACAATGCGCTCGGAGCTAACAACTCTTGTCACAAGGCGGATACCGCAACCGACATTGGCGGCTTTTTTGTTTTACGGACAATTTTTCTCCAAAACAGAGGCAGCCTGTCCCGAATGCCGGGAGTGCAGAGAATACAATACTCTTCGGGGGAATAATCTCGCCGCTCCTTGTGACGGTTGTTAGCTCCCGGCACTCAGACTGCCTCTGAGTTTTGCTAACAACAACTCACAAGGAGAAAAATATGTCCGAACAAACCACGAGTTCTTTGAACGAATCGAATCCGCGCCAGGCGCTCGATCTGACGATCACGCAAGCCGCGATGTTGGCACAGCAGAACGTCGCATAACTGGCCGCCATCGAACAGGACGTCTGTTCGCATTTCAACGTCGCGTCGCTCGATGATTTGTCATCAGACCAGCTCGTCGAGGCGCAACACTGGGTCTTGCTGGTCTGGCAGCCGCGCGAGATGGAAGCCACGATGCGCAGCGTCTTTAACGGTCTCAATCGCGCGCGGCTCGACATCTCGACGCTGGCCGTGCATTTCAATCGCCATCGCTTGTTGGTCGCGCAGCAACTGCCGCGCTTGCTCAATCTGCTGCTAATGCTGGCGTTGAGCCTGCAACCTGCGTTCGCCGTTACGCCGGTTTGGACTCTGCTCCAGTCCGGGCTGAGCCTGCAACCACCACCGAGTGTCGCCAATTCGCAACCCATAGACCTGACGAACCTGCCCCCCAATGCGCGCCCGATTCCCTTTGCTACGATGGCGGCACTGGAAATGGAATTGGCCACACGCGGACTTCCCAGGTTCTATGACTCCGAAGCCACACGCGCCGAAGTGGAACCGGTTTCGTTTGATCGAGTCAACAAGGACTGCCAAAACGGACGGACGCCCAGCGAGGCAGGGAAAAAGCTGGTGGCCGATGCGATTGAGCAAATCACGCCTGGCATTCTTGCCCTGGGTGGCACGTTCTACCCGGATGTGGCGGCTTATTTTGGGGTAGGGTTCGTCAACGATTGCGTCATGAAGTTTGATGACTATACCCAGGGCTTACTGGCCAACTATGGCAGCCCGGCGATGCTGGTGCAGATTGATCCGAACGTGTTGGGCGGCGGCGTGGCGACGATGATTTTTTACAAGGCAACGGGCGAGGCACAATTCCTGTTCTACAGCCTCGAGATGCAGCACATCACGAACAACGTGATGCGTCTGGATCACCCGGCCACTCAACGACAATCGGTCATCAACGATGCTTTGCGGCTGGCGCTGTTGTGCTTTGAGTACAAGCCCGAACCCACCAGCCGAGGGGGAGATCGCAACCGCTGCCCCTTCTGCGATCTGTGCCGCCTGTGCCTGAACAATGTGGTGGGCGATGCAAACCGGAAGTACAACGTACTCAAGGCAGGCATCGAGGCTGGTACTATCTATGGTGCAATTGAAAAATGCAGCGCAGTGAACACCTATCTATATCGCGCCGGTTGTCTGGTGGCCGTGTTGATAGGCCGAAAGATTGCGCTGAACGCTGCCGCAGAAGACTATAATCAGGCCGTCCGCGCTGGCTTGGAGCAATGCAAAAAGGACATTGCAGAAAAGACCAAAGATTTGCCCGGCGGCGTCGTGCGGTGTGAATACCGCGAGACGCCGCAATAACGAAGGGAGAATTATGAGCATCACATCAATACTCAAGGTTTTGATTGTTTTACTGTGCCTCAGTCTAATCAAAGATGGTTGGCAATACAGTAGCTGGAGCCACGTACTCATTACCGGCTCTCCGATTCTGCTCTTGTTATTTTTTGAATGGAGAAATTACCGAGCGAAGTGGGACGCGCAGAAGGTGGAAACAAACTTTAAGCGCACGCTGGGGATTATCGGAGTCGTCAGCGGCGTGTACCTGCTCAGCCAAGCGTATGATTCCCGCAGTTGGGAATTGGCACTGCTGCCGATTTTCTCGCTTGTGATGGGGGCATATTGGGCCTACAGGAAACGCCACCCGCAGCAACCAACCACCAACCACTGACCACTCACGAGAATCAAAGGCACGCTCTAACCGGGCGTGCCTTTTTTGCGTTCTCCTCAAAGCAGGCGTGCGCGCTGTCTCTTGTTTTTCGCTGCTGGTTTGGCTTTGTCTTCCGCCTCAAGCTGCTGCTCAATCAAGGCATCCAATTCCTCTTTCGACTTTTGCAAACGCTGAACGCTGCGCCGGGCGGTGGCCGACAGCTTTTTGAGATTGAGCGGTTCCAGGCCGATTTCCGCCGGCGTGCGGATGCGTTGCTGCTGCGGGTCAACCTCTGCTTTCAACTCGTCGGCCATTTGCTTGCTGCGCGCCAGTAACGCCTGCCACTCCGGCTCGAACGCGGCAGAGATTTTCTGTTGTCGCACCTGCTCGACCGCCAGCGCAAACAGCGTCGGATTCTCCGGCTGGGATTCGCCGCGTTCATAGCGTGCAATCGTGTTGCCCGTCATACCGAGCGCCGCGCCGAACGCCACCTGCGTCATCTTCAGACTCAGGCGCGTTTGTTTGAGTTCTTTCGGATTCATATTGCGATTCTCCGTTTTGGTAGTTATGATTTATTTGACAGGGTCGGAGGATTGCTCCCCCGACCACATTTGGTAGTTACTGAGGGCGTTGCTTATCCAACGTCCTCAAGCTTTCTTCAAGCCTTTTGACACGATCCTGCAAAGCTTCCATTTCTTTCCGCTTCGCCCGATCTTGCTCCCGCAAGGCATCTATCGCCCCTTGGAAATGCTCGAAGACCATCAGGAGTATTTTGTCCTCTATTGGACTACCTCTCTGTCAAATATGCCAACCATTACTGGTCGACAAAGTGATTACACATAGAGGCTAGTTACAATCAAATGGCAAAGGGCAAAAAAAGGCCAGTGTTTCCACTGGCCCGAAAGCCTCCAATCCGAGGTGACAACCGTTGCTTGATTGGAGTGAAGAAGTAATTCGTTGTTCAGGATGTGTACGACAAGCGCCGTTTCAACTGCGGCGTGCGCTTGATCGGCCGTCCTTTGCCTGGATTCACCGCCACTGGCGGCGCGGCAACGATGGCCCCTTCCACCGTCACGCCGTTCTCAATCACCCGCAAGGCCGCACCATCTACCCAAGCCGCAATCTCGCTCCGAATGAACCGCACACGCGAGCGCACACCGTTGCCCAGCTTGCGATACGGAATGCTTTGCTGACTCACGTATTTCCGAATGGAACGCTCCGTCAGATGCAGCATCGCGGCCACGGCTGCCGCGTCAATCATCTCGTCGGGCGCGGGCGTTCGTGTGGCTGTCGGCACGGGCAACGGTGCGGGCTTCGGTTCAGACTCTTCAAACCCCATGCGTTGCAAGGCAATCTGTACAAGATCACGCAGCCATAACAATTCCTGCCGCAATTCTTCCATTGTGCGTTGCTGCGTGGGATCAAGCATCCTCTCCCCCTTCCGTCTGTGTTTGTGCCTTGCGCAAGGCACGCGGCATCGAAAACTTGATGGCGACCGCCCAATCTAACGGCTCGCTGGCGTAGTGGTTGGTCAAATCGTTGGTCAAATCCATCAGCGGATTGCGGACGCCCCAATGCGTTTCAGGATGCGCCACAATTGCCGCGATAGTTTCCGAAAGACGGTCAAACAAAAACTCTAATGACTTGTGTGAAGGCGGATATTTGTTCATGCTTTCCTCCGAATCAGATGTAAATTTGATGAGGGATCAAGAGGCTTGGCAGGCAGTGCGAATGCTTACCAAGCCTCTCCCGTTTAGGCGCTCTGTTTCAGCCGTTGCAGGCCAATATTGACAGCAGCAGCAGCGGCCACGTGATAGCAAACCATTCCTTGCCGACCTGCCGGGCAAGTGCAGCTTGCGAGTTTCTTCGTGCCATTGACAAAGAACCGAATCTGATAGGTTTCCAGTGTCGTCTTGCTTTCAATCGCAAAGTGACGCTCACCTAACACCATCACGAACGGATGGAGTTTCTTCGCTCTGGCAATCGCATTGGTCATTCTGTCTCTGTGTAATTCAATCATTCTTGTTTTCTCCCTATGGTTGATTGTTGAAGTGGTATTCAGCGACAAGAAAAACTGTATGCTCGAACAAATAGTTTGTCAATGGGTATTATTTGCTTTGACAAATAATTTCCCCAAAGGTATTTTTACGACTATGGAAAAACTCCTAAGTACAAATGATGTGGCCGAACGATTGGGTGTCACTATCGCGCGGGTTCAAGCGTTGATCTGGGACGAGCGATTGCCCGCAATGAAGATAGGTAGAACATACATCATCAAAGAATCTGACCTGGCGTTAGTCTCTGACCGCAAAGCAGGCCGTCCGAAGAAAGAAGACGCGGCGGAGGACGTGCCGGCCGCGACCAGCTCCTCGACCAGTTCGTCGAGGCCCAAGTCAGCGAAGTCCCTGACGGACGCCGAGAAGAAACGCATCCGCGACGCACAGCAAGCCCGCTGGCTCGCCAGTGCGCCGGGTAAGAAGGCGACGAAGAAGAAAGGCGGGAAGAAATGATCTTAGAAATTCCTGAAGCGTTCTTCGATGAGTTGACGATTGCGGATTATTGGCGGGATGAAGTGTTAATGCCTGTCCCTGGGCAAACGGCAGACGGCAAGGCCGTTGAGCTTTCTCTTACTCTGGGCTTCTTGCGTGCAGCATTGGCTGAGCGCAAGAAAGCCTCGCTCCCAATAGGTGAACAAGAATGAACCCTATTACCGTGCAAGTCATCATTGGCGCATCCACGTTTCTTTTCACGGTCTTCAGTGCGATCTATCTCAATCATCGCCACGTTGACCGACTGATGGAACTGCAAAACAAACGCATTGATGATTTGAAACATCACTTTGACGCCAAGCTGGACGGTCTGCGCGCCGAACTGAATGCGCGGCTGGACGGCTTCGAGTCGGGGATCAATGCGCGTTTTGATGGCGTCAATCAACGCTTGACCAATATTGAGCAACGATTGTCTCGCGTGGAAGATATTTTGTTTCGTCCATCGCTTCGTCCTTGAGGCGATCTTTATTGAGAGTTGAAAAACTCTCTCGCTAACAGGTTAAAGAGGAATCTTTTGTGGAATCAGCAGCAGGTTAGAATCCTTGAAAGGCAATAATTGGATGCGAATGAAGGGCTTGGGTTGAGAGAATGACAGGCAACGATTTGCAAGCGATGTAAATTGGGCAGGTGAGTTAGCGAGTTACGGGGACACGGGACGCTCTCGCTTTTGGGGGAAGCGCAGAAAATCGGGAGCGTCCCGTGCCAATCAGTCGCTGCGAACAACGCCTGATGTGGGGGATGGGGAGGGAGGAAACTTCAATAACTTCGCAAGACTTTCCTCAACGAACCTGGTTTTGGCAAAGGGCCGACACTCCGTAAAAGCCGCCGTTTGTTCAAGACTGGGCGAGTAACTTTTGTTGCGCCGCTTCAAAGGCCAGGCGGAACCGCTCCACTTCTTGTTCCAACGTGGTGAGTGCGAGTTGTGCCTGCGACATATTGCGGATGCTGCCCATCAATTCCAATCGTTCGGCCAGTTCGATGACCGCGTGAGCGGAAACATTACTGGCCAGCCCGCGCAGCCGATGCGCGGCAAAATCCAGATTGTACGGATCGTCTTTGGCAATCGCGCGGCGCATCGCGGCCACGAGGTGCGGCGCAGTATTGAAAAATCGCTCGGCCACTTGCTGCAACAGTTCAAAATCACCGCCGACCTGGTGCAGCGCTTCTTCGACATCAAAAACGAGGGGCAAGCGCGTGGCCTGCGACAAACGTTGATGCAGCGTCAGCACGGCCTCAATCGTGCGATAAAACTCGTCGGTGTGAATCGGTTTGAGCAGATAGCTGTCCATCCCGATTTGCCAGTAATGTTGTGCTTGGGCGCTGCCTGGTTCCGAGGTGAAGGCGATGATGGGAACTCGTGTTCCGGTGTGCCGTTCGCGTTGACGAATGATGCGCGTGGCGGCCAAGCCATCCAGCAACGGCATGTAAATGTCCATCAGGATGAGGTCGAACGTTTCGCTTTCGACCGCCGCCAGCGCGGCTTCGCCGTTTGTGACGGTTTTGACGCGGTACCCTTTTTGTTCCAGCAGGCGCGCGGCCAGCCAACGATTGACGTCATCGTCTTCTACGACGAGCACGTGTTTGGGGCGGCTGGGATCGGTGGTTTGCTGCCCTACTATTGTCGGTAAATCTGCTTGCTCAATCACTCTGCTTACGGTTTCCACTTGAGATGTAGTCGGGGATGCCAATTGCTGGCAGGTCTTGACGACCAACTCGAAATCCTGCGACTTATCAAAAAAGTAATTGGCTCCCCGTTGCATACATTCGGCGCGATATGGCGGATACCCGAAATTCGTCAGCATCATCACCAGGGGGGAGCGGTCGCCTTGTTTGATGGCTTTGAGAACTTCCAGGCCGTTGCCATCCGGCATTTGAAAATCCAGGATGACCAGTTCGGGCAACAAGTGCTGAATGCCGCGAATGGCCGCGCTGGTGGTGTGGGCTATGCCAACGATTTGCACGCCTTCGACGGGGGCCAGAAGCGCGCTCAGTCGCTTCGTCATCAAGGAGGAATCATCGGCCAAAAAGACGCGCAACCCTTGTGGGTTGGACATCGCAGACGCTGCCGATGATTTGCCTGCACCCCTCGGCGCACTGCTCTCCGTTGCTGACGGAGGTGAGAAGCGCTGCCGCGCAGCGGTTTTTTCTACCGTCCTGGAAATCGTCATTCGCATAGACATAAGCACCTGTCGGTGTGGGGCAACGTCCAGAGAATACAAATTCTCAGGGGGAGATAATATCGGTTCTCGTCTGGTTTTTTTGTCAGAGGTTGATGCGGAAGTGTGTCAGTGTTTGTCTGACAGGCGCTGGTACAGTACAGGGAGCGGTAGCGACTTGGTGGTGGTTAACACCAAGTCGCTACCGCTCCTCGTACCGTTCACACCAGCCCTTGCTGAATTGCGTAGTGCGTCAGTTCGGCGTTGTTTTTCAGGTTCATTTTTTCCAGCAGGCGGGTGCGATAGGTGCTGATGGTTTTGACGCTGAGGGACATTTGCTCGGCAATCTCGCTCACAGTTTGGCCGGACGCGATGGCGCAGAGCACTTGGAATTCGCGGTCGGAAAGGGTTTCGTGTGGCAAACGGTCGGCGTCGGGAGTCAAGTTGAAGGCCAGTTTTTCGGCCAGCGCCGAACTGACATATCTGCCGCCTTGCATCGCTTTGCGGATGGCATTGACCAGTTCGGTGGGCGCGCTGTCTTTGGGCAAATAGCCTGCTGCTCCGGCTTTCAAGGCGCGCACGGCATACTGATCTTCAGGATGCACGCTCAGGATCAACACCGCGCGCGCCGGGAACTCGCTTTTCAATTCTTTCAGCACCTCCAAGCCGCCGCGCCCCGGCATCGAAACGTCCAGCACCGCCACGTCCCACGCTTGCGCCCGTGCCAACGCGAAGAGTTCCTGCGCGTCTTGCGCTTCGCCCACGACCGACATATCGGCGTGTTCGGCCAGAATTTGAATCAGACCGCGCCGCACAATGGCGTGATCGTCGGCGACCAAAACCCGAATCACGACGTACCTCCTTTCGCTTTGGCTTGCGACAACGGAATCCGCGCCGTTGCGGTCGTGCCCTGCGTGGGATTGTCCGTCAAGCGGAACTCGCCACCCAACAGGAAGGCACGTTCCCGCATGCCCATCAGCCCCAGCGAGCGCGGATTCGTCCATTCGCTGTCGGTTACGCCGCGCCCGTTGTCGCTGACCTCCAACACCAAATGATTTTGTGCGACTTGCAAGCGAATGCCGACGCGCGTGGCCTGGGCGTGCCGCGCGACATTGGTCAATGCTTCCTGACAAATCCGAAAGACCGCCGTCGCGCATTCCGGTTCCAACTCGTCAATCTCTGTCTGGCACACGAATTCGCAGGCGATGCCCGTGCGCGTCTGAAACTCCTGCGCCTGCCATTCCAGCGCGGCGTTCAATCCCAGATCGTCCAGAATGCCGGGGCGCAATTGCGTGGCCAGCTTGCGCACGCTGTTGATGGTGGCGTTGGCGAGTTCAATCGTCGCGGCAATGCGTTCCTGCAACGGCACGGGTGTTTCCATCAGGCGCTGGTTGAGCCAGACCAAATCCATTTTCAGAGCGGTCAGGGCTTGTCCCAATTCGTCATGAATTTCCCGCGCCATCGCGGTGCGTTCTTCTTCGCGGACGGTTTGCAAATAACCCGCCAGTTGGCGCAGTTGTTGGGCGGAGATGGCGAGTTGTTCTTCGGACTGTTTATGGTTGGTGATGTCGAAGGCTGTGCCCAAAATGGCAAAGGCTCCGCAATATTCAATCGGCGTGGTCGTGACCTGCACCCAACGCACTTCCCCCGCTTTCGTCAGGACTCTAACCTCAAACGTGGGCGAGAGGGGAAGCCCCTGGCAGCGGGCCTTCCCGCGGGCCCTGATCTGTACTTGATCCTCTGGATGCACCAGCGTCCAAACGTTCATCGTGGCTAATTCCGCGCGCGTGTAGCCGATACCTTGTTCTCCCGCCGCGTTCAGGTAACAGCAAAGATTATTTTGCTCAATGAAAACCCAGGCGCTGGTGCTTTCCGTTAGCGAGCGAAACAACGCTTCGCTTTGTTGCAAGGCTTCTTCCGCGCGCTTGCGGTCAGTGACATTGCGGGAAATCGCGAGATGAACGTACGCGCCTATTTTTTTCTCGTAAACCGGCACGGCAAAGGTCTCGATCCACCGACGAGTCCCGTCCAAGCCAATGATCTCGAAACTGAGCGAACCTTTTTCCCCCGCACAGATTCGTTTGTTGAAATTTCTAAACGCCTCCCGATACTCCGCCGCGATGATTTGATAAATACAGGTTCCCCGGATTTCATTGATGTCCCGCGCTCCGACCATCCTCAGTCCCGCCCGATTCATTTGCAGCAGCGAGCCATCGCGCGCTACTAATTTTATGCATTCGGGAGACGTTTCGATGATCCTGCGTAACTGCTCTTCACTTTCCTGCAATGCCTGCTCTGCCTCCCGCCGTTCTTTCAACTCCTGCTGCAATTCTGCCGTGCGCTGTCGAACCTGCGCAGCCAGCGCACGATTCCACAACAACACCCCCAACAGCCCCAGGCCAATCACGCCC
>CAZWAK010000047.1:0-47704 GCA_964631865.1 uncultured Heliobacteriaceae bacterium | reverse complement strand
GGTGAGGAGCGCGAAGCGTTTGGAGTGCTGCGGCTCGACGTAGCTTTTAGCGCCTTCACCATCCCAAAGCGACGTCGAGACCGTCGCACTCCAAACGCTTGGCGTCCCCTACACACAATTGAAATCCCATCTAAGCACCCAAACAAACCGCTGAGGAATTTATGTTGGTGAAAGCAGACAGCAAGGGCGTGACGACGATCAAACTGCCCCAAGCAGGCGAGCGGGCGGCGACATCATCGCTGTCACGACACGCGGACGGCAATGCAGTGGCTTATCCACGCGAAGTGTGTTTGCAGCAACTCTTCGAGGCGCAGGTCGCACGAACGCCGGACACGCCGAGCTTGTTGTTTGGGGATGAGCGGCTGACCTATCGCGAGTTGAATGTGCGCGCCAACCAACTCGCACATCGTTTGCAAAAGCTTGGCGTGCAGCCGGAAACGCTGGTCGGCGTTTGTATGGAGCGTTCGCTCGAAATGGTGATTGCGATGTATGCCATCTTGAAAGCAGGCGGCGCGTATGTTCCGTTCGATCCCAGCTATCCGCCCGAACGGTTGGAGTTCATGCTGGCCGACACGAATGTTTCGGTGTTGCTGACACAAACGCATCTCCAATCTCAAATCGAACATCTCAAATCTCAAACCCTCATTTGCCTGGACACGGAATGGAGCGACATCGCCGAGGAGAGCCACGCCAACCCGATCAGCAACGCGACCGAGGCGAACCTCGCCTACGTGATTTATACGTCGGGTTCGACCGGGCAACCGAAAGGCGTGATGATCGAGCATCGCGGCATCTGCAATCAGTTGCAGTGGATGCAAGCGACTTATCCGCTCACCACCGAAGATGCGGTGTTGTTGCGCACGCCGTTCAGTTTTGATTTGTCGCTCTATGAATTCTTCTCGCCGTTGCTGGCCGGGGCGCGGCTCGTGTTGGCGGAACCAGCGCGCGAGAAAGATATGTCGTACTTGATTGAGTTGATGCAACGCGAACGCATCACGACGCTGTTTCTCGTGCCTTCGATGTTGCAAATGCTGCTGGCCGAACCGGGTTTCGCGGCTTGCGCATCGCTCAAGCACATTTTTTGCAGCGGCGAAGCGTTGTCGCTGGCTTTGCAACAACGTTTCTTCGCGCAAATGCCGCCGCACACGAGGCTGCACAATTTGTACGGCCCGACCGAAGCGTCCATCGAATGCACGCACTGGGATTGCGAGCGCGAGACCGAGCGCAACTTCGTGCCCATCGGTCGCCCGATTGCCAACTATGAAATTGCGATTCTGGACGAACAGCTTCGGCCTGTGCCGGTCGGAGAAATCGGCGAACTGCACATCGGCGGCATTGGTTTGGCGCGCGGCTATTGGAATCGCCTGGAATTAACGGCGGAGAAATTTATCGGTGGTCGGTGGTCGGTGGCCGGTGATCGGTTTTTAGTAGAACCTGCCCCTGTTCACCCATTACCGGTCACCAAGCCCCCGTTGCTGACCACCGACCACCGACCACCGACCACCGGCCACCAGCCACCGACCACCGACCACCGTCTTTACAAAACCGGCGATCTCGCGCGCCGACACGCGGACGGCGTGCTGGAATGTTTGGGGCGCATAGATTTTCAAGTCAAAGTTCGTGGGCATCGCATTGAACTCGGCGAAATCGAAGCCGCGCTGCTCACGCTCCCAAGCGTCCGTGAGTGCGTCGTCACGGCGCGCGAAGATGTGCCGGGCGACAAACGACTCGTGGCGTATTTCGTGCCGCAAACAGCAGCGTCCCCTGCGCCGGGCGAACTGCGCCAACACCTCAAACAAAAGTTGCCGGATTACATGTGGCCCGCCGCGTTCGTCGCATTGGAAACGTTTCCGCTCTCGCCCAACGGCAAAGTGGATCGCAAACAATTGCCCGCGCCGGAAACCCTGAGCCGCACGCACGACGCGGAATTTGTCGCGCCCGCGAACGAGATCGAACGCAAGCTGACGCGGCTTTGGGAAGACACATTGCGCGTCGCGCCCATCGGGGTTACGGAAAATTTCTTCGCGCTCGGCGGGCATTCGTTGCTGGCCGTGCGCCTTTTTGCCGCGATAGAAGAAATGTTCGGGCCAAAGCTGCCGCTCGCTACGTTGTTGCACGCGCCGACGATTTGTCAATTAGCAACGCTGCTCGCCACGCAGGATTGGCAACCGTCGTGGTCATCGCTCGTCGCGTTGCAACCGGCTGGCACACGTCCGCCGTTTTTCTGCATCCACGCGGTCGGCGGCAATGTGCTGGAATATTACGAACTCGCGCGACGGCTCAGCCCCGACCAACCGTTTTATGCGTTGCAAGCCGTCGGGCTGGATGGTTCGCAACCGCCGCTCCAAAGCATTGAAGCGATGGCGGCGCATTACCTGCGCGAGATTCGGCACGTGCAACCGACGGGGCCGTATGCGCTGGGCGGGCGTTCGTTTGGCGGAATGGTGGCGTACGAAATGGCGCTGCAATTGCACGAACAGGGCGAGCGCGTCGCGTTGGTCGCATTGTTGGATACCGACCCGATTGGCTGGCTGAAGTTGTTTCCGAAAAACACTGCACTCCGACTGCGGCTGCGGTTTCTGACGTTACGCCTTCAACGTCATCTGCAAAATTTGCGTGGCTTGCGGTGGCGCGACAGAGTCAAATACTTTCAGGAAAAAGCCGACTACAAGAAACGCAAACTGGCCACGTGGCGCTGGCAATTTCGCCGTCGTCTCACCCGCGAGCAAGCCCTGACGGACACGCTGCGCGAGGTCGAAGAATTCAATTATTTGGCCGAGAAACAGTATGTTCCGCGCCGCTACCCGGAGGGTGTGACGTTCTTTTCTGCCGTCGAAGAAGTCAGCGCGCTGGAAAATGAATTCGGCTGGCAAACGCTGGCGACGGGCGGTGTCGAAGTCATCTCCGTGCCCGGCAACCATCAAAGCATGATTGAAGAACCGCACGTGCAAGGGTTGGCCGAGCAATTGCAACTACGCCTCACACAAACAAGAACGCAGGAACAACAAACGAATCACCCATGAGGCATCTAACCGAACGAATCGAAAACCTCTCTCCGGCCAAACGCGCGCTGCTGCAACAGAAGCTGCGCGCGCTGGCGCGAGAAGAAAAACGCACCATCGAACCGCGCGCTGACCGCTCGACCGCGCCGCTCACGGTCAATCAGGAGAGTCTGTGGTTTCTCGAACAACTCAATCCCAACACGTCGCTCTACAATTTGTCTGACGCAATGCGGCTCAGCGGCGCATTGCGCCTGGACGCCGTGCAACACGCGCTGGACACAATCGTCGCGCGCCACGAAGCCTTGCGCACAACGTTTGTCGAAGGGGACGGCGAACCACAACAAATCATTCACGAAGCGATGCGCGTTCCGCTCGCGCAATTCGATGTCTCCGCGCAGCCTGACGCCGAAGCGGAAGCTTTGCGCTGGTTGTCGCGCGAAGCCGAAACGCCCTTCGATTTGCGGCGCGGCCCGCTCGCGCGCTTTATGCTCGTGCGGCTCAACGCGCAGGAACATATTCTGCTCGTCCTGCTGCACCACATCATCAGCGATGGCTGGTCGGTCGGTGTTTTCTGGCAGGAGTTCGCGCCGTTGTACACAAGTTTTGTCAAAGGCATTGACGCCGCGCTGCCCGCGCTGCCAATTCAATTCGGCGATTACGCCGCGTGGACGCGGGCGCAGAAAAATGTGGGCGAGCAAATCGCGTATTGGAAAACGCAACTTGCCGACGCGCCCGCGTTGTTGGAATTGCCGACAGATCGTCCGCGTCCGGCAGTGCAAAGTTTTCGCGGCGCACAATTCATTCAATATTTCCCCAACGAACTCCGTCACGATTTGAAAGCCTTGAGCCAGCAAGCGGGCTGCACGTTGTTTATGACCTTACTCGCGGGCTTCAACGCGCTGCTGGCGCGCTACACGGGGCAGGAAGACCTGGTCGTAGGCACGCCGCTGGCCGGGCGCACTGTGACCGAAACCGAAAGCCTGATTGGGTTCTTCGTCAATGTGCTGGCATTGCGCACCGATTTGACGGGCGATCCGACGTTCCGCGAATTGCTTCAGCGTGTGCGCGACACCACGCTCGGCGCGTTTTCGCATCAGGACTTGCCCTTCGAGCACTTGGTCGCGGAACTGCGCCCGGAACGCAGCTTGAGTTACAACCCGATTTTTCAAACCGCCTTCGCCTTGCAAACCGAATCCAACGCGGCGCTGAGCCTGCCTGGCTTGCAACTGAGTCCCGTCAAGCTCGGTTCGATCACAGCGAAATTCGATCTGTTGGTTTCGGTGTGCGAAGTCCCCGCCGGCTTGCGCGTCGTCGTCGAATACAACACCGATTTGTTCGAGGCCGCGACGATAGAACGCCTGCTGCAACACTATCAAACCTTGCTGACGGGCATCGTCGCCAATCCGCTACGCCGCGTTTCGGAATTGCCGCTGCTCAGCGCGGCGGAAGCGCAACGCATCCTCGTCGAATGGAACGACACGACGACGACGTATCCGAACGATGTGTGTCTGGCGCAGCTTTTTGAAGCACAAGCGGCGCGCACGCCCGACGGCATCGCAGTGGTCGCGGGTGATTTGTCGTTGACGTACCGCGAACTCAATCGGCGTGCGAATCAGGTGGCGCATTTCTTGCGCGCGCGCGGCGTCGGCCCCGACACGCTGGTCGGGTTGTTTACGGAACGTTCGTTGCTGATGGTCATTGGCGTGTTGGGCATTTTGAAAGCGGGCGGCGCGTATGTGCCGCTCGATGCGGACTATCCCAAAGCGCGGCTGCAATTCATGCTCGAAGATGCCAACGCGCCTGTGCTGTTGACGCAGCAAACGCTGCGCGCGCGGTTGCCGGAAACAACGGCTGAAATCGTTTGCCTGGACGCGGATTGGGAAGCGATGGCGGCACAATCGGAGGCGAACCCAATGCCTTGCACAACGCCAGAGCATCTGGCCTACGTGATTTACACGTCGGGTTCGACGGGGCAACCGAAAGGCGTTGCAGTGCCGCAGCGCGCGGTCAATCGGTTGGTTTTCAATACGAATTATGTGCAACTCGACCGCACGGATTGTATCGCGCAGGTCTCGAACGTTTCGTTTGATGCGGCTACGTTTGAGTTGTGGGGCGCGTTGCTGCACGGCGCGAAACTCGTCCTCATCGCCAAAGATATTGCGCTCTCGCCGCCCGCGTTTGTCGCACAGTTGCGCGAGCACAACGTGACGACATTGTTTCTGACAACGGCGCTCTTCAATTTGTTAGCGCGCGAAGTGCCAGATGCCTTTCGCACCCTGAAAACATTGCTGTTCGGTGGCGAAGCCTGTGATCCGGCGGCGGTGCGCGACGTGCTGAACAACGGTGCGCCGCAACGTTTGTTGCACGTGTATGGCCCGACCGAAAGCACGACGTTTGCCTCGTGGCATCTGATCGAAGCCGTGCCGGAAGGTGCAACGACGATTCCGATTGGTCGCCCGCTTTCCAACACGACGTTGTATCTGCTGGATCGTCATTTGAACCTCGTGCCCGTCGGCGTGCCGGGCGAACTGTATGTCGGCGGCGACGGCCTGGCGCGCGAGTATTGGCGACGGCCTGCCTTGACGGCGGAGAAGTTCATTTCGAGTGCGGAATGTGGAATGCGGAGTGCGGAATCCATTCCGAATTCCGAATTCCGAATTCCCAAATTGTATCGTACCGGTGACATCGCCCGTTACCGGCCCGACGGCAGCATCGAATTCATTGGGCGTAAAGATCATCAGATCAAGCTGCGCGGCTTTCGCGTGGAACTCGGCGAAATCGAAGCGGCGTTGTTGCAACACGAAGCCGTGCAGGATTGCATCGTGCTCGTCAACGAGCATAAAACTTCCGGCAAACGATTGATTGCCTACTGCGTGACGACTGCGCCATTGCCCACGACGGAACTGCGCGCGTTTTTGCAACAGCGATTGCCCGATTACATGTTGCCTGCGGTGTTTATGCACCTCGACGAATTGCCGCTGAATCCAAACGGTAAGGTGGATCGCAGCAAGTTGCCGCTGCCAGACCTTACGTTGAGCGCAACCGCCATCACTCCTGCGCAAGACGAATTGGCGTTGCGGCTCACGTGGTTGTGGGAACAGGTGTTGAGCGTAAGCCCCATCGGCGTCGAGGACAATTTCTTTGACCTCGGCGGCCATTCGTTGTTGGCCGTGCGGCTTTTCACCGAGATTGAAAAAACCTTTGGCGTGCAATTGCCGCTGGCCACGTTGTTTCAAGCGCCGACCGTTGCGCAACTCGCGGAACTGCTGCGGCAACGCGGCTGGCAACCGACGTGGAAGTCGTTGGTCGCGCTGCGCCCGAACGGCACGAGGCCGCCGTTTTTCTGTGTGCATGCGGTCGGCGGCAACGTGCTCGAATACAACGACCTCGCGCGCCACTTCGCCGCCGACCAGCCGTTTTATGGCTTGCAATCGTTAGGGCTGGACGGCCAATCCGCCCCGCTCACGAGCATTGAAGCGATGGCCGCCGCTTATATCGCCGAGATGCGGCAGATTCAACCGACCGGGCCGTATTACCTGGGCGGGCGTTCATTTGGCGGCACGGTCGCGTTTGAAATGGCGCGACAGTTACACGAGCAAGGCGAACGAGTCGCGTTGCTGGCGATGCTCGATTCGTATCCGCTCGGTTGGCTGAAGCTTTGCACGGAAGCCGAAGCACAACAGTATGAAGCCGCGTTTCTTCAGCGCCGCCTTCAACGCCATTGGGAGCAATGGAAACCGCTACGCCTTGCGGACAAAGCGACCTACGTGCTTAACAAAGCGCAGTACAAAAAGCGCAAATACAAACATCTGTGGTGGCGGCTGCAACAGCGCTTCAACCACACGCCCGCGCCTTCGCTGCACGGCACGCTACGTCATATCGAAGAACTCAATTACCGCGCGGCGAAACAATATGTGCCGCAGGTGTATCCGGGCGCGATCACCTTTTTTTGCGCAGAGGAAGAAATCAGCGTGGAAGAAAGCGTGACGGGTTGGCAAACGCTGGCGGCGGGCGGCGTGGAAGTTATCTACGTGCCCGGCGATCACCAGACGATGATTCACGAACCACAAGTGCAACAGTTGGCCGCCCAACTCATGCAGTGTCTGCAACGGGAGCGTTGAGTTGATGAACAAACACGGAGAGCGACTATGTTATTGATGGTTTTGTCCGCGCTGTCGGACATCTTGACGAACATCAGCAACGCGATTTTTCAAGCGGCCAACAGCTTCTGCGGTCGTTCGCGGATACTCGACACGGTGCTCGCTTTGCCGATGACGAATCAATTTGTCAAAGCGGCGTTGATTGGCGGCTGCTTCATGGCGGCCTGGCATGTTGCGCCCGACGAAGCGGCGTTGCAGCGCCAGCGCAGAATCCTGTTGCTGACTTTGCTGGCGGCGGTCTTCGTCATCGCCACAACCAAATCGTTATCGAAAACTGTCTTCCTGCCGCGCCCGTTCATTCAATCGCAAAAGGCATTTCATCTGGAAGGCGAGCAATTGGT
This sequence comes from uncultured Heliobacteriaceae bacterium, assembly GCA_964631865.1. GTDB lineage: Bacteria > Acidobacteriota > Blastocatellia > RBC074 > RBC074 > JAFDVL01. The sequence continues at coordinate 40,201 of CAZWAK010000047.1, read as the reverse complement.
CGAAAGCAAACGGCTGGCCTATCGCGTGCCGTTGGATGAGCAAAGCCAAACGGATGCTCAAAACCTGCGCGACGGGAATATCTTGCCCAACGATCTCGGTTCGTTTCCGAGCGATCACGCCGGATTTTATGTCACGCTGGCGCTGGGCATCTGGCTGGCCTCGCGTTGGCTGGGGTGGCTCGCCCTGGCGTGGACATTGCTGGCGATTCTCGGCAGCCGCATCATCACCGGGCAACATTCACCGCTCGACATTGTCGCGGGCGCAGGCATCGGCGTGGTGATTTTGCTGCTGTGTCAGACGGTCATCGGAACCGGCTTGCGGCGCTGGCTGGAACCACTGACGAATTGGACGCTACGACATCCGGCGTGGTCGAGCGCGCTGCTTTTTATGGCGCTCTTTGAAGCCGCAAACACGCTGCAAAACTTGCGCGAACTGCTCAAGACCGGCGCAGCGCTGGGCAAACAATTGATCGGGGGTTGAAGGATGAAAGCGTATCCAATGGTTCGACTGCGGCTCATCGGTTTGCTGGCCTGCGTGCTGCTCTCCGCTTGCGGTCTGGATCAAAAAGGAATGGTCTTGCTGAAAGACGAATCGTATCGCGCCAGCATTTTCACAACGAACCACGAGGGTATCGCTGCGGCGGATGGATTGTTGTGGCGACAAGGGAAGTTGTTCATTGCGGATGAGGCCGGCAGCGCGTTGCGTGTGTGGAGCAAAGATGGGGTGCAAACGCTGTGCGATGCGACGCTGGGTGTGCAGTCGCCGGAAGACGTCGTGATGGATGCGGACGGCAATCTGTTCTTCACCGACGACGATGCCGGTGGCGTTTGGCAGATTGAGGCGAATGGCAAAGCAGGCTTGCTCGCGGGCAAAGACAAAGGCTTGATTTCAACAGAAGCGATTGCGCTCGCGCCTTCCGGCGAAATTCTGGTGGGCGACGGCCTCAAACATCAGGTCTTCAGCGTGAGCCGCAGCGGCGAGGTGACGGTCTGGCTGGGGCCGGGCTATGGCATTCGCAAGCCGGAAAGCATGGTGTTCGATGAAAAAGGAAATCTCTATATTGCCGACAACGAAGAGCAAATCGTGTACGTGCTGACCCCGGACATGAAGCTCACGCGCCTGCTGGAAAAGCGCGAAGGCTTCGCGCCCGAAACGTTGTGGTACGCGCACGGCACGCTGTTTATTACCGACAGCCAACACGGCAAGCTCTCACGCTTTACACCGACGGAAGGCTTGCAAACCATTGCCGTATTCGGCGGCCAACTGGCGGCGGTGAACGGCATCACGATGGATGAACAGGGCAGCCTCTACGTGTCCGTGCAAACCGATCTGAAACGCAAACGCGGCTACATCCTCAAACTGGAACCTGAGTCGCAACCCTGACGAAAGAAGAGCAAGTATGAATGGTAGAAGAATTTTGTTCGTGATGATTGCGAGCACACTGCTGTGGTGGAGCGGTTCGACCATATTGGCTCACCCGCTCTTTTTTCAGGCTTCTGATGCGCTGTCGTTCCGAGGCACCGATGCGTATGTGACGTTTGGAGCAGCGAAAAAATTAGGGCTGAGCGCGTTCACGCTGGAATGCTGGCTGCGGCGCGAAGGCGCGGGTCTCACGGCACGCACAGGCGCGGATGGGTTGACCGCGATTCCCCTGATTGCGAAAGGGCGTAGCGAAGACGACGGCAGCCCACTGGATATGAATTACTTTCTCGGCATTGACGGCGCGCGCGGCGTGTTGGCAGCAGATTTTGAAGACAAGGAAACGGGCGCGAATCATCCTGTCGTCGGCACGACGCCGCTGCGATTCGATACGTGGTATCACGCGGCGGCCACGTATGACGGCACGACGTGGCGTTTGTATCTGAACGGTGTGCTGGAAGCGGAACTGACCGTCGGCAAAGCGGCGCGCAACAATTCCGTGCAACACGCCGCGCTCGCGGCAGCACTGGATTCGACGGGCGCACCGGAAGGCTTTTTCGATGGCAAGTTGGATGAGGTGCGCGTATGGAATTACGCCCGGCCTGCACTGCAAATTGCCGACGGCATGCGCCAGATCATTTCTCCGACAGCGATCAATGCGGCTTCCGGGCTGGTCGCACGATGGAGCCTGAATGACGGCAGCGGAACCATCGTCCTCAATGCCGTCGGGCAAAATCCAACGGGGAGCATTCGCGGGACGAATTGGCAATGGACAGACGGCGTGAAGTTTACGAATAACCGCGCCCCGTTCGCGCCCACGCCGAACACTCCCGCGCCGGGCGCGAGTGGCGTTCCCCGCACGGTGGATTTGCGCGTGTCGGTGTCTGATCCTGATGGCGACAATTTGATCGTGACGGCGTACGGCAGAGTCGCAGGCGCGCGCGGCGGAGATTTTTCGCTGATGGTGTTGCCCGACACGCAATATTATTCGGCCAGCATCAATGGCGGCACGCCAGCCCTGTTTGCGGCGCAGACGCAGTGGATCGTCCAGCAGCGCGCGGCCTTGAAAATTGCCTATGTCGCGCATTTGGGCGATGTCGTCGAAAATGGCGACAACGTGACCGAATGGAATCACGCCGACGCGGCGCTGCGTTCGTTGGAAGACCCGCTCACCACCGGATTGCGCGAGGGCATCCCGTATGGCGTGGCCGTCGGGAACCACGATCAGTTCCCCAAAGGCGTCGCCAACGGCAATACCACCATTTTGTACAATCAATACTTCGGCTCGTCGCGCTTTCGCACGCGCGCATACTACGCCGGACGTTACAACAACACGCAGGACAATCACTATCAATTCTTCAGCGCGGGAGGAACGGATTTTCTGGTGCTGTATTTGGAGTATAACGAAAATCCCAACGCCAAAGTGATGGTTTGGGCAGATGCCGTGTTGAAGTCTTATCCGCAACGGCGCGCTATCATCGTTTGTCACTCGCTGCTCGAAATAGATGGCAGCTTCACACCACAAGGATTAGTCGTCTATGAAAAGCTCAAGAACAATCCGAATCTGTTCCTGATGCTGTGTGGACACAATTACAGCGAAAACCGACGGCAAGACACGTACAACGGGCGCACTGTTCATACGTTGCTGGCAGATTTTCAGGATTTGGCGAATGGGGGCGATGGCTGGTTGCGGTGGCTGGAATTCTCGCCCGCGAATAATCGGATTCGGGTGCGAACGTATTCGCCGACGCTTGACCTGTTTGACCAGAACCCCGCCAGCCAATTCGACCTCTCGTATGATCTGGAAAACAGCGGCTTTGGGCTGTTGGGGCAAGGGGGGAACTTTGCCTCTGGTACGACCGCCGCCTTTCGTTGGGCGGCATTACGTGCGAACACCGAATATGAATGGTACGTCACGGTCAGTGATGGATTGAGTACGGTGGTCAGTCCCCGTTGGCGTTTTAGAACGGGTGTAAGTTGATTCTGCGAATTCCAGTTCTTTATCAATATCTATTTTCTTCTAGTCGGCACAGCTTTTTCCCATGAAGAAAAACATCACGATTATTTTCTTCGCCAATGCCTTTACGTTGTTCTCCGGCGTAATCACCAGCCTGTTGACGGCGTGGGCTTTGGGGCCGGAAGGACGCGGCGATTTGGCGGTGGTGGTGTTATGGCCAAACGTGGTGGCGTTGCTGGTGGGGATGGGCTTGCCGCAGGCGCATCGTTATTACCTGGCGCGGCAGCCGGAAACGTTTTCGGCGCTTTTTTCCAACGCGCTGCTGTTCACGGTCGGGATGGGCGTGGTGGCGTATGGCGTGGCGGAATTGGTCGTGCCGAAGTTAGTGGGCGTGCGCAGTCCTGAAGTCATGTGGCTGGTACGCATTTATTTGTTCAATATTCCGCTCGCGCTGCTCTACGACTTGATGGCGGGCTTTTTGGAAGGCGCGCGCGAATTCAAATGTGCCGCGTTGGCGCGCGTGATCTTTTTCGGCATTCAATCGGCGGCGTATCTGACGCTGTGGTGGACAGAGCACCTGACGGTCAGCAGCGCGGCGTTCACGATGATCGGCGCGCAGTGCATCAATTCGCTGACGGCGCTCCTGGGCGTGTGGTATGTGCTGCGCCCGCGTTGGCAACCGAGTTGGGCGGCGTGGAAACTGGCGCTTGGGTATGGGCTGCGCTATCACCCCGGCGTCGTCACCGCCTTCACGACGTTGCGTCTGGATCAATTGCTGTTGGGCGCGATGGCTTCGAGCGCAGAAATCGGGCTGTACTTCATCGCGGTACGCTTGTCGGAAATCATGACCGTCCTGGCCTCGTCGGTGGCCGATGTTTTGATGCCCGAAGTCGCCGCGTCGAAACAGGTGGAGGAATCGGTGCAACTGCTGACGAAGAGCTTGCGGCAAACGATTTACATTTACGTGCTGGTGTTGGTTCCGCTGCTGCTCGGCGCACCGTTGTTGTTGCACGTGGTGTACGGCCCGGAGTTTTTGGCCGCGAGCGGCACGCTGCGTTTGTTGCTGCTGGCGTCGTTGATTTGGAGTGCCGGAGCCATTGTCATCAGCGGTCTGAACGGCCTGGGCTATCCAGGCTTGAGCACGCTGGCGCGCTTGGCGTCGGCGATTGTGACGGTGTTTGCCCTGCTCTATTGGCTGCCGCGTTATGGCATTGTCGGCGCGGCGTTTTCTTCGCTGCTCGGTTACAGCGTGATGTTGGTGGCGGCGTTGTTCTGGCTCGTCCGCAAGCAGCACATCAGTCTATGGGATTGCTTGTGCCCGCAACGCGGCGACATCCCGTTGAGCAAATTGTTAGCGACGTTCCGACTGCGTTTCAACTAAGACGCAACATTCTTCATTCTCAATTTTTCATTCTTTGACCGAGAGAACAACGCGAACGCTTCTACTCTGCTGAAGAATGAAAAATTGAGAATGAAGAATGAAGAATGCTTGTTGGACAAAACTGATCAAAGATCCATGACCCTAACATCGTTCCCCAAGTACTTCCACGAATTGTTTGCGCGGCAGGCTGAATTGCGTCCGCAGCATTTGGCCGTCATTGGCAACGAACAACAACTGCGTTATGCCGAACTCAATGCGCGGGCGAATCAACTGGCGCATCATTTGCGCGCGCTCGGAGCCGGGCCAGAAACGTTGATCCCGATTTGTGTTGGGCGCGGCGTCGAAATGGCGATTGGCATTCTCGGCATCCTCAAAGCGGGCGCGGCGTATGTGCCGATTGATCCGGGCTATCCGAAAGAGCGGATCGAATTCATGTTCGCCGACACGGCGGCGTCCATCGTCGTCACGCAAGCGTCGTTGCTCGCGCATCTGCCCACGACCAACGCGCACATTGTCGCGCTGGATGACGATGCGCCGACGCTGGCACAACACAGCATTGCCAATCCGCCAGTGGCTCTGACACCGGACAATCTGGCTTACGTGATTTACACGTCGGGTTCGACCGGGCAGCCGAAAGGCACAATGCTGACGCAGGCCAACCTCGCGCATTATGTGCAGGCGCTGCAAGCCGAATTCCAACTTACGCCGCAAGATCGTTATTTGCATTTGGCCTCGATTGCGTTTTCGTCCTCGCGGCGTCACTTGCTCCTGCCGCTCGCGCACGGCGCGACGGTCGTGATCGCCGATGAAGACCAACGGCTCGATCCGCTGCCGTTGTTTCGCTTGATTCAGACGCGCGGCGTGACGGTCTTCGATGCCGTGCCGTCGTTTCAGCGCCATTGCACGAACGCGCTGTTGGAGCTTGCGGCAGAACAACGAACGGCGCTGCTCGACAATCAACTGCGTTTGATTTTGTCGGCGAGCGAGCCGTTGTTGTCCGATATTCCAGCGACGTGGAGGCAGCAATTTCGGCATCGCGCCACGCACATTCACATGCTTGGGCAAACCGAAACCAGCGGCATCGTGGCGCTCCATCGCATTACGGAAGAAGATGTGATTGCGCCGCTGCGTGCCGTGCCCGTCGGTCGCCCGATTGCGAACACGCAAATCCTCTTGCTCGATGAACACCAACAGCCTGTGCCCGATGGCGAGGTCGGCGAAATGTACATCCAGGGCGCGGGCGTCGGACGCGGTTATTGGCAGCGCCCCGAATTGACGGCGGAGAAGTTTATTCAGTGGTCGGTGGTCGGTGGTCGGTGGCCGGAGCCTATGAAACCTGACCACCAACCACCAACCACCAACCACCAACCACCAATCACCAATCACCGACCACCGACCACCGACCACCGCCTTTACAAAACCGGTGATTTCGCGCGGCGGCGTCCCGACGGCTTGCTCGAATGCGTGGGGCGGCAGGATGCGCAAGTGAAGATTCGCGGGCAGCGCGTCGAACTCAGCGAAATCGAAGCCGTGCTGATCGGCCACGCGAACGTGCGTGAGTGCGCTGTCATTGCGCGCGAAGACGTTCCGCATCGCAAACAACTCGTGGCATACATTGTCACGCGCGACGAACGCGCCGAAACGATAGACGAACTGCGCGCGCTCACCAAACGAGCGTTGCCCAATTACATGCAACCTGCCGCGTTTGTCCGGCTCACCACCTTGCCGTACACGCCGAACGGCAAGCTGGAGCGCCGCGCGTTGCCTGCGCCCGATGAAGCGCTGTTGCCGCGCGCCGAGGATTACGTTGCGCCGCGCACGCCCATCGAAACACGCATCGCCAGCATTTGGGCAGAAGTGTTGAGGCTGGATCGTGTCAGCATTCATGAGGATTTTTTTGCGCTCGGCGGGCATTCGCTGTTGGCCAGTCAAGTCATCGCCCGTGTGCGCGCAGCATTGCAAACCGAGCTGCCGTTGCGCACGATTTTTGCCGCGCCGACCGTGGCCGGACTCGCCGAAAAAACCGAGCAACATTTGCAACAAACCAGCCGCGCTGCGTCGTTGACTCGCACGGCTAGAACGGCTCCGTTGCCGCTTTCGTTTTCGCAACAACGGTTGTGGTTTCTGGAGCAACTGGAACCGGGCACAAGCACTTACAACTTGAGCAAAGTCGTGCGCTTGCGCGGCCCGCTCAAGGCCGAAGCCTTGCAGCAAGCGTTGCAACTCGTGGTGGAGCGACACGAAATTCTGCGCACGAGTTTTGTGACGGTAAACGGCCAAGCTGCGCAAGTCATCGCCGCCCACGTTCGCATCGAATTGCCGGTGCTCGAAGTGGCCGAAGCAACGGCGCTGCCGGAAGCTCTTCGTATTGCCGACGAGCCGTTTGATTTGGCGCGCAGCCCGCTCTGGCGCGTGAAGCTGCTGCGCTTGCACGCGGAAGAACACCTGCTCGTGCTCGTCTTTCATCACATCATCAACGATGGCTGGTCGGTCGGCGTGTTTCTGCGCGAACTCAGCGCGTTGTATGAAGCACAATTGCACGGCACATCACCCGCACTGCCGCCGTTGCCGATCCAGTTTGCGGATTATGCCTGCTGGCAGCGCGAATATATGACGGGCGAACCGCTCGCGGAATTGTTGGCGCATTGGAAACAGCACCTCGCGGGCGCACCAGCATTGCTCGAACTGCCGACGGACAAATCGCGTCCGGCAGTGCAACGGTATCGCGGCGCGCAAGTGTCACTGCGTTTGTCGGCGGAACTCACAACACAAATCAAAGCGTTTTCTCAGTCGCACGGCGCGACATTGTTTATGACGTTGCTCGCCGCGTGGCAAACGTTGCTCGCGCGCTATAGCGGACAAGAGCATATCGTCGTCGGCACGCCCATCGCAGGCCGCAGCCACGTCGAGACTGAATCTTTGCTCGGCTTCTTTGTCAACACGCTCGCGTTGCACGGTGATTTGGCGGGCGCTCCGACGTTTCTGGAATTGTTGCAACGCACGCGCGAACGCTGTTTGCAAGCCTACGCACATCAGGAGTTGCCGTTTGAAAAGTTAGTCGAAGAGTTGCAGCCGGAGCGCAGTTTGAGTTATGCGCCGATTTTTCAAGTGATGTTCGCGCTGCAAAATGCGCCGACCGCCCGCGAGCAGTTTGGTGATTTGCAACTCAGTTCTGTGCCGCTGGCGAGCACGACGGCGAAGTTTGATTTGAGTTTGGATGTCTACGAACTGCGCGACGAATTGGAAGCGCGGTTGGAGTACGACACCGATTTATTCGAGGCCGCGACCGCCACACGATTGCTCGAACATTTTCACACGTTGCTCGCCGCAGCCATCGCTGTGCCGACACAACGCCTTTCCGCCTTGCCGTTGCTGACCGCGCGCGAGCAGCAGCAAATGCTGGTAGAATGGAATCAGCGCGAGACGCCGATTCCGCCCGTTTGCCTGCACCAACTCATCGAAGCCCACGCCCTCGCACAACCCGACGCCGTTGCTGTCGTGTGGGACGAGCAACGCTTGAGCTACGGCGAACTCAATGCGCGCGCGAATCAACTGGCGCATGCTTTGCAAAAAATCGGCGTCGGGCCGGACGTGATTGTCGGCATCTGCGTCGAACGTTCGTTGGAGATGATCGTCGCGTTGCTCGGCGTGCTGAAGGCGGGCGGCGCGTATTTGCCGCTCGCCCCCAATTACCCGGCGGAACGACTGCAACACATGCTCCACGATGCCGCCGCGCCCGTGTTGCTGACGCAAAGCCATCTCAAATCTCAAATCACCAACCACCAACCACCAACCACCAACCACCGACCACCAACCACCGACCACCAACCACCAACCACCATTTGCCTCGACACCGATTGGGAACGCATCGCCGCAGAAAGCACCGAGGCCCCCGCAAGCGATGTGACGCCGGACAATTTGGCCTACGTGATTTTCACTTCCGGCTCGACGGGCAAGGCCAAAGGTGTGCAGGTCACGCATCGCAACGTCGTCAATGCGTACGCGGCGTGGGAAGAAGCGTATCAGCTTTCGGCGCTCGGCAGTCATTTGCAAATGGCGAGCTTTTCGTTCGATGTCTTCACGGGCGACGTGACGCGCGCCTTGTGCAGCGGCGCGAAGTTAGTGCTGTGCCCCACGGAACTCTTGTTGGAATCCGAGTCGTTATTTCAACTGCTGCGGCGCGAAAATATCGAAGCCGCAGAGTTCGTCCCGGCAGTTATTCGTCCGTTGCTGGAATGGTTAGAGCGAAGCGGGCAACGTTTGGATTTTATGAAGCTGGTCGTCGTCGGGTCAGACGTGTGGCAAGGCGAAGAATATCGGCGGCTACGACACGTTTGCGGCGCAAACACGCGCGTCATCAGTTCGTACGGCGTGACCGAGGCGACGATTGACAGCACCTATTTTGAGGCGACAACGGATTTCTCCGACGACGGCATCGTGCCCATCGGTCGCCCGTTTGCCAACACGCAAATCTATCTGCTCGACGCGCAGCAGACCCCCGTGCCCATTGGCGTTCCCGGCGAGTTGTACATCGGCGGCGCAGGCGTCGCGCGTGGGTATTTGCGACGGCCTGAATTGACGGCGGAGAAGTTCACTTCGAGTGCGGAATGTGGAGTGCGGAGTGCGGAATCCATTCCGAATTCCGAATTCCGAATTCCCAAATTGTATCGTACCGGCGACCGCGCTCGCTATCGCGCCGATGGCACGATTGAATTGCTGGGACGCGCTGATCATCAAGTGAAACTGCGCGGGTATCGCATCGAACTGGGCGAGATTGAAGCGGCGCTGCTCGCACATCCGAACGTGTCCGAATGTGTCGTGATCGTGCGGGAAGACGAGCCGGGCGATCAACGGTTGATCGCTTATTTGACGGCCACAGACAACGAAGTCTCCACGCCGGAATTGCGGCAACATTTGAAAGCGCAATTGCCCGACTACATGCTTCCGGCGGCGTTTGTGACCGTGTCGGCGTGGCCGTTGACGCCGAACGGCAAGGTGGATCGCAAAGCCTTGCCCGCGCCGGACGGGGCGCGCACGCCCGCAAAAACAGTGGCTCCGCGCACGCCCATCGAAGAAAAAGTGGCGACGATTTGGGCGCAGTTGCTGCGTCTGCCGCAAGTCGGAGTGTATGACAATTTCTTTGAGTTGGGCGGGCATTCGCTGCTGGCGACGCAAGTGGTGGCGCGGTTGCGCGATGCCTTTCGCGTCGAAATTCCCCTGCGGGCTTTGTTCGAGACGCCGACCGTCGCCGGGCTGTCGGCCAGTATCGTCTCGACGATTCAAACTGGTCGAGGACAGCAGGCCAATGCGATTGCGTCTGCGCCGGGCTACACCGAGTCGCCGCAATCCTGTGCCCAGCAGCGACTCTGGTTTCTCGACCAGTTTGACCCCGGCCACAGCGTCTACAATTTGCCCGTTGTGTTGCGCGTGACGGGCAACATTGATGCAGCGCGTTTGGAGCAAAGCATTCAGACGATCATCGCGCGGCACGAACTGCTGCGCACGACTTTTGCGCTGCACAACGACGAGCCAATGCAAATCATTTCGCCCGTGCTGCGCGTGCCGCTCACGCACACAGATTTGATCGCATTGCCCGCACCGGAGCGCGGGGCGACAGCCGAACGAATGGCGCTCGCGGCAGCCGAGGAGCCGTTTGATTTGCAGCACGGCCCGCTGCTGCGCGTCCAACTCATCCGGCTGCGCGCCGACGAAGCGTGGCTCGTCATCGTCTTTCATCACATCATCAGCGATGGCTGGTCGGTGGGGAACTTCTGTCGCGAATTGGGCGCGTTGTATGATGCGCAGTTGCACGGCACATCGCCTGCGCTGCCGCCGTTGCCGATTCAATATGCTGATTACGCGCGCTGGCAACAGGAATGGTTGCAGAGCACAGCCTATCAACAACAACTCGCGTATTGGAAACAGCATCTCGCCGACGCACCGTCGTTGCTCGAATTGCCCACCGACAACCCGCGCCCGAAGCAGCAACAGTATCGCGGTCAGCAATTGCCCATGTGGTTGCCGAACGATTTGACCAATGCGTTGCGCACCTTCAGTCAGCAACATGGCGCGACGTTGTTTATGACGCTGCTCGCGGCGTGGCAAACGTTGCTCGCGCGTTACAGCGGGCAAGAGCACATCGTCGTCGGCACGCCCATCGCCGCTCGCACGCATGTCGAGACCGAACCTTTGATCGGCTTCTTCGTCAACACGCTCGCGCTGCGCGGTGATTTGGCGGGTGATCCGACGGTTTTGGAATTGCTGCAACGCACGCGCGAACGCTGTTTGCAGGCGTATGCGCATCAGGAGTTGCCCTTTGAAAAATTGGTCGAAGAGTTGCAGCCGGATCGCAGTTTGAGTTATGCGCCGATTTTTCAGGTGATGTTCGCGTTGCAAAACGCGCCTGTGGCAGCGACGCAGTGGGAGAGCTTGAAGCTGGAACCAGTCAAGCTGCCGAGTCAAACCGCCAAGTTTGATTTGAGCCTCGATGTGATCGAAGAATCGGACGGACTGCGGGCGTGGTGGGAATATGACACGGCGCTGTTTGAGGCCGCGACGGTGGCGCAGATGCAGGAATATTTTCGCCTGCTGCTGGAAACCATCGTGTCCTATCCACACGCGCGGTTGAGCGAACTGCCCTCCCCTGCGATCAACCCTGCCGCCGCCCGCGCCGCCTTGCCACGTTTGCGCGCGGCGCTGCCGACCCATGCGGAATATGTTGCGCCGCGCACAGCGACCGAAGAAATCATTGCGGAAATTTGGGCGGCGGCGTTGCGGCGCACGTCCATCAGCCGCCACGACGATTTCTTTGAGTTGGGCGGGCATTCGTTGCTCGCGGCCAAAGTGATGGCGCGGTTGCGCAATGCGTTTGCGCTGCCGTTGCCGTTGCGCTTGTTGTTTGAGGCTTCCACCATCGCGGCGTTAGCGACAGCGATTGACGAGAAGCTGGCGGCGCAAACCAGTGACGAAGAACTGGAAGCGTTGCTGGCCGAATTGGAGGCGCTGTCGGAGGACGAAGCCGAGGCGCTGGTGGCCGCAGAACGGGGAGCCAATCGCGCATGAAAACGCTCAGCCGCTACCCGATCCAATCGTTCGCCTTCACCTCGTCCGCGCCGCAGCAGTTGGAAGGGCAAGGCGGAACTGTTGAAGTTTGGGCAGCGGAATTTGCCGAAGAAGCGCAACTGCCACAACTCGCTGCAACGCTCTCCGACGATGAACGCGCGCGCGCACAGCGGTTTCGCTTTGCGCGCGACCGCGAGCAATTCATCCACGCGCGCGGCACGCTGCGCCTGCGGCTGGCGCACGCGCTGAATGTCGTGCCGGCGACGTTGCGGTTTGGCTACGAGACCAACGGCAAACCGTTTCTCCTGACAGCCAACGGAGCGCGTGCGCCGCTGCGATTCAATCTGTCGCACAGCAACGGATTGGCGCTGTTGGCTTTGTCCTGGCACTGCGAAGTGGGGCTGGATGTAGAACAAGTGCGCGCGGAATTAGCAGACGAAACGACCGCGCGGCACGTCTTCACGCCCGTTGAATTCAGCGCGTGGCAGCAGCTTCCTGCCGCGCTTCAGCCTGCGGCATTCTTCCACACGTGGACGTGCAAAGAAGCCTATCTGAAAGCCCTCGGCGCGGGACTGTCCATCGCGCCGGAAACGATTGCGGTCACGTGGGATGACAAAGCGTTGCCGCGCCGGATCGCCTTGCCCACGCCTCCTGCGGCTTGGGCGTTTTATCATTTCGTGCCGCGCCCGGGGTTTGTTGCAGCCTTAGCCCTCTCTTCATGAAAGCGCGGAACGAGTGCGCGAAGTTCCCCAGCCATCCGCCAAAATACACAACATCGCGCTTCAGCCCCGACGAATTCCTGCGGCACAAAATTTGCCCTCATTCGCTGTGAGTTCGATTAAGGTACGACAAACTTTATTCCACGTTCTGAAAGGGAGGGTTTATGCGAAGTCCCAAAAAACATACCAATCAAACGTACACGAAGCGGGTTGACCATGAGGCAGGGCGGCATCGTCCGGCGAAAGCGATGGCGGAACCGGCGGTCTGTCAGGTCTGCGGCGATGTGTATGCCGACCGGCGTTGGTCGCTGCCGGACGCGCAACGCGACAGCGCGAAGCATGCGCATTTCCGCCCAGCGCAGATGGTGATCTGTCCAGCGTGTCAACGGCAAGCCAACCAGATTCCGAGCGGCTATGTGCATCTGAGCGGAGCGTTTCTCACGGCGCACGGCGAGGACATCACACGGCTGTTGCACAACGAAGCCGAGCGCGCGGCGGAAGACAATCCGTTAGCGCGCATTATGGAGATGAACCAGGAAACAGCGTCTCAACTCACTGTCACGACGACGACGGAGCATTTGGCGCAACGGCTCGGACACGCGCTGGCAAAAGCCTACGACGGCGAAGTGCGCTATGATTTCTCGCACGAAAACAAACTGGCGCACGTGTATTGGCAACGCGATTGACTCGCGAGAAGGAGCATCCTCATGAAAATCACCGATATTCTCGTCCCCGTAGACTTTTCGCCCAATGCACAACGCGCATTTGAATACGCGATGTCCTTGCTCGAACCGGACGGCGAAATTTATTTGCTTCACGTCATTGACAGCGAGTTTGTGGCGCGCTTGAGCGAAGAAGGATTCGGCGAGACCGAAGCTGCGACCACGCGGTTGCGCCAAAAAGCCGAAGCCCGCTTGCAGGAACTGGCGCGCGAACACGCTGCGGCAGGCCTTCATCTGGAAACGATGGTCGTGATCGGCAAACCGTTCGCCGAGATTTTGCGCGTCGCCGCAGATTTGGATTTCAGCTTGATCGTGCTTGGCACACGCGGGCATCGCGGCGGCAGTTTGGAAGAATTATTGTTCGGTTCGACGGCGGAGAAAGTCTTGCGCGCCACGCCGATTCCGGTGGTTTGTGTGCCGCCGCATTGGTCGCCTTGAGCTGCTTGCGTGTTAGACCTTGTCGAGGTTTTTGGATGATTGCCGCGCGGCGAGACACGGACGAAGAAAAAAAACGGCTGAACGGTGATCTCAACCACCGTTCAGCCGTTTTGCGAGGAGTTCCTCTTCGCCGTTACGCGAAGGGCGAAATGCGCAGGTGGTCAGTGACGGAGTTGACGCCGGGCGCGTGGCTCACGGCTCCTAGAATCGCGCGCTTTTCGCCGTAATTGCGCACCTTGCCCGTCAGCGTCACGACGCCATCGCGCACGCGGACTTCGATGCGCCCGGCCTCGTGATCGGCGCGTCGTTCCAGCGCCTCTTGAATCAAATGCTGCACGTTCGCCGCCGTCACTTTGGGCGCAACCACCAAACGATTCGTCACGCCGCGCACGCCGACCAGTTTGCTGACCGCGCGTTCCGCATCTTCGCGTTCGGCCAACGATTCGACGTGGCCTTCCAACGTCACCCAGCCATCGGACACCGTCGTCTGAATCTCCTGATCGCGCACCCACACGTCCCATTCCAGCGCGTGGCGGGCGGCGCGCGCGAGCTCCGCGTCATCGCGCAGGGTCGTGCCCAGCGTTTTGACCTTGATGTCATTCGCCACATCCAACACGCCTGCAACTCGATGCACGGCTTCCTGCGCCGCCAATTTTTTCGCGAAGCTGTTGACGGTGCCGGTCAACGTGACCACGCCGTTGACGACCGCCACACCAATTTCGGTTTCGTCCACGCGCTGATCCCAGCGCAGTTCTGCCGTCACGAGATGCTTGAGTTCTTCATCGGTTTTGTGTGTCATAGAGCACGCTCCTTTCGCTACGACGCTTTGACTTCGACAGTTGTGGCGGCGGGTTTGACCGCTTTGGGAAGCGTCAATTCCAGCACGCCGTCTTTCAACGAAGCCGTCGCGTTCGTGGCATCCACATCCGTCGGCAAGGTCATCGCGCGATAAAATTGTTGCGAGCGCCGTTCGTTGTAGACGGTCGCTTCGGTTTTCTCTTCGGTCGCGGTTTCGATCTTGCCGCTCAGCATCAATTGCCGTTGCTCGATGCTGACCTTGATGTCATTGGCCGTAAAGCCGGGGACTTCGGCTCGAACGATGATGTTTTGCTCGGTGTCTTTGATTTCGACCGGAATGTGCCGCACCAATTCGGTTTCGGCGCGGAACCAATCTTCCAGGTCGTGACCGAATTCACGGCCTCGCGCCTCAAAGAATTCGTACGCGCGTTGGGCAATGGAGGAGGTGAAATCCTTCATCTCAGTGAGCAGTTTTTCGATCTCCACAAACACCGGGGCTTTCGGTTCTTTGGCTTCCGTTGTTGGTTGTAAAGCTTGCTTGCCAGTCATAGTTCCCTCCTTTGGAAATGGTTGATTTACGATCTCACTCAACTCAATGGGCAATCGCTATGCCACACGCACGAGTCGGAACAGCACGAGGAAAAGAGCCGAAAGCTGCGGAGCAATCCCCATCCGATTGCGGCAAATTCCACATCTTTGTGCGGGCGAATTGCGCTCCGCCGCGTTGACGAAGACAATACGGAAATGCTGCAAGAACCATCACCCGAAAAAAGTCTCAGCACATTGCTCGTATCCGATTTGCATTTGCATCGCTACCGGCAAATCGCCGAAGCCCTGACGCGGCGCGGTTTGGGCTGGTTACACAGCGCGACGGGGTTGGAGCGATTTTTTCCTTTCCGCCACAAACCCGAAGACGAAGCGCAGTTGGTGAAAACCACCCCGCCCGCGCATTTGCGGTTGGCGCTGGAAGAACTCGGCCCGACGTTCATCAAGTTGGGGCAGTTTCTTTCGACGCGCGCGGATTTGCTGCCGCCGGATTATCAAACCGAACTCGCCAAGTTGCAGGACGATGCGCCGCCCTTCGCTGCCGAAATTGCGATGGACACGATTGAAGCCGAACTCGGTCAGCCCGTCCGTACGTTGTTTGCAAGCTTCGAGGCGCAACCGCTCGCCGCGGCGTCCATCGGGCAAGCGCACGCTGCGACCTTGCACGACGGCACAGAAGTCGTCCTCAAAGTGCGTCGCCCCGGCGTTGTCGAACAGGTCGAAGAAGATTTGGAAATCCTGCTCAACCTTGCCGCCACGATGAGCCGGCATTGGGAATTTGCAGCGCAATATGATGTCGTAGGTCTGGCGCAGGAATTCGCCCAAACCTTGCGCGCCGAGTTGAATTATTTGCAGGAAGCACGCAACGCCGAACGTTTTGCCGCCCATTTTGCCGACGAGCCGAACGTTCATATCCCACGTGTCTATTGGGAACTGACAACCTCGCGCGTGCTGACACTCGAACGCATTCGCGGCACGAAAATCAGCGATCTGACAACGCTGGACGAACGCGGCATCCATCGGCGCGATCTGGCCAAACGCGGGACTGAGGTCATCTTGCGCATGATCTTTGACGATGGTTTTTTTCACGCCGATTTGCATCCCGGCAATTTTTTTATCGAAGAAGATGGGCGCTTCGGTCTGATTGATTTTGGGATGGTCGGCACGCTGGACGACCGCGATCAGGAACATCTGGCGCAACTCGTGCTGGCGCTGCTCAATGCTGACTACGATCAGTTGGTGGATGCGTTGTTGGGGATGGACGTGACGCAAGGGCGCGTGGATCGCAGGCAATTGCGCCGCGATTTGCATTACCTGATTGAACCCTACGTCGGGCAACCGCTGGGCGAAATTGATTTGACGCCGCTGCTGAACGATGCGCTGGCGATTATGCGCCGCCATCGGTTGCACCTCCCGCCGCATCTGGCGTTGCTGCTGAAAACAATCATTCTCACCGAAGGCTTGGGAGCACGACTCGATCCCAAGTTTCACCTGACCGGCGCGATTGCCCCGCACACCAACAAATTGTTGGCGCGGTTGTATTCGCCCTCGCGTTGGCTGCGCAAACTGGGGCGCGCGGGCGCGGACTTGGTTTGGCTGGGTGCAGAAGTGCCGCAGCAATTGCGCCGCTTGTTGGGCGAAATCGAACGCGGTGGCTTTGAAGTCGGGATGAAGCCGCAAAGCTTTGAGCCAATGTTGGCGCGGTTGGAACGCATGGTCAATCGCATTGTGCTCGGCATTTTGACTGCGGCGTTTATTGTCGGGCTGGCCGTGTTGTTGTCTGTATATCAGCCTTCCGGCGGGCAACAATGGGCGCGAGCGATGTTTGCGATGGGGCTTTTCCTCGCGCTGGTGTTGGGCCTATATCTGGTCTGGAGCATCCTGCGTTCAGGACGCGATTGACGACCGTTCGCTGTTATGCACATCCCCCCACGCCTGCCCTCCCGACCACAAACGATTCTGTCTCTTCTAAATTCATATAGCTTCTTCGCCGTTATCAAACCACACGGTAACGATGAATGGCCACGCCGCCAACAAAGGTTTGGTGCTCCGTCAGTTCCAGCGAGGTCGCGCCGCTCGTGCCTTGAAACAGCGGTATTCCGGCTCCCAGCACAACCGGATTCACCTTGAGAATGATCTCGTTGATTTCACTGAAAAGCGCCCCCGCAAGCCGCGCGCCGCCACACAGCCAAATGTCGAGACCTTCTTCCTGCTTTAAGCTGCGCACCAATGCAACCGGGTCGCCCGTCACGAGGTGCACCACAGCGTCCGGGCTTTCGCGCATCGAACTCGAAACAACGTACTGCCGAAGCTGTGGATACGGATTGGTGAACCCGACGAGCGAACCGACTTCGTACGTGTGCCGCCCCATCAAAACGGTGTCGAAGTGTTTGTTGCCGTCCTGCGCTCCCAACATCTCGCGCAGATGTCCGGGAATGGTTTCCGGGTATTCCGTCACGAGGTACGGCAGGTGCTCGCCAGTCATCGGGAAAAAGTCAAAGCGTCCATCTTCGCGCGCAATGAAGCCATCGGCGGTGCAAGCAATGTAATAGACCAGCTTTCGCATACGATGTTTTCCTATTCGCTCACAGTGGCAGTGTGAAGCGTGGCTGATAAAGCCCATCGGTCAATGCAACCGTCTCTCGAAACAGTTGCGCGGTACGCGCGACAGCTTCATCCAATTCCGCTGCCGAATGACCGGGACAGGCAAACATCTCTTGCGCGCGTGCAGCGAAAGCTTGAGGCTTTTGCGCGAATTCAGCCACCTCTGCCAATGCTGTCTTGTCGTTGAGCAAATACTGCCGATTCAAGGCGAACAAGACGAGAATGAGTTGATTCACCACGCGCGTCAGGCAGGCAGCCGTTCCATACGCATCAGCCCGCGCCGCGAATTTGCAGGCAAACGCCGCGAGGTTGAACTCCGCCTGCCAGAGATAATCTTGCACGATAGCCTGACGCAGTGCTTCGGGATAGTTTGCCACGCGCCGCTTCAACCCGTCCAGTCGCGCTTCGGGATCGAACAGCGGAACACAAACCGCAACCTCGCCGAGGTACGTGGCACTGAAAAATCCAAAGGGCGGCTGCTGAGCATAATCCAGTTCATAGCGTCCAACTTCTGCCTCGGCGATGACCCGCGCGACGTGTTCGAGGCTGCGGTAAATGAAATCCACGCGCTGCCCGCCGATGGTTAGCCACGCTCCGCCGTTGACCCATTGGCCCCAGCCGTAAAAGTCCGTGACCACTGGATTGGCCGTGTCATTGACGGCTTCGACCAGTTCGCGCAGTTGTTGCAGCGAGAACGGAGCAGCGTCCGAATAAAACAAACCGAGATCAATGTCCGATTCGGGCTTGGCACGCCCACGCGCGTGCGAACCGCCGAGCACAACGGCTTGAATGCCGCTGATTGCGCCAAGCCGTTCGGCAAGCGATAAGATTAACGCGTGTTGTTTTGGCGAGAGTTGGTTCACTTGCTAATATCCCCTTCTATTTCGTCCTCCACCGTTAGAAAGTTTCCTTTCCGATGCGTCACGCTTGTTTTAGAATGCTCGTGCAAAGGAGTTGTTATTATGAGTCTCATTGTCGAAGCTGTCTATGAAGACGGGGTGTTGAAGTTGCTCACGCCGCTACCTCAACTCAAAGAACAAGAGCGCGTGCGTCTGACACTTGAGCGCAGTTCCACTGCAACAGAAGAAGTTGCGCTGCTACTTGAACAACAACGGCAGCATCGCATCCAGATTGATCCACATTTCGCGCGCGAAATCGGCGACAGCCACGAATACGATCTGTTGGAGAGCTAAGCCGTGCCACAACTGCTCAAAGACATTCCCGACGGGGTGACGTGCTTTATTGACGCTACAATTTTTTACTACCATCTGGTCAACACGCCACCGCTTTCGGACGATTGCTTGAATCTGCTCGCACGCGCCGGAACAGGGGCAATCCGCGGTGTAACTTCGACTGTCGCCCTTGCCGAGGCTACACACAAGGTGATGTTGGCGGAGGTTGTCCGGCAGCACGGACTTGTACCACAGGGACTGATTGCCCGCCTCAAGAAGCACCCTGAGTTACTAGATCAACTCACTGAACATCAACAAGTGCTTGCCTTGGCACAGGCGCTGCAAATTACGATAGAACCTATTACTGCGGCTTTGCTTCAACGCGGCGCAGAACTGTCGCCCCAGCGACGATTGCTCACCAACGATGCACTGATGTTGGCTATAATGGAAAAGCTGGGTGTTAGTCACCTTGCTACAAATGATGATGACTTCGATTCGATAGCTGGGCTGACGGTTTACAAACCCACTCGCACTTAGCCTTGCATAAAATCTTCTTTGATCGTGCCATCCGACAAAATGGCTTTCTCATCCTGCCGATTGAACCGCGCCACACGGCAGCCTTGACGACGCTGCCGTATCATCACCGTGATCCCTTCGACCGCTTGTTGGTCGCGCAGGCAATAGTGGAAATACTGTCGCTCGTGAGCATTGATGCCGTGCTGGATGCGTATCCGATTCAAAGGCTGTGGTGATGACGAGGATCACAGCAACCGCACGGAGAGCGCAGGTTTCTGTTAACAAGTGCGAGCCAGCTTCATATCTTTTGACCGCTCCTATTGTTTTTGTACACATAATCGCACGAGGCGCATCTGTTGTCTGCCAAAATCACCTGTGCCAGTAATGTCTTCGTAATGCAGAATGCGAAATTTAGTGAACAATGTGAGCAGTTCATTTGTGTCAAAAACTACTGGGCCGCCGATGGGGGTAGTTTTCGTGGCATCTCTATGAAAGCCTTCGACAATAGCTATGCCACCCGGCTTGAGTGAATCATGGATTTGGGACACAAATTCTCGCACGGGTACATAGCTTAAAACGATAAGGCTCCACCGCGCCTTGCGTTCTGAGGCAAATGTACTATTCTTAGCGCGCCTATGGCTGAACGCCGATCCCCTACCCCACATCGGCACAGATATATTTTGGTTGCAGGGGCTTCTTTGTAAAGATTCCTGACGGAGTCTTTTTGTGTGTGACGAACTATGAACGCCAAGCACTCTCGTTTTCCATCTGGGTTGTTGACGAATCTCGCGTCTGATCTGCCGGCAGGGCTGGTCGTGTTTCTGGTGGCGCTGCCGTTGTGTCTGGGCATCGCGTTGGCGTCCGGTGCGCCGCTCTTTTCCGGCATCATCGCCGGCATTGTCGGCGGCCTGGTCGTCTCGCTGTTGTCCGGCTCTGAGGTCAGCGTGAGCGGCCCGGCGGCGGGACTGGCCGTCATTGTCGCCACGGCGATAACCAATCTCGGTTCCTTCCGGGTGTTTCTGCTGGCAGTGGCGATCTCCGGTTTGATTCAACTGGTGCTGGGCTTTCTGCGCGCGGGCGTGATCGGCAATTACGTGCCGAATGCCGTCATCAAAGGCATGCTGGCTGCGATTGGCGTCGTGATTATTCTCAAACAGATTCCGCACGCGCTGGGACGCGATCAACATTACGAAGGCGATTTCGATTTTTTCTTCGATGTAGATGCCAGCAACAATACGTTGACGGACATCATCAAGGCGGTGTACAGCGCCAGTGCCGAAGCCGTCATCATCACCGTCGTCTCGCTCGCAGTGCTGTTGCTGTGGGAACGTCCCGCCTTGCGGAAGTTCAATTTTTTCAAGCTCGTGCCTGCCGCGTTGATCGTCGTCCTGCTCGGCATTTTGATCAACGAAGGATTCAAATTTTTCTTCACCGACTTTTACCTGCGCGCGGAAGACGGCCATCTCGTGTCGCTGCCCCAAGCTGACGGGCTGACCGCGTTCTTCCAACAATTCACCTCTCCTGATTGGAGCGCGTTCCAGAACAAGCAGGTCTACGTTACCGCACTCACGTTGGCCATCGTGGGCAGTATTGAATCGCTGCTTTCGGTTGAAGCGACGGACAAACTCGATCCGCAGCGGCGCATTTCTTCGACCAATCGGGAATTAAAAGCGCAAGGCGTTGGCAATCTGATTTCGGGTCTGGTGGGCGGTTTGCCGATTACTTCCGTCATCGTACGCAGCAGCGCCAACGTCTATGCCGGAGCCAAAACGCGCCTCTCCAGCTTCGTTCACGGCGTGTTGTTATTTGTCTGCGTGCTGCTCATTCCCGGCCTATTGAACCGGATTCCGCTCGCCAGTTTGGCCGCCATTTTGCTGGTGATTGGCTATAAGCTGACCAAACTGGAACTGTACCAAAAAATGTATCAGGCGGGGATAACGCAGTTCTTGCCCTTCATCGTGACGGTCGTCGCCATTGTGTTTACAGATTTGCTGAACGGCGTGTTGGTCGGTCTGGTGGTTGGCCTCTTTTTCGTCATTCGCACCAATCATCACTCGGCGCTCACGTTGGTCAATCAGGATGATTATTACCTGCTGCGCTTCAATAAAGACCTTTCGTTTGTGAATAAAACCGAACTGAAAGATAAGCTCGCGTCTATCCCGCCCGACTCCAATCTGATTATTGATGGAACCAAGGCGACCTTTATTGACAACGATGTTTACGATGTGGTGGCGGATTTTCAGGAGTCCGCCAAGTATAATAACGTCAGCGTAGAATTGAAGCACTTCGAATCAAAATCTCAGAACTACAGGAGCATGTCTCGTGGAAAGCTACAAAAAACTCTTGCTGGCTAATAAAGCCTTCGTCCAGGACAAATTGGACGTGCGCCCCGATTATTTCGAGCGGATGGCGGACGATCAGTCGCCAGAATTTCTTTGGATCGGGTGTTCCGACAGCCGCGTTCCGGCGGAAGAAGTCACGGGCACGGAGCCGGGCGAATTGTTCGTGCATCGCAACATTGCGAATCAGGTGATCCACACCGACTTCAATATCCTCAGCGTATTGCAATACGCGATTGACGTGCTGAAGGTCAAACACGTGATTGTCTGCGGTCATTACGGCTGCGGCGGCGTCAAGAACGCGCTGTCGCACAAACACCTCGGCTTAATCAACAAATGGCTGCGCAACATCAAGGACGTCTATCGCATTCATCAACGCGAATTGGACGGCATCGCCGATCAAACCTCGCGCTTCCGTCGGCTGGTTGAATTGAATGTGCAGGAACAAGTTTGGAAGTTAGCAGAAACGTCGTTTGTACAACACGTCTGGCAAAAAGATCACAACCTGTATTTGCACGGCTGGGTGTACGATTTGCACACGGGCTATTTGAAAGACCTGTTGCTGCTCACGCCCGACACGCCGATCAGCGAAATTTACAAGTTTGATTTTGAGGATTGAGTAGGTGAAGTCGTGGCGGTCAATGCGCCGCGCCATTGACTGGCAAACGCTTACTCTCCAATTTCTCGCCACTGACGGCCATCGCGCGCCAATAACTCTGCCGCTTCTTTCGGCCCCCACGTGCCTGACTCATAATTTGGGAACGCGCGCGGCGGCAAGGCTTGCCACACATCGAGAATCGGATCAACGACGGCCCAACCCGCTTCGACCATATCGGCGCGCTGGAACAAGGTCTGATCGCCGTTCATGCAATCGTAGATCAAACGTTCGTAGCCCGTGCTCGGCGTGCTGCCGAAATAGTCTTTGTAGTTGAAGCTCATCTTCACCGCGCCCAGATTCACAATCGGGCCGGGGATCTTCGCGCCAAACCGTAAGCTGATGCCTTCGTCCGGTTGAATGTGAATCACGAGGCGATTCGTGCGCAGCTTTTCGACATTGGTTTTGCGAAAGAGTTGATACGGCGCTTGTTTGAATTGAATCGCAATCTCGGTCAACCGCTTCGGCAAGCGTTTGCCCGTGCGCACGTAAATCGGCACGTCCGCCCAACGCCAATTGTCGAGTTCCAGTTTCAGGGCGACAAACGTTTCGGTTGCCGAAGTCGCAGACACTTTTGCTTCGTTGCGATACGGAATCGCTTTCTGCTCGCCAATTTGTCCGGCGTCGTATTGCCCGCGCACGGCGTGCGTCAACACCTCTTCGGGGTCGAACGGATTGATGGCGTGAAGGACTTTCGCCATTTCGTCGCGCACGTCGTCCGCATCGAACGAAATTGGCGGTTCCATACAAGTCAGCGCGATCAATTGAAAGATGTGATTCGGAATCATATCGCGCAGGCAACCGGCTTCTTCGTAGTAGCCGCCGCGCATTTCGACGCCGATGCTTTCCGCGACGGTGACTTGGACGTGGTCAATGTAGTTGCGATTCCAAATCGGCTCGAAGATGCCGTTGCTGAAGCGAAAGGCCAAAATGTTCTGGACGGTTTCTTTGCCGAGGTAATGATCTATGCGGTAAATCTGCGTTTCGTCGAGCGTCGTGCAAATATCCGCCGTCAACGCACGCGCCGAATCCAGATCACGGCCAAAGGGCTTTTCGATGATGACGCGCCGCCATTGCTCGCCTTCTTCTTTGACCAATCCGGCGTCGCCAAGCTGCTTCACAATCGTCGAGAAAAACGTCGGCGGCGTGGCGAGGTAATACAAATAATTGCCGTGCGTGCCGTGATTGTGATTCGCCGCGTCGAGTTGTTCGCGCAATTTCTGAAACGTTGCCGGATCGCCGAATTCGCCTTGCACATAATACAGACGGTGCTGAAACCAATCCCACAGTTCCGGGTCAATGACATTGGTCGCGTACTCTTTGGCATTGCCGCTGATTTCCGCGCGCCAGCTTTCGGTCGTGAAGGCATCGCGTCCGACACCGATGACCGCGAATTCACGCGAGAGCAGATTGCTGCTTGCCAGATTGTAGAGGGCCGGAATCAATTTGCGTTTCGTCAAATCGCCCGCCGCGCCAAAAATCACCATCACGCACGGATCGGCGATTTCACCGAAGAGTTGTTTTTGTTCGGTCGTGTCAGTCATGTTTTTTGCTCAATTGATGATGGGTTCGTACGCGCTGAGATAAACCGTTTCTTCGTAATCCACAACGGCGAGTTTGACTTGTTGTAACCAGCCGTTACGCCCCAGCAGATTACGAGGCAGGTTATAATCTTCGGCAAAGTAAACGGTTACGAAAAATGCTAACCCAAGTGTGCTGAGTTCGACTTCGTGACCGTAAGCACGTGTGATGCCATTTAGCGATTTGAGAGTGATCAACTGCCCACTCTCAATCTCAAGACCCAAATCTTCCCCCAGTTCTCGTTGAAATAAGCAATACTCCGCCCCAGTGTCAACTTTGGCTTCACAATCTATGGTTGCCCCTCCAACAGTCAAAAAGGCAGGTAGCCAAATGCCGCCTTTAGACGAGTCATATTCGTGAATGATTTCAAAGGCTAAGTTATGAGACATGGCTAAAAACCAGAGAAGGTTGGAACATCAGGGTCTTCCACAAAAAAGTGAAGTGGGCGATCAATTCCTGTGGCGTCAGCCGCCGCGAAAACCTCTTTGGCATTGGTTCCATGCGCGAGCAACTGATCACCCTCCAGCACTACCCATTGCCCAATATATTTTCGACTGTTCTCGCGTAACCACTGATGTTCGCGCGAACGATCTTTGTACGGAACACTGGGCTGAACGCGCTTGCCCAACGGCTTTTTCTTCAGCCGCGCGCTGATGGCATCAATCAACTTTTGTTGCTCTTCGGGCGGCAATTGCTTCGCCTGTTTGTATACATTTTCGAGCGTGACGTCTTGCATAACTACTCCTATCTGTTCGTCATTTTATCACCCGCCCGTCGGTCGTTCGATATGACCACCGAATTTGTTGCGCATCGCCGACAGCACTTTGTCTGCGAACGTTTGATCCTGCCGCGAACGGAAGCGCGCGAACAACGAAGTCGCCAGCACATCCACCGGCACGGCTTCTTCAATCGCGGTTTGGATCGTCCAACGACCTTCGCCGGAATCCTGCACAAAGCCGCTGTAATTCGAGAGCGATGGATTTTCGGCGAGCGCCATCGCGGTCAAATCCAACAACCACGAACCAACCACACTGCCGCGCCGCCAGAGTTCCGTGATGTCCGCGATGTTCAGATCGTAACGAATGTCTTCTGACAAGCTTTCGGCATTCGCGTTGCGGAAAATGTCCAAGCCTTCGGCATACGCCTGCATCAAGCCGTATTCGATGCCGTTGTGAACCATCTTGACGAAATGCCCCGCGCCCGATGGGCCGCAGTACAAATAGCCTTGCTCGGCGGTGCTGTTGAAGTTTTCGCGGCCCGGCGTTTTTTCGATTGTGCCGACGCCCGGCGCAAGCGTTTTGAAGATGGGATCGAGATGCTGCGCGATTTCAGTGGGGCCACCAATCATCATGCAATAGCCGCGCTCCAAGCCCCAGATGCCGCCGCTCGTGCCGACATCCACGTAATTGATTCCGCGCTCTGCCAGCATCTTGCTGCGGCGCACATCGTCTTTGAAAAACGAATTGCCGCCGTCAATGAGGATGTCTCCAGCAGCGAGTTTTTGCGATAAGGTCAGCACCGTTTGTTCGGTTGGATTTCCGGCGGGAACCATAATCCATACGGCGCGCGGCGCGTTGAGCTTGTTGACGAAATCATCCAATGATTCTGCGCCCGCCGCGCCTTCGCTTGCTAACGCTTTTACGTTGTCCGCATTCAAATCAAACACGACGCAATCGTGGCCGCCGCGCATCAAACGGCGCACCATATTCGCGCCCATGCGTCCCAGTCCGATCATTCCCAGTTGCATTGAATTTCTCCTGAAGTTCATGCACGAAGCATGTGGATAAAATTATGACAAAGCCTTTTCGATGGCTGTTTGTAACGTCTCCAATCCTGCCGCGACATCTGCGCCCAAATGCACGCGCAACGCCCGACGCCCACGATCTGAGAGCACTTGAAAATCGCCGCGTGCCTGTGCGGCTTTGACGATGCCGAAGGTGTAGGTTTGCTGCGGCACAGACAAATCGTTCGCGTCATCGCACGTGATTTGCAGAAATACGCCGCTGTTCGGGCCACCTTTGTACGCTTGCCCGGTTGAATGCAGGAAACGTGGGCCAAAACCCAAACACGTAGCGACTTTCTTGTTATCACGAACCGCATGCCGAATCGCCTGCAACGCGGCTTCGTGCGCTTCGTTCATTTCGATGTAGCCGAGTACGGCGAAGTAATCGCCCGCACCGATTTGATTGACGAACGATTGCAAATACTCGGCGAGCGTCGCGCCTGCTAATTTTTTAGCATTCGCTTCATCGGTGAACAACTGCACGCCGTCGCCCGTAAAAATAGGCGTTTCGGCGGGCAGACTTCCTTTTTCTTCGTATTCGCTCGTGAGTTTTTTGGTTTCGATTTTGCTCGCTTCGACGTCGGGTTGATTGAACGGATTGATGCCGATGATCGCGCCCGCAACCGCAGTCGCAATTTCCCAGCAGAAAAATTGCTGGCCTAAATCGTAGATGTCGTTCACGGCAACACGAATCACAGGTTGCCCGGCGGCTTCGAGCGCGGCGACTTGTGCGTCCTGCTCGGCATCAGGCGCAGATGCCAAACGAACGTAAGCAAACACGCGATCCGCCCCGTACACATCGGGGTTTTCGATAGACTCACGATCCACCGGAATAATCGCTTGGCCTTCTTTGCCCGTAGATTCCGCGACGAGTTGTTCCATCCACGCGCCCAAATCATACAAGCCCGGCGAAGCAATGATCGTCAGTTTGTCGCGCCCGTGATTGGCGGCTGTGCCTAAAATCGCGCCGAGCGTCAAGCCGGGATTGTTCGCGTCCATCTTGCACGCTTCGACCATTTCTTTCGCCGCTGCTAAAAATTTAGCAGTGTCCAAGCCCATCGCCGCCGCCGGAACCATGCCGAAATTCGAGAGCGCGGAATAGCGTCCGCCAATCGTCGGCCAACCGAAAAAGATGCGGCGGAAGTGATCGCGTTCGGCAACTTGTTGCATCTTCGAGCCGGGATCAGTGATCGCGACGAAATAGCCGCCCGCGTTGTCTGCGCCGACGGTTTCGACGACGCGCTGGTAGAAATATTGATTGAAAATATTGGGTTCGAGCGTGCTGCCCGATTTGCTGGCGACGATGAACAACGTCCGGGCGAGATCAACTTTTTGCTCGAAGGTTTTGACCTGCGCGGGATCGGTCGAGTCGAGCACATGCAATTCGGGAAAGCCCTCGACATGGCCGAACGTCATTTGCAAAACTTCGGGACACAAACTGGAACCGCCCATGCCGAGCAATAAAATGTGCGTGAAGCCTGCGTCTTTGACCTCGTTGGCGAAGGCTTCGAGCGTTGACAAATTTGCTAACTGATCGTCCACGATGTCAAGCCAGCCGAGCCATTTTGCTTCGTCGGCATTTGTCCAGAGCGCCGCATCTTTCGCCCAGAGTTGTTTGATCTTTTGGTTGCTTTGCCAATCGGCAAGCGTGGCTTGGACGGCTTGTCGTAATTCATCCGAAAGGTTGTAAGTAATCACGGGAACTCCTCGCAGCAATATTGATTCTTCCTTCTTCATTCTTAACTCTTCATTCCTTCTCGAAGGAGCAGGCAGAGAATTCTTCCTCTTCATCAAACAAGGAAGAATGAAGAGGGAAAAATGAAGAATACGTTTAGTGTTTTGCCAATGAGCGGAATTTGCTGACCAGCCGCACGCCCAACAAAATCGCCAGCCCAGCGGCATAGAGCAACGGTTCGCGAATGTCTGCTTTGACCAGCCAATAGTAATGCACGACGCCGCAAATTGCAGCCGGATAGACGAGCCAATGCAATTGTTGCCAGCGTTTGCCCGTCAGTTTGCGCACCGAAAATTTGTTCGACGTCAGCGCCAGCGGCACGAGCATTACAAACGCCGCAAAGCCTACCGTCACGTAAGGCCGTTTGGCAATGTCATCCACGATGCGCGCCCAGGCAAAAAAATGATCTAGCACGACGTAGATCGAAAAGTGCAGACAGACGTACAAAAACGCATACAGCCCCAGCATCTTGCGCAGCTTGATCGTCCAATTCAACGCTTTGATTTTGCGCAGCGGCGTGATGGTGAGCGAGGCGAGCAGAATGACGAGCGCCCACGTGCCCGTCGAATGCGTGAGGAATTCAATCGGGTTCGCCGTGAGGTCGTCATTGAAATATTTGACGATGAGGCGAACAAGCGGCAGCCAACACAAAATATGCAGAATCGCTTTGACGAGGGCGTGATACTTCATCTCTACCGTCTACGGACTACCGTCTACCGACTACTCTCAAAATTCTTTTCGCAAATCCATGCCGTTGTACAAACTGGCGACTTGCTCGGCATAGCCATTGAACGGCAGCGTCGTGCGGCGGTTGAATTCGCCGATGCGGCGTTCGCTCGCTTGAGACCAGCGCGGATGGTTCACTTCGGGGTTCACGTTGGAGTAAAAGCCGTACTCGTCCGCATCCATCAGATTCCACGTCGTTTTGGGTTGCGCTTCGACGAATTCAATTTTCACAACCGACTTGATGCTCTTGAAGCCGTATTTCCACGGCACGACCAAGCGAATCGGTGCGCCGTTTTGATTCGGCAATACTTGCCCATACAAACCAACCGCGAGGATCGTCAGCGGGTGCAGCGCTTCGTCCATCCGCAAGCCTTCGACGTACGGCCAGTCGAGCGTGCCGTAGCGTTGTTCAGGCATTTGCTTTGGATCATATAGCGTCGTGAATTGGACGAATTTGGCTTTGGAGGTCGGCTCGACGCGCTTGATGAGTTCGGCAAGCGGAAAGCCGATCCAGGGGATGACCATTGACCACGCCTCGACGCAGCGGAAACGATAGACACGTTCTTCGAGCGGCGCGATTTTCAAGAGTTCGTCAATGTCGAACGTCTTCGGCTTCATCACTTCGCCTGCGACCGCGACTGTCCAGGGGCGTGTGATGAGCGTGTGCGCGTTCGCTGCCGGATCACTTTTGTCCGTGCCGAATTCGTAGAAATTGTTGTAGCTCGTGATGTCTTTCAGCGACGTTTGCGGTTCATCCACCGTAAACGAACTTTTGACGACGCCTTCGAGCTTGGGCGGCGGCGTAGAATTGACCGGCGGAGGCGGCGTTTTTCTGCAAGCAGCCAGAAGCGCGCCCGTCGCCGCTGTTGCCGCGCCAACCATAAACTGGCGGCGGTTGTGATACAGCTTTTCGTCCGTAATTTCAGATGATTTGATGTCGCTCGGTTTCTTGATCAGCATAGTTTTCCTCAACCCATTTACGCCCAAACATCGTCACGTAGATGTCCCGCAATTCTTTATCTTTAATGACGCGCCGTTTATTCCCGCACGGATTGGACAAAACAAATTACAACTGACAACTGACAACTGACAACCCGCCAACGTTTTTTCCTTGCTTCCCCCGCCACAAATAAGTTAGCTTCGCTGGCTGAAAGGATTGACTGATTTCAATGACGTTCACGAGACACTTACTCATCGCCACTCTAACCATTTCCCTTCTTGCACCTGCCACCATCAGCCAAAAAGCGACGTCCGCCGCCAGCAAAAGCGTCGTGATGACGGCCTTGCAGGAAGAACTTCAACGTGCGCAAAAAATCCTCAAGCAAAAGGGTGATCCGCCGCCGTATTTGATTTCTTATCAGGTGACGGATTCGCAAGAAATCGCGCTCACCGCACAATATGGCGCGTTACAAAACAGCGACGACAGTAGCCGCATCCGGTTGCTCGATGTGGATGTGCGCGTGGGCGATTATCAGCTTGACAACACCCATCGCACGGGCGGTGGCGGCGGCTATTACGGCGGCGGCGGCGGCGCTATGCCGATTTCTTCGGAAGACGATCTGGATGCCGTCAAAAGCTCCATCTGGATTGTCACGGATCAAAAGTACAAATCCGCGCAGGAACGCCTGATTCAGATCAAAGCCAATCAAGCCGTTAAAGTTGAAGAAGAAGACAAATCCGCTGATCTTTCGCGCGAAACCCCGCAAGTGGCGATGCAGCCCACGCCCAGTTTGGGCAAGATCGAGCGCGGCGCGTGGGAAAAAAATCTGAAAGCGTGGTCGGCGCTCTTCAACAAATATCCTGAAATCCTTTCCTCCAACGTGAGCTTTAATGCGAACGCGATTACGAAGTATTTGGTCAACTCCGAAGGCACGGCTATTCAACACGGCAACACGCGCGCCCGGCTGACGCTGTACGCGCGCACCAAAGCCGAGGATGGCATGGAGTTGTATCGCGCCGAGACGTTCGACGCCTTTACGCCCGACAAATTGCCCGGCAACGAGGTCGTCGTCGCAACGATTGAACGGATGGCGAAAGACCTGCTGGATTTGCGCAAAGCGCCGGTCGTCGAACCGTTCACGGGCCCGGCGAT
Source organism: uncultured Heliobacteriaceae bacterium (assembly GCA_964631865.1). GTDB lineage: Bacteria > Acidobacteriota > Blastocatellia > RBC074 > RBC074 > JAFDVL01. The sequence goes on along the minus strand of CAZWAK010000047.1, from coordinate 9,955 downwards.
TTTGTCCGGGCGCGCGAGCGGCGTGTTCTTCCACGAAATCTTCGGCCATCGCATCGAAGGTCATCGCCAAAAAGAAGAAGACTCCGGCCAAACCTTCACCAAGCAAGTCAACAAACCGATTTTGCCTGATTTCATTTCGGTCTACGACGATCCGACCTTGAAGCAACTCGTCAACACCGACCTGAACGGTTATTACCAATTCGATGACGAAGGCGTCAAAGCGCAGCGCGTGCCCGTCGTCGAAAACGGCATCTTGAAAAACTTCCTAATGTCGCGCTCGCCCATCAAAGGCTTTCCGAACTCGAACGGGCACGGACGCAAACAACCGGGAATGCGCGCGGTCGGACGACAAGGCAATTTAGTCGTGCAGGTTTCCAAAACCGTTTCTGAAGCCAAATTACGTGAACTGCTGATCGCCGAATGCAAAAAGCAGGACAAACCGTTCGGCCTGATTTTCAAAGACATTTCCGGCGGTTTCACGACGACGGGGCGCAGCACGCCGCAAGCGTTTCAAGTCACGCCCGTGATGGTCTATCGCGTCTATGCCGATGGGCGTCCCGACGAATTGGTGCGCGGCGTAGATTTGATCGGCACGCCGCTGACTTCGTTCAGCAAAATCGTTGCCGCGAGCGACACGACCGAAGTCTTCAATGGCGTCTGCGGCGCAGAGTCGGGCTGGGTTCCGGTGTCAGCCGTGTCGCCGAGCATCCTGACGACGCAAATCGAAGTGCAGAAGAAACCGAAGTCGAATGAACGGCTGCCGATTCTGCCGCCGCCGAGTCAGGAGCCGCCGAGCAATAGATAAGGCATGATAATTTATTCAATCCGCGCACAAGATGTATGAACAACCGGGAGGCACGAAAAGCAAGTTTTCTAAAGATACCGATGCCCCATCAATTAGGGGAATTGGCTGCCGCATTATCCCTGCTGGTATGGTTTATAACGCAGCACCCAGAACGACCAGACCTGACGCAAATAGCGATGAACGAACCGAGTGCTTATGCAGAATGGCTCATTCCCCAAGTCGGTTCGCCGCTTCAAGCTGAAGTTACGGAAATCTATAGCTCGTTGCAGAAATGGCAACGTGACTGGCTACAAATCAACGCCAACGAAGTCCAACAGCGCACCATCGGCAAACAGGTGCGCGAATGGTCAGATCGAATGCTGGAGGCTTCCGGCCTTTTGCAAGAGGTGAAGGAGGTTGCTTGAAATGAAAAACATTCTCTCTTTCGTTCTTTTTATACTGATCCTATGTTTATTTCAGGGTATGTCCTTCGCGCAGTTAAATTTGAAGTTTCGAGACTTACCTGCGACAGAGCCGTATCGTGGTACCAATGCCCCTTTGGATTTTCTCAGCCATCCTGATGCTAATAAATTCCGCACTCGACTCAAAGACGCAGCCCAAGAAAAACCAAACTTTGCGAACCACTACATAGTAACGTCATGGGGGTGCGGAACAAAGTGCCGAATGATTGCAATTATTGATGCAAATAATGGGAAAATTTATTTCCCTTTTAATGTCTGCTGCTGGGGCGATGATGTAGATGATCCTCTTGCATTTCGTCTTAATAGCACTCTTTTTGTGGTGAACGGCGATGTAGACGAAAAAGGAGAAAATGGGGTTTATTATTTCAAGTGGGAACGGAACTTGATGCGGATAATCTCTAAGCAATCTGACTCAAAGAATAACGAAACATCCTCTCCACCGACAACAGCTAATAAGCCCATTCGTTTTGCAAATCCAGCCGAAGTGAGTCGTCTTTCAACTTGGCAAGTCTTTACTCCTACAGAAGGCGGTTTTACTTTGTCATTTCCAAGTCAACCAGGAAAACACGAAACATCGAGAACGCTTCCCAATGGTTTTACTGCGCAGAGAAGATATTATTGGGACACCGCGGACGAACAACTTTATCTTGAAATAAACTTGCTTGAATTCAACTCACAAATCGGCTTTGACTTAGAAAAAGGGATTCAAGGGTTTAAGGAAGTGCAAGCAAAAGCTCAAGGCGTGTTACTTAGTGAATCCAAAACACAATCCAACGGAATTCCATCCGTTGATCTGCTCTACCAATTACCTGATAAGCCACAACCAATCTTAGGATATTTTCGCATCGTTCAATGTGGGAATAAGTTGTATACCCTTATGGCAGCCGGAACGAGTAAGCAGACTGACTTGCTATCAAACGTAAAGAAGTTTTTTGACTCATTCAAATTGACTACTTCTTGCTCCAAATAATTTCTCGGTGTTTTACGGCAGGAGTTTTTCGATGGCACTTCAAAGCGAAGAGATTTATGAGAAGGTCAAAGCAATCCCAGAACAATTGTTGGGAGGCGTCTGAAGAACGAAGCCACAATCAAAGAACGATATTTGCGCGATCCGTTGCCGATTCGGCTCGGCGGCTTGGCGGCAAATCTCGCGCGTGTGCAATCGTTTTCAGAGCATCCAAAGAATCGGGAGGTGGTCAAAAACATCCTCGAAGAAAGCAAATTTTTTATCGAATGGACGGTGCTGGAAACCACGCTCGAAGTACAAACGGAATTGGTCGCGCTGCAACGGCAACTGTCGTTGTGGCATTACGGATGGAACGTGCTGTGGGCAGATGAAACGCTGCGTCAGGCCGTTGCAGAAAAGGCCGGACGATGGTCACAACGTGTGTTGGAAGCCTCCGGGCTTTTGTCATCTGCACGTTGAATCTGAATTGCCCTAATCTAAAAAATCATGACACGAACTTTTACAACTTCTCTCTTTCGGATGCTCACATTCGTTTTCGCGCTGTCGTTGCTCAACGTTTTGAGCTTCGGTCAAGCCGCTGCGAACGATTCGGACGTTGTTCTCAAAGCCATGCAGGACGAGCTACAACGCTCCATCAGTAAGCTCGTGATTCAAGGCCAGGAAAAGCCGTACTTCATCGAATACGAAGCGATGGACGTGAAGTCGTTCACGGCAACAGCGGCGTTTGGCGGCTTGTTGTATGCCCAACGCAATCAGGCGCGCGCGATGATGGTGGACGTGCGCGTGGGCAGTTACGACTTCGACAACGAGCCGATGGGCTATCCGATTTCGGTGGCAATAGAAAACGATTACAACGCGCTGCGGCACGAACTTTGGTTAGCGACCGATGCGGCGTATCGCGGCTCGGTCGAACAAATTGCGCGCAAACGGGCGTTTCTGAAAAACCGCGTGGACGAAGAAAAAATCCCGGACTTCTCCCAAGAAGACGCCACCGTGTTGCTCTTGCCGTCGCAGACATTGAGCTTCGATCAGAAACAGTGGGAAACGACCGTGCGCGAATTGTCGGCCATTTTCCGGCAATTTCCGATCATCAAAGATTCGCGTGTGACCTTGCAGGCGCAACTCATCCATCGCTATCTGGTCAATAGCGAAGGCACGCGCATTCGTCGCCCGATGATTATGATTTCGCTCGACGCCAGCGCCGTAGCGCAAACGGCTGACGGCATGTGGGTGAATCTTTCCGCCCCTTTCCACGCGACAAGTTTTGAGCAATTGCCTTCCGTCGCCGACATGACCAAAGCCATCCAGCAAATGGCGGTGCAACTGACGAAGCTGCAAGCCGCGCCCGTGTTGAATGAAAACTATCTTGGCCCGGTTTTGTTCACCGGCCCAGCATCGGCGGAAATGTTCGCCCAATTGCTCGCACCGGAATTTTGTAGCTACCGTCCGCCCGTCGGCATGCAAGGTGAAGACCGCAGCGAGTTGGCGAACCGCTTGAATCGTCGCGTGCTGCCGTTTCACATGTCAGTGTACGACGATCCGACGCAGGAAAAATTTGGCGACAAATCGTTGCTCGGCTCGTACAAAGTGGACGATCAAGGCGTAGCCGCGCGCCGGATTTCGTTGGTCGAACAAGGCGTGCTGAAAAATTTATTGCTCTCGCGTCGTCCGCGTAAAAACATGCTGCGCTCCAACGGACACGGGCGTTCCGGCTTGAATGGCGGCGCTTCGACGGAGATCGGCAATCTGTTCATTCAATCCAGCGACGGCAAAAGCTACGAGCAACTCAAGCAGGAACTCATCAAAATGTGCAAGGCGCTCGAAATGCCCTACGGCATCATCATCAAAGGCGGCGGCCTCAACGATCCGGCGCTGACGTACAAAGTCTATGTCGAAGACGGGCGCGAAGAATTGATTCGCGGCGTGAGCATGGGCGAGTTGACGGTCAAGCAATTGAAGGCGCAGATTATCGCGGTGGGCAATGACAGCTACGTCTTGAATCGCGCGGGCGGCGGTGGCGGCTTTGGTGGCGGCGGCGTCAGCACCAGCGTGGTTGCGCCTTCCGTGTTGCTCGAAGAACTCGAACTCAAAAAACCCACTGGCGCGCAGCAAAAACCGATGTTGCTGACGCATCCGTATTTCGACAAGCCATAAGAAAGTCTGGGAAAGTCAAGGAAAGTCAAAGAGGTAAACTTCTTCAGACTTTCCTAGACTTTTCTGGACTTCTCCAGACTCTTACCTCGCCAAATCCTTCCGAAACAGGCCGACGACGCGATCATCATAGGCATCGCGCGCTTCGGCGCGAACGCGCTCGACCTTGATGATGTCTTTGGGGAACTGCGCCTGTTGGAACAAATCCAGCGTGATTTGATTCAAGTCTTCTGTGGTCGCGGTTTTGCTCTGTGTCGTCACCAGCCAAAGTTTCTGCTCCCGGTAACGGTGGAGCGCCTGCTCGGCGGAGCTTTCGTCATAATGCCCCCAGAAATAGGCGCGCAGCCCCCATTCAGCAAATTGATTCAGCAACGGCGGGTCGGAACTGAACATTTCCTTCAGCACCGCCTGCGTCAACCAATTCGGTTTCGCGTAGACCGAATCGGCGACCACGACTTTGATCGTCGGGTTTTCGGCGGCGGCGGTCAACGCGGCATACGCGCCGAGCGAAACGCCGTAGACACCGACGCGATTGCCGTCCACGAGCGGTTGCCCTTGCGCGCTTTTCTTGCCCTTGAGGAAATTGATGGCCGCGTTCAAATCGTCTTTTTCATAAACGCCGAGCGACGAGTACGACACCTCGCTGGCTCCATGCCCGCGCAAATCCGGCAGCAGCACGTGATACCCGGCTTCGCAAAGTTTGACGCCCAAATTCAGGAGTTCCGCGCGATTCTTGCCGTAGCTGTGATTCAGCACGATGGCCGGCGCACCCGCCGTGCCGCGCAAAAACCAGCCTTGCGCGCGCGTGCCGTCGGCATTCTCCCATTGGTCTTCGCTCCACGACATGCCTTCGCCCGTAAACAGTTGATAGTGACTGGGCGTCGCTTCGTGATTGGTGCGGCGCGGATGCGTCACGCGATACACCAACCAGCCTTCAAACGCGCCGATGACGACAATCAGTCCCACCACCATCGGCAACAAGGCGCGCGTCATACGGAATACTGGATTAAGTCTTTTGGCCATAGCTTACATTCGGGTTGCGCGGTTTCTGTGGCGTCAGGGGCGAAACGAATTTTGCAGGAGCCAAACGGAACTGGAGGGTTGTTTGCGTGGGGCGACAAGTGGGCGCACTATACCACAGCCGTCGCAACCGCAGCTATGGTTATTTCCGGCGCGCGGTCATCAATGTCATAATTTTCTTGCCTGAAAAAACAAAATGAGTAGTATTTAGGCGTTCATTTTTGACAAAGCGAATCCTAAACGCTTTGCCATCCAAATCCACAGCAAAAAGATGAACGGCAGAACAGTAGAGGCAATGATATACGACCTACGAAAACCCTAACCTTCCATGATTATCATTCCCGCAATTGATCTACGCGGCGGGCGCTGCGTGAGGTTAACGCAAGGCCAGACATCGGCTGAGACGGTGTATTCTGAAAATCCCGTTGCCGTCGCCAGGAAATGGTACGACGCCGGAGCCGAGATGCTGCACGTCGTCAACCTCGACGGGGCGATGAACCTCGACGACAGCAAAAACCTGCGCGCGCTCGATGACATCCTGTACGCCGTCAATTTGCCGATTCAATTCGGCGGTGGCGTGCGCTCGATTGCCGATGTGCAAAAGCTGGATGACTTAGGCGTCACGCGCATCGTCGTCGGCACGGCGGCAATTGAAAACCCGATGTTGCTGCAAAACCTGCTCGACGAATTCGGCTCGACCATCGTCGTCGGCATTGATGCCCGCGACGGCAAAGTGGCGTTGCGCGGCTGGCAAAAAACCGCCGACATCACGGCGCTCGACCTCGCGCAAAAAGTGGCCGATATGGGCGTCGAACGGCTCGTCTACACCGACATCTCGCGCGACGGGATGATGAGCGGCATCAACCTCGAAGCCACGCGCGAAATCGCCGAAGTTAGCGGCTTGAAAGTCACCGCGTCGGGCGGCGTCGCTTCGCTCGACGATATTTACAACGTGAAAGAGTTGGAAGAATTCGGCGTGGACAGTTTGATTATCGGCAAGGCGCTCTACGAAGGTTTGTTCACGCTCGAAGACGCGCTCGACGCGGCGGATGAATGACGTGAACATTCTCAACGCCAACAGCCCACAAGCATCAGGCAGCTTGTGGGCTGTTGTGTTTCTGCGCCAACGGCCCAAACTCAGGTAATCCCCCTCGCACCAAAATCGCACTGCCGCAAGAATCGCTTGTGTTGACGCGGTTGTTCGTGCTATTTGACTGGGCTTTGTTTTTGCGTGTATTACTTATTGCGCCTCGAACTCATCTCCGGGAATTATTCTTATGTCGAAATCATTAGTCATCGTCGAGTCACCCGCCAAAGCCAAAACCATCAATAAATATTTGGGCAAAGACTACAAAGTGCTGGCTTCGGTCGGGCATATCAAAGACCTGCCGAAAAAAGGCTTGGGCGTGGACATCGAGAACAACTTCGAGCCGACCTACGAAGTCATGCCCGGCAAAGAAAAGGTCGTCCGCGAATTGAAAGCGGCGGCGAAAGAAGCCGAAACCATCTTCATCGCGACCGACCCCGACCGCGAAGGCGAAGCCATCGGCTGGCACATTGCCGAAGAAGTCGGCGGGCGCGGCAAGTCGAAAAAACCGATCTTCCGCGTGATGTTCAATGAGATCACGAAAGCTGCGGTCAATGATGCCTTCAAGCATCCCGCGCAAATTGATACGAACCTTGTGGATGCCCAACAAGCGCGCCGCGTCGTGGATCGTTTGGTCGGTTATCAAGTCTCGCCGCTGCTCTGGGACAAAGTGCGGCGCGGGCTTTCCGCCGGTCGCGTACAAACCGTCGCCGTGCGCTTAGTCGTCGAACGCGAGCGCGAAATTCAAGCGTTTGTCAAAACGGAATATTGGACGATCATTGCAAATTTGTCCGCGCAATTGCCGCCTGCGTTCGATGCTCGCTTGTACAAAGTCGCTGAGCAAACCGTGAAGACGTCGGGCTTTGATGCGGGCGTCAAAAAATCTGAACTACACATCAAGAACGAAGACGAAGCCAAACAAATTCTCGCCGAACTCGAAGGCAAGCAGTACGTCGTGTCGGACGTTTCGACCAAAGAAAAGAAACGCAATCCTGTGCCGCCGTTCATCACCTCGAAGCTGCAACAGGAAGCTTCGCGCAAGCTGCGTTTCCCCGCGAAGAAAACGATGCAGATTGCGCAAAAACTCTACGAAGGCAAAGACGTCGGCGAAGGCACAGTCGGCTTAATTACTTATATGCGTACCGATTCGACGCGCGTGTCGGACGGCGCATTGAGCGAAGTCCGCGACTTCATCGGTGGTCGTTATGGGCAAAACTATTTGCCCGAAAAAGCGATTCACTATCGCTCGAAAAAAGATGCCCAGGACGCGCACGAAGCGATTCGCCCAACGTCCGTCGCGCTCACTCCTGATTCGATTGCCAAGTATCTCGACAAAGACGAACTCGCGCTGTATCGCCTGATTTGGCAGCGGTTCGTCGCGTCGCAAATGATGCCGGCGCTCTTCGATCAAACGACAATTGACATTGCCGCTGGCGACAAATTCACGTTCCGCGCGACGGGTTCGGTTTTGAAATTCGACGGCTTCCTCGCGGTTTACGAAGAAGGCAAAGACGAGAAGGACGAAGACGACGAAGAGCGCGCGGCGAAATTGCCGAAGACGGAAAAAGGCGAGAACTTGAAGTTGAATTCGCTCACGCCGAATCAGAGTTTCACCGAGCCGCCGCCGCGTTACACCGAAGCCACGCTCGTCAAAACGCTCGAAGAAAAAGGCATCGGACGGCCTTCGACCTACGCGACGATTATGAGCGTGATTCAAGATCGCGAGTACGTCGAAAAACGCGAAGGCAAATTCTTCCCGACCGATTTGGGAACGATTGTGAACGATCTGCTGGTCACGAGTTTTGTGGACTTATTCGACATTCAATACACCGCGCGCCTGGAAGGCGAACTCGACGAAATCGAAGACGGCAAAGTGCAATGGCAAGCCGCGCTGAAAGGCTTCTACGACAAGTTCACGGTGGATTTGAAGACTGCGCAAACGCACATGAAAGATGTGAAGCGGCAGGAAATCATCACCGATGAAGTGTGCGAAAAATGCGGCTCGAAAATGGCGATCAAGTTCGGGCGCTTCGGGCAATTCTTAGCCTGCACGAATTATCCCGAATGCAAAACTACGCGTGAGATCGCCAAGCCTGCGAACGGCAACGGCGACGCGGCGGTAACAACTGCGACAGGCGAAGCCGCCGAAGCCGAAGAGAATCCCTACGCGAACGAAACGTGCGAAAAATGCGGCAGTTCGATGGCGCTCAAGAAAGGCCGCTTCGGCCCGTTCCTGGCTTGCACGGGCTATCCCGAATGCAAGAACACGCGCAAGCTCACGAAGACCGGCGCGGTGATGGCTCCGCCGAAAATGCTCGACGAAAAATGCCCCGACTGCGGGGGACAATTGGCTGTCAAGCAAGGCCCGTATGGTGAGTATACCGGCTGCACCAGTTGCAAATACATCAAGCGCGAAACGACCGGCGTCGCCTGCACACGACCGGGTTGCAAAGGCGAAATCGTCGTCAAGAAATCCAAACGCGGCAAAGTCTTTTACGGCTGTTCGGAGTATCCCAAATGTGATCGCGTCTATTGGGACAAGCCCGTCGCGCGTGTCTGCCCACAATGTCAGAATCCATTCCTGCTCGAAAAATTCAATGCCCGCGCGAATCAAACCGTGCTGAGTTGTCCAGAGTGCGAATACAAAGGCGTAGTCGGTGAAGCGGGCGAATTAGTCGCAGCCGAAGCAACCGCCAAAGCCACGACACGCGCATCGAAGAAAGCTTCCTAATCTCATACGTGCTGAAACCCGAAACCTAATCCCTATTCCCTGTTGATTTCAAAAAATCAGGGGGCAAGCAATAGGTTTCGGGTTTCAGGTCTTCCAGCCGAGTTACCGCTGAATTCGCGCCGAGCCACCTTTCGCAAACGCTCGCACCTGATCCACCGTCGCCATCGTCGTATCGCCGGGGAAGGTCGTCAGCAACGCGCCGTGCGCCCAGCCGAGTTTGATGGCTTCTTCGGGCGGTTCATTCGTCAGAACCCCGTAAATAAAGCCTGCGGCGAAGCCATCGCCGCCGCCGACACGATCCAGCACATCCAATTCCGCTGTCGGTGCGGTGTACGTTTTCCCGTCAATCCACGCGACGGCGCTCCAACTGTGACGATTGGTCGAATGCACTTCGCGCAGCGTGGTGGCGACGATTTTGACGTTCGGATGTTGCGCCGTGACCCGGTCAATCATCGCAAAAAACACGCTCGGATCAAGCTTCGATTTCGCGGCAACTTCCGGCCCCGGAATGCCCAAACCTTTTTGCAAATCTTCTTCGTTGCCGACCAGCACGTCTACGTTTTCGACGATGCGGCGCACGGTCGCCACCGCGCGCGATTCGCCGCCCGAAATTTTCCAGAGCTTTTCGCGGAAGTTCAGATCGAACGACGTGACCGCGCCCGCAGCTTTCGCGGCTTTCATGCCTTCGATAATCAACTCGGCAGTCGTTTCGGACAGCGCCGCGAAGATGCCG
>CAZWAK010000046.1:21977-47707 GCA_964631865.1 uncultured Heliobacteriaceae bacterium | reverse complement strand
TGCGCTTCGGTCACACCGTCGGAAAACAACGCGATGATGTCGCCTGTGTGGACGTCAAAACTTTGCTCTTCATACGGCATCATCGGAATCAGGCCGAGCGGCGTGCCTGTGGCCTTGATCCATTCGGCTTCGCCGTTCGCGCGCAGCAACAAACAATCCGTGTGCCCGGCGTTGACGTACACGCAATGCCCGCTGACGGGATCAATTTGCATCAGCACGCCTGTCACATATTTGTTCGAGGGCGTCGTGGCATACAGTAGTTCGTTCGTATGTGCGGCCAGTTCTGTCAAGGCAGGAATGCGCCCGAGCAGTGCGCGCAATGTGGCCTGAATGTTGCTCATCAACAACGATGCGGGTAAGCCTTTGCCCGACACATCGGCCACGCAAATCAAATGCGGGTCAGTTGGTTTGGTTAACGCCACTGGCAAGGCATCGTAGTAATCGCCGCCGCATTGCCGCGCCGGGCGATTGCGCGCGGCCAGATCGAAGCGATGCAAACGCGGCATCGCCGCCGGAAACAACGTGGTTTGAATGGTGGCCGCGAGTTCCAACTCTTGTTCTATTTTCTTGCGCTGAATTGTTTCTTTGATGAACCACGAATTGTCGAACGCGACGGCAGCTTGTGCGACCAAACCTGCGCCGAATTCGTGGTCGGCTTCGGTGTACGTCAGTTTGCCGGGGCGTGCGCCCAACACGACAAACCCGCCTGTGGCCAAATCGTTGGAGCGAATGGGGAAGAAAACTTCTGCCTGTTGTGCGAGCAAAGAATTTTTCAATGCGCCGTCGGGCAAATCTTCAATGCGCAAACATTCCGGCATCGAATCCACGAAGTCTTTGTACTCATCCACCGCCGTCAGCTCAAAGCCTTTTTGGCGCGTGACGATGGGGTGGCCTTCTTTCCACGCGGCCACGCCGTATTTGCGCACGGCCCAACGACCGGCCAATGTCAGGGCCAACAGTTGCGCGATTTCTTCCGGCTCAATCGCCGAGGTCAAGCCGCGCACCAAATCCAGGAGCGCGCGCAGTTCCTGCACTTTTTGATCGAGGTCTTGATTGAGTTGCTGTGCTTCGGCGTGGGCGCGGGCGTTTTCGATGCCGCTCGCTGCGATGCCGAGCAAAGCGTTCAGAAACTGAATCTCTTCGTCTTCGACATCGCCTTTCGCCGGACGTCCGATGCCCAAATATCCAATGGGCTGCGCTTCATCGCCAATCGGCAAGATCAATGTCACGCCCGCATCGCGCGCATCGTTCGCATCGAAAATGTCGCCCGCCTTGAGTTTGGGGAAACCGCGCAGCAACGCCAAGCGATGCACGCCGTCATTTTCCACGGCGATCAATCCTTTGCCGACGACGAGCCGCCCCATCACCGTGCGCAGCAAATGTTTCAGCAAATCATCGAGGTCTAGTGAAGCGTGCAGCAGTTGCGCCGATTCAAGCAAGGCTTCTAAATTCGAGGCTCCGAGTTGTTGAGTCATAAATGTGGAGTAGGCGGTAGGCGGTAGACAGTAGGCGGTAGATGAGTTTCCAGTTTTCAGCTACGGGCTTCGGAATTCAATCTACCGACTACCGTCTTCTGTCTACCGCCTACTTTCATTTCCGAATCCGTTTCGTCATGCGCAATTCGTTTTTTTGGCCGGGCACCATTTCGTATTGGACTTCGTCCATCAGCGTTTTGATGAGCCGCATGCCGAGGCCGCCGTCTTTGCGTTTGGCGATGAGGGATTCGAGTTCTTCCTGCCTGACCTGCGAGGGATCGAAGCCTTTGCCGGTGTCTCTGATTTTGAAGGTGATCGCATCGCCGTCAAAAATCGCATAGACCGTGACTTCCTTCGAGGGGTCGTGACCGTAGGCGTGTTCGATGACGTTGGCGCAGGCTTCATCCACAGCGAGTTCCAGCTTGGCGACTTCGTCTTCGGACATACCGGCTTGTGCGCCAACGGTCGTCACGAATTCCCGAATCAGGGCCAGGTTTTCGGTCGAGGATGGAATCTGTAAGGTGAAAGTTTTTTCGATGGCGGCCATCTTAGCCCTCCTTGGCCGAGTGCGCTGAAGTAAAGCTGGCCAGCGCGGCGTCCATAGAATCGGGCATCTCGAACAAATCGTGAAACCCAAGAATCTCAAACGTATGCCGGACTTTCGGCACGAGGCCGCTGATTTTGATGTCCCCGTTTTGGTCACGCACTTCTTCGATGAAGCTCATAAACACGCCCAGCCCCGCCGAAGAAATGTAGTTGAGCTTCGAGCAATCTACGACGATGCGCACGTGACCCGCATCCAGTTCCGTCTGGATGACCGTTTCAAAATTCGGGGCGGTATGTGCGTCAACAAAGCCGTCGAGGGTGATGATGGAAATTCCGTTGGTATGTGCTGTGCTAATTGCAAATGGATTTGGCACGTTTCCTAAACCTCCTTGATAATGCGGCTATGTTAGCATAAACACATTCAGTGGCAACAAAAGCGGCGCGCGGAGCAAACCGTTTGGAATACTTTGTCGTAAAAAAACGATGAAGTTGGCGTAAGCAGCGGAAACCGGATTCAACGAGAAGAAGATAATCATGATCAAACGACTGAAACTACTGTCAGGCTTTGCGCTCTTTGCGGTGATGACGTTGTATTGGGCAACGGCTTCCTGGCTTTCGCTGGCCACACTTTGGCACACCAGCGATTGCGGCCTGGAAACGAAATTACTCGATAACAAAGTCATCATCTCCGGCATCAATCTGGAAGACTACTCCCCCGTCCTGCATCCGGGCGATGAAATTGTGGGCATTCGCGGGCGCGGGCAGAATTCCGCCCAGAGCTTGCTGGATGGAACGATCACAGCGAAACCGGGGAGCGAAACGGTTCTGCTCGTCAAGTGCGAAGGCAATGTTTATGAAGTGCCCGTCACCACCCAATCCTTGCCGCTTTCGCGTTGGGTGCGGGAGGTCGTTGGCACGTTTGCGCCCTGGACGTTTTTGCTGACGGGACTGATTGTGTTTTTACTGCGTCACAACGAACCGCAAGCGTGGTTGTTGGCGATGTTGCTCGGGGCTTTCGTGGGCTTGTTCAAGGTCGGGTTTGACCCGCAAACAATGCCTAAGTGGGTAATGTTGGTCAACAGTCTCGCCCACATCGCAGGCACTGTTTCCACTCCACTGTTTGCAGTATTTTTCATCGTCTTTCCTGAACGTGACGTGTGGTTGCGTCGCTGGCCGAACCTCTTGCTATGGTTGTTTGTCCCGTTTTTATTGTTTGTTTTGCCGGTCAATATTTTGGGATATTCGCAACCTTACTCCGATCCGATCTTTGATTTGTTTCCCAAATGGTTTTTACGAAGATTGAATCTCGTCCTGCTGTCGTTCGCGTTGGGGTATCTGATTGTTGGGTTGATCGCCTTAGTTCGCCGCTACCGCTTCGCGGATCAAAGCGCGCGGCGCAAATTGCAACTGATCGTGGCGGGTTGCAGTTTGGGAATCCTCAATATCGTGATCGTTATTGCGCTCCAAACCTTTGGTCTCACAGAGCGGTGGAAAGAAACGAATGACTGGCTACAGTTCATGGCAAACTTCACCTTGCCGTTGATTCCGATTTCGTTTGCGTATGCGATCATCAAACATCAAGTCATCCCGATCCGCCTGATTTTACGGCGCGGGATGCGGTATGTGCTGGTGTCGCACGGCTCTGTGTTGTTGGAGATCGCGTTCTTCACGGTGATTCTGTCGGTCTTTCTGACGTTCTTTTTCCGCTGGCTCTTTGCCGTCCATCGTCCGAAGACGCTGGACGCGCTCGGTATGACGATTGGCATTGTCTCCGCCACCGTTGGCATCGTCGCCTGGAACATCACGCGGCGACTGCATCAGAAATATTTAGCGCCCATCATTGATCGCAAATTCTTTCGACAATCGTACGATTCGCACCAAATTATTACAGGCTTGGCGGAGTCGTTGCGTTCGACGACGGAGCAAGCGAAATTGCTGGAAGAAGTCGCGACGAAGTTGCAATCCGCGCTGCAAACCGAATCGGTCGCTATTCTGCTGAAAGATCATGCGAGCGGCGACTACGTTAGCTCGTATTACTGTGAATACAGCTTGAGCGATGGCTGTGTCGTGGGCTGTGAGCATGACATCCGCCTCGCGCCATCGAGTGAAGTCGTACAGTTGTTGAGCCACATCAACAAATGCCGCGAAGTGCGCGCAATGCCGCTGCCGGACGACGAACTTCACAGGTTGCAGCAACTCAAAGCGGAGTTGTTACTACCGCTATGGGGCAAAGAGCAGATGCTCGGCATCATCACGTTGGGGCATCGGCTGGGCGATTTGCCGTTCGCGCGCGAAGACGAAGAACTGTTGATGAGCGTGGCGAACCCAGTCGCGCTGGCGATTGAAAACGCGCGCCTCGTCGAACGCATGATCGAGGAAGCCCGCCGCCGCGAAGAAATCGAAGTCGAAAACGAAGCCCGCGCAAAAGAGTTGGAAGGCGCGCGGCAATTGCAGCTTTCGATGCTGCCGAAAAAAATCCCGCAACTGCCCAATTTGGAAATCGCGGCTTACATGAAAACTGCGACCGAAGTCGGTGGCGATTACTACGATTTTCATTTGAACGGCAACGGCGCATTGACCGTCGCGGTCGGCGATGCAACGGGGCACGGCTTGAAAGCAGGCACAGTCGTGACTGCGATCAAAAGTTTGTTCCGCACCTTTGCGCCCGGCCACGATCTAGTGCCGCTGCTCAGCCAATCCTCGCGCGTGCTGAAAGAAATGAATTTGCGGTCGTTGTTTATGGCGATGACGGTCGTGCGCGTGGAAGGCTATCGGTTGAAAATCTCTGCCGCTGGAATGCCGCCCGTGCTGATTTATCGCGCGCTAACGGGCGACGTCGAAGAAGTCTTCATCAAAGCCTTGCCGCTTGGCAGCGTGCTGAATTATACGTGGCGACAGGAAGAATGCACGCTTGATCCCAACGACATCATTCTCCTGATGAGCGATGGCTTCCCCGAACGATTCAACGACGATGGTGAGATGATCGGTTACGACAAAGCCCGCGAAGTTCTGATGGCTTCGGCTTCCCTCTCGGCGCAGGACGTGATCGAACAGCTTGTCGCAGTGGGCGATCAATGGGCCGCGGGGCGTGTGCAGGATGATGATGTGACGTTTGTGGTGCTGAAGGTCAAATGACGCAGAATTATTGGCAAGCTGCCTCAATTGCTTTTCCAACGCCCAACCACATCGAATTCAACCAATTCTTTCTTTGAGTTGCGCTTGCGAATCGCTTTGCATTCGATGTGCTGAAAACCAAGGGCCGACAACATTTCGGCATACAAAAGTTCCGTCGGGAGAAGAACTCCATAAAACGTTGAGTTCCCGACGATGTAATGGATCTCTGCACCGGGATTGAGAAGCGAAGGCAGTCCCTGAAAATGCGCCCACATATCATCGAAATACTTCGCTACATAGTTGGCCAGGAGGAAACCGTTTTTGTGATCGGCGTGTGCGATTTTGTCGAGTATGGTGTTGAGACGGTCACTGCGGAAGTGCCCGTTCGCACGCTTCCAATCCAGCAGACGACTGGTTGCTATGCCCCACGTCCCGCCAATCGCGGCCCAATCCAATTCGCCCGCGTCACGCCCATTTTGTAAGAAGCCAAGCCAGTACATATACGGACGCAACTCACGAATATAGGACATCCGATTGGCGTATGGTGGGGACGAAATGACCAGATCGAAGTAGCCTGGCACAATTTTCATTGGGCTGCGCGCGTCTCCTGAAACGATCATGGCGCTCCCCGCAGGATTTTCGCCAGCCCCCTGCAAAACAAATCGTACGTCTTCGGCAAAACCTCCGGCCAGATCCAAATCCAACGCCAATTCAAGCTGCCGAGCTTCCTTGAACGACATGGACTGATGATTGAAGGCAGCGTTTGAGAGTTGAATCAAAGAGCGGCAGAAAGCCACCAACAGCAAGGTTCGTGCGGCAGATTGCTCCAAAGTAACGGCATTGATAGCAGAGCGAAGGAACCGCAGGAAGTCGAGTGCTTTCGCGTTCCACCATCGCTCAATATTATGGATAGAGGGGGTGGGAACCGGCTCGACTACTTGTCGCCGCACCAAGTCCAGCGCAGCGACACAAGCGTCACGAGTAGCACTGATGTCATTCAGCGTGTAGTGAGCGGTCTTTGCCTGAGCGAACCACACCAAAAAAGGATTGATCTCTGTCGTCACGCCTTCGTGACTATGATAAGCCGCGCTGAGGACAGTCGTGCCCGTGCCGCAAAAAGGATCGAAGATGCGCTGTGCCTGTTCGTGCCGTACGACCAACTCCTCTACCACTTTGAGTGAGTAGGCAGGCGTAAGCCGCAACCAACCATGCCGCCCGCTACCGGCATTAAACTTATAAGTGTAATCCGCTCGTTGGCGGAGTGTTGTGCGTTCAAGCCCTGCGTTCATTAGGTCGTCTCCGGCGCAAGTAGTGCTTTGAGCACCGTGTCAATTTCGGCCCGCAACGTCTCGCGGTTCCGCTGGAAAAACGCAGCGAGATCATAGCCAATCACCTCACGCATAAAGTCATACGTGGAAATCAATGGATTATTCGCCCCTTCAATCCCGGTCAGAACCACCCATTTCTCAGCGCGATAGCGCAAGAGCAAGTCGCTGTCAATTTGCGTCGAGAGCAATACGACACAAGGAAGATACGCTTTGGTGTAAGCCGTCGCAGCATTGGCGATGTCAGCGTTCTGCCGTTTTGAATCCTTGCTTTTGTACCCTTGTCGCACTTCAAAAATCGTACCCGTTAAGGTGGCGAACACATTCTCATCCACTCCGATAGTAGCCGCCGCTCCCCGCATCCACGCATGAAACCGTTCGCGTTTAGCGGGTTCTGCAATCCTGGCGAGCGGGACACGCCCGTCCAGAGAAAGTGTCCGCATCTTTCCGCTCGGAAGTGGCACCTCATACGACCAAGTGACATCTTCTTGCGAAAGACCGAAGGAATACTGAATCACTGTGCGGAACAGTTTCTCACAGCCTATGCCAATTTGTCGGTAGATACTTGTCATCCCGCCCGCCGCTTTGTGTGCAGCATACATCATCGGGTTGTCGAGACCTAACCAGCGGTAAAACGGATCGCGTTGGTACAGGGTTTGGAACTGTGCCAGTGTCACGCCACTCCCCTTCGCTCCTTGCCCGAACTTTGGTTTGTAATGGGCGCAGACGCGAATCGGCTCCAAAATCAACTCAAGATAGCTGGCATAGCTTGGTGTCATAAACGACAACTCGTCTGTATCAAGTAACCCGCACGACCACCAACGTCTGATCGTCTTGCGGCAACATCTTGCCGAGAAAGTTGCTGACGTTGGCAAGGACGGCGCTCAAGGATTCTTCTGCGCCCATGCCGTCGGTGATCGCGGCGACTTGTTCCAGACGGTCTTCGCCGTATTCTTCCTGCTGTTCGTTCATGGCTTCGGTGATGCCGTCGGAATAGAAAATCAACAGATCGTCGCGGCTCAATTGGATTTGCTCGACTTTCAGGACACGATCAAAGGACTTGCCGGAATTCAACCCCAAGCCGAGACCGGCGGGTTTCAGCCATTCCGTCAGTTGTTTCGATTGCCTGCGCCAAACCGGTGGATTGTGACCGGCGCGCGAAAAGGTCAAGGTCTTTGTTACCGGGTCAAGGACAGCGAAAAATAAGGTCACGAAGGTTTTGCGCTTACAGACTTCGTAGAGATGCTTGTTGACTTCGCGCAGGATTTCGCCCGGATCGCTGGTGTTTTCCGCGACTGACAATAACAAGCCTTTTGTCAAAGTCATGTACAACGCCGCCGGAACGCCTTTGCCTGATACGTCCGCGACGACGATGCCCAGCTTGCCGTTGCGCAGTTGGATGAAGTCGTACAAATCGCCGCCGCATTCGCGCGCCGGACGACACAAGGCGGCGATCCCAAAGCCCGGAATTTGCGGCGAGGACGCGGGCAACAAGTTCTCCTGGGCTTTGCGGGCGACGTTGAATTCGGCTTTGAGGCGTTCGCGCTCGGCCTGGTCTTCGTGCGCCGTGAGCAGTTGGCGGGCTTCCGGCTCAATGGCCGGCGCAAGGCGTGTCAAGACGAATGCTACCAGCATCATCGCGCCGAGCACGAGCAACACGCGGAGGCCCGCCGTGTGCAGAAAGGGCGAATCCTGCACGAACATTCCGAGGGCTTTGAGCACCGCATTGGCCGCAAAATTCGCCACCAACACGGCCAGCAAATCAAACTGCCGATACAACCAGCCGAAGAGCATGAGCCACGCTATTGCTACCGCCAATTTCGCCCACACCGAAGTGGATTGATTGGGATTCAAATCCAGGATACAGATGGTTCCTACCAGCACGAAGAGGCCACGCGCCAGCCAGGGCGAAGGCAGATACGCACGCAGCACCGGTAGCAGAAACGCAAACAGCAACATCAGATAGTACAGTTCGCCGCCGATGATGGAACTGAAGAGCGCGGCGGTCGCCGGGAACGACGCCACGAAGGTATCGTGTCGTGAAGTCAGCGCCGCTGGCGTGTCGGCCAGCCTTCCCACCCAGGCCAACAGATAGGGAACGGCGGCGATCATTCCGCCCAGCAACAAACCAGCCAACACATGATTAGCCACCGTGCGCGTGAACAATTTGCCCCGCAAGGCCGCCGCAAACACCGTCAGGCGACCCGTGTTGTATTTGGCGTGCGTCGCTTCGCCCGTCGTCCAAAACGCCGTCAACAACAACGCCAGAAACAGGCAGGTCAAAACGTATGCGACGTAGGGCAACACCATCAGAACCGTAGGATTCGTGAGGCCGGACACCTGAAAATTGCCCTTATATTCGCCGAGCAAAGTCGTCATTCCCGTCCCGAGCAAAAACACGAACAGCGCCAGGCCGAAGAACACGAGCGCACTCAAGTGATCCAATTCCTTGCGATTCAGGCTCAAGAAGTAAAACACCAGCGCCCCCAACACACCTAACGCATTGAAGATGAACTCCAACCCGCCCAGCAAGGCAAACGACGTCAAATCGCGCCGCGACAATTCTTCACGATACGCGGTCGGCAAGGTGTTTTTGATTTCGATGCGCGTCAGCATTGTGCCGGTGACCGAGGCTTCGGCATCGAACTTCAACTCGCGTTCATTCGGCGAAACATAGCTCCAAACCAATTGCCGCCGCCCTTTTTCCGGCTCTGATGTGGAGGTCAAGTGGAACTGCGCACGCGCCTCGCCCAGGAGTTCGACCAGGGCTTGTTCGGCCAGCGCCTGGTTCGGCGCAGTATTTTTCTCCGCGTCCGTCAGCTTAAATCCTGTGCGTTCAAATTCAAGCAGTTGCCCATTGGCCGCGAACTTCAAGCCGACCGTGCGATCCTCACGCGGGGCACGGAATTTGATGACGGTTTTGAGCGGGGAAAGTAAGGTGCGTTCCAGCGGGGTGGCGCGATGATCGTGCAAATATTGTTCGAGGTTACGATCTCGCGTCGGGATGATGCTGACGTTCCATCCCGAAACATCTACACCCTGTTTCAGCGCCAACGCTTTGGCTTGGGCAAGCACTTGCGCCCGATCCAGTTGATAGTGCCATTGCGTCGCCGCATCGTAACGCGGAAACAAAACCAGCAACGAACCATAGCCGAACAGCCCCAGGAGCAAAAGCACGACCAGCCGACGAGAGATCATTCCTGGCCTCCTCTGGGGCGCACCTGCACAATCACCGCCGTCAGGTCATCTTCCACGTGCGTTTTGCGGCGCACGTTTTCATACAAAGCTTCTGCCAGCGCATCCCGCAACCGGTATGAAGAATCGCTTTCCTTTCCGATCTTCATCCAAAAGACTTTGCGCAACGTTTCGTCGCTCAAAAGCTTATCCACGCCATCCGAAAGCAACGAGACCGAATCGCCCGGCGTTAAGTTGTAAATGCCTTCCGTCACGCGAAACTCCTTCGCATCGCCCAGGCGGAACGTGATTTCACTTTCTTCGGCAGGGGGCGGGGCCGCGCCGTTGTGCGCGTTGAGGCGTGGGCGCGGGAAGTCGCCCGTCCCAGCGTAGCGCAACGTGTGATCGCTCGTGTCCAGCACGGCATAGACAAACCCCATCACTTCGTCCTGCGCCATCGTATACACGAGTTGCGTTTGCAAGCCGCGCACAATTTCGGTGGGCGAGTTGTCCGAGATCGTTTCGTTCGTAATCTTCGGCATCAGAAAGCCTTTCGCAAACGCAATCGTCAACGCCGCAGGCAAACCGCGTCCGCCGCCTTCGGCCATAAAAATTCCGAGTTTGCCCTGTTCCAACTCAAACAGATCGTAAAAATCGCCCCCGACTTCGTGCGCCGGTTGGCAAACGGCGGCGACGGACAGGTGGCGAATTTCGGGTAGCTTGTCCGGCAGCAACCGAATTTGCGCTTCCCGTGCGGCAGACACTTCCGCCTGCAACGAAAGTCGTTCCGCCAGATAGCCCGCATACATCGGGCGCACTTCGTCTTCGCGATACAACCGCCCTTTGAAATAGCCCCAAAGCGCCAGGATCAGCCCCATGAAAATGATTTGCGTGAGGATGAGTCCGGCACGATGCAATTCCGGGGCGGATTGCGCGAGAAACAGAAACGCAGTCGAAACGAGTTCCGCCAAACTCAAAGAAATGATGGCCGTCAAGACATCAAACCGGAAAAAAGCCAGCAACATAACGCCCGCCGTCAGCAACGTGGTCAGCATCGCCAAGCCCCAGGGCCGCACCACCTGAATTTCCTGGATGCTGTTGGCATCGAACGCGATCAGAAAAAGCAGGCCAAAGATCAACCAGCGTTTTTTCAAGCGCCGTTGCATCAAAGGCAGCGGAACCAGCAGCGTAAAAATCACGCTCAAGACGCCGAACGAAGGCCAACTCAGCAGCATGGACAACCAGGGCCATTGGGAAAAGAACGGTTCCAGCGAAGTAATGCGCCAGCCATAACCGGGAATGTTGGTAAAAGGCGCAACCAGGATTTGCTTGAGCAGGAACAACCAGCCGCTCAAAGCCCCGCCCTGAATCATGGCTTGCGCAACGTTGTTCGAGTACCATTTGCCGGTCAGCAACGCATCCAACGACGTCAGTTTGCCGGGATACAACTCGCGCAAATCGCCTTCGCCGCTGCCGTAGGCAAAGCCTAAGAACAACCCGATGAAGCCCCAGGTGATAAACCCGAACACGCGGTTCAAATAGGCCGCCTGACTGTAAACCAACTGCAACGCCGGTTGATAGACCGTCACGTCGGTCAGCAACACAAAGCCGCCAAACGCAGCAGTAACGCCGCCCGCGATGAGCAGAATGCGCAGATAGGAAACCTCTCGTTGCCGCAATCGCTCGGTAAAACGGAAAATGCCGAAGATGATGACGCCCAAAGCCAGCAAAAAGTAAATCCCGGCAGAAATGATGACCGGGATTTGTGAATCGCCAAAGAGTCGGGCGCGAAATTGTTCGTCAAAACTTGCCGTCAATGTTTCGCCGACGACCTGTTGCCCGCGCACCGAAATCGCCGTTTCAAACTCCAGTTCGGGAGCCTGCGCGTGCTTCCATTTCCACAGGTAGCGCCGGACGATAGCACCATTGACGCGGTCTTCTGTCACGCGGGGCGGCGTTTCCGCCGAGATCAAATTTGCTTCCGCGCGTGTCTGTCGCGCTTGCACGGCCAATTGGCGCGCGGCGGCTTCGTCGGTTTCGACCACGCCGTCGCTTTCTTTGTACTTCTGTTGATAGCCGAGCACATGACCTTCGGTCGCAATATACACTTCGATATTTTGCGTACTGGTAGGCGAGAGCAAGAGGACGTTGACCGTTGCAATCGGAGCGAAGGGGGACACTTGCGCGGCGACCGACGGCCCTTTCAGGCGGTAATAAAACAACCGCGTGCTGGCGTTGGTTGCAACGAACGCCTGCCAATCGCGCGTATCCAGTCCTTTGCTGGCCGTGAAAGCGTGGGCTTTGGCAATCGCCGCCGCGCGATCCAGTGCGATGGGAACCTGCAGCTCGGCGTTGTAGTAGCGAAAGAGGAGCAAGCCAGCAAAATATGCCAGGGGCGAAGCCACAAGCAAAATCAACCAGGCGCGCTTGGCGATTTGTGGGGACAGCCATTTGATTCGCATAAAGTCTCGATGAGCGTGGCACCTTTTTACTACAGGCGGCGGCGGAACACAAAAAGCCCCACCAAAATTGTCGCCCGTGCAATTTGATGGTACAGTCCGCGTGGGTATCAACGACGCCAGCCCAGCGAAAGATTCACGATTGATGAGGAGTAGAAACGAAATGGTTTGAGCGTCAATCTTGCACAAACTGCTTGCAACACCCCAAACGGAGGAACCATCAGGATGCACTTACCCAACGGATCTGAACAAAACGTACTCAATTTATTTCGCCTCGACGGTCGCAGAGCCTTGATTACCGGCGGTGCGAAAGGACTCGGACGAATGATTGCGACGGCACTGGCGGAAGCCGGCGCAGAGGTCGCCATTGCCAGCCGCACGCTGGAAGAATGTCAGGCCACCGCCGACGTGATTCGCTCGCAATCCGGGCGCAATACTTATGCGGCGGCGCTCGATGTCACCAATGAAGCCGAGATTCAACAACTGAAAGCCTCGTTAGAAGCTGATTTCGGGGCCATAGACATTTTGATCAACAACGCCGGGATCAATATTCGCGGCAACATTGAAGACATGGCCGCAGAAGATTTCGACGCAGTGATGGATACAAATGTGAAAGGCTCGTTTCTTTGCGCGAAGGTGTTTGGGCCGAGCATGAGTCAACGAGGCTGGGGGCGCATCATCAATCTCGGTTCGATTATGTCCGTGATTTCGATGGCCGGGCGCACGCCGTACGCTTCCTCGAAAGCCGCCGTGCTGGGGCTGACCCGCACGCTGGCACTGGAATGGGCGACGAAAGGTGTGACGGTCAACGCAATTTGCCCCGGCCCGTTTGCCACCGATATGAATTTGCAGTTGCTCAACGACCCGGCCAAATATCGTGCCTTTGTCGAGAAAATTCCGATGGGGCGCTGGGGCGAATTGTACGAGATTGCGGGGGCGGCGCTGTTTCTGGCCTCCGATGCGGCATCGTACGTGACCGGGACGACGTTGTTTGTGGATGGCGGGTGGACGGCGCAGTAGAATTTGAGATTTGAGATTTGAGATTTGAGAGCGGATTTGAAAACCCGCTTGACTATCTTTTTGGCGTTGTTACTATAAGATCACTGGCGTGAGAGAGACGCTGTCGGATTCAGAATTGAAAGCCTCCTGCTTTTTGCAAGCAGGCCATCTCCGAAGGAGTAAACGTGAGAAAACATTGGCAAAGATTCCTGCTCTTCGGTGTCGTGCTGAGTTTGGTGGTCGGCGCAACGGTGCTGCGCCCCCTGGCAGCGGGACAAATGACCGCTGAAGATCGTGCTACGGAACTCAAGCTGCGGTCGCAATTTGTGGATGCTATCGAAATCATCCGCGATAACTACCTGGAAACGGTGGAATACGATGTGCTGACGAAAGCCGGGATTCAAGGCATGCTGCGCAACCTCGACCCGCATTCGCAGTTTTACGACAAGAAAGCCTTTGACGATCTGCGCAACGATCAGCGCAGTCAATACTTCGGCATCGGCTCCGTCATCACGATGCGCGACGGGCGCGTCGTCATCATCGAACCGTTCCGCGACACGCCTTCGACCCGCGCGGGCCTGCGCTACGGCGATCAAATCGTCGGCATTGATGGCCAAAACACCGAGAACTGGGATCAGAACCAAGTGACCCGCAAATTGCGCGGCGAACAAGGCACGAAAGTCGCCGTCACCGTCCGACGGGCAGGCGTGACCGAGCCAGTCACCGTCACGCTGGAACGCGATGCCATCGCGCAAATGACCATCACCAGCGTGTATATGATTCGCCCCAGCATCGGCTACATCAATATGCCGCGCGGCTTCCACTCCACCACCAACGACGAATTGACGGCAGCCATCGGGGCACTGAGAGATCAAGGCGCGACTTCGATGATCCTGGATTTGCGGGAAAATCCGGGCGGCTTTTTGGAACAGGCGCTGAAAGTCTCTGAAAAGTTTCTCCAACGCGGGCAAACCGTCACGACCGTGCGCTATCGCGATGGCAGCGTGATGAGCCGCGACTTACAAGCCGAAAGCGGTTCGTCGGACAATTCCCCGGTCGTCGTCTTAATCAATAAAAACTCGGCCTCGGCTTCTGAAATCGTAGCGGGCGCGATTCAAGACCATGATCGCGGCTTGATTGTCGGCGAAAACAGCTTCGGCAAAGGGCTGGTGCAAACGATTCTTCCGTTGTCGGGTGGTTATGGCCTGACGCTGACGACCGCGCGATATTACACACCGAGCGGACGGTTGATCCAACGCGATTACTCGAACAATTCCGCCTGGGATTACTACATCAAACGCGCGGGCAGCGAACCCAACGAGGATAGCCGGAAAAATAACAAGCAGTGGTTTACCGACCTGCGTCGTCCCGTGTTCGGCGGCGGCGGCATCAACCCAGATGTCAAAATCAAAGACAACCGCATTGAAGACGTCAATCTGCTGAATCAAACGCAACTCTTCCTGCTCACGCCGATCTTCCTGTACGTCCGCGAACTGGTCGGCGGGCAAGTAGACGTCGCACAAAACTTCAAACTGCACGGCCCGCCCAACTTTGACCGCAAGCTGAACGTCAATGAATACATGATTACCGAGCCGATGATGAAAGTGTTCCGCGAACAATTGGCCGCCTATTTGAAGAAACATCCTGAAATCAATATCGCCCCAGCCATGCTGGAAGAACAAATGGCGTGGGCGCGCAATCGCATCCGCTACGAAGTTCTGCTCGCGGCGTATGGCCGGGACAAGGCCGAACAGGCGATGAACGATACCGATGCGCAATTGCAAAAGGCGATCACCGAACTGCCCAATGCGGCGGCGTTGGCCGAACGCGCGCGGCGCGCTCGTAACGTTTCGTCGAAATAAACTGAGCCAGGATTCTGAAGTACGGACGGGCGGTTGATGACAGTCAGCCGCCCGTTTTCGTTTATGCCCAATCTGACGACCGCACGCTTACAACTGCGCCCTTCCACGACGACGGACATTGATGCTTTGCACCGCTTGTGGACCGACGCGGGCGTGCGCAAATATCTCTGGGACGACGAAATTATCACGCGCGAAGTGACCGCCGAAGTCGTCGCCAGCAGCCTCGCGGACTTTGCCGAACACGGCTTTGGGCATTGGGTCATCACGTGGAAAGACCAAACGGAGTTGATCGGCTGGGGTGGCCTGCGACATTTTGGCGAGCCGCCGGAAGTCGAAGTGCTGTACGGCTTTTTCCCTGGATTTTGGGGGCAAGGCTTGGCGGTCGAGGCGACGCGCGCTATGCTGCACTACGGTTTCACGGAACTTGGGTTGGAGCGCATTTACGCGGGCACGGATCCGCCGAACACCCCTTCTGTTCGGGTGATGGAAAAAGCCGGAATGCGCTTCGACAAACGAACGCAAGTCAATGGACTGGACGCGATTTATTACGTGATCGCGCGCGCAGAATTTCTCTCACAATAGCTTCGGACGCTTATGAACAACGATTCCCTGCAAAGCATCACGCGCCGTCATTTCTTCCAGCAGGCAGGCTTCGGCATCGGCTCCGTCGCGCTGGCGTCGTTGCTGAACGACAAGCTCTTCGCCGAGCAAATTCAACATCACGCGCCGCAAGCCAAGCACATCATTTACCTGTTTATGGCGGGTGCGCCGTCGCAATTGGAACTCTTCGATTACAAGCCCAAGCTGCAACAATACGACGGCGAAGATTGCCCGGCGGAATATTTGAAAGGCGAACGATTCGCGTTCACGAAGGGCGTGCCCAAACTGCTCGGCACGCCGTTTACGTTCAAGCCGCGCGGCCAATCGGGGCAAGTGATTTCCGACCTGTTGCCGCATTTGTCAAAGCACGCCGACGACCTAGCGATCATTCGTTCGATGTTCACCACGCAGTTCAATCACGCGCCGGCCCAGATTTTCATGAACTCCGGTCACCAAATCGTCGGTCGTCCGAGTTTGGGTTCGTGGCTCAGTTATGGTTTGGGCAGCGAGAATAAAGACCTGCCCGGCTTTGTCGTCTTGATTTCGGGCGACAATCAGCCCGACGGCGGCAAATCATGTTGGGGCAGCGGCTTTTTGCCGACCGTGCATCAAGGCGTCGAGTTTCGCGCGAAAGGCGATCCCGTGTTGTTTGTCTCGAACCCCGACGGCGTGTCGAGCGATTTGCGACGGCAAACGTTGGACGCGATTCGGGACTTGAATCAAACGCATCAGCAAAAGGTACTCGACCCCGAAATCAACACCCGCATCGCGGCCTACGAACTTGCGTACAAAATGCAAACGAGCGTGCCGGAACTGACCGACATTGCGAAAGAAACAGCGGCAACGCACGAAGCCTATGGCACGCAACCGGGGCAAGCGAGTTTTGCGAACAACTGTTTGCTCGCGCGGCGCTTGGTTGAACGCGGCGTGCGTTTTGTGCAGTTGTATCACTGGGGTTGGGATCATCACGGCAACGGCGTCAGCACCGACATCGTCAGCGCCTTGCCGCGCACCTGTCGCTTGATTGACAAGCCCATCGGCGCGTTGCTGAGCGATTTGAAACAGCGCGGGTTGCTCGACGAAACGCTGGTGATTTGGGGCGGCGAATTCGGGCGCACGCCCGTCAATGAAGCGCGCAACGGCTCGAAGCTTTTCGGGCGCGACCATCATCCGCGCGCGTTTTCGATGTGGCTCGCAGGCGGCGGCATCAAAGGCGGGACGAGTTATGGCGAGACGGATGAACTCGGCTACAACATCGCCACCGACCCGGTCGAAGTGCATGATTTGCACGCGACGATTTTGCACCTGATGGGCCTTGATCATTTGAAGCTGACGTACAAATTTCAAGGCCGCGATTTTCGTTTGACCGATGTGCATGGCAAGGTCGTACAAAAGATTTTGGCCTAACGACAACTGTATGAAAAAACCGACGATTGAACCTGACCCCGTCATTGAGTTTTACAAGAAAGACGTAGATCGAACCTTGATCCGGGAGAATTTGAAGCTGACGGTGGAAGAGCGGTTTCTGAAGCTTTTCGAACTGCAAAAGTTCGCGGAAGAATTACAGCGCGCAGGAAAAGAAGCACACAAAAAGAAATAAGAATTGCGGCAAACAACTCATCGCGGCAGAATCGTTTTTCTCCCCCATCTGGAGATACACAGATGATTCGCTTAAAGATAATCACATTGCTCGTGCTTGCCTGTCTGGGCTGTTTGTCCAGTTCCGCTGCCCAAACAAACGCGCACCCATTGGAACGCGGCCAAGCTATCGAACGCGAATTGGCTGCCGGACAAACCCACTCGTACACGATCAAACTCACTGCCAATCAATTCGCGCGCGTGCTGGTCGAACAACAGAATTTCGATGTCGTGCTGACGCTGCGAGCGGCCAGCGGTCAAGCACTCGCCGCGTCCGACAACCCCAATCCCAACGGACTGGAATCGCTGTCGTGGGTGGCAGCGGCGGGTTCTTATCAATTGCAAATTCGCGCGGCGGACAATACGGCGACGGGCAAATACGAAATACGGCTCGAAGAATTACGTGCCGCGACTGCCGCCGATCAAGATCGTCTGAAAGCGGAACAACTTTTTCTGACCGCCGAACGACTCAGTTTGACAGACAAACCGCGCACGTTGGAGCCATACGAAGCGGCGTTGCAATTGCGGCGCACGCTCGGCGACCGCTTTGACGAAGCCGTGTTGTTGCACGCTATCGGCAAGCTTTGGGCCGCGAGCAACAGCCCGGACAAAGCGGCGGAAGCGTATCGGCAGGCGCTCGCGCTGTTTCAAAGCGCGACGGGACAAGGCTGGGACGGGCTGTTCAGCAACCTGTCGTTTCTCTACACCGTGCTGGGCAGCAAACAGAAGGCGCTGGATTATTTGGCCGAGGCGCTGCCGCTCGTGCGCGCGCTGCGCAATCGTCGGTTGGAAGCGATGTTGCTCGTCGGCGTAGCAAAAATTCACAGCGATCTCAACCAAACCGAGCCAGCCCTCGAACGACAACAACAAGCGTTGCACCTCTATCGGGCGTCGGGCGGACGCGCAGGCGAAGCCATCACGTTGACCAACATCGGCGATGCAGATTTGACGTTGGCCGAACGGCAGAAAGCGATTCAATACCTGAATCAAGCCTTGCTTGTGATGCGCGCGGTGGGCGACAAAAGTATGGAAGCGACGGTGCTGTTCGGCATTGGTTATGTCCACAACCTGCTCGACGAACCGCAAAAGGCGCTCACGTACTATGAACAAGCGTTGCCGCTGTTTCGCGCGCTCAACGACCGCAACAGCGAAGCCTATATCCTCAATTTCATTGGCGGGTTTTATGCGGGCTTAGGCGAAGACCAGAAGGCGCTGGATTATTTTGAGCAAGCTCTGCCGCTGTTTCGCGCTGTCGGGGATCGCAATGCGGAGGCCTATGCGTTGCTCTATCTCGGCGCGATTCAGTATCGGTTGGGGCAGCAGGCACAAGGATTGACGTTGTTTCAGCAAGCGTTGCCGTTGTTTCGCGCCGCTGGAGATCGCTTTGGCGAAGCGGAGGCGCTCGGCGGATTGGGCGTGATGCATTGGCGTTTGGGCGAGCAGCAAAAAGCTGAAGAGCACTTGCAACAGGCCTTGCGCGTGTGGCAGGCGTTGGGCTATCGCAGCGGCGAAGCGTATACGCTCACAAGTTTGGCGTTTCTCGCAGAAAAGCGCGGGCAGTTGGATGCCGCGCTTGCGCAACAACGCCAAGCCCTCGCGTTGCATCGCGTCTTAGGCAATCGTTCCGGCGAAGCCGATGCGCTTTATGGAATCGCGCGCGTCGAACGAGCGCGCGGCCAATTGACCGCAGCGCGCACCAACATCGAAGCCGCTCTGGCCTTGATCGAAGCGCAGCGCGGGCAATACACCAGCCCTGAATTGCGCGCGTCGTTTCTGGCTTCGCGGCAGCATTTTTACAGCTTCCACATTGACCTGCTGATGCAATTGCACCAACAACAACCATCACAAGGTTTGCATGGCGCGGCGTTGCAAGCGAGCGAACGCGCCCGTGTGCGCAGTTTGCTCGAACTCCTGACCGAGGCGCGCATTGATATTCGGCAGGGCGGCGATCCGGCCTTGCTCGAACGCGAACAACGTTTGCAGCAGCAACTCAACGCCAAAGAGCAAACGCGCTTGCAATGGCAGGGGCGCAAAGCGAAGCCCGAACAATTCGCCGCCATCGAAAAAGACTTGCGGGCGCTGACCGCCGAATATCAGGAAGTGCAAGCGCAACTGCGGGCGAAAAACCCGCGTTACGCCGCCCTGACGCAACCGCAACCGCTGCAACTCAGCGAGATGCAACAACTGCTGGACGCGGACACATTGCTGCTGGAATACGCGCTCGGCGACGAACGCAGTTATTTGTGGGCTGTAACGGCGACTTCGATTATGAGCTTTGTTCTACCCAAGCGCGCTGAGATCGAGGCGGCGGCGCGTCGGTTTTATGAATTGTTTAGCCTGGGGAATGGGACGAGGGGGACGAAGGGAACGGAGGCAACGTCCTTGAGTCAAATGCTGCTGTCGCCCGTCGCGGCACAATTGGGCAACAAACGCTTGCTCATCGTGGCCGATGGCGCGTTGCAGTATGTGCCGTTTGCGGCGCTGCCTGATCCGGTGGCCGGTGGTCGGTGGTCGGTGGCCGGTAAAAACCCAACCCAGCCACCAGCCACCAGCCACCAGCCACTCATTCTCAATCACGAAATCATCAGCCTGCCCTCCGCTTCGGCCTTAGCAGTGTTGCGCCGCGAAATGGCGGGACGCCCCGCAGCCGCGAAAACATTGGCGATTCTGGCCGACCCCGTGTTCAGCAACACGGACACACGCATCAAAGGCACTTCGCCTGCCGCGTCCGAAACCGCTGCGGCAGCACCACAGCGCCGCCGCGCGGGGGATGAACAGTTGCGACGTTCCGCTGAACAAGCAGGACTCAAAACCAATGAATTACGAATCCCGCGCTTGCCCGGCACGCGGCGCGAAGCGGCAGGCATTTTAGAACTGGTTCCCGAAGCCGAACGCAAACAAGCCTTCGATTTTGACGCCAACCGGGCGACGTTCATCAGTTCCGAGTTGAGTCAATATCGCTATCTGCATTTGGCCACGCACGGACTGCTCAACAGCACGCATCCTGAATTGTCCGGCCTCGTGCTGTCGCTCGTGGATGCGCAAGGGCAACCGCAGGACGGATTTCTACGGTTGCACGAAATCTACAATTTGAAACTGTCCGCCGAACTCGTCGTGTTGAGCGCATGTCAGACGGCGCTCGGCAAAGACATCAAAGGCGAAGGCTTGGTCGGCTTGACACGCGGCTTTATGTACGCCGGAGCGCCGCGCGTCGTGGCCAGTTTGTGGAAAGTGGATGATCGTGCGACAGCGGAGTTGATGAAACGATTCTATCAGGCGATGCTCGGCGAACAGCGCTTGCGCCCGGCAGCAGCATTGCGCGCGGCGCAAGTGGAAATGCGGAAGACAAAAGAATGGCAAGACCCGTACTATTGGGCTGCCTTCGTGTTGCAAGGCGAGTGGAAGTAGGCAATTTATTTTCCATTTTCCACTTGTCAGTTGTCATTTTTCATTGCTGATGGGCGGCACGCACAATCAATGACAGATGAGAAAGGACAAGTGGAAAATGGAAAATTGAGAATTGAAAATGCGATGAGTATTGAGCCGCAAATCTACAAAAAGGATTGGGTCATGACGCCTGAGGCGTTTGACCTGATGCTTACGCAGCTTGACGCCGACCGCGAGCGGGCGGGGGAGAAGTACGAACTCATTCGCCAGAAACTCACAAAGTTTTTTCAGTGGCGCGGCTGCCCGTCGCCTGAAGATTACACCGACCGCACGATTGACCGCGTGGCGCGTCGTCTGCTCGAAGGGGCAGAAGTTCACGCGCGCGATCCGTATTTGTTTTTTCACGGCACGGCGATCAACGTCTTGCGCGAACATTGGAAGAAGGCGGAAAACACGGCGTCAGATTCGCTCGACGATTTACCGCCGACCAAAACGCCCGCCGAAGACCCGCTGGAACGACAAGCGCGCCGCGACGAACGTCTCGAACATGAGTTGAAGCTGGAATGTTTGCAGGAATGCGTGCAAACGTTGCCGCGCGAACAGCTCGAACAAATTCAGCAATATCATCAAAGTGACGGCGGCGCGAAGATTGCCCAGCGCAAAGCTCTGGCCGAGCAATTGAACATCCCGCTCAATGCGTTGCGCATTCGGATGTACCGGCTGCGACAGGATTTGGAGACGTGCATCCTGAGTTGCACCAAGCGGTTACAAAAAACCTGAAATGGTTTTTATGTTTCGCCATTAGGTTACGGAAAGAGAGAGTCTGGCCATGAAAACTGAACAAGAAAACCTAATGACACAGTATCTGTTGGGCGATTTGTCCGAAGACGAAAAGCTGCAATGGGAAGCAGAGTTTTTCACCGATGACGCTGCCTTCGAGCAATTGATGGCGCTGGAAGACGAACTGCGCTACGACTACGCGCGCGGTGGCTTGAGCGGCGAACAACGGCGGCAATTCGAGCAACGGTTTTTGTCGTTGCCCGGCGAGCCGCAGCGTGTCGCATTGGCAGAAGCCGTGTTGGAGACGGTCGCGCAGGCGAACTTGCCGAAAGCGTCGGAACGGATCGTTGCGGCAGAAGAGAGGCCATCGTTTTTTCAGTCTTTGACCGCTTTCTTCGGGTTGCAAAGTGCAGGGTTGCAGGTCGGTTTGGCCGCAGCATCTATGGTGTTGTTGGTCGGCGGCACGTGGATGTTTTATCAGACCATCAAGCTGCGCTCGCAGGTCGAACAACTTGAAGTCGCACGCGCCAGCCAGGAACAACAACGTATCCAACTTGAACAACAAGCGGCGGAACAACGCACGCGCGGCGAACAACTCAACGCGCAACTCGAAGCCGAACGCCGCCAACGCGCCGAACTGGAACAAGCCTTGGCGAAGCAAAAAGAACAGGCCGCGCGTGAAAATGCCGATCCATCTTCTGTGCCAGCCACGTTGCTGTCCTTCCTGCTCACGCCTGGTTTGTCCAGAGACATTGACAGCACGAAGCAATTGACGATTCCCGCGAACACGACTCAAGTGCGCTTGCAATTGAAGCTGAAGCGGCCCGGCGCGTATTCAAGTTATCAAGCGGTTTTGCAAAATCTCGATGGCGCGGAACTCTGGCAGCGCACTCTGCCGCGCCCCGGGCAAACCGCGACCGTCACCTTGCCTGCGAAGCTTGTGCCGCCGGGCGATTACGTGCTCGTGCTGAAAGGCAAAGCTGCCGACAGTTCGTGGGAAGAGGTGGACGAATATCATTTCAATACGGCGCGGCAGTGATGCAATCTTGCGCCATTCGCCGTATACTCCGTGCATCCACCGTTATTCACAACCACTCGGAGGTGCAAGATGAGATGCCCATCAGCAATCTACGCCGTTCCCTTCGCCGCATTCGCCTGTCTTTTCCCCTGCGCACTCGCCCTGTCCCAAGCCACGCAGGAATCGCGTGCCCTTGAACCAAACAAGCCCGTCGAACGAGAGTTGGCGGGCGGGCAAACGCACAGTTATCAACTCACGCTCGCCGCCGATCAATACCTGCATCTCGTTGTTGAGCAGCGCGGCATTGATGTTGTCGTCGTGGTCTTTGCGCCAGACGGCCAGAAGCTGGCCGAAGTTGACAGCCCGAACAGCACGCAGGGGCCAGAGCCGGTTTCGCTGGTGACAGAAACAGCGGGCAACTACCGCGTCGAGGTGCGCTCGCTCGAAAAGACTGCGGCGACGGGGCGCTACGAGGTGAAGATCGCCGAACTGCGCGCCGCGCGGTCAGAAGACAACCGTCGTATTGCTGCCGAAAGAATCTTTGCCGAAGGCGAGCAACTGCGGGGTCAGGGAACGGCAGAAGCGTTGCGCAAGTCTATCGAGAAGTATACGCAGTCACTGCCCCACTTCCGCGCGGTAGAGAACCGAAAAGGAGAGGCCATCGCGCTCAATAATCTGGGCTTTGTCCATAGCTCGCTGGGCGAGAAACAGAAGGCGCTGGATTACTACCACCAGGCGCTCCCGCTGACACGCGCCGCAGGAGAGCGTGCCGAGGAAGCTGCCGCGCTTCATAACATTGGCAAGATTCACTACGATCTGGACGAGAAGCAAAAAGCGATTGAGTATTACCAACAGGCCATCGCGCTCTGGCAAGCCGTCGGGGATCGCCAGGGGGAAGCCCGCACGCTCACCAGTCTCGGTGCGGCATACGGCAGTTTGGGCGAAGCGCAAAAGGCGCTGGAGCATTATCTGCGCGCCCTCCAACTTCGGCGCGTCGTGGCTGACCGCCGCGGCGAGGCCATCACACTTCTCAACATCGGGACGACGTACAGAGAGTTGGGGGAGTATCAGCAAGTGCTCGACCATAATCAGCAGGCGCTCACGCTTTTCCGCACGGTGGGTTTCCGCTTGGGAGAAGCCGTCGCGCTCAATAATCTCGGCACTATTTACGACTATTTGGGCGAGAAGCAGCGCGCGCTCGACAACTACGGCCAAGCAATCACGCTCTATCGGACGGTGGGCGACCGTGAGGGAGAAGCCCGCACGCTCAGCAACATTGGCCTCATCTATGATTTTCTAGGCGAGAAACAGAAGGCGCTCGACCATTACACGCAAGCGATCCCCATCTTTCGCGCGCTGGGCAGCCGTTCGGGAGAAGCGATTACGTTGGACAATATCGGCCAGACCTACGCGGCCTTGGGCGAGCCGCAGAAATCGCTCGGCTACCACCAGCAAGCCCTGGCGCTGAAACAGGCGGTCGGGGATCGTGGCGGCGAAGCACTCTCGCGGCACAACCTCGGTCAGGTCTATCGCGCGCTGGGGGAACAGCAGAAGGCGCTCGACTATTACCACCAGGCTCTCCAGCTTTGGCGCGCTGTGGGGAATCGTTACTGGGAACCGGTGGCACTGCACGGCATTGCGCGCATTGAGCGCGAGCGAGGCAATCTTACTGCTGCGCGCACGCAAATGGATGTGGCGCTGGAGATTATTGAGTCGTTACGCGCCAAAGTCATCAGCCAGGAACTGCGGGCGGCCTATCTGGCGTCAAAGCAAAACTTTTACGAATTCAAGATTGACCTCCTCATGCAGCAACATCAGCACCAACCCGCTGCGGGGTATGAGACGGTCGCGCTCGAAACCAGCGAACGCGCGCGCGCGCGCAGTCTACTGGAAACGTTGAGCGAAGCCCGTGCTGACATCCGGCAGGGCGTTGATCTAACGTTGCTCGAACGCGAACGCAATTTGCAACAGCTACTCAACAGCAAAGAACAATTGCGCATGCAGTTGCTGAGTCGCAAGCACACGCCAGAGCAAGCCGCAGCAGCAGAAAAAGAATTGCGCGAGTTGACGACACAGTATCAAGAGCTTCAGACCCAAATCAAAACCAGCAACCCGCGTTACGCAGCGCTGACGCAACCACAACCGCTCACGCTCGCCGAGCTTCAGCAACAGGTGCTCGACGCCGACACGTTGCTGCTCGAATATGCGTTGGGTGAGGAGCACAGCTATTTGTGGGCCGTGTCGCGCGAGGCAGTGACGAGTTTTGAATTGCCCAAGCGCGCCGAAATCGAAGCCGCTGCGCGCGGGTTTTATGAAACGCTGAGCGTGGCGAACGGGGTGAGTGGGACGAATGCGGCGGCGTTGAGCCGGATGCTGCTGTCGCCCGTCGCTGCGCAATTGGGCAAAAAGCGATTGCTGATCGTGGCGGACGGCACGTTGCAGTATGTGCCGTTTGCGGCCTTGCCTGATCCGGTGGCCGGTGGTCGGTGGTCGGTGGCCGGTAAAAACTCAACCCAGCCACCAGCCACCAGCCACCAGCCACTCATTGCGAATCACGAAATCATCAGTCTGCCCTCTGCTTCCAGTTTGGCGGTGTTGCGACGCGAACTTACGGGACGCAAGCCTGCGGCCAAAGCTTTGGCACTGTTCGCCGA
Source organism: uncultured Heliobacteriaceae bacterium (assembly GCA_964631865.1). Classification (GTDB taxonomy): domain Bacteria; phylum Acidobacteriota; class Blastocatellia; order RBC074; family RBC074; genus JAFDVL01. The sequence continues at coordinate 22,676 of CAZWAK010000046.1, read as the reverse complement.
TCCCGTGTTCGCGGCAGATGATGCACGCCTTCAACGCGCGCAGGTCGCCACAACCGCGCCAGACGCGAATGAGACGCGCGCATTGGAGCCGCCGTTGACGCGCGCACTCCGCGAGGCCGGTGTGACCGACGCGAACTTGCGCATCCCCCGCTTGCCCGGCACACGGCGCGAAGCCGCCGCGATCACGGCGCTCGTGCCAACGGCGGAGCGCAAACAAGCCCTGGATTTCGAGGCGAGCCGCGCCGTGGCGACCAGCGCCGAACTCAGCCAATACCGCATCATTCACTTCGCCACGCACGGCCTGCTCAACAGCCAGCATCCCGAACTCTCCGGCATCGTGCTGTCGCTCGTGGACGCGCAAGGCCAACCGCAAGACGGCTTTCTGCGCATGCACGAAATCTACAATCTCAAACTGCCTGCCGAATTGATTGTTCTCAGCGCCTGTCAAACCGGTCTCGGCAAAGAGGTCAAAGGTGAAGGCCTGGTCGGACTGACACGCGGGTTTATGTATGCGGGAGCGGCGCGCGTGCTGGCGAGTTTATGGAAAGTGGATGATCGGGCGACGGCGGAACTGATGAAGCACTTCTATCAAGGCATGGTGAAAGACGGCCTGCGTCCGGCAGCGGCATTGCGGGCAGCGCAAGTGGCGCTGTGGAAGCAACAACGCTGGCAGGAGCCGTATTATTGGGCGGCGTTCGT
>CAZWAK010000046.1:16660-21877 GCA_964631865.1 uncultured Heliobacteriaceae bacterium | reverse complement strand
GCCGCGCGTCAAACATAGCGTGTGGCGCGAAAAATCGCAGTCCCGCAAAAAAGTTATTTACGCGGAATTCAGCCCCGCGTTATAGTGTTGTTGCCCTCACCCCCGAACCTTGAACTACCCGCAAATCCGCTCCGAAAACTACTTACAAAAGCACTGAAATGTTTTCCTGCTTCCACCATCAGGAAAGCGGGAGCATTCCTCACCAATGCCCGCTGACAGGAGAGCAACCTATGTGCGCGCGCCAGTATGCCAACCGTTTCCTCATCACGCTGTTGTGCTGGGTCGTCTTCGTGCCCGGCGAGGCGCGCGCAGCGAAAAAACAAGACCTCACGCCGCAAGAGCAAACCCGCCGCCAGCAACGACTCGAAGCTGAAAAGCAGAAAATCGCACGGTTAGAGGAAGGTGACTTGTACACGTTAGTATTTCTCGGCATTCGGTCGGGCGAAGAGAAAGCGGAAAGCACGTTGACCGCGCAATCCATCCCTGACTTTGACGGGATGTTTGGCTTGAACGATCTCACGCCGGAAAGCTTTTCGCTGCTGCCCAACGAAAACGGCATCCGCGATGCCTTGGGCGGCAGACACGATGAGTTGCAAGTGAAATTGGCGTTGGAACTGGCAACCGCGGCTCTGACGCGCGAACTCCGCTTGCAAGTTATCACGCACAGCAACGGCATTCAGGGCGGCAGCGAGTTTTTCCGCCGCCTAGGCGAGGCGTTTCGCGTGACGACCGCCTTGGTGATTGCACCGAACAGCCGCGAATGGGAAGACCTCGCCGTCATCATGGCGCAAAGCGATTTGGCGACACTCCTCACGAGCAACAAAGACAAGCGGCTCAATCGCCCGCGCGTCGCGCATCGCTCGATGGAACTCTGGCGCGGCAATCTCAAATATGCGTATGGCTTCAGTCACGTCGCGTACTTTCAGACCTTTCAGAAAGGTCACGGCGCGCAGCATTACTTGAGCGAATATCACGCAGGCCGATACCGCCAGTACCAATAATCCTTTTCCTCATCAAAAATTTTCGGGCAGAAATGTTTTCCGGCTCCCGCCATTAAGACGGCGCAGAGCAAACGATTTGCTCACAGAAGCAGGAGAACAACGCTATGACTTTCGCTGCCGCAAACGTTTTAAGGGCTGCCCTCGCGCAAGGGCTGATCGTATTCGTCAGCTTGTTTGTTTTCGCGTCGGCCTCGTTCGGGTACGGCGCGCTCACGCATCAGGCAACCGTAGATGCCGTGTGGGACGACACGTTCCAGCCGCTCCTGCGCCAACGCTTTCCCAACGCGACGGACAAAGACCTGCGTGCGGCGCAGGCGTATGCTTACGGCGGCAGCATCATTCAGGATTTAGGCTACTACCAATTTTCCAACCCGTTTTTCAGCGATCTCGTGCATTACGTGCGCAGCGGTGATTTCGTCGCGGCATTGATTCAGGAAGCACAAGACGTGAACGAATATGCCTTTGCGCTTGGTGCGCTGGCGCATTACGTCGGCGACAATCACGGTCACGCCCTCGCCGTCAATCGCGCTGTGCCGTCGCTCTATCCCCATTTGCACGCGCAGCACGGCCACGAAGTAACCTACGCCGATGACCCCATCGCGCATCTGCAAACCGAATTCGCTTTTGACGTGTGGCAAGTCGCGCGCGGCTGTTATGCGCCGCAATCGTTTCACCAGGCCATTGGATTCAAGGTTGCCAAAGCCGTGCTCGAACGCGCATTCCGAAAAACATATGGCTTGGAGATGAAAGAGATTTTCGTGAGCGTGGATTTGGCCATCAGCGGCTATCGTCGTGCCGTCGGCCAACTCATCCCGCGCATCACGCGCGTAGCGTGGGAGTTGAGAAAAAACGAACTCAAAGAACGCTCCCATACGCCTTGTCAGATTGTTATTGATGAATCCGAACGCGAGCGTCCCAGTGGATTGGACAAAACGATTGCCCGGCTGCTGCGCGTCGTGCCGAAGATGGGCAAGCTCAGAGCTTTGGCGTTCAAGTTGCCATCGTCGGAAGCCGAAGCGTTGTTTACAACGAGCTTTCAGACGACCGTGACCGACTATCGCGCCCTGTTACATCAGGCACAACGGAGCAATTTCACGCTGGCGAACAACGATTTTGACACCGGACGGCTGGCGCGCACGGGCGAATACAAACTGGCGGATCAAACGTATGCGAAGCTCATCGCCAGGCTGGTCAAGACGGGCGAGCGGCCACCGACGCCGGGGCTGCGCGAAGACATTCTGAATTTCTATGGCGCAGCGGGCAACGTGATTGCCGCGCAAATGGACGCGCTGCCCAGGAGCGTTGGTACGAAGCCGCCCGCAGCGACGGGTTTATTGACGCTGGAATCCGGCCTCAACCAATAAAGAAAAAAAATCCTGAAATGTTTTTTCGCTTGCGCCATTAGGAGAACGAGAGACGAGAAACACGAGAAGCAAAGACGCTTCTCTACGAAACAATCCCAATCAATGTCAGGAGGACATCATGAAAAACGCAACGCAAAAATCAATGACCGCTTTGTTCGTCGTATTCAGCTTACTCAGTTTGCAACTTTCCACTTTCGCACAAGCACAAAAAGTTAAATTGGAAGAAGGCAGCCAGATTCGGTTGCGGCTGATGGAATCGCTCAATTCCGCAACCGCGCAGGTCGGCCAGACCGTCGCGTTTGAAGTCCTCGATCCCGTCGTGGTCGAAGGCACAGTCGTCGTAGCCGAAGGCGCTTCGGCGTGGGCGACGATTATCGAAGCCGCCACCAAAAAATCCTTTGGCCGTGCGGGCAAGCTTTCGTTCCGGCTGGATTACGTCAAAGCCGTAGACGGCAGCAAAATTCCGCTGCGCGCGTCTTCTGTCAACAAAGGAGAAGGTCGAGGCGCAACCAGCACGGCCATCATTACGGCTTCGGCGCTCTTCTTCCTCCCCGCCGCGCCCATCGGCATGATGATCAAAGGCAAAAACGTAGACATTCCGCGCGGCCAGCATATTCAAGCCTTCACCGATGGCGACCGCTGGATCGAGACGCGGGCGGAACTGAGTCGCAATGTGGCCTGGGGACAGGTTCACGGCACAAAGATTCAGCAAGCCGTCGGGACGCCGAATGAACAGAATTCCGGCACACCGGTTAGCAACCGCACGAATGTTCACTATGCTTCGCTGAATAATAACCAACCCGTAGCGGAACGAACGGCGAGCGGCGAACTCGGCACGGTCAATGTGATCGCTGAACAGATTGGCGCGGAAATTGAAGTGGATGGCACATCGTATGGCAACACGCCTGCCGTGCTGAAACTGCCTGCCGGCTTGCACGCCGTGACGGTGAAGGCTCCGGGTCTGCCCGCCTGGCAACGCAACATCAATGTCGTGCCCGGCAGCAGCCTGACGTTCCGCGTCGCCTTCGAGCAAGTGCAAAACCGCTTGGTCAAAAACGAGCAATGATGCGTGCCATCAACGATAAGAACAAATGGGCGAAATTGCTGGGCGGAAGCAATTCCGCCCATTTTATTTTTCCGGCTCGATTTTCGCGCGAAATGTTTTTTCGTCCGCGCCATTAGGAGGCGGAGAACATTTATGAATTGCCCAAATTGCCAACAATCATTGGAAACCAACGCGCGTTTTTGCATCGCTTGCGGATTGATTTTCATCGGCGAAGCGACGCGCCCAACCAAGCGGACGGCGACGGAGACCGCCGCCACTGTAGTCAAAGCTGATCCGTTGCTTGGTCGCACGCTGGACGGCAAATATGAATTGCGGGCGCGTTTGGGTGCAGGCGGAATGGGCACGGTCTATCGCGCGCGCCGCGTTCCCATCGGCGACGAAGTGGCGGTCAAAGTGCTGCACCAGAATTACAGCACCGAAGCCGATGTCATCGCGCGGTTTCGCCGCGAAGCACAAGCTGCCGCGACCTTGCGCCATCCGAACGTCGTCACGATTTACGATTACAGCGAAACGCCCGCCGACGCGACAGCTTACATCGTGATGGAACTTGTGCCCGGCTATCCGTTGGGGCAATGGCTGAAAGATGGCAACCGTCTTCCGCTGGGGCGAGCCGTCGCGTTGATGCAGCAAATCTGTGCGGGCGTCGGCGCAGCGCATCGGCGGCAGATCGTGCATCGTGATCTCAAACCTGACAACATCATCGTCGTGCCGCCCAGCAGCGACCACGAAACCGAAACGGTCAAAGTCGTAGACTTTGGCATCGCCAAGCTGCGCGATCTGGCGACGACGCAGGCATTGACCGAAACGGGCATGATTATCGGCACGCCGTTTTATATGTCGCCCGAACAATGTCGCGGCGATGAACTCGACGCGCGGTCGGATGTGTACAGCCTGGGCGTGATGTTTTATGAAATGATCGCCGGGATGCGCCCCTTCAATGCGCCGACGCCGACGGGCGTGATTGCCAAACATTTGACGCAAGCCCCACCGCCCCTGCATCCCACGCTGAAGATTCCGCGCCCTGTCGAAGCCGTATTGATGCGCGCGCTGGCCAAAGACCCGCAAGCCCGTCAAGACGATGCAACGGAGTTCGCACACGATCTGGAAACCGCGTTGCGTCAAGCGACGAAAGCTGTTCCCCCAGTGTGGCCACATTACTCCAACGTTCCGCCGCCGCAAGCCCGTTCGCACAGCGCGCGCAATGTGGTACTTGTTGCTATGGCACTGGTTTGCTTGATGACTGGCGCAGTTGGATGGCTGGCGGTTCGGTTCGCCACGTCATCACAAACGGCGCAGCAACCCGCTGCATCGCCTACTCCCAATCGTGTTGTGACTACCAACCCAACTGCGACCGCCACGCCCAAAGCCGTTGCGAAAACGCCCCGCTCCACGCCGAGTGTGACGGTTGTACATCAACCAACCCCGCCGCCCCTGGGCCCCGTCAAAGAGCGAGCGAAACCGCGCACTTCTAAAAATGCGATTCTGACTGCGCCCGTTCAGACGTCGGTTCCGGGTCCGCACGCGGTGCGACGCATCCCGAATTACGACGTCAACGAGCAATTGCCGCCGGAAGTCCGCCGCGCGATGGCGCAACTTCTTCAAGGCGCAATCACCACCCGACAAGCGGATGGAAAGGTGCAAACGATTGTCGTGACGCGCCCCACCAACTAAGCACTCGCGCAAAAACGTAGTGCGATTTTGGAAAAAGCGGGTTGCCACAAGTAAACCGCCCATTTACCAAAAACACGAACTTTTTTTTACCACACAAAATTTAATGAAATGTTTT
>CAZWAK010000046.1:0-16650 GCA_964631865.1 uncultured Heliobacteriaceae bacterium | reverse complement strand
CCCCCCCCCACAAAACCCACCCGCCAAAAAACTTTGTGCTTTTGGCCAACTCGGTGTTCCCCACACGCCCCGCGCTATTGCCAAAATCGCACTACGTTTTTTAGCCCACACATTTTTTCCTGAAATGTTTTTCCGCCGCCATTAGCAGAGCGAAGCGCAAGAATGCTGACAACCGCCGCAAGGCATAACCGAGAGGAAAGACACATGAAATCGCTAACCCAATTCGCAATGACGTTGATGTTCGCCGTGTTGTTATTCGTCGCCACCGCGCAGGCGCAATCGCAAGACCCCAGAGCCTGGATTCAAAATGGCGATGCCGCCTGGCGACAAGGAAATTCAGCGGCGGCGTTAGTCAACTACAACTATGCGTACAACAATCTCGGCTGGGATTGGTCGAGCGCGTTGGGATTGACGCAACGCTACCTCGGCCTGGGACAAGAAACCTCGGCGCTGAACGCCTACCGTGTGGCAGTGCAACTGGCCTGGAACTGGGCGATTGATCCGAATACGCTGCAATTGCGAGCGAATCCGCAGTCAGTGGCTTCGGGCGAACAGGGATTAGCGACCGCCGTCAATCAATGGAACAACACCTTCAAACCTATGCGGATGAGCGATGCGACGCGGCAATGGCTCCAACAAGCCGCGAAGCAGGCCTACGACAGCTACCAACTCTTGCAGCAAAAGAAAACAGGAATCACGCAGCCGCCGCCACCGCCGCCAAGCAATCAAGTGACCTTGCGGCTTTCGTCCACCGTCGTAGCGGCGGGCAGCAAACTGACGGTGTACTTCACCACTCCGCGTGCCGGGCGGTCGAGAGATTGGGTCGGGATGTTTCGCGCGGGCGATGACAACAGCAAATATCTGGGCGGCGGCTACTGGGGTTACACGCACGGGCAGACCAGCGGGACGATTGAATTGCAAGTGCCGACCACGCCGGGCCGCTATGAATTGCGCTACCTGCTCGACGATGGCGCGCAGGATATTGCGCGCGGGTACTTCTTTGAAGTGCGGTAGGTCTGAAAAAATTCAGAAAAGACAGAGGAAGTCTGGGAAAGTTCGACTTCACGAAACTTTCCCAGACTTTTTTTATGCTAACAGCCCGGCAATTTGGTCGGGATGCTGATGCGGAAATCGGGGGCGAATGTCACGGCGCGCAAATTCGCTCCGCTGGCATATTGTCCGCTGTTGAATTGCGCACCGAGCAGCACGCCGTTGTCGCTGGTCGAAAGGCGTATCCAACCCGTTTTGCCAAGCGACAGAATCGTCGCCAGCGTCGGCGTCAACCGCAACGAGGTCAGGCGCAAATCCGCATAACACCCGATGGTTTGCGATCCTGTGGTGGATTGACCGGTGTTGTTGTTGACAGTGAAGGTGAGCGGCGCACTGGTCGCGCCGCCAGCTAGGTTCGAGACCGGGCGATACAACGACAGAATCGTCGCGTTGCCATTCGCTGCACTTGTGCCTTGACTCGGCATGTTGTCGGCGGCCAATTGCGTGGGCAGGCTGTCGTACATGGTGTCATTGAACGCCATCTCCGCGACATTGTTGGTAGCGGTCACACTGCCCAAATCGCGCTTCGCCACCGCCAGCGCACTCAGCGTCGCATCGTAGAATTGATTGGTGAGCGGGCTGGTTTGCCGCAGTTGGGCATTGCCGATCAGCCAATTGAATTGCGTCGGATTGCCCTGGGCATCGCACGCGACGGCCACCACATAGCCCGTCGTGCCGGGGTCGAAATCACTCATTCTGAATGTCGTCGTTTGTTGTGGCGTCAAACACACGGCGCGCTCGAACGAACTGCAATCTGCCGCGCTGATAAAAAACATCCGCACTTTCGCGCTCAGCGTCGGCGACGTGTTCGTCAAACTGATGGTCGTGTTGTTTCCGTTGGGGTTTCCGATGGTGGAAAGATAGCGATGATAGAACAACACCGAACCGGGCTTCTGATCGCTTTGGCGGCTGGCAGCGGCGACCAGCCCTTTGAGCGTCACAAAATTGACGGTTTGACTGCCGCCCGTGATGATCGCCTGTCCGGGCGCGGCGACAGTGCCTTGTGTTAATGACCAGATAAATTGATATTGATTGGGTGCCGCTGCAATCGGAACCAGGTCGGTGATGCCGCTGTACAATCTGGCTCCGGCGACGGGTTCGCCGGGGACAGTTGAAGAACCGGAACTCAAAAAAGACACGATCTGTGTCGGAAAGACGGACGAGCTGCGATACGGCTCGGTAAACTCCAAGCGGCTCGTCGAAACGATTTGATGGCCTTTCACCATATGCACAGATAATTCTGCGCCCGCGGGAACATCAATAAAACTGGATTGCATCAACAGACTGGTCGGGGAGCCTCCGAGCACCGTCATCGGTTGCAGGACGTAGTAGCTGACGCTTTGAGCCGAGGCGGAACCCAGCATCGTCAGTCCCGTCAAAAGCAAGGTGATGAGGCGCACGAGGAGAAAAGGGCGATTCAGCGGCAAAGTCATAGTAATCCTCCGGTAAGGGGTGGTTCGGGGTCTTCGGTTGCGCCACCTAAGTCAAGGCGCAACGACGCAAAAATAAGGCGAATTGATGAGGTTTCCGAGGTAGTTGGAAAATCAATTCCTGCTTGTTTCGTTTGTTAATGACGCGGGCAGTTTAACACAGCCGCGCCAAAACGGATAGCGATTAAATGGGCCGCGCGCACTTATAAACGTCGCCCGTCACGATACCAGGGATAGCGCCCGCGCAAGGCATTGGCAAAGCTGCGGCTGGGGTTGAGAAAGCTGCGCACCAGCAGACGGACGACGCGGTTTTCGACATGATTTTCCATCCGTTTGATGAGCCAACGATCCAGCGCCTCTTCCCCCATCATCCAGACCGTGCCCAGCGTCGGCGTCACGACGAGATCCACGTACGCCGACGGATGCCGCGAGGTTTTCGAGGGCGTCAATCCGACGTTCCCCAGCGCCGCTTCTCCCAGCGGTCCCAATTCAAACTGCGTGCTGTAGACGGTCGAAAACAACATGGCTTTCAACCGGCTCTTGAAGTACGCCTTACTGAAGCCTGCTTCCAACAGCCTGCTCTTCGGGTCGTTATGCACATAGATATAATTCGTCACCGATCCCTGCATCGGATGACCGATGTAATTGACGATGAACGGATCGCCGTCGCGCCAACCGCGCGTGCGTTGCACAGAACCAAACCAGTCCTTGAAAAACGGCCCCTTCAATTCGGCGCGCGTGCCCGGCTCGGTCAAAAACCGAAACGTATGCTCGATCCAAAGGAATGTCATGGCTTGTGCCAGAGCAGGTTTCCATTGAAAGCCCTGGTCGCCGTTGTTATCGGGCTGTTTCCCGGTGGGATCGTTGGGGCCAGGCGTAGTGGCAGTGGTCGCTTGCGGGACTTGCGCTGTTCGCAACAAAAGATACCGTTGCCCCAGCCGCGCGCTGAGGCTTTTGGCAAGTTGTTCGCGCTGCATTGCTTCCTGATGCAGCGTCATCGCGCTTCTATACTGAGGTCGCTGGAGTTCAGGATGAAACGTCGAATTCGTGGGCCGCAGCGGTTTCGCAAACGGCTTCGGCCCTAACGACGGGCTGGCATCGCCCGCGCAGGCTGGAGCGACCAGCAAACAGAACATCCCAAAGAAACAAACGCACCGGAAAAACATGGTTGATTCGTTCATAAAAGCAACATCTGGTTCGCTGCTGAGGCATCGTCAGGCGATGATCTCCTGACGACAGCAGCCGCGCGGCAAGAGGGATGCCAGCGCAAACTGCAACGCGATGTCAAATGTGGGGTTCAGCAACCAGCAGCAAGAATCATCAGCAACTATTTTGATTATCATCTCGCTTGCTCGCGTCAAACTCTATGCAAAAATCTGCCGATGTGCAACCCAAAAGCCGAAGCTCAGGCCGCGATCAATAAGCGCAAGCGGCTGGCGGCCAGTTTGAGTTTCGCCCGTGTCCCGAACGGAAAGGCATAAGCGGTGCGTGCGCCATCCAAATATACGTGTGCGGTTTGCATCTTCGATGCGACCATCAACTCTTCATCCAGCGTCAGAAACCCGCGCGTCAACGTATAAATGCGTTGCGGTTCGCGGTAGAGTTCGCGCACCAAATATTGAAGCCGTTGCGATCCGCGCGGCATCACTTTGCCGCCTGCCGATTTGATGCCTGCCGTCGAACCCGCCGCCGTCGCAACCCAGATGCCCGAACTGCGCTGCTCTTCGCTCACGCCATTCAATTCAATGAGGTAGCGCGTCGTCGCCGCCGGGCAATCGTGCGCAATCAACACATCATTCAGCGCGAGTTCCGGCAGCGGTTTCTCGTCCAACCAAACGGCAAGCCGCGCCAATTCTGTCGGCTGCCAACGCGCCGCGAGAATGTCCGCGAATCGTGCGGCAAAATTTCCGCGATGCGTGTGACAGAAATGCCCGACGCTGTCGCCCGGCGCAGAATTCACGCCGAGCATCATCCCCGCAGTGATGTAATGCGAGGTGCCCAACGCCGTGCCATCGCCGCCAATCGTGATGACCAAATCGGCGGCCTTGATCTGACGCTTCTCCCGCGCCGAAAAATCACGCGCGGAAAATTCGCTGAACTTGATTTGATAGCTCGTCAGCGTTCGCCGCACAACATTGAGCGTGCGTTGCTGTTCGGCGTCGGACGAAAGAATGCGACGTGCTGTCGCATCGCCTTGCCGGGCCAATTGGGCCGCGCGTCCGCCGCGATCCAGAATCGTTTGCTTGATCGTCACGACACAGTTGTTGATCTCCATGCGCGTCAGTGTAGCGCATCACTTTCGTCGGCGCTATCTGGACAATCCTGCGCCGATGTAGTACAACCCCTGCTTAGTTCGTACCTTACAGCCAAAGGCGTTCAAGCAATGAAATTTGGCGTAGTTGTTTTCCCTGGTTCCAATTGCGATCACGACACCTATCACGTCATCAGCAAAGTGATCGGCCAACCCGTAGACTTCATCTGGCACAAACAGGAATCTGTCGAAGGCTTTGATGCGATCATTCTGCCCGGCGGCTTTTCCTACGGCGATTACCTGCGCTCAGGAGCCATCGCGCGCTTTTCGCCCGTGCTGCAAGCGATCAAATCTTTTGCCAACGAAGGCGGCTTGGTCTTGGGCATTTGCAATGGCTTTCAGATTTTGTGTGAATCGGGTTTGCTGCCCGGCGTGCTGCTCAAAAACCGCGATCAGAAATTTATCTGCGAACACGTCAACGTGCGCGTCGAACACACCGAAACGCCGTTCACAGCGGCCTACAAAACCGGCCAGGTCTTGCGCATCCCAATTGCACATGGCGACGGCAATTACTTTTGCGACGACGCGACGTTGCAGCAGTTGGAATCGAATCAGCAAATCATCTTTCGCTACTGCGATGCGGCAGGCGAGATCACAACCGCCGCCAATCCCAACGGTTCGTTGCATAACATCGCAGGCGTCTGCAACGCGAATCGCAATGTGCTCGGCTTGATGCCGCACCCGGAACGCGCGGCGGAAGACGTGCTCGGCAGCCACGACGGCCTGGCGATGTTTCATTCAATGACCGTCACGCTGCGCGAATTGCTCAAGTCGAAGTAATCTCCAATTTCAAATTTCCAATCTCCAATCCACATGATTACGCCTGAACTACTCGACCAACACAACCTCACGCCCGATGAATACGACCGCATCCAGCAATTGCTCGGACGCGAACCGAGCTTCACCGAACTCGGCATTTTTTCCGTGATGTGGTCGGAGCATTGCTCGTACAAATCGTCGCGCCTTCACTTGAAAAACCTGCCCACCGAAGCTGCGTGCCTCGTGCAAGGGCCGGGCGAAAACGCAGGCATCGTGGACATCGGCGATGGTTGGTGCGTCGCGTTTAAGATCGAATCGCACAATCACCCGTCCTTCATCGAACCGTATCAAGGCGCGGCGACGGGCGTCGGCGGTATCCTGCGCGACATCTTCACGATGGGCGCGCGACCCGTTGCCGCGATGAATTCTTTGCGCTTTGGCCCGATTCAGAGCAGTGACAGCAAAGACGAAGCCTCCGCCGAAATCGTCAATCGCAATCGCCACATCGTCGCGGGTGTTGTGAAAGGCCTGGGTGATTACGGCAATGCGTTCGGTGTACCGACGGTCGGTGGCGAAGTCTACTTTGCCGATGAATATTCGCTGAACCCGCTGGTCAATGCGTTTGCATTGGGCTTGGTGCGGCGCGAACAAATTTTTTATGGCAAGGCAGAAGGCGTCGGCAATCACGTGATTTACGTCGGCGCAAAAACAGGGCGCGACGGTATTCACGGCGCGACGATGGCGTCCGCAGAATTCGATGAAGCGGCGCTCGAAAAACGCCCGACTGTGCAAGTGGGCGATCCGTTTTACGAAAAACTTTTGCTCGAAGCCTGTCTAGAAGCGATGCGCGCCGGAGCCATCGTCGGCATTCAGGATATGGGCGCGGCGGGCTTGACATCGTCGAGTTGTGAAATGGGCGCGCGCGCCGGCACGGGTATCGAAATCAATTTGGATTTAGTGCCACAACGCGAAACGGGCATGACGGCGTATGAAATGATGCTATCAGAATCGCAAGAGCGAATGCTGATCGTCGCCGCGCGCGGGCACGATAGACAAGTCGCCGAAATCTTTCACAAGTGGGATTTGGATGCGGTCACGATTGGTCACGTCACCGATACGAAACGGCTGCGCGTGTTGCACAAAGGCGAAGTCGTCGCGGACATTCCGAACTCCGCGTTGACCGACGACGCGCCGAAATACAATCGCCCCCAAGTTGATTATCCGCACAACACGAACGACGTCGCAGCCAATATCGACGCGGGTTTCGCGCAGTTGGCTGCCGAAGTTGGCACAGAAAATATTTACAACGAAGCTCTGTTGCGTTTGTTAGCCGCGCCGAACATCGCATCGAAGCAATGGGTCTATCGGCAATACGATCACATGGTGCGCACGAACACGACCGTGTTGCCCGGCTCGGACGCCGCCGTGATCCGCGTCAAGGAAACGCGCAAAGCATTGGCAATGTCGTTGGATTGCAACGGGCGCTATTGTCACTTGAATCCGAAAGAAGGCGCGAAACTTGCCGTTGCAGAATCTGCGCGCAACGTCGTGTGCAGCGGCGCGAAGCCGTTGGCAATTACGAACTGTCTGAATTTCCCCAGCCCGGAACGTCCCGAAATCATGCGTTCGTTCGTCGAAACGCTCGAAGGCATGGGCGAAGTCTGTCGCGCGCTCGGCACGCCCGTCACAGGCGGCAATGTCAGCATGTACAACGAAACCGAAGGCAAAGGCATTTACCCAACCCCCGTCATAGGGATGCTCGGCTTGATCGAAGACCCGCGCCACATCACGACGCAATGGTTCAAGGCGGCGGGAGACGTGATTGTCTTGCTCGGTGAGACGCACGCGGATTTTGGCGGCAGCGAATTGCTCGCGTTGTTCGGCGCAGTGGACGGCGCAATGCCGACGCTTGATTTGGCAGCGGAACTCGCGGTGCAAAAAACCTGTTTGGCCGCGATTCAAGCGGGATTGATTCGTTCGGCGCACGATTGTTCGGAAGGCGGTTTGGCAGTGGCGTTGGCGGAAAGTTGTTTCTCACATAATGCACGTCCAGCCATCGGCGCAAACATCGAACTCAACAACTTCGACGCCAAACAACTCTTCGCCGAAACCCCGTCGCGCATCGTTGTGTCCGTCAAACCGGAACACGTTGCACAAGTGCAAGCGCTCGCCGCACAGGAAAACATTCCGTGCAAGGTCATCGGGACCATCGGCGGCAGCGCATTGACGATCTCGATCAACGGTCAAACAACCCTTCATCAACCTATAGAAACGCTTGAGCAAGCATGGCGGACTGCCTTGCCGAACGCCCTGGACGTGCCGCGCGATGAACCGATTTTGGCTGAGCTTCTGCCCTAACGGCTTGGTTAGGCGCGGCGATTAGAGGCGAGCGTTTTCTTGAAATCCATAAAAGCAGATTCTTCAAGCTCAATTCGTTCAGCAATAACCCGCCTTAGCCATTCTCCTACGTTATTTTCTTTGTGTAACTTGGCTAGAAAAGCTGCTCTCATAGCCAAATCTGTCGGAAGAGATAAAGAGTTCGATTGTTTCCTCTTCACTTGAATAGGCTTACTCCATGCTTCGTCGTTATTGGCTTGAGACTCTACGAGCTTATCAATCTCTTCTTCTGAGATAGCTCTCTTTCTGGTTTTGGTTTTGGTCTTCATATTTCCCAACCTGTAATAATGCGAACTATGTTATTGGGCTTCAATTGAAAGATGATCTTGAGCGGACGCCCACCTAATGTTCTTCCAAGTAACTAATACCTATCGCGGTATCGCTTATTTCTCCGTATCTGGAAGTCCGAAAAGAACCATTCTACCGCTTCATCAAAACTGACTCTGTGAGCGGACAATTTGTCCTGCTCAAAATCATACTCAAAGTCTGAAGGTATAAAGCGATGCCAGTTTGCCATGCTTGTATTTTACAAAGCGTATGTGTACGTGCCAAGAAGCGCCGAACAACTCGTTGGGCATTGCCTGAAGCCGAATCACACACTGCCTTTTTGAAAGAGTATTTGTAACCGTTTGCTGTCTTGCATATTTTCTTTCAGCGGCGTGTAGATTTCACATAATGATTTATAACCGATGGGCAGCTTCACCCTGTCAGAGATTTTCACCCACTGTAACACTGCATAATCAGCCAGTTCTTGTTCCGTAGCATTTGGATTATTGTATTTGTATCGTCGGACAAAACTGAATGCCCCGCATTTTCGTTCTTGCATCACTCTCTGGATGCTGTCTGATAGTTTGTCCTCTTGGTCAAGTAACTCCGCCCAAACCGAATGATAGAGCGATATGATTAGTTCAACCTCACTGGCATTGCCACCGTACATCAATGGTCGAAAATAAACGTGTCCAATTCTTTCGGCATAGGTTTCAGCAATCTGCTCTTTTGTGTTCATATCGTTTTCTTATCGAAGCGCCAACGCATTCGGCGGCGACGCGACTCCGCCGAGTTTGTTGAGCGGCGCGGCGGTGAAGAAAAACTCATAGCGTTGATCTGCCGCACAAGCCTCCGCCAACGCATCCAGCACAAACATCTCGCCAATCGGCATGCCCCACAAACCAATGATCGTTTCGTGCATCATGCCTGTTTCCGGCGGCGGATAGGCTTCAAACGGCGGGTTGTCGCACGCAATCGCAGCGAAGTGATTGTCCCACAAAAATCGTAACGAAGCCTCGCTTTGTTCCAATCCTGCGACAACTAACGCGCCCGGTTGCGAGAGTGCGATGCGTTGCTCTTCATGCAAGCTCTCATACCATCCGACCCAGCCCGTTCGCACGATCAGGATGTCGCCCGTTTGAAAACGCACGCCTTGCCAATCCGCTGCCGCTTGCAGTTGGTCTGCCGTGAAAGCGTAGCGCCCATTCGGCGCAAATGCGAGGCTTTGTTGTTCAGCAAAACGCGCGAAGTCAATCAACACGCCGCGCCCCGCAATGCCGCGTCGCGCCCAATGCTCGATGCCGTTGCGCGTGCCTTCTTTGCCTGTCACATCGGCTTCCTGCACACCGTTGTAAAAGCCATGCTCCCGATGACCGTAATGCGTCAGCCCGTCCCATTGCGACGACGATTGCGTGTTGAAGTTGTCGTACACATCGTCGTGAACATTGTGACGACGGCGCTTGATCGTATGTTGCAATTCCTGGCGCGCAAACAGCGGCGGATGCGGCAACTCCAGCTTCCAATTCAGCGCGAAGACTTGTCCGTGTTGCACCAATTTTGCAGCGGCGGCAATACGTTCCGGCGTCAATAAATTCAGCGTGCCGATTTGATCGTCGTCGCCAAAGATGCCCCACGACGAGCGCGGCGGATATTTCGGGTTGATGGGTAATTCATCAAAGGTTGGTAATCGTTCGTGCATGCAATGCTGCTCTTCGTAAAAAATGTAGCGCGATTTGCCAAATCGCGTTACGTCACCTGTTCAAGTGTAGCGCGATTTGCCAAATCGCGTTACGTTCGATTACTGACCATGTTGTTTTTTCCACGCCTCGACATAGCGCACAGCTTTGGGATTGGCTTCGTTCCATTTCGGCGCGACGGGGTTGTCAGCCAGCATCAGCAATGCCAGCGCCACCATTCGATTCGTGCGCGCCAAATTGTCGTAATCCACTTTGTCCCAATGATCGCCGAGGCCGTGATAATCGGGGAAAATAAACGCGACACACAACGTATGCGCGGGCACGCCTTGATCGGCGAGCGCCTGATTGTCGCTGCGGCCAAAGAACGAATCGCTGTTTTGCGGATGCTTGTACACCGTGATGCCGGTCGCTTCGCCTGCGCGTTTGAAGACTTCGCCGACGTCCGAATAATCAAAGCCCGTCAGCGTCGCGCGATTGACTTGCGAGCCTTCCGTATCATCGGTGCGCCCGACATGTTCGAGGTTGATGTCCGCGACCGTTTTGGCTATCGGAAAGATCGGATGCCGCCCATAATAACGCGAACCGAGCAAGCCGCGCTCTTCGCCAAACACACACAGAAACACGATGCTGCGCTTTGGTCGCGTGGCACGCGCAGTCAACGCCGAAGCTAATTCGATCACCGACACAGTGCCGCTGCCGTCGTCGTTCGCGCCATTGAAAATGCGGTCGCCCTCGCCGCCCGCTTGCATCCCGACGTGATCGTAATGCGCTGTGACCAAAACATACGTGTCCTTGAGTTCAGGATCAGAGCCGCGCAGCAGACCAACGACATTGCGCAGCTTGACGGGTTGTTCGACGGCGGCAGGCAAATTCAAAGTCAACGAAGCTTGCGACACGCCTGGTTTCATTGCATCGATCAGCTTCACAACCGCCGGATCGTGTATCGTCAACACAGGCATAGGTGGCGTGAACGATTGCCGTCGTTCGGGATCAATCAAGCGTTTCGTGCCCAAGCCCGCGCCCGTTGTCGCGCGCCGATCAACTGAAACGATCAACGCCGGTTTGAGCGCGCGGACAGCCGTGAGAAACGTATTTTGTGCGCGTTGGAGTTCCATCCATTTGGAACGATCTTCGCGCCGAAAATCGGGGATTTCCGTGATGATGATTTTGCCCGCGACTTGTTCCGCTGTGAGCGATGCCAAAGCTACCGCGTCTTTGTAATCCACTTTGATGAGCAACGCGCTCGACAGCTTGAGTTCCTGATCCCAGGCAAATGTGATCTGCGGCGGCGCGACGTTGAGCGTTTGCCCGTCGTGCTTGAGCATCAACGCAAAGCCGTCCAAATTCGGCGCGGTCTGAAACCAATTCGCCGTTTGGAAATAGCCGTCATCACCAACCGCTTCGAGACCCGCGCGCCGAAATTGTGCCGCGATGTATTCCGCCGCAATATCCAGGCCGCGCGACGGCGTGCCACGCCCTTCGAGCAAATCCGACGCGATAAACGACAAATGCCCGCGCAACGAATTCGCCGAAATGCGATCCAGCACTGCTTGGTCTTGGGGAGAGATTTTAGTGGACGTTGATTGTGCCAAGCTATAGGTGCTTAACACCAAGAGGAAGACCATCAGACGAGCAATGAGAAGGTTGAGATTCGGTGTTTTCATACGGTTTAGTTTATACTTTCCTCGCTATCAATAGGAGATCAATTAGTATGGCAGTAACAAATATTGACATTGAAATGCGCGTCACGGAATTAGAAGCCAAAGTACAAAAACTTGAGCAGCAACTTGCGATCTCAGCAGAACCCAAAACCCCTTGGTGGGAGCATGTGGTTGGGGCCTTCGCAGATGACCCAGACTTTTTAGAAGCTATGCGTTTAGGTCGTGAATATCGAGAATCGCTTCGCCCCAAACCGCCTCGTCGTCCCAGATCACCTAAGCAACAGAAAGCCTGACATGTTCATCTTTGACACTGACCTTTTCACACTACTGGAGTATAGCAATAACCCCGCTCGTGAACGCTTGCTCTTCAAAATGAACCAAGTGCCGGACTTTGAGATTCATACTTCCATCATCACCTACGAAGAGCAAACACGCGGTTGGATGGCGCAAGCTGCGCGCGCACGCACAACTGAACAACAAACAGAAGCCTATCGTAAACTGCAACGCCATCTTGACCTGTACCGCAGAACACAACTCGTCGGCTTCGATAAGCGAGCAGGCGAAGAATATGACCGCCTGAAGCTTTTACGTTTACGCATCGGAACAATGGACTTGAAAATTGCTGCAATTGCCTTGTCGCACAATGCAACGTTGCTGACCAGAAATTATAAGGACTTCAGCCTTGTTCCCAACCTTCACATCGAAGATTGGTCAAGTTGAACTCACTTTCCGCCTGTCATCATCAACCCGATTTCCTCTTGCGAAACCTGGTTCGGATCAACTTCGCCAACGATGCGGCCTTGATACATCACCAACACACGATCCGACAAGGACAGAACTTCTTCGAGTTCCGCCGAGACCAATAAAATCGCGGCTCCGGCGTCGCGTAACTCAACGAGCTTGCGGTGAATGAATTCAATTGCGCCGATGTCCACACCGCGTGTCGGTTGCGAAACGAGCAGCAGTTTCGGCGCAATGTCGAATTCGCGCCCGATGATGAGCTTTTGTTGATTGCCGCCTGACAACGTTTTCGCGGCTAAGGCTTCGTTCGCCGGGCGCACATCGAAATCGCGGATCAGGCGTTTCGATTTCGTGACTGCCGCGACGTTGTTCAGCATTCCCATCACGACTGCGACGGGCGAGCGATAGTGTGTGCCGAGAATCGAGTTGTCCGTCAAATCCGAATCCAGCAACAAGCCGCGCCGATGCCGGTCTTCGGGGATATGCGCAACACCGAGTTCCTTGATTTGCCGCGCGGTCAGGTTGGCGCAGTTCGTGCCGTTCACCGCAAAATTGCCCGCGACGGCTTTGCGCAAACCGGCGAGGATTTCGATGAGTTCGGTTTGCCCGTTGCCTTCGACGCCCGCGACGCCGACGATTTCACCCGCATGAACATTGAATGAAATCGCTTCGCTGGTTGGCAGCAGTTGCAAGTTGTTAACGCTCAGCACGGCAGCTTGCGGCTTGGCTTCGGGCTTTTCGACGCGCAGCAACACATCGCGCCCGACCATCAAACGTGCAATTTCCGCCGCGTTGGTTTGCGCCGTCACGAGGTTGCCGACGACTTGCCCATCGCGCATCACGGTGATCTTGTCCGAGAGCGCCAGCACTTCGTTGAGTTTGTGCGTGATGATGATGATGGTTTTGCCTTGCGCGCGCATGCCACGCAGGATGCGAAAAAACTCTTCGACTTCAGGCGGCGTCAACACGGCCGTCGGTTCGTCCAGAATCAAAATCCGCGCGCCGCGATACAACGCTTTCACGACTTCAACGCGCTGTTGTTGCCCAACCGACAAGTTCTCAACGGTTTCGTGCAAATCGAGCTTGAAACCGAAATCATCCAGTAGCTTTTGCACGCTCGCTTCGGCCTCAGTGAAATCAATGCGCCCGGCCTTCGTCGTCTCCGCGCCGAGGATGATGTTTTCCAGCACGGTCATCGGCGGCACGAGCATAAAATGCTGATGCACCATCCCGATGCCCAGCGCGATGGCGTCGTGCGGATTGCGAATATTGCGCGGCTCACCGTCAATAAAAATCTCGCCTTCATCGGCAGTGTAAAAGCCGTAGAGGATTTTCATGATCGTGGATTTGCCCGCGCCGTTTTCGCCGACAATCGCGTGAATCGTCTGGTCTTGAATCGTGAAACTAATGCCTTTGTTGGCGGTGACAGCGCCGAATCGTTTGGTAATGTTACGAAGTTCGATCATCTTGTGTTTTCAGGTTATGCGCGTACAATTTCGGTATGGCTTTTAGCAAATACAAGAACATCGGACAAGTCCAGCAAGAGTACAGCATCCGCGCGATACGCCAGGATTTTATTGTGACAGAGCCGATTCAGCCGCCAGAGAATTTCCTGCGTGAATTTGAATTCACGGTTGCCAGCTTCGCGGTTTTTCGTTCCGAATCAGCACGCACAGAAGCGATCATCTTTCCGATCTTACGCGAAGTTTATAAATCTTACAGCGACCGCGTCACACTTTGGATTCAAGAGCCGCTGGAGTATGACGCCAAATTGAAAGGAACGCCTGACTACTTAATCGCCAACAAATCGCCACTGGGGATCACCGTTTTTACGAACCCGCTGCTGGCCGTTGTCGAAGCCAAGAAAAACGACTTCGAGTACGGTTGGGGACAATGCCTAGCCGAACTGGTCGCCGTGCAAAAGCTGAATGGCGATGAAAACTTTACCGTGTACGGCATCGTAACCGACGGTGAACTTTGGCAATTTGGCAAACTCGAAAAAGATTTATTCACACAAAATGCTTTGAGTTATCCGCTGGGCGACTTGCCAGAATTATTCGGTGCGCTGCATTTCGTATTTCGTCTGCTGCAACCCACGCTCGCTACTTCGCCATGACATCCGTAACCTTGATCTTGCCCGCGATGATTTCCTGCTTCGCCTTCTCGACTTTCGCAATCACTTCCGCCGGAATCAACGCCTGATTGTATTCGTCCATCGCGTAGCCCACGCCTTCATTCTCCAACCCATACACATGAATCCCGCCTTTGAATTTGCCTTCGAGTTCGTCTTTGACGACCGCGAACACGGCGTTGTCAATGCGCTTGACCATCGAGGTCAAAATGAAGCCGGGCTTGACGAAGTTTTGATTTGAGTCCACGCCAATCGCCAGTTTTTTCGCGGCTTCGGCGGCATCGAAGACGCCCAACCCCGAATTGCCTGCGGCTTGAAACAGGATGTCTGCGCCCTGCTGAATCTGTGCGAGCGCGAGTTCTTTGCCCTGGCTCGGATTGTTCCAGGCCGCGTCCGTGATGCCGATGAAATTGGGGATCACGCGGATGTTCGGGCTAACGTATTTTGCGCCTTCTTCGTAGCCTTTCAGAAACTTGCGAATCAACGGAATGTCCATCCCGCCGACAAACCCAATCGTGTTCGTTTTGCTCTGCGTCGCGGCGATCATCCCGACCAGAAACGAACCTTCGTGTTCTTTGAAAAGCAGATTCGCCACGTTCGGGCTGTTGCACACGCCGTCCACGATGGCGAAATGCGTGTTCGGATAATCCTGGGCAACTTGTTCGATGAGCGGAGCCTGCGCGAAGCCAACACCGATAATCAAATCGTAGCCGTACTGCGCAAAGGCGCGCATCGCGGGTTCGAGCGAAGTCGCATCGCCCGGCTCGGCATCGCGCAGCACAATCGGCAATTCTTTTTTCGCGCGCAGCACGCCCTGATTCGCGGCGGCATTGAACGAACGGTCATCTTTGCCGCCGATGTCAAAGACAATGCCGACCTTGATTTTATTGGCGTCAGAGCTTTTGGCAGCCGAGTTACAGGCAGCCAGAAAAGCGCAAAGTAAAAAGCAGAGAAGGAAACGAAATTGGGGCATAACAAATTGACGGAAGCACATTCTTCATTCTTCATTCTTCACTTTTCATTTTTTTACGAGAAGAGGTTTGTTTGGATTTTATTACCTCGACTAAAGAATGAAGAAGTCAGAATGAAGAATGAAGAATGATTGTTCAGAGTACCGCTTTGACCAACGGTTCAAGCTGCGGCGCATGATCGCTGATTTCGTACGCCTTGCGAAGGCGCGCGGTCATTTCTTCGAGTTTTAGTTGGTCATTGAAATATGCCGTCACCAACGGATCGCCCACGTTGACGCGGTCGCCGAGCTTGGCGTGAAGGTACAAGCCGACGCCGTAATCAATCGGGTCTTCGAGCTTTTGCCGCCCGCCGCCCCACTCCATCACGACGCGCCCGATTTCATCGGTTTGGAGGTGGGAAACAAAACCTGCCCGATCAGCAAAAACGATGTCATTGAATTTGACACACGACTTCCCTTCGCCAGAGCCAGCGACGGAGTCAAGCCAGGACAAATCGCCGCCTTGTGCCGCGACAACGTCCTTGAATTTTTGCAACGCTGCACCGGATTGAATCACTGTAATCGAACGACTTCGCGCGTCCGGCAAATCGTCCGTCAAGCCGCCAACCACAATCATCTGCGCGGCCAATTCAATGCACAGTTCTGCGAAGTCGCCGTCCAACTTGCCGCGCAACACTTCAACGGCTTCCATCGTCTCAACCGCGTTGCCGACCCAGCGACCGAGCGGTTGATTCATATTCGTCAGCAACGCGACCGTGCGCTTGCCCATCGCGCGCGAAGCGTCCACGAGCATTTGTGCTAACTCGCGCGCGTCGTCAATCGTCTTCATAAACGCGCCGTTGCCGAACTTCACGTCCAGCACCAAACCGTCAATGCCTTCGGCCAGTTTCTTCGACAAAATCGAAGCCACAATGAACGGGCGAAACGGAACCGTTGCCGTCAGATCACGCAGCGCATAGAGCTTGCGGTCGGCGGGCGCGATTTCTTTCGTTTGCCCGATCAACGCGACGCCGCAGTGCTGGAGCGTGGCTTTGAATTCGGCGAGCGAAAGGTTCGTGCGAAAGCCAGGAATCGCTTCGAGCTTGTCGAGCGTGCCGCCCGAATGCGCGAGCGCACGACCGGAAATCATCGGCACGCACAAACCACACGCGGCGGCAATCGGCGCGATCACGAGCGATGTTTTGTCGCCCACGCCGCCCGTTGAATGCTTGTCCACTTTCGGCGCGGCAATTTCAT
>CAZWAK010000045.1:0-47927 GCA_964631865.1 uncultured Heliobacteriaceae bacterium | reverse complement strand
TGCGGAATATTTCTCTGTAGAAGAACCTTTGCGTCAATGCACGCAACGCAATGGCAGAACGCGGCGGAGGGGTAACAATTGCCGCGCGACCCATAGAGGCAACGACGAACAGGCAATTCGCGCGGTGACGCACAGCACGTTGGAAGCTTACGGCTCTTACTCCTATTTTTGCTCCTCGTCGGGCTGGGGTTCTTGGCTGAACGGGTGGGCTGGTTGCCCACGACCGGATGGTTTTTACCCATCGTCTTTATTGCGTGGGGGGCCGCCAAAATCTATGGCGCGTTTACCTACAAGGCGTGACGGCTTGCTCCCAAAAACTGGCGCAGCTCAGGCGCTCAGAAAAATGCCAGGAGCAGTTCGAGGGGAATTAACAGGATGATGACGAGTTCGAGCGTCTGGCTTTGAACTGTACGCACGTGGTCGTCCAGCCCTTGGTAAAACTTCGATCCATATCATTTCCAGAACAAGACCAGCAGTAAGCCTGTGGCGAACACGATGCTGTAAAAAGCGGCGACTTGAAGGAGTAATCGCCGATGTCCCCAAAACGCCACGGTGCCGACTTTGAAGACGAGATTCGATAAGGAGGCAACGACGATCAAGCGCCAGCCATCCGTCGTACTCAAGCGGCCTTCGTGAACCAGCCGCGCCGTCGAAATTGTGATGGCATCCACATCCGTCAACCCTGACACGCCCGCCACCAGATACAAACCCTGATTGCCAAAGCGTTCTTTGACTGCCGCCACTACAAACAGCACAACTGCGTAAATCAATCCAAACAACAACGCAGATTTCAGTTCGGAAGGGTTTTCCTGCGTTGGCATTTCATACTGTTCGCTACGATTCCTGAGCCACAGCACCAGCGAAGCGGCGGCCAGGAGCAGAAACAAAATCGTTAAGGGAGGCGCAGCCTGCGACCAAAACGTTGGCGCAATGGTCACAATGAGCAGTTGCAAACGCACAAACACAATGGCTGATGCAATCATCACGACGATGGTCGTCATTCCCACGCTCTC
This sequence comes from uncultured Heliobacteriaceae bacterium, assembly GCA_964631865.1. Classification (GTDB taxonomy): domain Bacteria; phylum Acidobacteriota; class Blastocatellia; order RBC074; family RBC074; genus JAFDVL01. The sequence goes on along the minus strand of CAZWAK010000045.1, from coordinate 46,914 downwards.
CGGCATCGTGGCCGTGCGTTTGGCATAACTGATGGTCGTGGCCGTGCTCGAAATCAACCCACCCAAAATGCCGCCCAACACAATCCCCGCGCGCTGGCCGAAGAATTTGTAGATGATGTATCCACCGAGGCTGATGCCAATAATCAATACCACCATAAACCAGATGTTGCGCGGATTCAGCACCGCATACGGCCCATACGTGCGATCCGGCAGCACCGGCAGAATCACCAACGAGAGCAAGGCGAATTGCATAATCGCTTTCAGATCATTTTCGCCGAGCCGCGCGACCAGTCCGTGCAATTGCCCTTTGAATTGCAGCAACACTGCCGCCCCGCCACCAATCGCAATGGCGACGGCGCGCTGCCCGACGACCAGATACGCACCCACCGCGAACATCAACAGCAAAGCGGTTTCCGTCGTCAGCCCCGGATCGGGATGTCCGCTTTTTTCCTCTTCCGTCTTGCCGATAAAAATCATTCCGGCCAATGCCAGAAGGCCTGCCGCGATGACCCAGCCGCCAAACGTTTGGGCCAGCAAACCGCACACCGTGCCGAAGACCGTGACGAGCGGAAACGTTCGCACGCCGGCCAACGGCGAAGCTGTGCTTTCGCGTTGCAAGCCCACCAACAGCCCTAAGCCGAGGGCAATGCCTAATTGCTGAAAGAGAAGAGAGAGTTCCATTGATGCCGCCTTTACTTGAATATCAATCAAAGAGAAATTAGGCAAGCGCCTTGCCATTTGTCAGGAATGATTTTTTGTCGTTCGACTGCCTGAAGAAATGCCGTAGCGGGCCGCAATCCTCACAAAACGAATGAACTGCTGCTCCAGTGGCAGTGCTTGGCTTTTCGTTCTGCTCTACCTATAATCTGCGTCTGCGGTATTCCCTTCTGAACAATTCAGTTTTCACGTCCTTGATGGAGTTTGCACAACCAGTCAAGCTCAGGAGGCATTCAGCGGAGCACACTCATGGCAGATGGGACACGACACAAGACTCGAAAACTACCCACCGAAAGCACCGCCGCTGGGCGAGTCCCAGCATTAACTGTTGCCTCGTTACACGAAAGCCAGGAGCGTCTGGCGCTGGCCATGGAAGCCGGTGGCATGTTTGCCTGGGAATGCGATCTGGACACCGGGAAAATTATATTGTCAGAACACGCCGAACCGATGCTGGGACTGGAACCCGGCACGTTTGGCGGCACGTGGGCAGAATTTCTGGCACTCGTTCATCCAGTTGACCGGGCGGCTGTGCAACAGGAGATCGAACGCGCTTCGCACCAAGACGCGCCCTTTGAATCGGAGTTTCGCACCGTGCGCCCGGCTGGCCGTGTCCGTTGGGGCTTGATGCGCGGTCGCGTCTATCGTGATGCACAAGGCCGCGCAGTGCGGCTCGCGGGCGTGGACGTTGACATCACGGCGCGCAAATTGGCCGAAGCCGATACGCTCTTTCTGGCGCAACTCAGCGAACGCATTCGCCGCGACGGCGAGGCTGCTACTTTGACGCGCGAAGTCACAAGAGCAGTGGGGGAATACCTGCAAGTGCAACGCTGCTTTTTCACCGAAGTTGATTTAGCGCGCGATCAATTCGTCATTCATCAAGATTATTGCGATGGCGTGCCGACGATAACCAGCACGTATACCTTGAGTGATTTCAATCCTGCGTTGGTGGCCTTGACCAGCAGCGGCAAGGTTCTGGTTGTGCGCGATGCCAACGATGATTCGCGCGCGGGTGAATTCGAGGCTTATGCACAACTTGGCCTGCGCGCCTTTGTGGTTGTGCCGCTGTTGCGTGAGGGGCGAATGACCGCGTCCTTCGTCATTGCCACTGCGTCAGCGCGTGATTGGCAGCCGCGCGACGTTTCACTGCTTGAAACAATTGCTGAATTGACCTGGCAAGTGCTGGAACGGCTGCGCTCCGAAGAAGCGGTACGCAGCAGCGAAATGCGGTTGCGCACGATTATCAATTCTGAGCCGGAATGCGTGAAGCTGCTGGACGCGCAGGGCTGTTTGCTGGAAATGAATCCGGCGGGGCTGGCGATGATTGAAGCGGATTCACTGGCGCAAGTCGCGGGCAAGCCTGTGGCGAGGATCATCAACAAAGAATATCGGCGCGCTTTTGCGGCGCTCACGCGGCGCGTCTTTGCCGGAGAAACGGGCGATCTGGAGTTTCAGATTACCGGGTTGAAAGGCACGTCACGCTGGTTGCAAACGCACGCGGTGCCGTTGCGTGATGCGCAAGGACAGATCATTGCGGTGTTGGGACTCACGCGCGACATTACGTGGCGCAAAACGGCTGACCGGGCGTTGCAGGAAAGTCAGGCGCGAACGGCGGGCATCATCGGCTCGGCGATGGACGCCATCGTTTCGGTAGATGAAACGCAACGCATCAGGCTGTTCAACCCCGCCGCCGAACAGATGTTTGGGTATGCGGCGGAAGAAGTCATGGGACAATCGTTGGAGCTGTTGTTGCCGGAACGCGCGCGCTCTGCCCACGCCGAACATATTCGGAAATTCGGCGCGACCAAAACAACCAAGCGCATGATGGGAGCACTGGGCGCGATCAGCGGGGTGCGCAAAAGCGGCGAAGAGTTTCCGATTGAAGCTTCCATCTCGCAAGTCGAAGTGCAGGGGCAAAAGCTGTACACCGTGATTTTACGCGACATCACGCGCCGTCGCGCCGCCGAAACTCGGTTGCAGGAACAAGCCGCACTGCTCAATCAGGCGCGCGAAGCTATTATCTCTTGCGATCTCAACGGTCATATCTGTTTCTGGAATCACGGCGCGGAATTGATTTACGGTTGGGCAGTGGAAGAAGTGATGGGGCAGGATTTGCGCGAGCTGGTTCATTGCCATCAACCGCCTGCCATTACGGCTGACTCGGAAGGTGCCAAGGCCATTCTTGAGAAAGGTGAATGGTTGGGCGAGTTGAAGCACTTCACGAAAGTCGGACGCGAAATCGTGGTTGACTGCCACGTTTCGTTGGTGCGGGATGAACAGGGACAACCCGCGTCGTTCCTCATCATCAACACCGACATCACCGAACAGAAACACCTCGAAGCGCAATTCCTGCGCGCGCAACGCCTGGAAAGCATCGGCACATTAGCGAGCGGCATCGCGCACGATCTGAACAATGTGCTGTCGCCGTTGCTGATGGCGGTGCAATTGTTGCAGTCCCGCTTGCGCGATCAGAGCAGTCAACGCTTGCTGGACATCCTGCAACAAAACGTCCAGCGCGGCAGCGACATGATCAAACAAGTCCTCGCCTTCGCGCGTGGCACGAGCGGCGAACGCATCTCGCTGCAACCCCGCCATCTCATCAAAGATGTGATTGCGATTCTGCAAGAAACCTTTCCGAAAGACGTCACGATCAAATACCGATTGCCCGGCGATCTCGCTGCTGTGAGCGGCGATCCGACGCAACTCCATCAGGTCTTGATGAACCTCTGCGTCAATGCGCGCGACGCCATGGCAGAACATGGTGGCACGTTGACGATCACGGCGGAAAACAAAGGCGTAGATGCCCAAATGGCGGGTATGATCCCCGGCGCACAAGCCGGAAATTATCTGGTCATTACCATTGCCGACAGCGGCACAGGCATTGCGCCCGACGTGTTGGAGAAAGTCTTTGACCCGTTCTTCACCACCAAAGAAATCGGGCGCGGCACGGGTCTCGGTCTTTCCACCGTTCACAGCATCATCAAGAGTCACGGTGGCTTCGTGAACGTGTACAGCGAAGTCGGCAGAGGCACAAGATTCCATTTGTACCTGCCCGTTCTGGAAACCAGGCAACCCGTGCCTGTCACAACTCCCGCCGAGACGTTGCCGCACGGACACGGCGAATGGGTCTTGGTGGTGGACGACGAACAAGCGATTCGCGCCGTGACACAAAGCACCTTGGAAGCGTATGGCTATCGCGTCCTGACAGCGGCGGATGGAACCGAAGCGATTGCGCTTTACGCCCAGCACAAAGACCAAATCCAGATGGTGGTAACGGATATGATGATGCCGTATCTGGACGGGCCCGCGACGATACGCGCTTTGCGCAATATCAACCCCGCCGTCGCCATCATTGCCAGCAGCGGCTTGAGCGAAAGCGAAAAAGCGCAGGAAGCCGAAGCTCTGGGCGTGCAAGCGTTTCTTACCAAACCGTACAGCGCCGCCGACCTGTTGCAAACCTTAGCGACAGCACTCAACAGTAACACCAACAACTTCACGTCCTCTTGGCACGAGCAGGCTTAATTTGCATTTGCCTCCCTGTTGGCAAGTTAGCGGAAGCCTTGCTGCGACGCGGGTGGATTGCACAGGCACAAGCTTTGCCCTTTTGCACACGGGGTAAATGTGAAAACGATCAAAGTCCCGACTAGCTTTTTATTACGCACACACTTCAACTAATCCTTTCCCGCTGAGCGACAATTTGCTTTCCTCATCCAACCTCAATGCCACGACGCCAGGATAATCGTCCGGCGCGAGTCGCCGATTCAAATTTACTTCTGCCGCACAATTCCGCCGCACATCTGGCTTGCTGAAATCCAGCTCTTCCGTTCCCAAGCCCTGGCCCAAAGCGCTTGCACCCTGAGCAGGAATTCCCAGTCCCTGCGTGAAAACTCGCGGTAGGATCGTCTGACGCTCGTTTTGGCATTGGCAATTTCCCGCATTTGGATTTGGCGTGCGGATTGCAAATAGCCAAGACGAAATTTTAAGCAACAGGAGGGAATTGCGATGTCTCACAAACAGATGTTGTTTCGCTCGGAAGCCCGCGAAAAAATTCTGCGCGGAGCCGCCGCCTTAGCCGATGCCGTGCGCGTGACGCTGGGGCCGAAATCCAAATGCGTGCTGATCGAAAAAAAATGGGGCAAGCCGCTGGTGTGCAACGACGGCGTGACGATTGCCAAAGAAGTCGAACTCAAAGACCCGGAAGAAAATCTCGGCGCGCAAATGATTCGACAAGCGGCGGAGCAAACTGGCGATGCGGTCGGCGATGGCACAAGCACGTCCACCGTGCTGGCGTATGCGATCTTTGCCGACGGCTTGCGCAACGTCGCGGCAGGCGCGAGCGCAGTTGACCTGAAGCGCGGGCTGGATCGCGGCTTGAAAGTTGCCGTAGACGCGCTGCACGCGATTTCGCGCCCGGTCGAAAGCCGCAAAGAAAAAGCCCAAGTCGCTACGATTTCCGCGCACAACGATGCCGCGATTGGCGAGTTGATTGCCGATGCCACCGAACGCATCGGCGAAGAGGGCGTCATTTCGGTCGAAGAATCCAAGACGACCGAGACCGCGCTCGAAGTCGTCGAAGGGATGCAGTTTGATCGCGGCTATCTCTCGCCCTACTTCATCACTAACCCCGACAAGATGGAAGCCGTGCTCGACGAGCCGTTGATTCTGCTGTGCGAAAAGAAAATCACCTTGATGGCGGACTTGATTCCGCTGCTCGAACAGATCGCCAAGAATGCGCAGTCATTGCTGATCGTCGCCGAGGAAGTCGAAGGCGAAGCGTTGGCGACGCTGGTCGTGAACAAGATTCGCGGCGTGCTGTCGTGCGTGGCAGTCAAAGCGCCCGGCTTTGGCGACCGCCGCAAAGCAATATTGCAGGATATGGCGATTTTGACCGGCGGCCAGGTCATCAGCGAAGAACTCGGCTTGAAGCTCGAAAAAGTGACGCTCGCTGATTTAGGCCGCGCGCGCCGCATCGTCGTGGACAAAGACAACACGACGCTCATCGGCGGCGGCGGCACGAAGCCAGCGATTGACGGGCGCTGCAAAGAATTGCGCCAACAAATCGAAGCCGCGACATCGGATTACGACCGCGAAAAATTGCAGGAACGCTTGGCCCGACTTGCGGGCGGCGTCGCGGTGATTCGTGTCGGTGCGCCGTCGGAATCCGAAATGAAAAGCCGCAAAGAAGCGTTCGACGATGCGATCAGCGCGACGAAAGCGGCGATGGCCGAAGGCATTGTGCCGGGCGGCGGATTGGCTTTGTTGCGCGTGGTGGATGCGCTCGAAAGCGAAGCTGCCAAAGCGGAAGGCGATGAGCGCACGGGTTTGTTAATTCTCAAGCGCGCCTTGGAATCGCCCGCGCGCCAAATCGCCGAAAACTCCGCCTTTGATGGCGGCGTGGTGGTGAACGAGATGCGCAAAGGCACAGGCAATTATGGCTTTGACGCGGCGCGTGGCGAGTATGTGGATTTGATGGAAGCGGGGATCATTGATCCGACCAAAGTCGTGCGCATCGCGCTCGAAAACGCTGTCTCGGTCGCCAGCGTGTTGTTGCTGACTGAGGCGACGTTGACCGAAATACCAGAACAGAAGCCAACAGCTCTGCCGGGCGGCGAAAGCGGCCTTGAATAATGAGTCATCGTTTGACTTGAGTAGGAGTTCCTATGCCCTGGGAACCAATCTTGAAACAGCAAAGCGGTTGGCGCGTCGTTCCCCATCTGATTGATTACGAACAAACGCGCGCCGCTTTTTCGTGGCAGCAGGCGCAGCAAGAATTGGCTGGCTTGCCTGCCGAACGCGACTTGAACATCGCGCACGAAGCGATTGATCGGCACGCACTTGGTTCGCGTCGCGATCACTTGGCACTGCGCTGGCTTGGCAAAAACGGAGCGGCCAAAGATTTCACCTACGAACGACTGCGCAAGCTGACGAATCGGTTTGCGAACGTGTTGCAGAAGCTCGGTGTACGTGCTGGCGAGCGCGTGTTTGCGTTGGCGGGGCGATTGCCGGAGTTGTACCTCACGGCGCTCGGCACACTCAAACATCGCAGCGTCTTTTGTCCCCTCTTTTCGGCTTTTGGTCCCGAACCGATCAAAGCTCGAATGAATCTCGGCACCGCCAAAGTCGCTAGTCTTCGTGCGGCGTTGCCCTCGCTCGAACATGTGTTGTTGATTGGCGAAGGCGAACAATCAACGAATGTTCCCGACACATTGGACTTTCAGCAGTTGATGAATGACGCGAGCGAAGAGTTCACGCTTCCGCCGACTGATCCCGAAGACATTGCGCTGCTGCATTTCACGAGCGGCACGACCGGGACGCCGAAAGGTGCCGTTCACGTGCATCAAGCCGTCCTCGCGCATCACATCAGGGGTCGGTTCGCATTGGATTTGCACGCGGAAGACATCTTCTGGTGTACGGCTGATCCGGGCTGGGTCACGGGCACTTCCTACGGCATCATCGCGCCGCTCACCAATGGCGTGACGATGATCGTGGACGAAGCGGAGTTCGATGCCGAACGTTGGTATCGCATCTTGCAGGAGCAAAAAGTTACTGTCTGGTACACCGCGCCGACCGCAATTCGCATGCTGATGAAAGCGAGTGCGGACATCGTGCGCAATTATGATTTACGCAGCTTGCGTTTTCTCGCCAGCGTTGGCGAACCGCTCAATCCCAAAGCTGTCGTGTGGGGGCAAAAAGCGTTTGGCCTGCCCTTTCACGACAACTGGTGGCAGACCGAAACGGGCGGCATCATGATTGCCAACTATGCCGCGCTGGACATTCGTCCCGGCTTGATGGGCAAGCCGCTGCCCGGCATCGAAGCCTTCATCGTGCAGAAAACTGCCGACGGCAAAATCTCCGCGATCACCGAACCCGACGTGCAAGGCGAATTGGCGTTGCGACCGGGCTGGCCTTCGATGTTTCGCGCTTATTTGAACGAGCTGGGACGCTACCAGAAATGCTTTGCCGATGGCTTTTATCTGACCGGCGATTTAGCGCAGCGTGATGCAGACGGCTATTTCTGGTTCATCGGACGCAAAGACGATGTCATCAAAACGTCGGGGCATTTGGTCGGGCCGTTTGAAGTCGAAAGCATTTTGCTCGAACACGCAGCGGTGGCCGAAGCAGGCATGATCGGCAAGCCTGATCCAACCGCAATGGAAATTGTGCAAGCGTTCGTGTCGCTGAAAAGTGGCTACGAAGCGTCCGACAGTTTGCGCAAAGAATTGCTCGGCTTTGCGCGCGCGCGACTGGGGGCAGTGGTTGCGCCGAAAGAAATCGGGTTCCGCGACAAATTGCCGCGCACACGCAGCGGCAAGATTATGCGTCGCCTGCTCAAAGCCCAGGAGTTGGGCTGGCCCCGCGGCGATACGTCAACGCTGGAAGATTCGTAAGAACCTACAAAAAGGAGGTGGGTTATGAAAGAACGAATGAAATGGATCGTGATTGGATTCGGATTTATGGTCGGCGTGCAGGTGCTGACTTCGCTAATGTTCTCGGTCATGTTGCAAATCACCAACCAACGTCCCGGCACAGTTGAAAGCGATCAATGGGTCTTGGTGATTTTCGGCCTCACGCTGGCGGCGTTTCTGATCGGCGGCTTGGTCATGGGGCGCGTGGCAGAACAGCCCCGCATTTATGATGCTGTGTGGGCCGCGATCCTGACGTTGATCTTCTCAAACGTCATGTTTTACGTGTTGCCCGAAAGCACGCGCCACCAATTCACCGGCAGCAAATGGTTGCTCGATGCAACGGGGCAACTCGCGCCGTTATGGTTGAGCGTGGCGCAGATGCTGCCCGCTTTGGGCGCGGCTGCGGTCGGCGCGTGGCTCGGCTATCACATGACGCTGCCGGTGGACGCGGCGTGGGAACGTTTTATCGGAATGCTGGGCCTGATGGGCGCAATTGCGGGCATCGCAATTGTGTTCGTGATCGGCAGTATGGTCGTTTCCTGGTATTGGCTGGCGCTGGCGCTGGCGCTGTTCGTGGGCGGTTGTGCGTACTTCTACCGCAGCTTCGAGCGCGGGGCGCATGAAATCGAGGACATAGCGATCCTGCCGGAACATCGGCACGGACAGCACAGCTAATTTGAAAAGGGGGTTGCGATGAAAATCCTTTTAGCCGTGGACGGTTCGGCAGGGAGTGATGCTGCCGTCCAGCAAGTGTTGGCGCGTCCCTGGCCGCCCGGCACGGAGGTCAAAATTCTCTCGGTCGTCGAGTTATTCACGATGGTCACGCCCGAAAACTTCTGGGTTCCCGACAGCTATTACTTGCGCCTGGAGCAATCGCTGCAAGCGCAAGCGCGCGCTGCCGTCGAACGCGCCGAAGCCCAATTCCAGGCTGTGCAAAGCCCTTTGGCGGTGACAACGGAAATCCTCAACGGCGTGGCGAAAGACACGATTGTGGAAGAAGCCGAACGTTGGGGCGCAGCTTGGATCGTGCTCGGTTCGCATGGCTATCGCGGCTTGAAGAAACTGTGGCATGGCACAGTTTCGCACGCGGTGATGGCTCACGCGCCGTGCTCGGTCGAGATCGTGCGCGCGTGAAAGGAAATCGAAGATGCCCGGAAAGTCACCAGCGAACGTAGCGCCACAAGCTGCGCCATCAACATTGCTCCACATTTGTATATCGGCGAAGAAGCCGTTGCGGTCGGCGCGCTGCAAGCGTTCACGCCGGATGATGCGATTGTCTCGACCTACCGCGCACACGGGCACGCGCTGGCGCGCGGTCTATCAAAGGGCGCGTTGATGGCGGAGTTGTACGGCAAAGCCAATGGCTGTAGCAACGGGCACGGCGGCTCGATGCACTTCTTCGATGTGACGCGGCGCTTCTTTGGCGGCTGTGCGATTGTGGGCGGCGGCTTGCCGATTGCGGTGGGCTTGGCGCTGGCGGACAAGCTGCAAAATCTGCCGCCTGTGACGGCATGTTTCTTTGGCGATGGCGCGGTGTTTGCGCCGCGATGCGCCAGGCGTTGCGTCGCGTATTTGAGTCAACCGTTGCCGCGTGGTTGAGCGAGTCTGCTCCATTATTCGACCTCACCGAAAGTGCGTAAAGATACACATCCATTTTCCGCCAACTGCGCGAAAACCCGCGAAAAGAAGGGCGATGACGATACTCTTCCGTTGGCATCAAAGCTGCAATACCTGTTGCTACTGAGAGGTATTGGTTATGAGGCGAACATCGAAAAAGGCCATCGTCTTATTTCTTTCCGCCGCGCTGCTGTGGCCGAGTTTGCCTGCGGTGTCGGCGCGACCGGTGAAGCGGCAACTCTTAGCTGAACTTATCAACAAAAGCTATCTGGAATTGCTCGAAACCACTTCCATCGTGAAATTCTCGGCATCCGAAATCGAAGCCTTTCGCCAAAAACTCGAACGCGAAAAAGAAGCGGAAAAGAAGCGTCTCGAACAACAAGAGAAGCAGTTGAAAGCGCAAGCCGAAGACGCCAAACGGCAATTGGACGCGCTCAACAAACGGGCTGCGCGCGATGACGAAACGATGAGCGAAGAACGCCGCAAGCTGCATTGTCGTTTGCTCAAACTCGAAACCGAAATGAATCAGAAAAAAGCCGAACGCGAACACGGCTTGCCGGTTGCGTCTGACAACAAACGCGCGAAGCTCGAACTGATTCAACGCTGGCCGGAGAAGAAACGCGAAATCGCCGACCTCATCGCTTCTGGTCGTGCGCGCAGCCGTCAATACGGCAACGTCGAAGACATTGGCATTCGCACGATTGCCGAAGGACAGGAAAAAGACGTGAAGCTCGGTCAGGATGCGGTCAAAGAGATGAAAGCGTATGGCTTGATGCCGCTCGAAATCGAAGACAAGGAAATCAAAACCTATTTGCAAACGCTGGCCGACTCAATTGCCGTGAATTCCGATCTGAAAATCCCGGTGCGCGTGACCTTGCTCGACAGCGATGAAATCAATGCGTTCGCGTTGCCGGGCGGCTATTTTTATCTCAACACCGGCATCATCGAAAAAGCCGACAACGAATCCGAACTGGTGGGCGTGATGGCGCACGAATTGGCGCACGTTTCGGCGCGGCACGGCGCGAAGCTGATGAAACGCGCAACGATTGCCGGCATCATTTACGAGGCTGCGCAAATCGCTGCGATGATCTTCACGGGCGGCGTCGTAAGCATCGGAATGTACTACGCACTGCAATACGGCTTCTTTGGTTTGGGCATGTTGCTGAGCTTGACGCTACTCGGCGTGAGCCGCGAATATGAAGCCGAGGCCGATCAACTCGGCGTGCAGTATGCGTGGAAAGCGGGCTACGATCCGAAGGGTTTCATTACGTTCTTCGACAAGATGGCGAGCGAAAAAGGCTATGCCAAATCGGCCAGCTTTTTCCGCACGCATCCACCGTTTGCCGACCGGATTTTCGCTACGTTCAGCGAAATTGAATATTTGCCGCGCCGGGACAATTTGCAATACGATTCGTCGCGCTTTCATCAGATCAAAGCGCAGCTTCTGAAGGTGAAAGAAGAATGCCGCAAGGAGGCGAAGAAACGTCCGACGCTGCGTCGCCTGCCGCAATGCGACGACGAACCAGAAAAGCCAATAGTGAAACTGTCAGAATCCTGAGTGTTCTGACAATTGCTCTGGGAGGGCAACAAAAAGTTAATTCGTCTTTCATCCACAAATGGGAAGGAGGTGATGCCCCATGCCGTATGAAGTTCCGAGTGAACCGCCGGACAGCCCGCCCATGTCGTAGCGGTGGGGCGCGCATACCGTGTGGCAATCACGCGCTGAATATTTTTACGAGGAGAAGTGTATGGGACAGTATTACAAATTCATCAACAAGACGAAGCAGCAGGAGTCCAGCCTTCCGTTGCCCTTCAACTTCGGTTTGCCGTGGGCGAAGGCGTTGGAATATGACTCCGACGAGGAACTGCGCGAGAAGTTCGATTACGTCATCGCCCAAAACAACTGGGAGAAAACGGATGAAATCGTCGCCGAAGGCGATTACGGCACGAACTTCGAATATCCCAAAAAGCAAGGTTGGGGCGTGTGAGCGCCGCACTGCCGGGACTCCCTTTGCCTGCATCTTCCCCTGCCACTTGGGCGGCGCTGCCTTCCGATGCAGCCCTGCAAACATTGGTTACAACGCGCGACGGACTGTCGGAAGAGCAAGCGCAAATCCGACTTCGACAAGTGGGCGCGAACACGTTGCCGCATGCTCGGCAGCGCCCCTGGTATCAGGAACTGGTCGCGAATTTCATTCATCTCTTCGCGTTGCTACTCTGGATCGGCGCAGCGTTGGCCTGGCTTGCGGGAATGCCGCAACTTGCGTGGGCGATTGTCGTTGTCATCCTCATCAACGGGCTGTTCAGTTATTGGCAAGAGTTTCAAGCCGAACGGGCGGCAGCGGCATTGGATGCGTTGTTGCCGCGTCAAGTGTTGGTGCGACGCGACGGCGCAGCGCGACTGATTGCAGCCGAAGCAATCGTGCCGGGCGACATCTTGTTGTTGACCGAAGGCGAAGCGATTCCGGCAGACGCGCGCGTGATCGCGGCGGAACGATTGCGCGTGGATGCGTCTTCGTTGACGGGCGAATCGCGGCCTGTGACGCGCATCGCCGAAGCTGTGGCGGCGACGGAAGGAACCGCGCCCACGCTGCCAAATCTGGTCTTTGCCGGAACCAGCGTCGCCAGCGGCAAAGGCGAGGCGGTGATCTTTGCGACCGGCGCGACAACGGAGTTCGGACGATTGGCGCAACTCACCAGCGGACAGGACGAACGCCCCAGCCCGTTGCAGCAGGAGATGGTCAGAGTCACGAACCTTGTGACGTGGATCGCGGTTGGCTTGGGCGGCGCGTTCTTTTTGATTGGCTGGTCGTTCGGCGGGCTGTCGTTGATGGACAGCTTTCTCTTCGCCATCGGCATCATCGTTGCGAATGTGCCGGAAGGGTTGTTGCCGACCTTGACGCTGACGCTCGCGGCAGGCGTGCGACGAATGGCACGACGCAATGCGCTGGTCAAGCGACTGTCGGCGGTCGAAACACTCGGCGCAACGACGGTGATTCTGACGGACAAGACAGGCACGCTGACCGAAAATCAAATGACCGTGCGCGAAATCTGGGCGGGCGGATTGAACTATCAAGCAACGCCCGACGGCTTCGTGCCAATTGCATCTGACGCCGTCGTCAATGTGCAATTGCAAGCGATCTCGCCTTCAGTTGCGCTACCGCTGTTTAATATCTTGCGCGCGGGCGCGTTGTGTTGTGATGCGCACGTCATTGCGAACAGCACCGCGCCGCCGCAACTCATTGGTGATCCCACCGAGACCGCGATTTTATTGGCTGCAACGCGCATCGGGATCACTGCCGAAGCGTTGGCTGCGTGGCCGCGCTGCGCCGAATTGCCGTTTGATTCGGTGCGCAAACGGATGACGACGATTCAGCGCATCAACGGCGCAGCGGTCGCTTGTGTGAAAGGTGCGCCGAGCGAATTGTTGCCGCGCTGCACCTCGGTGCGAATGCAAAACGCGGAGTTACCGTTTACAGAAGCACAACGGCAGCTCGTACAAGCGGCGCACGATTCGCTGGCGCAACGCGGCTTGCGCGTGCTCGCTGTTGCCTCACGCACAGTGGACGCGGCGCAGCAGGCAGGCGATGGCTGGCGCGTCGAAGAGGTCGAGCGCGACTTAACGTTCCTCGGCTTGCTGGCGATGGAAGACCCGCCGCGTGCTGAAGTGGCGGGCGCGCTCGCGGCGTGTCGGCAAGCCGGTATTCGCACGGTGATGGTCACGGGCGATCACGGCTTGACCGCCGCTGCCATCGGGCGCGAGATTGGGCTATTTCAAAATTCGCCGCGCGTCATCACGGGCGCTGAATTGGAGCGAATGAACGACACTGAGTTGCTGCAAGTTTTGTCGCAGCCCGATGTGTTGTTTGCGCGCGCCACGCCGGAACACAAGTTACGTTTGGTCGAAGCCTTTCAAGCACGCGGCGAAGTCGTCGCAGTGACGGGCGATGGCGTCAACGATGCGCCTGCGCTCAAACGCGCGGACATCGGCGTCGCGATGGGCGTTGTCGGCACAGACGTCGCGCGCGAGGCGGCGGATATGGTGCTGGCGGACGACAACTTTGCGAGCATCGTCGCAGCGATTGAAGAAGGCCGCGCGGTGTACGACAATCTGCGCAAATTCGTGACGTACATTTTTGCCAGCAACATTCCCGAACTCGTACCGTTCATCGCGTTCGTGTTGTTTCAGATTCCACTGCCGCTCACGATCATGCAAATTCTCGCCGTAGATTTGGGAACCGATTTAGTCCCCGCGCTCGCGCTTGGTTTGGAAGCGCCTGAACCCGGTGTGATGCAACGGAAACCGCATTCCCGGCGCGAACGCTTGCTGAATCTGCCGACGTTTTTGCGCGCGTATGCGTGGCTCGGCATGATTGAAGCTGTGTTTTCGCTCGCCGCGTTTTTCTTCGCGTATTGGCTCGCGGGCTGGCGTCCGGGAATGCCGCTGGCAAGTGATGGCGATTTGTATGCGACGGCGACAACGATGACGTTGGCGGGCATCGTGGCGTGTCAGGTCGGCAATGCCTTTGCGTGTCGTAGCGCCTGGCAATCGAGTTGGCGAATGGGCTTCACGCGCAATCGAATGTTATTAGTGGGCATTGCCGTAGAACTGTTGTTGCTCTTGTTGCTTGTGTATGTCGCGCCGCTGGCTGCGATCTTTGGCTTGGCTCCGCTGGGTGGGAGCCATTGGGCATTGCTGGCGGTGTTGCCGTTCGGCTTGTTGCTGTTGGAAGACCTGCGCAAAGCCTTGCATCTGCAATGAAAGTTGCCGCCGAATACACGCCTGAATCCCCTGCCTGAGCACGAACAAGCAAGCTCCGCTTCATATCAATTTCAAACAGCGCGCCGAAGTCCTCTGTCTGTAAGCCTCTCGCGTAAGCACCGCAGCAAAAATTTTGCGGGAGAAAGACGTAGCGCGATTTGGTAAATCGCGTGCTTCTCCCGTGCAGCCCCGCGATTTACCAAATCGCGTTACACCGTAGAACTTTTGCCCATGTGCTTATGTGCGAACGCCTTTGAGATAGGCAGGCCGCCTGGATGGCGGCGTTGACGCTGCCTATTCGTGATTTTCTTTTTCTTCCTTCTGGCGCTTCGGTTTCATCTCGGCCTCGGTTTTCTCTGTCGGTGCGGCAGGGTTGAAGCCAGCACGAATTTCGCTATGCCGAATCTGTCCGCCCAAGTTGGCCGTCCAACCCAGCAGGCCGCTGGTGACCAGCGCGAGCACGAGTGGAGCCAGCACCATCCACTGCGCCATCCTTTCCGCGCGCCGGGTGAGTACCAAGCCAACAAGCGAAACAATTCCCGTGAGGCTGACCGCCAGCAACGCGAATTGAGCCGCTTCTTCGTGGCTTTCAATCAGAGCTTTCGCCACGCCGGGCAGATGTTCGGCGACTTCTTCCGCCGGTTCGCCGGTCAAATAAGTTGGCACGGCAGCGAAGGCTGCGAAGACGAAGACACCGAGCGCAACCCGCTTCACTTCTTCGCTCTTTCGCCACAGCGCGAAGAGCAGGATCAACAACCCGAAGATTGTTCCGATCACAGGCAGATGATTGAGCAATAAATGGAAATGAGCACCATTCATAAGAATTCCTTTCGGTAGGTTAGGCGGGCAGCTTACTTTGGCTTCGCACCCAATCGGAAGCGATGCGTGCCGTCGCGGCAAAACTGCCCGCTGTGTCGAGCGTTAATCGCGCTGCATCCAGCTTCGTTGCTGTTTGTTCGGCGCGTTGACGCAGATAGATTTCCCAGGTGGCATCGGACAGGCCTTCGTGCGCGGCGGCGCGTTTCTCCAACCGTGCTTTGACCAAGTCCGGCGCAAGCTGACATTCGATCACGCGCCATTCTGCGCCTGCTGCTGCGGCCATCGCTTGCGCCTGCGCACGATCTTCGGCGTGGCGAAAGGTCGCATCCAGAATCACGCCTCCATTGCGCTGCAAATATTCACGCCCAAGCTCAATCAGCTTGTCATACGTCAAGCGATTGGCTTCCGGCGTGTACGCGCCTTGCTCGTACTCCGCAGGCTTTTTGGCTGTGCCGAACAATTCTTGGCGCACCGCATCGGCGGACAGGACGCGCCAGCCCAACTCGCCCGCCAACGCGCGCGCCACCGCCGTTTTGCCTGTCCCCGGTAAGCCCGTCACGGCCATGACCATCGGTTGCGCGAGCGGCGTGGCATAACGTTTGGCCAACTCAAAATAATGCTGCGCTTGTTGTGCGGCGGCATCTTTTTCGGCGGCGCTGAATTCCGGCTCGTTCAAGGCAAAGCTCAGCACCTTGCCGCGCACATACGCGCGATAGCAGCGATAAAACGGCAACAGCGCGAAGAAGTCGCGGTCGCCGATGCGGCGTTCATACGCCTCGGTGAAAAAGTAGCCGAGATCGGGTCTGCCGCGCGCGTCCAAATCCATCGCCAGAAACGCGATTTCATTCGCCACATCATCACAACGAAAGCGGTCGTTGAATTCGATGCAATCGTAGATGTAAAGGTCTTGGTCGGTGATACAGATGCTTTCGCAGCGCACATCGCCGTGTCCGTCCACGATGCGCCCGTTTTGCACGCGCCGCGCGAAGAGATCGGTTTTAGCGGTGAGCCAATGATTGACCCAGGCGCGAATGGTTTCGTCATCCGTCGCGCTGATCGTGCGCCCGATGAACGGTTCGGTTTGGGCAAAATTCTCGTCCCAGTTGTGGCGGATTTCGTCGAGGCTGCCCCATTTGCTTACTTCGGGGCCGCGCCGTGCATTGCGATGAAATTCGCACAAGCGCGCGGCAATCACGTCCATCATTGCTTCGGTGACTTGGTGGCGCGCGACGAGTTGATCAAGCATGCGATCTTCCGGCAGGCGTTTCATCCACACGCAATAATCCACAATCGTGCCGTGCCGACCGGAAAAGTTGATCACGCCGTCCATTTCAATTACACCGCCGTAGCCGATGTAGACATCGCGGCACAAACGACGATTCAGATTCACTTCGTCCTCGACGGCCTGCTCGCGTTTGCCGAGCGTCGTGTAATCCAGAAAGCCAAAATCCACGGGCTTCTTGAGCTTGACGACATAGTTGCGGCTGAGCAGCAGCACGGAGATGTGCGTCTGCTTCATCTCAATGGGTTTTTCGTGTTCCGGCCAATCCGGCGCGTGTTGCAACGCGGCGACCATCTTGAGCCACGCCTGCAAATCGGTTTTTTCATTGGGATCAATTTTCGCCATAACAACTCCCCGTCGTTTCAATGGAGCAAACGGAATGCCAAGAGAACGGTCGGTCATTCGCCTGAAAAGTGGGAAAAGTTTCCCGGTGAGGTGAGCAAAAGCACGCAATCCCGAAACGCAGTAGCCTGGCACGAGCGTTGCCCTGATTTGAGGAAGGGAGGAAACGATATGCGAAACGCTCTACGACTCGGTTCGATTTTCGGCATTGCGATTTTTGTGCATTTCACCTGGCTGCTGATTTTTGCGCTGGTGACGTTTGCGCTGGTGGCTTATTTTGCCGAGCAGTTTCCGCAGCTTGCGCAAGCCGCGCAAATCAGCATTGGCGTGAGCGCGAGTTTATTGTTTTTCGCGTCCGTGCTGTTTCACGAATTGGCGCATTCGTGGCTGGCCTTGCGCTATGGCTATCAAGTGCGTTCGATCACGCTGTTTGTCTTTGGTGGCGTCGCCGAGATCAAGGACGAAGCGAAACAACCTGCCGCGGAAATCTGGATTGCGTTGATTGGGCCGTTGTCGAGCTACTTGCTGGCGCTATGCTTCGGCGCGATTTGGTACGTCAGTCAGGCGCGCTGGGCGGTCGTCAGCGGCGTCGCTGGCTGGCTCGCGCTCATCAACGTCGGGTTGGCCACGTTCAATTTGCTGCCGGGCTTGCCATTGGATGGCGGGCGCGTGCTGCGCGGCATTGCGTGGAAGGTGTCAGGCAATCGGGAACAAGCGACGCGCATTGCCGCAGGTGCAGGACGATTCTTCGGCTACTTGTTAATCTTGCAGGGACTCTTTCTCATCTTCGTCAGCAAAAATCTGGTCAATGGTTTGTGGCTGATGTTCATTGGCTGGTTTCTGAACAATGCGGCGGAAAGCTCGGTGTTGCAAATGGAAACGCAACGCGCCATCGGGGGCGTGCGCGCCGGGCAAGTGATGACGACTGATTGCCCGTTTGTCCCGCCGGGGACATCGCTGCTGGAATTTGTCGAAGGCTATTTGTTATTGAGCGGGCGACGTTGTTTCGTGGTCGGTTCCGCCGCACAACCGCGCGGCATCATCACGCTCACCGATGTCCGCACTGTGCCGCGCGCTGAATGGGCGCACACGTCGGTGCAAGCCGCGATGCAACCGCTCCATCGCTTACACGCCGTTGCGCCGAACGCCAGCCTTGAAGACGTGCTGCGGCTGATGGATCAATACAACGTCGCGCAAATTGCGGTTGTAGAAGATGAGCGCGTGCTGGGTTTAATTGGGCGCGAGCAGTTGCTGCATCTGATTCGCAATCGCCTCGAGCTGGCCGCGTAACAAGCAGGCGGGAGTTATGTTTCGCAAACATCAAGCTACCAGCGCAGAGCCGGAAGGTTTCGTTGAGCGGCTCGCCCGCTCGCTGGGTGCGGAGGCCAACGCCACGCATATCTTCGCGCCGCCGATTGAGCGCGACAGCGTCACCGTGATTCCGGTGGCGAAAGCCGTCTACGGGTTTGGTGGCGGCGGCGGGAAACAACTTTCAGTTCACTTTTTCAAACATCTTTTTGGGCAAAGGTATTATTCTTCCTTTTTCAGTGTTTGGCGGGGAATCCCTCTGAAAACAAGGAAGAAGGAAGAATCAAGAATGAAAAATGTGCGTCGTTCAGAAATGCACGCCGTTCAGGCGCGCGGAGAGACCAGATTTTTTCAAATTGAGAATTGCTGGCGTGCCAGACTCTGGAGGAATTCTTTCGCGTCGCTATGACTCAAGATCGCTCCATCGAACCATCAGTGCTGACCGTTCTCGATTTGGCTGAAGCTTTGGACTTTTTCACTCGCCGTCTTGGCTTTCGCCTAGACATGATCGTCCCGGCGGATGCGCCGCAGACCGCCATCGTTTCCGGGCAAGGCGTGACGCTGCGGCTGCAAACCCACACGACAACTTCCACGCTCGACCCCGCGCCAGAGTTTGTCATCACCCATGCCAGTGACACTTGGCACGAAGGACGTGCGGGGATGCAATACTGCGATCTGATTCCGAGCCGTCTGGGCGGGCGCTTCATCGCTTCGCACATTCGCATTCCTGCTGGCGGGGTCGTGCCGGATTATGTGCATTATCACAAAGTTCGGTTTCAGATGATTTATTGTCGAGCCGGTTGGGTGCGCGTGGTGTATGAGGATCAGGGGCCGCCGTTTGTGTTGGAAGCGGGCGATTGCGTGCTGCAACCGCCGGAGATTCGCCATCGCGTGTTGGAAGCTTCGCCGGGGCTGGAGGTCATCGAGGTCGGTTGCCCGGCAGTACATGAAACCTGGGCCGACCACGAGTTGCCGTTGCCCACGCCGCACGTTGTCCCCGAACGGCGCTTCAACGGGCAACGATTTGTGCGTCATCGGGCGAGCGAAGCCAACTGGCAGCCCTGGCAGCACGATGGATTTGAGATGCGCGACACGGGCATCGCGGCGGCGACAGACGGTTTGGCGGCAGTGCGCGTGGTGAGATCGAAGGCCGCTGGCACTGCAACTGCCGACGCGCACGCGGGCGAGTTTTTGTTTCTGTTCGTTTTGTGCGGCGAACTCCGGTTGGATTTACAAAATCAAGGTCGTCATTCGTTGCAGACAGGCGACAGTTGCGTGATCCCGGCAGGCTTGGATTACACCCTGCACGCGGCGGCGGGGCTGGAGTTTTTGGAGGTCAGTTTACCGGCGGAATTGCCGCTGGCACGCAATGGCCTGTAACCGGGACAGCGGCTGGGGAGTCTTGATGAGTACGCCATCGCAGAAGACGCTGGCAGATCTGGCGAAAAGGAAACCCCAATGAATATGAAGATGAACTGGAAAGTTTTGGCCGCCGCGTTTTGGCTGTTCACCGTCGGCACTGCGCTCGCTTTCGCGCAAGCCTCGACGCAAGCCGTCAAGCAACCGGAAAGCCTTTCTGCCGCCGAGTTTTCGCGCCTGAGCCGCGAGATGTCGGAGGAAGGCGGCTACTTTCGTTCGGACAATTTCACCTCGAATGAAACCGCATATTTGACCGTCGTGGACAAACTGAAAGAACTCGGCGCGCGCGGTGGCGCGTACATCGGCGTGGGGCCGGAACAGAACTACACCTATATCGCCAAGATTCGCCCGCGCATCGCGTTCATCATTGATATTCGCCGCCAGGCCATCCTGCAACATTTGATTTACAAAGCCGTCTTTCACCTCGCACCGGATCGCGTGCAATTTCTGGCGCTGCTGCTGAGCCGTCCGTTGCCGAAAGAAAAAGCGCCAACCGCGAAATCCGAACTCGACGAAATCCTTGCCTACTTCAGTCAGGCACAAGCGGACGAGAAAGCTTACGTTGCGAATCTCGCGTTGATCCGCAAAACGATCAAGGACGAGTTTCAGTACGTGCTCTCGGACAACGATCAGAAGGGCGTGGAATACGTTTACAGCACGTTTCGCAACGACGGTTTGCAGATCAGCTATCGCAGCGGCAGCAACAATCCGGGCGGCGGTTTTGGCGGAGGCGGAGGCGGCTTTGGCGGCGGTTTTCCAGTGCTCAAAGACCTGATTGCGCAAACCGATCTGAACGGCAAGCTGGGCAATTTTCTGGCGAGCAATGACGACTTCGATTTCGTGCGCGGCCTGCATCGCAAAAACATGATTATCCCCGTCGTCGGCAATTTCGGCGGCAGCAAAGCCATCACCAGCGTCGGCGAATACTTGAAGAAAAACGGCTTCACGGTGACGGCGTATTACACGTCGAATGTCGAGCAGTATCTTTTTGACAGCGATTTGTTTTCCGCGTGGGCGAACAACGTGCGCAAGCTGCCATTGACGGACAAAAGCCTGTTCATTCGCTCGGCGTCCGGGCGCGGTTCTCATCCGGCGCGTCTGCCCGGACATCGTGCTGCAACGTTGTTGCAACAGATGACAGTGTTTCTGAAAGACTTCGACGAAGGCGCGTACAAAAGCCATTACGACTTGGTCACGACGCATTACATCGCGCCTGACAGGCCGTAGAGATGAGCCAATGAAATGCTGGAAACTCACGCTCGAATACGACGGCACGAAATATCACGGCTGGCAGGAGCAAGCCAACGCAAAAACAATTCAAGGCGAATTGCGCAAAGCGGCGGAAGATTTCTTCGGCACGCGCGTAGAACTCGGCGGCGCGGGCCGCACCGATGCCGGGGTTCACGCGCTCGCGCAAGTGGCACATTTGAAATTGCGACAGAGCCGCCGCGTGCGCCCACAAGAACTCCTGTTCGGTCTCAATGACCGCCTACCTGCCGATATTTGTTTGTTGGAAGTGACAGAAACACACCCTCATTTCCACGCGCGGCACGATGCGACAGCGCGTTCCTACCTCTATCAAATCTCCACCCGCAAAACCGCCTTTGCGAAAAAACAGGTCTGGTGGGTCAAAGACAAACTGGATGTCGCGGCGATGGCCGGTTGTGCGCAACTCTTGATTGGGCGGCACGATTTCGCCGCCTTCAGCAAGCAGGATGCGGCTCGCCCGGATGAGTCCACGATTGTGGTGGTCAAAGCCGCCGAGGTGACAACCGCTGACCATTTGATTTTGTTTCGCATCACGGCCTCGCATTTTTTGTGGAATATGGTGCGGCGCATCGTGGGCACGCTCGTGGAAGTGGGCCGACATAACTTAACCGGCACAGCATTTGCTGCGCAATTGCACCACGAGGCATCTGCAAGTACCGTCTGGACGGCTCCAGCCGCCGGTCTTTTCCTCGAACGAATCCATTATCCGGCGGCGCGTTGATGCGCAGAAAATGGTTGACAAGATTTGGCAACCGGAAATAATGAGGCTGCCTCCTCTGTCGGCCCGCCGAGATTTCCCCAGTGAATGCCCTAGTTAGCAATCGAACAACAAGCCCTAACAGCCCGAGCGAAGCGAGCCTTTTGGCTCTCCCAAACGAGGAGTTCCTATGCTTTTCTCCACGAATACCCATCGTTCCCAAACGGGCTTTTCTCTGGTCGAATTATTGCTGGTGGTGGCCATCATCGGCATTTTGGCGGCAGTCTCCGCGCCCATCCTGCACGACGCGCGCGTGGCGTCCAAACGGGCGTCGGCGATTTCCAATCTGCGCCTGATGTACACCGCCGAACATAACTATTTCATGCAAAACTCGCGCTACGCGAATCTGACGGAATTGAATGCGTTTCAGGGCGGCGGCTTAGGTTCGATGACCTCGGCGACGGCGTTGTTCAGCAATGGATTCACCTATCAAATGATTCCGCCGACCCCCAGCACAACCAGTTTGCAACTCAGCTTTACGATTGAATCGGACGGCTTCACCAGCAATGGCTCACCCGCGAAATATATGGTCGGCGCGAACGGCACGTTGCAGGAAGTCTTGCCGACAGCGCGGTATTTGGTGCGCTTCAATTAACGCGGCTGGCCCTCGGTTCCCCGGCGCACGACAGACGCTTGCCCCAGCCTTTGTTTTCAGCGAAAGAGGAAACTTATGACGACATCTGCTGCCTCCACGCCGTCACTGGCTTCACCATCGGCCCCGTCTCTCCAGAACGCGCAAAAAACGCTGGCGTATTTGCGGCGTGCCATCGAAAAGATGAAGTCGCTGCAAGGCGCTGAGCGTGTGCTGGCCAGTATTGAACGGGTCATGCTCAGTCGCGCGCCGGGCAAGTTCGATCTCGCACCGCTCGTCACCGCGATCAACGAACTCAACTTAGCTCTGCGTGGCGGCGACGAAGACAAAGCGCAGAAAGCCAAGTTGAGCGTCAGCCAGACCCTGGAAGCAGCGTTTCAATCGCTGGTCGCCCGCGATGCCGCGATTATGCCGTATCACCTGCGGCGCTTTTGCGAAGACGATAGCATCTTGCTCGATCTGAATGCGCTGGCGGCGCTGACCAGTTTTTATCGCGCGTTGCCGCCGACAGACGCCAATCGAGGCAAATACGATTTTGTGGTCACACGTCTGTTCAGCCACGCCGAGCCGGGGCAGACCACACGCCTGCGCCAGCTCAGAATCAGCCGCGAACAACTGACCAAACGCCTGATGGAAATGTGCCTGGCCTGGGGCGAAACCATCGAGCGCGACCCGGCGGACGCCGCGAAAATTAGCGCGTATATTCAGCATTTCGACGAGTTCATCGCCGAAGCCCAGCAAATCAATAAATTTGAGCAGATGGTGAGCAGCGCGTTTTTCCAGCGTGTGCGCGATTGCAAAGCACAGGTCGGAAACTTGCTGTATCTGCCGGAAGTTTCGGCAGCTTCCATCGAATCCAATATCATCATCAATAATCGTTTTTTGACCCTGCTCGAAGTCGAAAGCGAAGAAGCGCAAACTGCTTCGCCCGCACTACAAAACCTCGCCGATGCCTTCAGCGACACCTACTCCAATGAGGCGGATCAAATCTCTTCGATCCTCAACGAATTGCAAGCCAGCACGCAGAACGACGAAGCGGCGCAAAAACGTGTCGCGCGGCTCACCAGTTTGTTGCAAATCCCCATCCAATTGGAACCGCCGTCGGCCACTGGGTTCGACCTGCTGCCGCCGCCGCCGCCGCCAACAGGCGAACCAGACGAAGCCATCGAGGCGGTGCCGGAGTTACCGTTCCTGGCCGAACCCGCCAGCGAAATGGACGAACAATTGCATGCGCTGGCCGCCGACCCAGATAATCAGCCGCTCGTGACTGCCTATCTCAACGCTTCGACAGACGCCCGCAAGTTGAATTTGCAGAGTTTCCTCGCTGCTTTGCCAGATGGTGCTCACGTCGAATTGCGAAGCGAACGGAAGTTGCGGCGCGTGGCGCTGGGACTGATCTTGCAAGCCGATCAAATCGCTCAGACAGAATTGAGTTGGGACGCCGAACCCGCTGCCGACCTTGAAGCGCGCACCGAAAAACTGCTCGATCAATTGGGGCAGATGAGTGATGAAATCCGCGATCAGATCAAGGTCACGGCCAAGTACGAGCAAAACGCCAATTACGACGTTTTGCTGGACGTGTACAACCAATTGATGACCGCGCGCCTACGCTTGCAATCCGCCCTCGCACGACGCAACACCAACGAGGTTCCGCCCGCACAAGCGTCGGCCCGCCGCGCGGCAAAAGCGCCCGCCGCGCCTGCCGACAACGCCGCCGCGCCATCTCGCGGGCAGAAGGCGTGGCGCAATCGCCTGGTGCTCGCGGTGGTCGTTTCGCTGCTCCTTGCGCTGGGCGTTCATTTGGGAATGGGCAGACAACCGGAACCGAAAGATGACCCCGACGTCGTGCGTCTGGATCGCAGCCAATTGCCGCACGGCGAGTTCTTCACGGAAGCCAAACTTCATCAGGAGTTGATCATTTGCCTGGTCACGCAGAAATGGCTGGAACTCCCGGCAGAGGATCAGAAAGTGAAGCTGCGCGAAGTCTTTACTTATGGACAGGAACGCGGCGCGCACCGCGTGATTTTAATTGCTCCCAAAGGCACAACGGTCGGGTTTGTCACCAAAGACGATGTCTTCGTGAATTGAACCTTGCACGCCGGGCAGCGGCGCGGTAAGAATAGCCCGCCATGACGCTGCGATCTGAAGACATCAAGCACAAAGCGCGCGAACTTGGTTTCCAAAAAATCGGCATCGTTCCCGCCACCGCGCTCAGCGAAGAAGGCGCGCGCTTGCACGAATGGCTCTCACAAAACCTGCACGGAACCATGCACTACCTTGCGCGCGACCCGGAAAAACGCAGCGATCCGCGTTTGCTCCTGCCTTCCGCGCAATCCGTCATCTGCGTGGCGCTGAATTATTACCGGCCTGAACCGCAGCCCGACACGGCCAAAGTGTCGCGCTATGCCTGGGGCGATGATTACCACGACGTGTTGCAGGAAAAACTCAAAGCCTTGCGCGCGTGGATGCTCGCCCAAGTCCCTGATCTCGAAACCAAAATCTGTGTGGACACCGCGCCGATGATGGACAAGGCGTGGGCCGTGCGCGCGGGACTCGGCTGGCTCGGCAAACATACGAACGTGATCACGCGCGAATTCGGTTCGTGGGTGTTTTTAGGCGAGATGCTGGTTTCCATTGAGCTTGAGTACGACAGCACCATCGAAAAGGATCATTGCGGCAAATGCACGGCCTGTCTGGATGCTTGCCCCACGCAGGCGATCATTGCGCCGTATCAACTGGACGCCACGCGCTGCATTTCCTACGGCACGATTGAACTGCGCAGCGAAGAATTGCCGGAAGGGATGCGCGAGAAACTGGAAGGCTGGGTGTATGGCTGCGACATTTGCCAGGACGTTTGCCCCTGGTCACGCTTTGCCACACCGACCGAAGAACCGCGTTTTGCGCCACGACCTGGCATCACGGAGTTGAATCTACACGACCTCGCGGCGATGTCGCAGGAAGAATTTTCCACCCGCTTTCGCGGCAGTGCAATGAAACGAGCCAAAGTTTCCGGCCTCCGCCGCAACGCTGAAACCTTGCTTCAAGTGACCAGAAAAAAGCCGAACGACAAAAATTGATTTCCACAGTTTCAGAACAGGCCTTCAGTTGCTTCTCTCTGGATGAAACTTCTATTCAATCAATACTTTAATTGTGTTTGGCTGCTTCACGCTTGAAAGCGTTCACCGTTTTTTCCACAGGTTTTCCACAAAAGAACCCCTGAGAGAATTTTCTCTCATGAAAATTCTGCAATTACCGCGCCTGACTTCTCATGATTTCTTTAATTACTTGAGCTAAAGCACTGTCAGTATTCATTTTTTTCATTCGCTCTATTTCGTGGGAGAGGCTTTGACCAAACGATAATACTTGAGAGGTTGTCTGGGCAGCGATTGTGACCAACAGATGGCTCCGGTCTTGATTTCTGCGGCTGCCACTGAATGCCAGCGCAATCTGCCTTGCGAATCGCGCAGCAGAAGTTCCAGCTTGCCAGTGCCGCCGCGCCAGCCGGTCGGTTCGTTCGCGGCTCCGACGATTTCGGCAGTGTCCGGCGGCAAAGTGTCGCTCACGGGAACATCGCGCAAGGTTGAGGGAGCACAACCCTGCACGCTGCCGTCCTCTCCAGCCAAAAGTGGAATTCCCCAGACGGTTCCGTCACTGTCCCGGAAAAGTCCCAGCCGATCTCCGGTTCCATTTTGATCGGGCGTAGGCGAGTTGGAGACCGTAATCAACCGACCGTATTTCTGCTCCAATTGCGCAACGGGAACATACTCCACTTGAGGCGCTTCAGGTTGGCGACACGACGCGAACCCAAGCAGAGCGATCCCTAGCAATCCCCAGACTGTCTGGAATCGCGGCCAGTGCTGATCTCTGATCTTTTGTCGCATGGTCAGACGCCTTACGCTCCCAAAGCTTGTTTGCAATACGCCAGACATTTCTTCATCTCGGCGACGGTGTCTGCGCCTTTGTATTCGTATTCGATGTTGGCCGGAATCTTCCACTTGTTTTTCTTGAGCAGTTCGAGCACGGCTTTGATCGGCGTGTCGCCTTCGCCAAACGGAACGTTATCGCCCTGATTCTTCTTGCGATCCTTGATGTGCAAGGTCACGATGCGGCTCGCGTTTTTGCTCAGATAATCCACCGCATCAAAATTCGCTGCCGTGAAATGCCCGATGTCGAGGTTGATGCAAAGATATTCGGACATCCCGTTCATCGCGGCAGCAAAATCGTCCGGCGTGGCGAATTCATTGGCGACGATGCGCGAGTGATTATGCATGCCGACGCGGATTTTGTATTTCTTCGCAAACGGGTCTACGCGCTTGGCGGTCGAAACATTCGACGAAGCCGTGATGACTTTCACGCCCAGCGCCTGCGCGATTTTGAAGCCGCGTTCGATTTCTTCATCCGTGAAATTGTCGCGGAAGCTGTAGTTGAAGGCGTACAGTTGAATGCCCGCCGCATCGAATTTTTTGCGTACGGCTTTGAATTCGTCGAGCGAAACACTCAAGCGCCATTTGCGCAGGTCATCGGGCTTCAAGCCCTTCGGCTCGACGTGGCCTGACCACATTTCGCAACTGTTGAGACCGACTTCGACATACCCTTTGATCGCGTCATCGAGCGAACGATCTCGAAAGCTGTAACTTTGCGCGCCGATTTGCACGCCCATAAATTTGGAATTCGGCTTCGCAGCGGCGAAGAGGTTTGCGCTTGGTAATGCAGTGGCGGTCAGTCCGCCGAGCAGCAGTTTGTTCCAGTCTCTGCGAGTCACATTGGACATAAGCATTGCTCCTTGAAGAGGTTGATTGAAAGCGGCGCGATTGTACAGCAATTCTCAATTTGAAAAAATCTGGGCTTTCCGCGTGCCTGAACAGCGCGCATTCTTCCTTCTTGATTCTTCCTTCTTCCTTTTTCATTGTTTGTCGGGGAATCCCTCTGGAAACAAGGAAGAAGGAAAAATGAAGAATGTCGCGGCCACAGTTTCCAATTGAGAATGGCTGGCGATTGTACGCCGGGACCAACACCGTACACAAACGATGCGCCGACAGCGAATTTACTTTGCCGCGCGGCTCATCGTATACTCGCTCGTGCCTGCCCCCTCAATCTCGCCGCCTATGGAAACGTTGCTCAATGCGCCGCCGAAAAAATCAGGCTTCTTCGCGTTACCCAAAACCGCGCGAATCACAATTTACTTGCTATTGCTCGGCCTTTCGCTTCCGCTGTGGATGCGTTTGTTGGAATGGCAGATGACGCATCATCCAGTTGGCTATGACGGCAACGCGGCATGGACGTTGCCCGCGAACGGCGAAGACGTGTGGTTCACGACCGCAGACAGCGTGAAGTTGCACGGCTGGTTTCTGCGTGCATTGCAACAACCGGCGCACGGTACCGTGCTGTATTCACACGGCAACGGCGGCAACATCACCTACTTCAAAGGCATCGCGGCAGATTTGGCCCAACGTGGATTGGACGTGCTGCTCTACGATTATCGCGGCTATGGGCGCAGCGAAGGTTCCGCGCCCAGCGAAGACGAACTCTATGCCGACGGAGATGCCGCGTATGATTTTTTGACCCAGACACGCGGCGTGAAAATCGCGCAGTTGGCGATCTACGGCCTGTCGCTCGGCACAACAGTCTCAACTGATCTAGCAGCGCGCAAAGCTTGCAGTGTGTTGGTGCTCGAAGCGCCGCTCAGTTCTGCCAGCGATATGGCATCCGCGACGTTGCCCCTCATTCCGTCGCAGTTGCACTGGATTCTCAGCAACCGCTTTGAGTCTGCCCGCAAAATCGCCGCCGCGAAATGCCCGGTCTTAGTCGCGCACGGCGACGCCGATACCATCATTCCCGTCGAACAAGGTCGCAAAGTCTTTGCCGCCGCGAACGAACCGAAGAAACTCCTCATCATTTCGCGCGGCTCACATTGGCTGGCGCGCGAGCAAGGCTATATGGATACGGTCGCGGAGTTCATCGCCGCGAACTTGCAGGCCAGACAATGAACGACGAGAGGTTCTTGGCGCAAACCTTGCGATAAGCAGCTTTACGGCTTCGGCGTTGCGCCGCCTTTCAGCTTGGCGATTTCGCTGTCGCATTCCGCCACTGCCTGCGTGAGCGTATCAATCAAGCCGCTCTCCTGTCCCGGCAATAAGCCGCGCGTTTGCATTTGCTGCGCCAGTTTCAAGCTGCGGTCGAGCCAATGGCGGGCTTGTTGCCAGCGCGTGAGTCGTTGGCTCGCGTTGGCGGTTGGATGCTGTGCGAGGTTGCGCCACGACTCGCCGTAAAAGTTATAACAAGCCGCCAGATCGCGCATCATGAAGGCATCATTCGGATTCGCCGCCGAGAGGGCTTCAAACGTGGCGATAGAGGGGCGGTAATGTTCGATCATCCCGGCTTCATCGCCCATCTGTGCCAACGCATACCCCACATTGCCCTGACTGGTCGCCAAGTCGCGTCGCAGTTGTTGGTTCGCGGGATCCGCCGCTGCCAACGTCTCCCGCAACCTTAGCGCCTGCCGATAGGATTCCAGTTCATTTTTTACATCCTCGTTTTCATAAAACTGGTCGCCCAAACTGTTGTACGCCACGGCGAGTTCGCGTTTGGCTTGGGCATTATCGGGCTGTGCCGTCACCAGTCCTTCAAAAATCGGCACAGCTTTGCGCAGGAATTCCAACCCTTCGGCTTTTGCTCCGGTCTCCGATAAGATGCGCCCGACATTGCCACGCTGAATCGCAAGCTGACGGCGAATCGCCAAATTGGACGGGTCTTGTGCCGCTAACGCTTCGACAATCTGAAGCGATTTGCGATGCTGTTCCAGGCTGCCTGCCAAATCCCCCGCCGCCTTCAGTGCCATCGCAAGACCCTCATAGCCAGTGGACAGTTCCCGCCGAACTTGCGGATCAGGCAAGTCCTGCGCGGAGAGCGACTCCAGCAGTTGAATGGACTGACGATAGTTTTGCACTGCGCCGGTTGTGTCATTCTTCTGCGTCAGAATATCGCCCACACGCCGATGGCTCGCGGCCAGATCACGCTTCGCCTGCGCCGGGTTCGCGCTTTTGGTCAATAAGGCTTCCCGAATCGCAAGCGACTTTAGATAGCTTTGCAGCGCGCCGTCACGATCTCCCAGATTG
The DNA here is from genome assembly GCA_964631865.1 of uncultured Heliobacteriaceae bacterium. Lineage (GTDB taxonomy): Bacteria > Acidobacteriota > Blastocatellia > RBC074 > RBC074 > JAFDVL01. The sequence goes on along the minus strand of CAZWAK010000045.1, from coordinate 17,512 downwards.
GCCGAGTAGGGATTGCCTTGAATATCGCCCACCTTCACGTAAGCCGTGGCGAGTTCGCTTTGCAGCGTCGGATCGTTCGACGATTCCTGCGCGAGACTGTCGAGATATTCGAGCGCGCGTTTGACGAGCAACGCACGCGCGGGCGTCGCGCCGGGCAATTTTTCAATCGCGTCGTGAAACTCGAACAAAAACGAATTCGCCAGCTTGCGCACGTCATTGAAACGCCGCTCGGCTTTGCGCGCTTGCCACAGCGTCGTCATCATCCCGCCGATCAACGCGACAGCGACGAGCGTCGCTGCCGCTACGCCCGCTTTGTGACGGTTCACAAATTTGCTCGCGCGATAGCCGAACGTGTCGTCGCGCGCGATGACGGGCAAGCCTGCCAGATGACGTCGAATGTCTTCGGCCAATTGACTGACCGAAGCGTAACGGCGCTGTGGTTCTTTGCGCATCGCCATCAATACGATGTTGTCGAGGTCGCCGCTCAATCGTTTGCGCAATTTGTCGGGCTGGCTGTCGCGCGTGCGACTGACCATTTCGGGCGTGATTGTCGTTTGGGCGGAACCGTGCGTGACGACTTCGGTTTTGCTGACGGCGGTGCTCGGCTTGGCGGGCTGCTCTTCACAAATCACGCGCAACACTTCGTGCGGCGGGCGCGATGACACGTGATACGGACGATGCCCCGTGAGCAATTCGTACAAAATCACGCCCAGGCTGTAGACATCCGACGCCGTTGTGATCGGCTCGCCGCGCGCTTGTTCGGGACTCGCGTAGCCGGGCGTCATCAACCGCATTCCCGTCATCGTGACGTCAACGGGATCGCCCGCGAGTTCCGGGTTGAGCAGCTTGGCGATGCCGAAATCCAACAGCTTCGGCGTGCCAGCTTTTCCATCCGACGAGGGCGTAATCAAAATGTTGCCGGGCTTGAGGTCACGATGCACCACGAGGTTTTGATGCGCGTACTGCACCGCGCCGCAAACCGTGCGAAAGAGTTCGAGCCGCGCGGCGGTCGCAAGCTGTTGGCGGTCGCAATATTCATCAATCGGCAAGCCTTCGATGTACTCCATCACGAAGTACGGCGAGCCGTCGGCGGTCGTGCCGCCATCGAGCAACCGCGCGATGTTGGGATGATCGAGCGAGGCGAGAATCTGCCGCTCGTGCCGAAAGCGCCGCAGAATAAAATCGCTGTCCATCCCGCGCCGCACCAACTTGATGGCCACACGCTTTTTGAATTGATCGTCGGCGCGCACGGCCAAATAGACCGCGCCCATCCCACCGTGCCCAATCTCCCGCATCACCTGATACGGCCCGATGCGTTGGCCGACAAGCGTTTGCGGCTCAGCCTCCAACTCCGGGCGCGTGACGGCTTCGACGGCGGGCGCTTCGATGAATTCGCCTGCGTCGTTGTGCGAAGCGAGCAGTGATTCCACTTCGCGGCGCAGTTCTTCGTCGTGCGCGCAAGCCTCGTCCAACCAGGCCGCACGCGCGCTCGGCGCAACGTCCAGCACGGCTTGAAACAACACTTTGACTTGCCGGTATCGTTCAGGCGACATACACAAACCCCTTTTCTGCGTGGCAGCCAGTTCGGATTGCTCAGAGCATAGCCAGTCCTCCCAAACAGGTCAATTTCAATTGGGGCTGAGCCGCGCGGCGCAGAATTTTCGCGTTAGTTGGGTGAGGAGAATTGTCATGCATCACCCGAATCAACAGGCCCCTGTGCCGCGGCGCAGACAGGCAAACACACAAGCCAGAAACTTATCCCAATCAGAGTTCGTCATCGGGCGCGACGTGACGCAATGCCAATTGGTATTGCGCAACGATGCTGTCTCGCGGCGGCACGCGCGGCTGGTATTCGACGCGCAACACAACGTCATCCTAACTGATCTCAGCAGCGCCAATGGCACTTTCGTCAACGGCCAGCTCCTGACCAAACCACACGCCCTCACGCCCGACGATTTGATCTTCATCGGCGGCATCGTGCTGCGCGTCAGCCGCGAGCAAATTCAATGGTACGACTTGCAAGCGAGTCGCCTCTGCGCGTGGGATTTGGCGCAGGAGTTTGACGGCAAAACGATTCTCAAAGACGTTTCGCTCGCCATCAATCAACGCGAATTCGTCGGGCTGATCGGGCCGTCGGGCTGCGGCAAATCTACGCTGATGAATGCGCTCAACGGCTTGCGTCCGGCCTCGTCGGGCACAGTGTTTGTGAACGAATTGAACCTCTACGAAAACTTCGATACGCTGCGGCAAAGCCTCGGACACGTGCCGCAACGCGACATTTTATTTGAGGATTTGACCGTCGAACGCACGCTCTATTACGCCGCGAAATTGCGCTTGCCTGTGCAAATGTCGGCGGCAGATGTGCGGGAACGAATTGAAGAAGTCATCGCGTCCGTCGGTTTGCAGGAACAACGCGACACGCCGTTCCAGCAGTTGTCCGGCGGACAGCAAAAACGCTTGAGCCTCGGCATCGAATTGATTACCAAGCCGCAATTTATTTTCCTCGACGAACCGACGTCGCCGCTCGATCCGCAAACCTGTGAAAATATGATGGAGCTGTTTCGACGGCTCGCCGATGAAGGTCGCGTCGTCGTGATGGTCACGCATCGCTTCGAGAAATTTGAATTGATGCACCACGTCGCCATCTTGACGCGCGGCGGACGGCTCGCATTTTTCGGACCGCCCAACGAAGCGTTGCAATACTTCGGTTGCCGCGAGCCGAGCGAGATTTACAAGTTGATTGATGCCTGCGATCCCGATCAACTCAGCGCCGCCTTCAAGCAATCGCCGCAATATCACCGCTACGTGCTGCGCCGTCTCGCAGAAACGCAAGACTTCGCGCGCGCCACGATGCAAGCGCGATTGCCGACACGCGCGCGCGCCAAGCATCGCCATCGTCGCGCCCGCAACTTTGGCCCGCGCCAATGGGTTCATTTGACGCGGCGTTATTTGGAAACGAAGCTCAAGGACAAACGCCATCTCGCCCTGACCGTACTGCAACCGATCATCGTCGCCTTGCTGCTCGTGCTCATCACGAAAAGCACCGTCAATGACGCCAAGACGTTGTTCATCGCGGCGATCATTGCCGTGTGGTTTGGCGCGAACAACGCGATCCGCGAAATTGTCGCCGAAGTCCCGATTTACCGGCGCGAACGTTTGGTCAATCTGAAAATTCCTTCGTATGTGCTGTCGAAATTCGCGGTGCTGAGCGGCATCGGTTTGTTGCAAAGCGGCTTGCTTTTGGGCGCGCTGATGGGCTTTGAGCGGTTGCGCGCGGACGATTTCCCGCCGTTGTTGTTGATTTTGTATTTGACGACATTGGGCGGCGTGGGTTTGGGCTTGCTGATTTCGGCGGTGGTGAATTCGACGGAAAAGGCGGTGGGCTTGTTGCCGCTGATTATGATTCCGCAACTGTTGCTGAGCGGCTTTCTGAAACCACTTGACGATGTGTACGTGAACGTGACGAAAGGCTTCAAGCCCGCGACCGCCGTCGAATATCAACGCTACGAAGACTTCAAACAACAAGCGCAGAAGGCCCAGCCAGCCTCGCTACGCGCGACCAAGCCGCCCGATGGCATCATCCGAAAAGAAGGCCTGGGCGCGGCGCGCGTCATCAGCGATGTGATGATTGTGCGCTGGAGTTTGGAATCGCTGGTGCATTGGGTCAGCGTGGACGATACAAGCGCGCGCCACGAAATCCCCACGGTGCTGCACGTCGCGGAATATCAAGCCTTGCCGCCAGGGGCGAATGAAGACGCGCTTCGCAGCGCCTATCGCCAGCGCGTCGAAACGGACTTGTGTGTGCTGGTCGGAGCGATAATTGTGATGCTCAGTCTGGCGATGTTCAGTCTCAAGCGCAAAGACGTGTTGTAGCCATCATTGAAGGCGAGAAATCAGGAGCACAGGCGATTGGCTTATTCGACAAATTCCACCGTCACCTGTTTCGGAATCACGCCTTTGCGAAAGCCTTCGTCCAACAACAACTGCACGGCTTTTTTGTCCGCTTCGGTGTAGCTGAGAGTGCTGCGATTGACCCACATCGCGACGAAACGATCTGCGGTTTCGACGGCCATATCGCGGGCGAATTGCATTGCATAGGCGAGCGCGGCTTCGCGGTTGTCGAGCGAATATTGAATGCTCTTGTGCAGCCATTTGGAAACCTCGCGTTGTAGCTCCGCGCCCAAATCGCGTTTGATCGCATTGCCGCCCATCGGCAAGGGCAAACCGGTTTCCTTTTTCCACCACATACCGAGGTCAAGGATTTTGTCCAAGCCTTGTTCGTGATAGGTCAATTGGCCTTCGTGAATCAGCAAACCCGCGTCAACATTGCCTGCGACGACTTCGTCAATGATTTCGTCGAAGGGCAAGACTTTGTATTGAAACTCCGGCGTGTGCAACTTCAGCGAGAGAAATGCGCTGGTCAATGTGCCGGGCACGCCGATGACCATATCTTTGATACGAGTTGCCGGAACCGGTTCGCGCGCGACGACGATGGGGCCGTAACCATCGCCGATGCTCGCGCCGTGTGGCAGCAGCGCGTAGTGATCGGAGATGTAGGCATACGAATGAAACGACACGGCAGTCACATCAAATTCCTGCGTCGTCATCGCAATTTGGTTGAGCGATTGAATGTCTTTGAGGACGTGCGTGAAGTCCAGCGTGTCGGGAATAATTTTGTCGGTGGCGAGGCCATAAAACATGAAGGCATCGTCAGAATCGGGGCTGTGGGCAAGGTTGATTTGTTGTTTCATAAAAGTAGACGGTAGAGGGTAGACGGTAGACAGTAGTTTGGGTAAGAGGTGAACTTTGATTACCGAAGGTCTTCCTACCGACTACTGACTACCGTCTACCGTCTACTCAAAGTTATGCTGCCATTTCGTATTCTCGAAATGAATTGTACACCGTATCGCGCTCGATGGCTTTGAATCCGGCTTCTTGAATTAAGTGAATGATCTCTTGCTTGCTCGCTTCGTTTTCGTTTTTGGCTTCGACGAGATAGGACTCCATCAATTCGCCGCCGCCCGAAATCGTGCCGTCGAAATCGTTCGCGCCGAAATGCAGAGCCGTTTGCGCGAGTTTTTTGCCGAGCATCACCCAATACGCTTTGATGTGATCGAAATTGTCGAGCAGCAGACGCGAGACGGCAATCGTCTTCAAGCTGTCAATGCCGGACGGGCCGGGCAAGTGTGCGAGTTGCGTGCCGGGCGGATAAAACGCGAGCGGGATGAAGCATTGAAAGCCACCCGACTTGTCTTGTTGTTCGCGGAGTTTGACGAGGTGATCTACGCGGTCTTCGTGACTTTCGATGTGACCGTAGAGCATCGTCGCGTTTGTCTTGATGCCCGCGGCGTGGACTTTGCCCGCCAAATCCAACCAGCGTTGTCCGTCGGTTTTGTGCGAGCAGATTTGTTCGCGTACGCGCTCGTGAAAGATTTCTGCGCCGCCGCCCGGACACGAATCCATCCCTGCGTCGTGCAATTTCTGAATCACCTCTTCGTCGGACAGCTTGTAAAACTTGGCGAAGAAATCCAGCTCGACCATCGTGAACGCTTTCAAGTGCATTTCCGGCACTTCGCGTTTCAACATCGCAAGCAAATCGGTGTAATACGAAAACGGCAAGCGTGTGTTCAGACCACCGACGATGTGCAATTCTGTCGCGCCTTGTGCGCGCGCCTGCCGCGCCATCGCCAAGTTTTCGTCGAGGTTGTGCGTGTAGCCGCCTGCTTGATTGTGCTTCACAAAGAAGCCGCAGAACTTACAATCGGCATAGCAAAAATTCGTCGGATTCAGATGGCGATTGACGTTGAAATACGTGTTCAGCCCGTGCTTGCGACGGCGAACAATATCAGCCAAACGACCAACGCCGTGCAGATCATCAGACGCGAACAACGCGACGCCATCAGCAAAGCTCAGACGTTCGTTAGCTTGTACTTTCGCGGCAATCGGTTTGAGGTTTGGGTCAATAAAATAATCGTTCATACGTGGATGATTTCAAATTTGAGATTTGAAATTTGAGATAGCGCGCGCCTCTATTTCAAAAGTTGTTTCAGCAGCTTTTCGGTTTCTTTGCGATCCAGTTCGCCGTTGGCGGCCATCACTTCTTCTGCTAAAAGCTCGCCGTCAGTTTTGATGTTTTGGGCTTCAAGGAGCAACGTGAACGGCGTGCCCCATTTGCGTTCATCCCCGCAGAGCTTGCGATAGTTGTAATGCGAAGTTTTTTCACGTTGTTTGTCGTCGTTGCTTTCAATCGCAATGGGGTACGACGGCTGATGCTTAGTGATGAAGTCGTTGACTTCTTTGGGCGTGGAGTAATCGCACACACCGACGACGCTCAAGCCTTTGTCGCCGAATTTTTTCAGCAAGTGTTGGATCGTTTCGTAATCGTGATTGCTGTTTTCACACCACGCGGCAAAGTAAGTTACGAGCACCAATTTCTTGCCCTTCGCGTGCTCGCGCAGGTTGATCGTTTGGCTTTCAACGGGCGTGGGCAAGGTGAAGTTTTTGTAGTTGAGCAACTTCTTCTGAAACGTGACAAGCTTATGGTCAATCTCGTCCTTCAAGGCTTTTTGCGCTTGCAGCGGAAGATTGAGCAGCAGGAATGCGGCGATAAAAAATGCAGCGACTCGTTTCATTGCCATAAGAAAATATCGGCGGCGACCGTGCCAAATAAAATCACGCTCACAAACGCATTGGTCGTGAAGAACGCAGCGTTCAGGCGCGACAGATCGTGCGCTTTGACGATGCTGTGTTGGTAAATCAGGAGCGCAGCTGTGATGACAACGCCAAGCAAACCAAGCCAATGCAATTGACTCAGGGCGAAGACCACGAGCAACGCGGCAAACATCCCAACGTGCAGCAGACGTGCAACCCACAATGCTTTTGCGATGCCGAGCCGTTGCGGAATTGAATTCAGCCCCGCCTTCACATCAAACTCGTAATCCTGACAGGCGTAAATCACATCAAACCCCGCCGTCCACAACAGCACCGCCAAGCTCAGCAACAAGGGCACAGGCGAATCAATCGCGCCGCGCACGGCAATCCACGCGCCCGTCGGCGCGATGCTCAAACACCAGCCGAGCACCAAATGCGAAAGGCTCGTGAAGCGTTTTGTGTACGAGTACAACAACACCGAAGCGAGCGCGATGGGCGAGAGCATCAAGGTCAAATGGTTGAGCATGTATGCCGCCAGAAAAAAGATCGCTGCCGAAGCAATCGTGAACAATGCGACGAATTGCGCGCTCAGCAAACCCGCCGGAATGGCGCGCATTGCCGTGCGCGGATTCGCGGCATCAATCTCACGATCTGCCAAGCGATTGAACGCCATCGCCGCCGAGCGAGCGCCGACCATTGCGACCGTGATCCAGATGATTTGCTGCGTCGTCGGCAATCCACGCGCGGCTAACACTGCGCCCAAAAACGCGAAGGGCAAGGCGAACAGTGTATGTTCGATCTTAATCATTTCGAGGGTGATCTTCAGACTGCGGAGCATAGGTTATTTGTGCGCACTTCCTTCCCAGCGTGTTTTCTGTTCGTGTGTGACGCCCAAGTGATCCAACAAGCGATGCGTGAAATGCTCGACTAAATCATCAATCGTCTTGGGAAAATGATAGAAACTCGGCATCGCCGGGACAATGCGCACGCCCATTTGCGCAAGCTTCAGCATATTTTCCAAATGAATTGCGTGCAACGGCGTTTCGCGCGGCACGAGGATCAACGGACGCTGTTCTTTCAGCATTACGTCTGCCGCACGATGCACGAGATCACGCGCGATGCCTGTTGCAATGCAGGCGAGCGAACTCATGCTGCACGGCACGATGACCATTGCGTCAGACAAATACGAACCGCTGGCAATCGTCGCGCCGATGTCAGCAGCGGGATGCACGAGGATTTTGTCGGATTGCGCGCCAATCAATGCTTGCACGACACGCGGTTCCGTCCCGGCAACATTGACGCCTAACTCTTCACCGACGACGCGCACACCGGCTTTGGTGATGACAAGATCAATGCGCGCGACATCGGGGCATTTGTGCAGGCGCGCTAGAAGCTTTTGCGCGTAAATCGAACCGCTTGCGCCTGTGATGCCGACCGTGATGGATTTCATCTCGTTGCCTTCAGTGCTATAACGTTGCTTGTTCACAACATCAATGTAGCCAAGTTGATTGGCGATTATGTCACGAAAGTATGGATCAACAAAATTTGGAAGCCTTGCTGCGACGATTGCAAGCGGGCGAAGTTAACATCCCGGAAGCTCTCGAAAAGCTCAAACATCTGCCGTTTGAAAATCTCGGCTTTGCGCACGTGGATCATCACCGCGCGATTCGGCACGGCTTTCCCGAAGTGATTTTCGGGCGCGGCAAAACGCCGGAACAAATTGTCGGCATTGCGGAGAAGTTGCTGGAACGTGCGGGGAACTTGCTGGTGACGCGGACAGAGCGGTCAGCATTTGAGTTAGTGCGGCAAGTCGAACCGTCCGCCACTTTTCACGAATCCTGCGGCGCAATTTCAATCATCCGCGACCGCACCGAACATGGCAAAGGAACGATTGCCATTGTAACGGCTGGCACGTCTGATATTCCCGTCGCGGAAGAAGCGGCGATCACGGTCGAAGCGATGGGGAACCAGTTGCTGAAGCTGTTTGATGTTGGTGTCGCAGGCATTCATCGCATTTTGAGTCAACGCGAGTTACTGCAAGCGGCGCGCGTCGTAATTTGTGTGGCGGGGATGGAAGGAGCATTGCCGTCCGTTGTTGGCGGACTGGTCAGCGTGCCCGTGATTGCCGTGCCAACCAGCATTGGCTATGGCGCAAGCTTTGGCGGCGTGGCGGCATTGCTGGGGATGCTGAATTCCTGCGCATCAAACGTCACAGTCGTCAATATTGACAATGGATTCGGAGCAGGCTATGTCGCCAGTCTGATTAACCGGGGTTGACCGCTGCGCGGCACCTGAAGCATCCCCAAATCCACCCAGATCAGATGGATAAAAGTTTTTTAAATGATTGCTAAAATTTTCCCGGAAGAATAGGTGGATTGCGAATATGTCTACCATGCCAGCATGATCTGCTGGTGCCAAGGAACGCAGCAGTCCTATTGCCGGTAGATTGTTGCAATGTTGCTTGGTTAGCTCTTTGGCGTGAAGGGGTTGGTTGTACCCAGTGAGCAATCATCCCCTTCTTTTACTTTGATCTTCCCGAACCATTCGCCTACCAATTCCATCTCCAAGCTCCTTTCCGACAGACACCTGGAACCAAGAATTTCAAGCAAAAAACAGTTGATGCACGGGCAAACGTGATTACGCAACAGTGTGTGAGGTTATTTAATCGAGGAGCTATGAGACCGCTGAACTTCATTAAAAAACGATGAAAGTTATTGGAATCTGCCCCGTTAGTTTCCAATAACTTTCATCGTAACCAATGAAACTACTACCGAAAAAGCAAGCGCAGTGTAGCGGTCAAAATGCGTTAAAGCAAGTTAAAGTTTTTAAAAAAATGATAAACTGTTGAAACTAAAGCAAATATAGTTTGCGCCTAATCACACCTTTTTGATCGTGTTTTAGCATTTTTTAAATCACTGCTGTAACTCGTTGTTTTCCAAGAGGTTGACGGCTCGTGTCAGTTTGAACGATAATCCACCCTTTTTGATGCGACGATTTATCTTGCGTGCGCTCAGAACAGAGCGTGCCGATTGACGAATTGACTGACAATTTTTGTAACTCTGCGCTTTTGTCAGTCCCACTGAACTACCGAACAATGCGAAATGATTTAGCTGACTGGATTGCCCTGAACATGATTCGCGGCATTGGCCCCCGCACCGCGAATCTTTTACTTGACCAATTCGGTTCACCCGCCAATGTGTTTGCCTCCTCGCGTGAAACCTTGCTGGCGGAAGGTTTGAAGCCAGCCACCATCGAACAACTACACGACACCGAAATCCTCGACAAAGCCCAAGCGGAAATCGAACGGCTCGAAGCCCTCGGCGCGCAGGTCATTACTCTTGCCGACGAATCCTATCCGCCGATGCTCCGCGAGATTTACGATCCGCCTATCGCGCTTTATGTGCAAGGCGATCTAAACGCAGCCTTAACGTCGCCCGCGCTTGCTGTCGTGGGATCGCGGCGTTGTTCGACTTATGGCACGAACGCGGCAAATTTTCTCGCGCGCGAATTGGCGGCGCACGGCGTCACCATCGTTTCGGGTTTGGCGCGAGGCATTGATGGGGCAGCACATCGCGGCGCGCTCGAAGCGGGCGCGAAAACCATTGGTGTCATCGGCACAGGGATGGATGTGATTTATCCCAAAGAGCATAAAAAGCTCGCCGAAGAAATGATCGCGACCGGCGCTATCGTCTCAGAATTTCCCCTCGGCACACCGCCGCTGGCGCAAAATTTTCCCTATCGCAATCGTGTCATCAGCGGCTTGTGTTTTGGGGTGCTGGTGGTGGAGGCGTCTGAACACAGCGGGTCATTGATTACAGCGCGATTGGCAACCGAACAGGGCCGCGAAGTCTTTGCCGTGCCGGGCAATATCACCTCGCAAACTTCATTCGGGCCAAACTTTTTGATTAAAGATGGCGCGAAGTTAGTGCAACACTGGCGCGATGTGGTGGAAGAATTTCCGCAGCCGATCAAAGAAGCCCTGCTTGGCGTCGAACCCAAACCCAAAGTGAAAGACGCCACGTCTGCTCAACCTGCCTTTGAAGAAGTTGCACTGAGTCCGAACGAACAGAAGCTGCTCGCGTTGCTCACCGCCGATGTCGCTTCACACATTGACGAATTGCTTTTGTCGAGCGGATTATCCTCGCCCGAATTGACGAGCGCGTTGCTTGGCCTGGAAATGAAAGATAGAATCAAGGAGTTGCCAGGCAAGTGCTTTGTCAAACGGTTGTAGTAAACATGTTCGATAGGATTCAAGCGTGGTTCGTACATATTGCCGATCAGGTCGTGGGGATGCCGCTGTATATGGCCGCCCCGATGATGATCTTGGTGGCAGTGGCCGATTCGTCATTGCTTTCGCTGCCGGAGGTCAATGACATCATCACGGTTCTGCGCGTGGCGCACAATCCGAACGAAGTGTTTTATTTTCCCCTGCTGCCTGCGCTCGGTTCCGTTTTGGGTTGTTTGATTTTGTATCGCATCGCGCGGCAAGGGCGGAACTTCATTACCAAACGATTTCAGCCCAAACATCTCGAACAGGTCGAGCGGCTCTATCGTCGCTGGGGCTTGTTCGCATTGGCGATTCCGGCAGTCTTGCCGCCTCCGTTGCCCTTCAAGATTTTCGTCGCTACGGCGGGCGCGTTGGGCTATCCGCTGCAACGCTTTGTGGCAACCATATTGATTGCGCGGATGGTGCGCTATTATGCTTGGGGCATTGCAGCGTACTTTCTGCGTGAACAAGTCTTGCAAGTCATTGAATGGTTGAAAGCACATTTCAGCGAAGTGCTGATCGTTGTGCTCTTGTTCGTGGCGTTGATTATTGTCATTCGCTGGCTTATTACTTTCTTTCGCAGCCGTTCCCTGAAAAACAAAACAGCGGCTTCATATACCGATTAGGATGCAAGTTTCATGTTGATTTTTCTCACCGGATTGATGGGTTGGTTCAAAAATTTGAAAGCTTCTTTGATTGGCTTTGGGGCGTTGGGAATTTTTTTGATTGCGTTGATGGACGCAGCCTTCATCCCCATGCCCGGCGGGCCGGATGTGGTTGTCATCACACTTTCCATCGCAACGCCTGCCTTGATGCCTTTGTATGTGTTGGCCGCAATGGCTGGCTCGACGATTGGCTCGTTGATTTTGTACTTCATCGCGCTGAAAGGCGGACAAGCAGCACTGCGAAAATTCAGCGCCGAGAAACGCGCGAAAGTGCAAAAAGCGTTGGACGAATATGACATCTGGGCGTTGCTGGTCGCAGCCGTAATGCCACCGCCGTTTCCCTTCAAATTGTTTGTGCTGTCGGCGGGCGCGTTTCGCATGAAGCTCTGGCGCTTTGTACTGGCGATGATTTTGGGACGCGGCTTTCGGTTTATTCTCGAAGGAGTTTTGGCCGTGCGGTACGGTGAGCAGGCGACCGAAATCCTCAAGCAACATTCGGTCAAAATCGGACTCGGCATTGCAGCCGCGATTCTGCTCGCGTTCTTCGCGAAAATGTTGCTCAACCGTCGTCAACCGCCGCCGGAATTGGAAATTCAAAATGCGGAGTAGCGCAAACAAGAAAGGGAAGAGCGATTCACTCTTCCCCTTCTTGTTGGCTGATTGTAGTGCCGTTTAGTGTTGGCAAATCTTCTCGGTCAAGTTGCCAAGATTGAACCGACGAATCTCTGCCGCCTGTTCGCGCTCGACCTTACGCAATTCTTCTGCAATGTAATCCCGCACGCGACCATTCGACGAAAAGATCAAATCTTCAACCATCTGACGCAACGCCTCGGTCAAGCCCGAAGCAAATTCGCCTGCTTGCGCTGTGCCCACGAACACGATCTCTTTGTCCTGATATTCAAACTCCGCCGCGAACGGATCCAAGAATGGATAGCGTTCGGTCACGGCCAGCAACCCAGCGCGCAAAGCGGTTGGGAATGAACTGCCGCGTCCGGCGACTGTCATCCCGCGCTCCACAGCAGCCACGACTTGACTCATCAATTGCATGAGGTCGCGCATTTCGTTGCCTGCTTTGGACGTTTCGGGCAACGGCGCAGGCGTCACCTGTGCGGCAGAAACACCCGCCGCGGACGTTTGTCCATTCGTCGGAGGTGCTGGGCGAACGGGCGCTTCTACTTCGACGACTTCAAGAATGTCATCGAAGGTATTGGCTTTACTTTTGACTTCTGTTGCTTGCGGCGCAGACGGCGTGGCAGTTGTTCCACTGCCGGAGGGCAACAGCGATTCGTAATACGGAGCGGATGCCGGAGTGGAAGCTGCGACATTGGCGGACGTCGCGGGTGCAGCCTGAACCGGACTGGGAGGCGGCGTGATGATCGGCTGGGGCGCGGGCTGAACCGGAGCCGCTGGAGCAGGCGAGGTAGTTTGTGATGCCAGCCGGTTGAGACGCGATTCCAGGTCTTTGTCATCCAACTGCGACAACGCTGCCGCGCTCGCTTGCCGATAGACGCTGAACGTGGCGATGGTGGCTTCGCTGTCTTGTGTGAGCCGAGTGAGCGCGTCCGCACCCAACAGATGATCGCCGCCTGCCGTACAAGCCGCTTCGATTTTTTCGCCGTCCACAAAAATCAAGCCACGCGCCGTTTCTTCAAATGCAAGGTTGATGAAATAGGTGCGGCGTTCGCCCGACAACTTTTTGATCAGCTTGCCCAGATTCGCCCAATCGCTCGTCAGGTTATGGTATACCGCTTCGCCATCGGCAATCGCCGCGAGGGTTTGGACGATTTCCTTTTGCAGGTAATAGACCGACAGCGTGCCTTTGGTTTGCTGCGATAGCCGCAGCAATTGCTCTTCAATGGCCATTCCGGCACGTTGATCAGATCCGGTGATCTCCGCCGCGTTGATGACCTTGCCGTCCTGAATAAACAGAAACCCACTCGTCTGCGGGAAGCTCAGCATGATGTAGCCGTTGAAGCTCTCCGCTTGTAATTCTTCCAGAAGCCCTTCCATGCGCACAAACTTCGTGCTGAGCTTCTCGTGCATTGGCTTACCTTTAGGAATGTAATACATAGGCTCTCTCTTCTATTTTAAGGATGGTGGATGAGTCTGGTTGCGCGACGCTTTGGACCCGAAATTGCCGGGGACGAGTAAAACTACAATAACAGCTAATGTACGGGGGTAGGTCTTGCTTGCTAAACACCAGCAAACGCGCGGCAGTCTAGCAAATCACTTAACTCAAGTCAATCAACTCTTTGATAGGCGTGGATTTGTGGTTTTACACGTCCGCGACTCCACCAGTTAAAGTTTTCCTTAAAAGTTTGGAAAGAGCCTGTTTTCGATTGTGTCACTCCGAGTACGAACTGGACGAATCGTAGGTCGAAGTGTCGTATGAGGAAGCGTAGGACGACGAATAATCGTAGCTGCTGTAGGACGTATCTGCCGTGACTTCCGAGGCTAGATCATACACCGCCATACTGCCGCCGTGCTCGCCCAAATCGCCGTGATAATCGGCAGCGGCTTGATGCTCGGTGGCTTCGGCAGCATACGTCGCAGCGTTGTCGTAATCGCCCTGCGCGGCATAGGCGTTCGCTGAATCGGCATAATAATCGGCGTTCTTTTCTTCCCACACAGCCCAATCCATTTGGTGTTCTTCGATCTGCGCTTGGCCGGAATGATCCGAACCACCGGCCTGCCAATCGGCATTGCCGTGCGCGTACGCCGCGTTGGCAGCGTCTTCGCGTGCCGCTTCGTAATCGCCTGCTTGCGCGTGTTGGGCTTGTTGTTGTTCGTAGTAATTGGCTTGATCCTGTTGCCAATCGGCGTTTTGCAGATCGGTCGAATCGCTGCCGTGCAAGCTGCTGGAATCGCCTGCGGCGTAGGCTTCGTTCTCGGCGACTTCGCGGTGATAGGCGGCGGCTTCGTAATCGCCACGCGCGACAGCTTCGTCGGCTTGTGCCTGCGCATCGGCGGCAGTGGCGGCGTCAACTTCCGTCGTGGCATCAGATGATGTGATGACCGAAGCGGCATCGGACGCCGTGCCCGTGGCATCCGTCGCGTTCATCGCGCTCGCGTCAACGGTTGATGAAGCGTCGAAGGTCTCGAAGCTTGCCGTTGCGTCGAACGCATCCGGTGCAACGCTGGTGTACGCCGTGACGGTGCTGTCGTTCAATTCCATCGTGTCGGCCTCCACTTCGTCGCCGGTCGGATCAAGAATCGCTTCGATGATTTCGGTGACGACGTTGGAGGAAGTTTCCGTTGGCATCGGGAGCACTTCGATGGTCGCTGCGCCCGTGGCGGTGTTTTCGGTGACGATGATGACGTTGGTGGTTTCCATAATAATTTCTCCTGATGGTTATGAAGTTGGTTAATCGGCAAATTGTTCTTCGGGGGTCGTCTGCTTGAGCTTCAGCAAATTGACTTGGCCGCATTGTGAATTCGGGCAACGCACGCTCAAGCTGTCTTTGCCCGCCAGGGCTTGGCGCGGAATGCTCATCCCGGTTTTGCATGTCGGGCACGCAATGCGCAGCGCGTCTGGACGCGGCGGCGCAGCGGGCGCAGGGCTTGGCGTTGGCGCGGGCGGCGCGAATTGACGAATGACCGAATGCATGTGCTTCATCTCGTTGCTGCGCGCGAATTCCGACATCAGCTTCAGCCGCCGCGTGATGTACGGCGTGGACGACGACATCATTTCCGACAGCCGCAAGGTTTCGTCGTTGCCTTCGTCGGCTTGCTGTTCGAGCCACGCTTCCGTATTGATTTGGCGATAGAGCAGCGGCGACTTCAGCGACCAAGTCAGCAGCACGCGCCGCGCGATGTCTTCGTTGCCGACCGCGAGCAAGCCCGCACGATCCGCCGTGATTTCGGCTTGGCGTGCCCAACCGAGCAGCGGCAATTCAAGCGCGCCTTCAATCCATTTGCCGGGATCGAGCATGCCGAGCACACCGTCTTTCATCATGCCGCTGCGCGGATTTTGTTCGCCGACCAAAAAGCGAATCACGGTTTTCCACAAGGCGTGGCCCGCGCGGCAATGCCCCATTTCGCGCGCCAACACGAAGAGCAAATCGTCGCCCTGAAAACTGGAAGTCAACGCCGAACCGAGCACGATGAACGCATTCTGATCGCTGCCGTACGTCAACGCATCCCAGGGGCGTTCGCCGGAGACATAAATATCGGGCAAGTGCGTCATCCCCAATATCCGCGCGGCTCTGATGGCCTGCGCATAAATTTCCGGCATTTGTTTTTCGCTCAACCGCACGCCATTGAAGGTCGTCTCGACCCAGCGGCGACCGGCTTTGTCCGAGATGGAACGCGCTAGGTTGGTCAGCGTCGTCATCGAACGCAGCTTCGCCATCGCCTGCCCATCCTGTGCCCATTGAAACGCCGCCGGGTCAACGTGGTAGCCCGGAGCCAACGGGCGCAACCAGCGGCAGCCGCGACAAATCACCGCGTTCAGATCAAGCGCGTGCCCGTTGCCGCCGCACAGGTGACAGGGCTTGACCGCTTGCATTTGCAATGCCTGCATCGGCACGACCGCTTGAACAGGCTGCGGCGTCATCGCAGGCCACGCGACCAATTGCGCGCCACAGCGCGTGCAGAATTTGCCGCCGTCCGGTGCGCCGCCGTGTCCGTTCGGACACAGCAGCGATGGCGCGAATTGATGATTGACGAAATGACCATTGTTGACTTGTGTGTTCATTTGCAAGCTCCTTGTTTTTCGCTCTCACCTAAATAACGCGAAAGCGAAAACAAAAGCGGCTCACGCGGGCGTAGATTTTTTTACGCGAGCGCGATACCAAACAAACTCAAGAGCAGGATTGCCACCACAGTCAGCGCGAGCGCGACAATGTTGATCCAGAACGCGAGCTTCGCCATGCCGCCATTAGTTTGCGGCGCGCGGCCTTCCCGCACGGCCTGCATTTCCAACCAGGCCAGAATCGCGCCCGGAATCGCTGTGAAGCCACAAAAGAACAACCCCACAAGACCGAGCACCAATGCCAGTATCGCGCGGCCATTGCCGGTGGTTTGTCGCGGCTGCCCCCAGTTGAGTGGCAGGCCACAGGCGGCGCAAAATTGCGCGTAGTTGAAATTATTGTTGCCACAGCGTGAACAGTTCAGTACGAGTGTCATAGTGTTTGTCTCCTTCTCAAAGTTATCTGTTCTTTCACTCAACTAACGCGCAACACGGAGGTAGGGCAGCTCACAAAAAATTGCAAATTGACCGAGCTTGTTTGCCTTGTTATGCTTCACGCACCTTATGGAACGAGCGGCGGCGCGTTCTCGAACTTT
The DNA here is from genome assembly GCA_964631865.1 of uncultured Heliobacteriaceae bacterium. Taxonomy (GTDB): domain Bacteria; phylum Acidobacteriota; class Blastocatellia; order RBC074; family RBC074; genus JAFDVL01. Next base: position 643 of record CAZWAK010000045.1, on the reverse strand, counting down.
CCCGGTGCAACTTTTCAGGAGAGCCAGCGATGAGTCATCCCACCCGCGAAGTCACGACTTTATTGATGGAGTGGAATAACGGTCAGGCGGAGGCGCTTGAGCAATTGATGCCGCTCGTCTACAACGAATTGCGACAGATTGCCAAACGCTACTTGCGCAAGGAGCGCGCCGATCACACGCTGCAAACGACGGCGCTCGTTCACGAAGCGTACATACGGTTGATTGACCAGAAGCAGGCGAACTGGCAAAACCGTGCGCAGTTCTTCGGCGTCGCGGCGCAAATGATGCGGCGCATTCTGGTGGATCACGCGCGTGGCCACGCAGCGGACAAACGCGGCGGCGGCGCAGCGAAACTCTCGCTCGACGAAGCCATCGAAATTGCGGATCAGAAAGAAGTGGATTTGATTGCGCTCGACGATGCGCTGACCCATCTGGCCGAGTTGGATGAACAACAATCGCGTGTCGTCGAACTGCGCTTTTTTGGTGGCTTGACGGTGGAGGAAACAGCCGAAGTCATGAAGCTTTCCCCCGCCACCATCAAACGCGAATGGAGCATGGCGAAGGCGTGGCTGCATCGGGAATTGACGAAGTAAGTCAGGCCCGCAGAATAACTTGAGCGATTTATTCTGCGGGCGAGATAGTG
>CAZWAK010000044.1:4568-48240 GCA_964631865.1 uncultured Heliobacteriaceae bacterium | reverse complement strand
TCACGCAGGCTTTCACGTCAGGCGCGGCACGAAGTTCCAAAATGACTTCTTCGACGCGAAGCGTTTGGAGTGCTGCGGCTGGACGTAGCTTTTGGATCGTTCGCCCTGCCAAAGGGACGTCGAGACCGTCGCACTCCAAACGCTTCGCGTCTCTGTGTTAGCCGTCCAACGCTTCATTTTTCGGATAGAGCGAATCAATCAGGTCGCGGTATTTGTCCTCGACAAACTTGCGGCGAATCTTGAGCGAGGGCGTGAGTTCGCCGCCGTCAATTGTGAATTCCTGCGTCAGCAAAGCGATCTTTTTGACCTTTTCGTGCGGCGCTAATTCTTTCGTGACCTCGTCCACTTTTTTCTTGAAGAACTCAATGATGCGCGGATGTTTGGCGAGCGTCGCTTTGTCTTTCGTGTCGAGCGCGAGCGATGCGGCATACGTTTTCAGCGCGTCATAATTCGGCACGATCAAAGCCGATGGATATTTGCGTTGATTGCCGATGATGATGACTTGTTCGACGAGCGGGATGCCGCCGATGAGGTTTTCGATTTGCTGCGGCGCAATGTATTTGCCGAGGTTCGTTTTGATGAGGTCTTTTTTGCGGTCGGTGATTTTCAGGAACCCTTCGCCGTCCATTTCGCCGATGTCGCCCGTGTGCAACCAGACGCCGTCCGGGTATTCCTTAATCATCTCGGCAGTCGCTTCCGGCATTTTGTAATAACCCTTCATCACCAAATCGCCTTGCACTAGCAATTCGCCGTCTTCGGCAATTTTGACTTTGACGCCTTCAATCGGCTCGCCAATCGTGCCGAAGCGGTTGTTTTCCGGGCGGTTGCACGCGACGACGGGCGAGGTTTCGGTCAAACCATAACCTTGCAGAATCGGGATGCCTGCCGCCGAGAAAATCAAGCCGAGTTCTTTCGGCAACGCCGCGCCGCCGGAGACAAAAAAGCGAATCTTGCCGCCGACTGCCTCGCGCCATTTGCTGAAAACCAAACCATCAAGCACTTTGTGCTGCATTGCTAGCGTGAATGGCACAGATTTGCGTTGGTCTTTGAGGATGGCGACTTCGCGTCCGATTTTGACGGCGCGCTGAAAAATCTTTTGCTTCAGCGGCGGCTGCTCGGCGGCGCGTTTGTTGATCGTGGCGTAGATTTTCTCGAACAAACGCGGCACGGCGGTCACAATCGTCGGATGAATTTCTTTCAAGTCTTCGGCCACGGTTTCGATGCCGCGCGCGAAACAAATTTGCACGTCCGCGTGCATCAGCAAATACAACACCGTGCGCTCAAACACGTGCGACAGCGGCAGGAAGCTCAAAAATACGTCGTTGATGTCCGGCCCCAGATGTTTGGCGGAACTGATGGCATCGAAGACCAAATTGCGATGCGTGAGCATCACGCCTTTCGGCTCGCCCGTCGTGCCGGAAGTGTAAATGATCGTCGCCAAATCATCCGGCGTGGCTTGCGCGGCGAGTTGCGCGAACAGTTCCGGCTCGCGCTCGGCAACGTTTGCGCCTTTGGCCGCGAATGAACTCAGCGTCTCGCAATCGGCGACATTTTCGTCGAACAAAATCACCTGCGGCGCATCACTTTTGAGCGAATCCAGCGCAGCTTGCACGCGGCGTTGCAGCTTTTGGTTCGAGATAAACAGCAGCCTGGCTCCGCAATTTTTCAGAATGTACGCGACCTGATCTACGGCCTGCGTCGGGTAAATCGGCACGGTCACGCCGCCGCTCGCCAGAATGCCGTAATCCGTGATGCTCCATTCGGGACAACTTTCGGCGAGGATCGAAACGCGGTCGCCCGCTCGTACGCCGCGTTCGTGCAAGGCCAGCGCGACGTGGCGAATCCGCTCCATCAACTGCGCGCCGGTGATGTCCTGCCAGGCTTTGTCGCGTTTGTAGCGCAGCACGGCCTTATTCGGGCGGCGCGCAGTGGCCTGCAAGATGAGTTCGTTCAGCGTTCGAGGTGGCCCGTTCTGCATAGCGAATGAAGTTGATTGTGGATCGTTTCGAGTGCGCACGAACTATCAACCGATTTTGGGGATTTGTCAATTTGGCGCAAGCCTTCTCCTTGCCTCTCGCAACAACGCTTTATCAATCGAACACCAACGCCTAGATTCTGCTCTTGTTTATTGAAAATGATTTTCAGTTTTGGTACTCTCCTTTTTCGTTGTTCTGACTCTTGTCCCGTTCTCGCACTCACTTTATGGCTACCGTCACTCTCGAACCATCCGCTGCCTCTTCCGCGCCGCCCCAACCTACAGCGACGCAGCACCCGAAATTGTTGCTGGTCGGCAACCCCAATGTTGGCAAGTCCGTTGTGTTTGGCTTTCTGACGGGAAAATATGTGACCGTCTCGAACTATCCCGGCACAACGGTCGAAGTCTCGCGCGGCAAAATGCGTTATGGCGGGCGCGATTGGGAAGTGATTGACACGCCCGGCGTCAATTCGCTCGTGCCGCAATCGGACGACGAACGTGTCACGCGCGATATGCTCATCAAAGGCCAGCCCGACGTGATCGTGCAAGTCGCCGACGCGAAGAATTTGCGCCGCACGCTGCTCGTCACATCACAGCTTGCCGAATTCGGTTTGCCGATGATTCTGGTGCTGAATTTGATGGACGAAGCGCGCAGCAAGCATATCGAAATTGATGCGGCAGCTTTGAGTGAATTGTTTGGCATCCCGGTCGTCGAAACCGTCGCGATTGACGGCGAGGGTTTGGATCAATTGCACAAACTGCTCGGTCGTGCGCGCGTGCCGAATGACCCGCTGAAAGCAGCGCGCGCGGCATTGTTGACGCACGAACACGTGAGCGAATTGCTGGCGGAAAGCACAACCGCACTGCCCAAAGCTCTGACGATTGAGTGGCTGCAAACGCGCGACCCGGAATTGCGCAGTGCGGTCGAAGAGGCGCTGGGTCGAAGCCTGGAAAACTCGACGCGCCTGAAGTTGCGCAAAACGGCAACACATCTCGAAGAGTTGCGGCATCAGTTTTTGGACGACGCGGTCGAGAAGTACAAAAAAACCTTGCCGGGCGTCATCGCCGATGCCAAAGACAATCGCGCGTTGCAATTCGCTTTTGCGTGTTTGCTGCTCGGCTTGACATATTTCCTCGTCACCGAATTCACGCGGCTCTTCAATGCCATCTTTCACACGAGCATTCCGACGCTGTACGACTTTGTCAACAACTGGATCAACCAAAACGTACTGCCCGCGATTCAACCGAGTCTCGGCAAAGCAGGCGAGATTTTGTTTGGCACATTGAATGAAGAAGCGGGCGCGTACGAAAGCGGTTTGTTGTTTCCGTTCATTCCGCAATTGTTGCTGCTCGTCGCGCCTGTGATGATTCCGTTGGCGTTTGTGATTACACGGTCGAAAAGCTTTGCCGAAAAGCTCGGACGTTGGACGCGCGATTGGCAAACGGGGCTGCCGTTGTTGTTGGTTGTGTTGTTGCTGATGTACGAATTCGTCGGCGTCATCGGCGCGGGTACGTTCGTGGATTTTCTGGAAACGACGCTTTTCAATAATTACCTCACGCCGTTTCTGCAAAGCCTGATTCCCGCCGGAATTATTTACGATTTCATCATCGGCAAATATGGTTTGGTTTCGATGGGAATGACATACGCGATTGCGATTGTGCTGCCGATTGTGACGACATTTTTCATCGCGTTCGGTTTGCTCGAAGACAGCGGGTATTTGCCGCGTTTGGCGATTCTCTCCGACCGCGTATTTCGCTTTATGGGGTTGAACGGCAAAGCGGTGTTGCCGATGGTGCTGGGCTTGGGCTGCGACACGATGGCGACGATGACGACGCGGATTTTAGCGACGAAAAAAGAGCGCATTATTGCGACGTTGTTGCTTGCGCTCGGCGTGCCGTGTTCGGCGCAACTTGGCGTGATTCTCGGCATCAGCGCATCGCTCAGTTTGGGCGTTGGCTTGACTGTGTTTGGCGTTGTGCTGTCGCAAATGATGCTGGTCGGTTTTCTGTCGTCGAAGATCATCAAAGGCGAGCGTGGCGATTTCATCTTCGAGATTCCGCCGATTCGCGTGCCGCAACTGCGCAACGTCTGGACGAAAACGCGGCTGCGCTTGAAATGGTACGTCAAAGAAGCGTTGCCGCTGTTTGTGCTCGGAACCCTGATTTTATTCATCCTGGATCGCCTGCGCATTCCGACGCCCTGGGGCACACAGAGCGGATTGCAATTGATCGAAGCCGCGCTCGCGCCCATCGTGCAAGGCGTGTTGCAATTGCCGCGACAAACTGCCGAAGTGTTGTTGCTCGGCTTTTTGCGACGCGATTATGGCGCGGCGGGCCTGAATCAAATGGTGCGCGACGGTGTGTTGACGCCTGTGCAAATCACGACCGCGCTGATTACGCTGACGCTGTTCATCCCGTGCATTGCGAACTTTTTTATGATGATCCGCGAACACGGTACGAAAAAGGCGATGATTATGCTCGCGTTCATCACGCCGTTTGCGATTGCGGTCGGCGGCGCGGTCAGTTGGATACTGCGGGCGTTGCATATTACTTTCTGAGGCGGACGATGCGATTGACCGAAGAGATCATTGAACTGCTGAAAAGCCTCGAAGCCGGGGCGAAAATTTCGGCTGCCCCCGATGTAATCGAAGAAGCCGAACACGAAGGCTGGATCGCGCGCAACGACGTGCAAGAACTCAAGCTGACCGCCGATGGAATCGCACAACTGCAAGCCGTTCGCACGCGCCTACTGTCTTCCGATCAACTGCGTCTGCACGAATCGGCGCGCGTCGCCTACATCAGCCAACGCAACTACGCGCGCTTTCAAAAACTTCTGTCGTTTGGCCTTTCAACGGGCGTTCCCATTCAATTGAAACAACGCTTTCCGAGCTTTGTGCTGCAATGCGAAGAGACGCAGATCGCGTTGGAAGAAGACATCGCGCGGGATATTTTCGTCTGGCGAGAATAGAACACAGATGCAACCGAAGTGACGGATTGCCACAGATCAGATCAGTTAACATCCGTACTATCTGTGCAATCCGCGTTCTATCGTCAATGGAACCCGGATCAAACTGATGCAACGGATGGAATCGGTCAGCCTCCGTATCATCCGTGCGATCCGTATTCCATCATCTTCGGAGCATCATTACCAACCCGCCAGCCGCAATCCCAAACATCGCAGGCGGCACGCCTCCCAAGCCTTGTCGGTCGCTCACGTAATGAATCACAAACGTCACGCCAACTGAAACGATCATCGAAGCCAACGCCGCGTTCGCCGTCACACGTTTCGCATACAAGCCAACGCTGACGGGCAATAACAACGCCGCCGTCAGCAGCGTATAAAAAATCGTCAGCGCCGCATAGACCGTTTCCAACCCAATTGCCAACCCGATGCCGAGCACGCCGCAAACAACGGATGTGCCGCGCGCGACGCGCAACAACTGCGCATCGGTTGCCTGCGGATTCAGACGCGCCTGGTACAAATCTTTGCTGAGCGAAGTCGTCAGCATAAACAACACGGCGTCTGCCGCGCTGAGTTCCGCCGCGAAAATCGCCGCGAGCAACAACGCGCCGAGCCAGAACGGCAATGAATTCGTGAGCAAGGTCGGCAAGGCCAATTCGCTGTTTGCCAGCGCGGGAAAATAGAAACGCGCAAAAATCCCGATCAACGCGGGGATGATCGCAAAGGCCAGCAAGCCTGCGGCATTGAGGCTGACGCCGCGCCGCGCCGCCGTTTCATCACGTGCGGCAAACACTTTTTGCAAAATGCCCGGCGAAATGATGAACGCGGGCGTGAACGTCGCCAAGTAAAACAATGGCGTGCCGAGTCCCGATTCGGTGAAGCTGTGAAACCCGTTGGGCAACGAATGCAATGTTGCCTCATCCGGCGGTTTGAGGTTGTAAATCAGATACGCTAACGCCAGGCCAAAGCCAAACAATTTCACCGCCAATTGCAGCACGTTCACGCGCACGGCGGTGTGCAAGCCGCCGAGGGAAAAGTAAAATGTCACGACGACCGCCGCGATCACGTAGCCCGTAATTTTGTTGATGCCTGCGACGACATTGAGCAACGCCGCGCCGCCGATCAATTGCCCCGCGAAAATGATCAACGACCCGATCCACAACAACGCCGCCGCCAAGCTGCGCACGTGTTTGTTGTAGCGAAATTCCAGATAATCGCCGACCGTGTACAAATTGTGGTCGCGCGCGACGCGCCAAATCCTCGGCGCAATGGTGAAGGACAACAGCAACGATCCAATGCCTGCCGCGCCGACCCACCACCACGCCGCCAAGCCCACACGATAGCCCAAGCCCGTTGCGCCAATCGTCGAACCCGCGCCAATATTGGCCGCAAGCAACGTCGTCGCAATCAACCCCGTGCCGAGTCCACGCCCGGCCACAAAGAAATCACTGGAATTTTGTGCGCGCCGTGCCACGATGAGACTCAGCGCGATCATCGCCGCAGCATAGAGAATGAGAATACTTAGATAGGTCATGGAGTCTTCGGGATTCCGTTCACAGTAGACCCGAAGCTTCAATCGCTGGTCAAGGGCTGCACCGAAATCGTGACTGGCTTATCCAAGCTGTTGTTGCAAATTTTGGAGCAAGCGCCACGCTATTGGGGATTGACGGCTCGCCCGTTTCAATTCCCGTGCGGCTTCGGCGAACAAGCCGACGCGCGCATAAATCACCCCCAATTCGAGCGGCGAAGTGGCATACCGTTGCCGGGCACGACGCACGAGTTGGAGGGCTTCTGGCGATAATATTTTGAACCTGGCTTCGGGCGCTGACAGCGCGGGAGCCTTCAGGGATTGGTCGTCGGCTGTCGTCGCCACAACCTCCCACAAGTAAAGTGCGTTGCGGTTCAACGGCACAGGCACTGTCCAACTCGTTTCGGTCAATGCTTCGCTGGTGACGACCGGGGTGTAACGCGCATCGCTGACGGTCACGACATACTGCTTGGCTCCGGGCACGGCAGTCCATTGCAAACGCGGCTGGCGGCTTTCGACCATCGTGCCTTGTGGGGCAACGATGGCGAAGGTGTTTGGTTCCGGCTTGCCGCTCATCAGGCTACTGCTTGAGCCGCGCAGGGCGTTAATGTCCGCAGGGATTTCGAGCCGCCCTGTCGCCAGTGCTCGCTGCACGGCGCGATCTTCCTCGGAAAGAACTGTCGGCGAGGATTCCGGCGGCGCTACGGGTGAAGCAGGTGATGCTGAGGCGGAAGGCACGATGACCGGCACAGGCGAAATAGGTTGTTGCTGCGCGATAGGTTCTGGCTGACGGCCACTGTACAAGACGAACAGCGCCACGCCGACCGATGCCGCAGCGGGCCAAGCCCACCACGTGCGGGGGCGCAGCTTCTGCCCAATGGCACGCCAGCCAGAACCAACCGTCGCAGCCGCTTGCAGCGGTTTGACTTGTGGCTGAGACAAGGTTTGCTGAAAGGCTTGCAAATCTTCGACTTCGGCACGGCAAGCAGAGCAAACCTCAAGATGGCTGAGGACGACTTCCTGTTCCTCGGCCTCAAGCTGCCGGTCAATGTATGCGGCGAGGTACGGAAAGCTGAGGTGAAATTCCTCCTCGGCGGCTGTCAACTCCCAAGCAATAGAGTTGACAGCCTCGTTCTCCCCCCGGTTGGCTTGCAGGACACTCGATAACTTTTGGCAACACGCAGCACAAGCCGCTAAATGATCGTCTACCTGGAGCAATTCTGTCGGGTCGAGTGTGCGGTTGACGTATGCGAAAAATTGCTTTTCAGTCAGATGCATGACGGTAATCCGTCCTTCCTAAACCGTTTTCTCACTTCACCTTATGCCAAACCGAGGCGGCGCGTCCTCGGCTTTTTTACGGCTGAGGACTCCTTGCATTGCGTTCTACTACAAGCCCCGTTATGGAGTGAAGATGAAAAATGAGCGTCCATGTTGGTATGTCCGAAAAATATTTTTGGATTTTTTTTTACCAGCGCCGTGTTTTGCGCTGCAATCGTTCGCGCGCGGCCAGTCGCAGATTGATGACCTGTCGTCGCGTCACGTGAAGATAGGCGGCGATGCGTTCGTCATCGAGCGGCAGTTGATGCCAAAGCTGGGCTAATTCTTCGGCGGGCATTTGCATCGCTTCGGCGATTTGTCGGAGGCTGGCGATTTGCAAGACGGGCAGCAGCAGCAATGCGCTCTGGCCGCGCTCGCTCTGCATTTGCAACAACAACGCCTGGCACTGGCGCACGGGCAATTCCTTAATCTCCTGCCAGAGCTTTTGCAAATAATTTCGTTGCTCCAGTTGTGTGGCCAAAGGGCGGCGGGGATCAGGTCGTTCCCGCCGGGTGATGTCGTGGTGGTGGTGATCCTGCAAGCCCCACCAATGCGCAAAAATCGTGACCAGATCGTCGAGCGCAATGAAGGTGTCGGCCCAGGTCAACAGCGCCTCCATCTGCTCCGCCGCACTGACACGACGCAACGTGGCATCGGGAATTCCCTGCAACGCAGACGGCAACGCACCGCCCAGCAAGGCATAAACTTGATCGGGGCTGAGCCGATGGCGGCTCCGCAGTTCCGGCTCCCAGCCGATAAACCCGCCCATCCAGTCGCCGTGTTCGTTCTGCCAGAGGCCAAATTGGGGTTGCCTGGTCAACAGATACCGCACGCGATTGGTCACGCTCCATCGCTGCGGATGCTGTTCGCGCATGTACGCGGCGCAACAGCGATAGCTCGTGCCCGCCACATAGGCGCGGAAATCCGCTATCGGAGTTTGGCTGGGATCGGCGCGCAAGGCGTGGAGGCGAGCCAGCAATTGAACCAGAATCTCGCTGCACACGTCGTCCTCTTCCTCGCGCTTCCCGCCCGTCGAGAAGCCCAGTTTGCGCGTGACCAGGATGTGGATGATGGGTTCGGCCTGCTCAGTGATGAGGGCGGACAGCGAGCGTTGTGCTTCTGTCTCATCGGAAGCTTGCAAATACGGTAGTAGCAAAGCGTCCATGTCTGTTGGTTTCATAACCCTGTATGCTTGAGAGCGACGTTTCAAAGGCAGCTTTTGCATCTCTTAGCAACCGATTCGGCCAGTCCGGTCAACCGCAAGAGGTTGCTACGCCAGCCGTCGGGCCAGTGGTCAGAGAAGCATGCAAACGCTGTCCGGTTGATGCGCCAGAGCAAGGCAGAGTTCCGACTCCAACGATTCTATCGAACGCGGTTCATCCTTTGATTAAATTTTTCACGACAAACCAGATATTCGCGGGTCGTTCGGCCAAACGACGCATGAAATACGGATACCAGGCTTCGCCGTACGGGACATAAACGCGCACCCGATAGCCTTCTTCCACCAAGCGCATTTGTAAATCGCGGCGCACGCCAAACAACATTTGAAATTCAAAGCTGTCCTGCGCCAGATTTTCCTGCCGGACAAAGGCTTTGGTCGCGGCAATCATCGCTTCGTCGTGCGTCGCGATGCCATGATAGATGCCGCTTTTGAGCAGCCGCTGCATCAATTTGACGAAGTTGGCATCCACGTCGGACTTGGCCGGAAACGCGACCTCCGCGCCTTCGTCATACGCGCCTTTGCACAGGCGAACGCGGCTGCCGAGGGCCAGCACATCTTCCAAGTCCTGCGCCGTGCGATAGAGGTAGGATTGGAGCACGATGCCGACGTTGTCAAATTCGGCACGCAAGGTGCGAAAGATGCGCAAGGTTACATCCGTTTTGGGCGAGTCTTCCATATCAATGCGCACGAAATTGCCGTGTTGTGTGGCGGCTTCGACCAGCGCGCGTGTGTTGCGCAGACAAAGCTGCTCATCAATGTCCAAGCCCAGTTGCGTCAGTTTCACCGAAATGTTCGCCTTCACTTGCGCGGCGGCAAGCTGTTGCAAAGCGGCTTGATATTCGTGGACTTCGTGCCGGGTCGCAGCTTCGGATGTGATGCTTTCGCCGAGGTGATCGAGCGTGGCAGTGATGCCCAACCGATTCAACTCGCGCACCGCCATGAGCGCGGGTTCGAGTTGTTCTCCGGCGATAAATCGTTGTACCAATTGCTTGAAGCCCGGCAAGCCTTTGACAACCTCTTTCAGGCGCTGCTGGCGGGAAAAATAAAGAAGCGTCGTCCTGAGAATCATACGTGCGTCGTGTGGTTGCTCCGTTGAAAAGGTAGCGCGATTTGCCCAATCGCGTTACAAAAGGTAGCGCGATGTGCCCAATCGCGTTACGTCAGGTGCCGAATGAAGCCAACCGCCGTGAGCATAAAACAGCCCCTCGGCGAAAGCAACGCGAGGGTTCCGCCGTCTAACAATTTCATTGCCTTGTTTTCGTCGCCTGTGCTACAGTCCGCTCGCTTTCAGCCCCGCGAGCTTGTTCGTTTCGCATTCTCATCCAGCTCAACAACCCACCATCGGTAATTAACGCACCCGCGCCCCGACGAAAGACAGTAAGAACATGCGTCCAGTCAAAGCCTACGTCGAGTTGCAGAATTACAATGAAATCACCAGTTTTGCCGAAGCGGAACGGGTTGTGTCTTCGTACCTCGTGACCAATGCGATTGGCTCGCTGGCAGCGCGCTTGCTGACGGATTTGGCGGCTCCGCGCGGCACGAACACCGAGACCCAACTGCCTGCGTTGCAAATCATCACAGGTCAGCGCGGCGTCGGGAAAAGTCATTTCATGGCCTTTTTGCGCGCGCTCATCAGCGTCAAAGCCTTGCGCGGGATGATCGCTGATTCGCAACTGCTCAATGCCATCGGGCGCTTTGGCGACAAGATGGTCACGACCATTGAAATCAATTTCGAGGGCTGCGAGCACGAACCGTTTGCCACCCGTTTGCGTCAGTCGCTGTGCCAGACGCTCAAACACGCCTCGTATTTTGACGACGAAAAATGGGAGGCGGCAATCAAAGGCGAACAGGTGTTCGAGCAGGCATTGGGTTCGCTGCCGCTCGGCTCGCAATTGATTTTGTTCATTGACAATCTGCCGCAGCGTTGGCGCAGCGCACCTGAAACGGTCGAAGCCGATTTGGATTGGTTGGCGCTCATCGCGCGGCAGGCCAATGCCTTGCCCTTGCGCGCTGTGATCGTCCGCGACGAAGAAGCCGGGCAAATCGAAAGCGAAGATTCCGCCGTCTACAGCCTGCCGCCGGATAATTTGCAGGAAGTGATCGCCCGGCGCGTGTTGCGCAAAACGCCCGCGCAACTGCGCGAGTTGGAAGACCTGCACAACGAACTCAATCAATTGCTGCCCGGTTATTCATGGTCGAAAGAAGAGTTCGCCAAATGTTACCCGGTGCATCCGCTCATTTACGAAAGCGCGGCGGCGTTTCGCGCGGCGGCGCAGAGTTTTTCGCTGCCGAATTTTGTCGCCACCGCCGTCACGCGCGTGCTGAATCGCCCGGCAACTTCGCTGGTCACGCCGGACGAAGTGTTTGATCGCTACGAATACGAACTGCGCAAAAACAATGCCCTCGTTCCGACGCTCAAACTCTACGATCAACTCGTCGCGCAAGCCGTCGCCAAACTTTCGGTCGGCGAACGCCTTTGGGCCAAGCTGGCGCTGAAAGCCCTGTTCACATTTTCGTTGATGGGACAGCCGGCAAGCGCCCGGCAAATCGCGCAGGCGCAGATGCTCAGCGAAGAAGGCAATCCGAACGCGGCCTACGAACGAGTGGCCAAAATCCTCGACCACTTCGCCACGACCTGCCCGGACACCTTGCTGCTCAAAGGCGGCGGCAGCGATTGCAGCTATATGTTGGCGTCCGTCAATCAGGCAGCGGGTTCGGCGATGGAGCGGCAATTGACCGAGGCCGCGCGCGCGATAGCGGCAGACGATCCGCGTTTGACCGAATTGTTGTTGTCGGTCGGCATCGGCTGGTTTGACGACTTGCGTCCGCTGGCCGAAGAGGTTTCTCCCGCCTCACCGTTGCCGCAATCGTTGCCGCAAACCTTTCACTGGCGCGGCAGCCAACGTTCCATCGAAGTTTGTTTGGGCGGCCAGGAATTGACCGAATCGCAATGGCGCTTGTTCGTCGTCCCGCTGCACGAAAGCACGCTCGATGCGACCGTCAACGATTTACAACTGGATGAACACACCGTGCTCTGGCGTCCGGCGGCGGTGGCGGGCGCGTCCGCGCTGACCCCGCTCAAGAAACTGCTGGCGTGGGAAGAGTTGATTGGAACGCGGCTGGCCGAAGGAGTGGCGCTGACGGAAGATCAGCGCGCCACGCGGGAAATATTGACCGAACAAGTCCGCGAGTTGTTCGTCGAATTGTATTTGAAAAACGGCGCGCTGGCCGATGCCGCGCACACGTTTGACGCCGCGCCCGTCGCGAACGAACGCATCTTCACGCAGTTTTTGTCGTATGCGTTCGATGCGTTGCTCGCGCAACATTTTCCGCAGCATCCGCCTTTCCCCGAACCGCTTTCCAATGAAGATGTCAACCTGCTCATCGGAGAATTTTTCCTCGGCGCAGAAGCCCAACAAAACGCGCCCGCCATCCAGCAACTCGTCGCGCAGTTCGCAGCTCCGCTCGGCGTTGCCAGCCGCGTAACGCCCGATGACCCGGACGCGCCATTTCAACCGGACGTGTTCGGCGAAGCCGTGCAGCCCTATCCGTTCATCCAGGCCGTGCTGGGCTTTATGGATCAGCACACGGACGAATCCGGGCTGGCCAACGTGCCGTTGATTCGCATCGAACGGTTGCTCAGCGATGCGCCGTACGGTTTGCCGTACGCGGCACAACATTTGTTGCTCGGCGCGTTGATCGCCACAAACCTGATCGAATTATTGGACGAAGCCAACCACAGCGAATTGACCCGCGCCACGCTCGCGCCGGGCTTCACGCTCGGTTCCTTCAGCGCCGTGCGCCGCGTCGCGTCGGTGAATTACCCGCCCAACGTGCTGGCGGAATGGGCGCGGTTGTTGACCGGCCAAGTGGACTTGCCCGCGCCCGTGACGCTGGACGCTGAAAAGCGCGTGCGCGAAGCCGTGCGGCAATGGGTGGAGAGTTGGCGCGCAGAAGAATTGACGACGCGCTTCGAGCAGTTGCCCATGGATTTGCTGACGCTCAGCGCGTGGCGCACGCTGGAGACCAGCAAGACCCGTTTTATGCGCGTCTCGGCGCTGGCCGAAGCGATCAGCGAAGGCACGATGGACGTCAAAACCGCGCTCTCACGCATCGCTGATATTTTCGGGCTGGATCGCGCGTCGCTGGCGCAGATGCAAGACGAAATGCGCGCGCTTTGTCGCTTCCTCGATTGGATGCCGACGTTCACAGATTTGCGCGGCTACCTGCTCGCCGCCGAACCCACCGCCGACAATGCCATCGAAGCCTTGCGCACCGAATTGACCGCGCAAATTCAAGACGCGCGGACGTTGCTGGAGGCCGAACAGCGCCGTCAACTGGAAAGCAAATACGCCGAGTTCTGTCGCCGTTACAGCGAACTCTACGCCGCCGCGCACGAAGCCGAAGTCGGCCCGACGGCGAATCGCCAATTGATCACGAGCTTCTGCACCAGCCCGGAATGGATGAAGTTTCGCCTGCTGATGGAATTGAGACTCGAAGGCAGCGCCTTTGAACGGGACGCGCAGGCGTTGTTGCAACTGGCGCAGGAAACGCGCTGTGATTTGCCCGTGCAGGAGTTGCTGCAACATCAACCGCATTGTTGCTGTTCGTTCCGCTTGCATCGGCAAGTGCAACTCAGCACGTTGCTCGATGCCCTGAAGGGCATCGTCAGCGCCGCGCAGACATTTTACAGTTTGGCGATTTGGCGACATCGCAGCGAATTGCGCGCCAAAGCGAAAGAAGTGACGGACGAATCCTTTCAGTTTGAGTTGGAAGATTTTCTGACCGCCTGCGGCAGCGGCGACCTTTCCACGCTCAACGCCGACCTCGTCCGCTTCCTCAACGATTGCCTGGCCAAAGAACCCGCCCCGGCCAGCGTCGGGTTGATGTAGCAGCGAAGCACAGGCGGACAAAAGTTCGGAGACGTAATCGCTCGTTTCATTTCCCATATATCATTTTTCCATCTTTCATTTTTCATCGTTGTCACAGCCGCTCGCGCAATGACAAATGACAAATCAAAAATGGAAACTGGGAAATGAAAGAACTGCAAAATTTTCGCTTAACCGCTATTTCCCATCTCCTCGCCTCCATCCCCTCGACGTGCCTGCATCTCGCGCCTGGTTTATCCTCTCAGCCTTTGCACCCAATTGACTTGTGACCGAATGAGCCGTGACCCGCGTGGTTGCGCGAATAGAATCCATGCAAACACTCTCCACCGTTTCGATCCTGATGCCGGTTTACAACGAAGCCAGCACAATTCACGAAATCATCGAACGTGTGAATGCCGTTGAAATTCCCGGCGTCACCAAAGAACTCATCATCGTAGACGACGGCTCCACCGACGGCACGCGCGAACTGTTGCAAGCGATGCCCGTGACCGACACGCAGAAGATTTACTTTCACGCCCACAATATGGGCAAAGGCGCGGCCCTGCGCACCGGCTTGCACTACACGACCGGCGACATCATTTTGATCCAGGACGCCGATCTGGAATACGACCCGGCGGAATACCCCGAATTGCTCAAGCCGATTTTGATCGGGCGTGCCGATGTCGTTTATGGCTCCCGCATGACGGGCGCGAAGGTGCGTCGCGATTTCCACTTTTTGCATTTTGTCGGCAACAAATTTCTGACGCTGCTGACGAACATTTTGTACAACACGATCCTGACCGATATGGAAACCTGCTACAAAGTGTTTCGCGCCGACGTCATCAAAAGCTTTCAGATCAAATCGAACCGCTTCAACTTCGAGCCGGAAATCACGGCGAAGGTCTTAAAACGTAAATATAAGTTGTACGAACTGCCAATTTCGTACTATGGCCGCGATTTCAGCGAAGGCAAAAAGATCACGTGGCGCGACGGCTTCAGCGCCGTGTGGACGTTGATTAAGTATCGGTTTGTAGATTAAGCGCATGATAGAATCTCTGGCGAAGGAGTATTGTTATGGAACCAACTATCACTTGGGAAATGACCAAAGCGGAAGCCTCCCAATTCAATGCTATCGTTGAGCAATGCTTGCAAACCATCAATGAGTCGAACGAAACCAGTGCCCAAAGATTCGAGGAAATTGACCGGTTGCAGGCCGAAACACGAGCGTTACTCAATCAAATCAGGCAGGCGCTAAATGTGGAAACAAATATTTGAGCTATTCACCAAAGTTCTGACGCTCACAGATCGGCTGGATCGCATTGAAAAACGAATGGCAGAGCAACAGAGTGAAATCAAGCACCTGACCGAACTGGTCAATCGAGTAGTTTTTGAATTGGCGCGAACGAATGAAAATGTTCGGCATGGTCAGGAACGCGAAGCAGCGGCCCGCGAGAACTTTCGCCTACAAATTGAAAACCAACTGCTCAAAGCCAATCGCTCGCTACCTCCAAGCACGAAAGATGAAAACTAATACCTGCTTGTTCAGCGCCATGTAGACGTTGATTAAGTATCGGTTCGTAGATTAGCCGCACCAGACTTCAAACGACTCCTGATGACAGCCTCGTTCATCGTATCGGAAAAGAATCTTAGCTTCTCCATTGCGCCACGCCTGCTGACGGCGCTTCTCTTGATTACAATTCCGCTGCTGTTTTTTTATCCGGCCTTGCTCGGCCAGGTCGTGCTGATGCCGGGCGATGGTTGGGTGCAAAATTTTGGCGTGCGCGCGCTCACCGGGCAGATGTTGGCGAGCGGACAATGGCCGTTGTGGAATCCGTACATCTTCGCTGGCACGCCGTTGTTGGCAAGCGTGTATCCCGGCGTGCTGTATCCACCGAATTGGTTGTTCGCCGTGCTGCCACCTGTCGCGGCGATGAATGCTGTCGTCATTCTCAGCTACGAATTAGCCATCATCGGCAGTTATCTTTACGCCCGCAAAATCGGCAGCAGTCGCACGGGCGCGATCATCGGCGCAAGCCTGTTTACGTTGGGCGGTTTTATGATCGTCCATCTCGGCCACACGAGCCGCATTGCCGCTGCTGCCTGGCTGCCCTGGGTGTTGCTCGCGTTGGAGCAGTTGTATCGCACGACGCAATGGCGCTGGGTCGTGTTGGGCGCAGTGTTTCTCGGTTTGCAGTTTGTCGCGGGCGAGCCGCAGATGACGTTCCATACGGCGTTGGTGTGTGGGCTGTATGTCGCGTTCTGTCTGTTGTTCCGCCGCGAATCTACACAGCGCGTTCGCTTTGTGCTGTATGGATTCGTGATGGCGCTTTGCGGCGCGCTCTTCTCGCTCGCCTTGTATGTACCGGCGCGCGAGTTGCAACAACAAAGCGCGCGCGCCCAGCTTGATTACACTTATTTCGCGGCGTTCTCGCTCCCGCCCAAGCAACTAATTGCTTTTATCTTCCCTTATTTTTTTGGCGGAGGAGGAATTGTTCCCTATCTTCAAGCCGCCGCGAAAAGCTCTTTCTGGGGCGAAACCAGTGTGAACGTTTCCGCCGGGTATATGGGGCTACTGGGACTGATGCTGGCCTTGCTTGCCATTTTCCGCTTCCGGCGCAATGCCATGATTTGTTTTTGGGCCGTAGTAGCGCTGCTGGCACTGGTGCTGGCGTTGGGCGATTACCTACCGTTTGGTCTCAATCACCTTTTGTACCAAATCCCTGTTTACAATCTGTTTCGGGGTTCATATCGGCACTTGTTTGAATATACCTTCGCAGTGGCAATGTTAGCGGGGTTGGGAGCCACCGAGCTTGTGCGTCTTGGAAAGAAAGCCCGTCAATTACTCGTCACAGTAATTTCAACGTTGATGGGCGTCGTCGTTGGGACAATTGCGATTCTCTATTGTTTCTTTCTGGATCGCTTTCCTGCCGCCAGCCCACGACTAAAAGAGTTCGGACAACTCAGCAATCCTGAAGCATTTGTACCGATCCTGTGTTTTGTAGCAGGCGTAAGTTGCCTCTGGCTGTATGCTCGGCACCCAACCTTAACCACCAAAACGGCACTCATCGTCATTGCCGTAGCTGACGTCTCAACATTTGGGTGGTTCTTTGAATGGCATAATACAGGGAACGCCTTGATCGCGCGCATTCCTGATGCGGCAACCGTCAAATTTATCAAATCGCAAGAAAACGACTTCAATGCCTTTCGCATTGTCAGTCACGGCGCAATTCCTTTCAGCTATAACTACGAAGAACTGAACTTTCCCAACAATTCAATGATGCGCGGACTGCAAAGCGTGAATGGCTACGACGTTTTGCAGTTGGAACGATTCAAAAACATCGCCGGTAATATGACTACCGAAGGCAACGTTCAGGATCGCAATGCCTTCAGCGCCGCACATCGCGGCTTCGATTTGCTCAACGTCAAATATTTCCTGCGTGAACGAAAGGGGGCGAGCCTGGCCGGGCGCACGCTGACATACGCAGGAATTCAGTTTGCGGAAACCCCCGTCAATCTCAAGCTTGCGCGCGGCGACCATTTTGAAGCAGCGGTGAAAGCGGTTCCGGCCACAGAAATCGCGTTCGTTTCCACTCTCGCCAACTCAGTGGACTTAACAGACAACACGCCGCTGCTCAAGATCAGGCTCCACACAACCGATCAAAAAATCATTGAGCGAGCCTTGCTGGTCGGGCGCGACAGCTCCGAATGGGCGTATGATCGGCCTGATGTCAAAGCCAGCATCAAACATCAACGTGCGACCGTCGTTGAAAGCTATCCGGCGGAAGGTTTTGAAGGGCATCGGTATTTGGCGCGCTTCCAATTTGAGCGGGCGGAAATCACGCGCGTCGAAATAGATTTTGCTGCGCCCAGTGCAGAAATTGTGATTGCCCGTGCGGCGCTGCACGACGAAACGAGCGGAAGCTCGACGCAAATTGACAATGAAGAACTTGCCCCGGAGCGTTGGCGCAAGCTGGAAACTTTTGGCGACATCGAAATCTATGAAAACCTGCGCCGATTGCCGCGCGCGTGGCTCGCCGAAGACCTCCAAGTCAAGTCCCGCGACGAGGTGGTGCAAGCGATCCAAACCGGTCAATTCAAGGACGGCACGTTGTTCGATCCCCAAAAAACCGCGCTCCTGGAAATAGAGGATTTCGGCGGCAAAGAATTCTTGCTACCGCCCGTCGGCAAATTGAACAAGGCGGCTGTCCAACTTACGCAGTACACGCCGCAGCACATTCAAATCGAAACCGATCACAACGCGCCGTCTTTTCTTGTTCTCAGTGAAATTTATTATCGCGGCTGGGACGCCCGCATTGATGGCGCGAAAGCGTCGGTGTATCGCGTCAATCACACCTTGCGAGGACTGGCTGTCCCGGCAGGCAAGCATCGAATTGAATTCGTTTATCGCGCGCCGAGCCTGAAAACAGGGTTGCTTTATTCTGCCCTCGGCGCGTTGATTTTGCTGATCGGGAGCGTCGTGAGCGTGTTGCGGGTACGTCCTGAAAATCAGGCAACCGGACTGTGGACGCGCCTCAAAACGAATCTTCGACTTGAGTTCACAAGCCTGCGTGCTCAGCTCTCGGCCCACGATGCTGACAAGCTCGTTATTTCGCGGGCGACGCTGCGACGCGCGTTTATGCCGCTGATGATCGGCGTGAGCTTGTTTGCGCTGTTGCACATTTACGTCAACAACCGCTTTGCGTTTGAGCCAATCCGCTCCGATGGCG
Organism: uncultured Heliobacteriaceae bacterium; assembly: GCA_964631865.1. Taxonomy (GTDB): domain Bacteria; phylum Acidobacteriota; class Blastocatellia; order RBC074; family RBC074; genus JAFDVL01. The sequence goes on along the minus strand of CAZWAK010000044.1, from coordinate 29,641 downwards.
TGGGCTATTACATTTATCTGCCTGCCGCGTTTATTCATCACGATCTTTCACTGGCCACCACGATTGAACGACAGTTCGCAGGTAAGACCGAAGAATGGATGGGCATCTTTCCGTATCCGGCGACGGGGCGTTATTTGAATCGCTATGCTTTGGGCGAAGCAATTTTGTTATCGCCGTTCTTTTGGTTCGGGCATGGACTGGCGAAGGCTTTGAGTTTACCAACCAATGGATTTTCGTGGCCGTATCAATTGGCAACCGTGTTCGCGGGCTTGGCATATTTTATCGCCGGACTCGCGTTGTTACAGCGTGTGTTGGAGCGGCATTTCTCTACGACGACAACCTTGCTCTCTCTTGTCGTGATAACCTTTGGCACAAACCTGTTTCATTACGGAACCAGCGATAATATTTTCAGCCACGTCTATTCTTTTTGCCTGTTCAGCGCGCTCCTGTTTTTGACGGAGAAGTGGTACGAAACAGCGCAGCGATGGCCCGCGATTTTATTGGCGATAGTCGCGGGGCTTATCACGATAGTGCGTCCCACCAATGTGATAATGCTTATCGTTGTTCCCCTGTTGGGCATTTCGAGTCGGGTGGCGTTGCGCGAACGGTTGTTGTTCCTTCGTCGTCACCTTGTCACCGTCTTGTTATGTCTGGGGATTTACGGCCTGACGATTCTTCCGCTGTTGTCCTATTGGAAATATACGACCGGGCATTGGATCGTGAATTCCTATCAAGGATTTGTTTTCAATTGGACGCGCCCGGAACTTATCAACGTGCTATTCAGCGTGCGCAAAGGGTTGCTCTTCTGGTCGCCCATTCTGCTGCTGAGTTTGATTGGATTCTATTTTGTGGCGCGCTATTGGAAAGGATTTCTGCTCCCGGCAATCGTGGTGATTACGGCGCACACTTATGTGGTGGCAAGCTGGCCCGCCTGGTGGTTTGGCGGCTCATTTGGGCATCGCGCCTTCACCGAAATCCTGCCGCTCTTTGCGGTGGGCTATGCGGCACTGCTCGAAGCCACGCGCCAAAAGCCGCGAATCTATCGAGGCCTTCTGGCAGTATCGGCAGGACTTGTTTTATTATCCGTCAAGTTTATGATTCAGTATTGGAACGGCATTCTTCCTTATGATGAGTCTACGCTTGAGATATTAGCTACGACGTTCTTTCAATTTGCCAAGTAACGTATATTTTTTCTGAGGAGTTTCTGATGATGAAAGTTATTGGAGTCTTATGCTTGTCGGTGGTGTTGCTGCTGACCGCGTGTGAATCGGGCGAGAAAGAAGCGGTCAATCCTACCGCTACGCCTGCGCCTGATGTCGTTTACGAAAAAGGATTTTACCCGTTGGAAAAAGATGACAAAGCGGGGTTGAGTTGGCGTTGGATGGGAACGGAAGGCATTGTTAAAGTGAAAAATACGAAGAAGGACATGACCCTGAAAATTGCGGGCAATGTGCCAATGGAACGCTTTCCGCAGCCGCCTACCTTGGCCGTTTTGATCAACGGCGAAGAGTTGGAAAAATTCGACGCAGCAGCCGGGCTGATGGAAAAAACCTTCACTGTGCCTGCGGCGAAATTGGGCAGTGGCGATTACGCCGAAGTAAAAATCACGACGAGCAAAACATTCGTGCCGAAAGACGTGGTCAAAGGCGCAACCGATCCGCGCACGCTGGGGTTCTCCTTAACCAGTTTGACGTGGCAAGCGAAGTAAATCAAACAAGGGCAGCAGCGCGATTCTTAACGTTTGGCTGCCCTTTCTCCTCACAATTCCAGCGCGCCTTCCAACACTTTCACCGCCCCCCCGCCAATCCGCACGACTTTCACATCGCCTGCTGTACCTTCAACATCCGCTTCGATGTAGCTCGGTCGTCCCATATCCACGCCTTGTTCGATAATGAATTTCGTCGGTGCAAGGCCGTAATGCACGAGTGCTGCCGCACACGGGCCTGCGGCGCTGCCCGTCGCCGGGTCTTCGCCGACGCCGACGGATTCGCCTGCAAACATGCGCGCGTTGACGAACGCTTCAGGCGAATGCGTTTCGCGTGTGACGACGTACACGGCGTGGTCGTCTACTTTGCGAATGATTTCAGCTAAGGCTTGTGAATTGATCTTGATGCGACTCAGTGCGGCTTTGTCGCGCACGGGAATGATTTGATACGGCACACCGGTCGAAGCCATCACAACGGGTAAGCCCCAACCGCCAATTTCATCTTCCGACAAGCCCAACGCACGCGCGCACAACGCCACTTCATCCAGCGGTTCGCTGACAACGGGCGTGCCTTGCGTCATTGTGACTTTGACGGGCTGCGCGTCCGCGAACTCAATTTCAACGGGCAAAATACCGAGTTTGATTTCCTGCTGAATCGTGACGCGGCCTGTGCCCGACGCGGGCGGCGGGACGACGCCCAAGCGCGCGAGCATATTCCACGTGCCGACAACGGGATGCCCCGCCATCGGCAATTCCGTGCCCGGTGTGAAAATGCGCAGTCGCTTGAGAGCTTTTGGGTCGCTCGGCGGTAGCACAAATACGGTTTCCGAAAGGTTCATCTCGCGCGCGATCTTTTGCATCGTCGCGTCGTCCAACGATTGATTCGCCACCTCGTCGTGAAAGACCGCGAGCGGGTTGCCCGCGAAGATTTGATTTGTAAAAACGTCACATTGAAGAAATTGATAAGTAGTCATAAAGGATATTCAGGAGCACGAATTCTTCACTCTTCATTCTTACTTTTTCATTGTTTCCGAGGGCGGGAATCGGCGGGATGACACTCTCTCAGAAAAGAATGAAGAGGGAAGAATGAAAAATGAAAAATATCGGGTGACGCCGCTACCGATCTACGCGCGCGCCGCCGCCTTTCATCAGCTTTTCGACTTCGCCGAGCGTTGCCATCGTTGTGTCGCCCGGCGTCGTCATCGCCAATGCACCGTGCGCTGCGCCGTACTCGACGGCTCGCTGTGCGCCTTGTCCGGTCAGGAAGCCGTAGATCAAGCCCGAGGCGAACGAATCGCCGCCGCCGACGCGATCATAGATTTCTAAGTTCTCGCGCAACGTCGCTTCGTACAGTTTGCCGTCGTGCCAACAGACCGCGCCCCAATCGTTCAGCGTCGCCGTCTTCGCGTTACGCAGCGTCGTGGCGACGACTTGGAAGTTTGGATATTCGGCAACAGCTTTCGCAATCATCTTGCCGAAGTTCGTCGCGTCGAGCGCGGACAAATGTTCGTCTACGCCTTCGACGTGAAAGCCGAGCGCGGCGGTGAAGTCTTCTTCGTTGCCGAGCATCACATCAATCAACGGCGCGAGGCTGCGATTGACTGCGATAGCCTTTTCCGAGCCGCCGATGCTTTTCCAGAGTGAAGGCCTATAGTTCAGATCATACGAAATAATCGTGCCGTGTTTTTTCGCAGCTTCCATCGCTTCTTGCGCCACAAGCGGCGTCGTTTCCGACAATGCAGCAAAGATGCCGCCGCAATGAAACCAGCGTGCGCCTTCTGTGCCGAAAATCGTTTCCCAATCAATATCGCCGGGTTTGAGTTGCGACACTGCCGTGTGGCCGCGATCACTGCAACCAACCGCGCCGCGCACGCCGAAGCCTTTTTCGGTGAAGTTCAAACCGTTGCGCACCTCACGCCCGACGCCGTCGTATTTGACCCAAGCGACGTGCGATTGATCTACGCCGCCTTGATACATCAGGTCTTCGACGAGCCGTCCGACAGGATTGTCCGTAAGCGCCGTCACGACTGCGGTCTTCATTCCGAAGCAGCGTTTCAGTCCGCGCGCGACGTTGTATTCGCCGCCACCTTCCCACACGCAAAACGTGCGCGTCGTGTGAATGCGCCCATCGCCGGGATCAAGTCGCAGCATCACTTCGCCCAGCGCGACCAAGTCCCACTTGCATTGTTCTTTGGGTTTGATGTTCATAAAAAGCTTTTAGCTGTTAGCCGTCAGCCATCAGCTAAATTCAAGGGGATTGGCTGACAGCTAACGGCTGACGGCTATCAGCTTTACCGCTTCCGCCGCCAATCGTTGCACTTCGGCAAAATTGTTTTCCTGCATCAATTCGGGCTTCACCATCCAACTGCCACCGCACGCGACGACTTGTGAGATTGCCAAATAATCGCCGATATTTTTCGCATCAATGCCGCCCGTCGGGATGAAGCGCACGTCTTTGTACGGCGCGCAAATCGCCTTCAGAAATTTGACGCCGCCTGCGGGTTCCGCCGGGAAAAACTTCATCACGCTGATTCCCTTCTCCAAATTCATCTCGATTTCGGTCGGCGTACAAACGCCGGGAAAAATTGTGACGTTCTTCGCTTGGCAATACGCAATCGTCGTCGGATTGCTGCCCGGCGAGACGATGAATTCGGCTCCGGCATTCAGCGCGGCATCCACTTGCGCCGTCGTCAAAACCGTGCCCGTGCCAAGTAATAATTCAGGAAAGCGTTGTTTGATTTGGGCCATGGAGTCCGCTGCGGCTGCGGTGCGAAACGTGATTTCGGCACAAGGCAAACCGCCCGCGAGTAACGCTTCAGCCAATGGCAAAGCGTATTCGGCTTTCGGAATCGCTACGACGGGAATGATGCCGAGTTGTTGCACTCGTTCGATGATGCTCAAAAGAAAAATCCTCCGCTTTCAGGTGTAAAAACGGAGGAAGCATAACGGAGCGGTTGGCGCGTGACAAGGTGCATTCCGCACGGAATTTGCCCCCGCCAATTTTCGATGGTGCGCGTTTACTCAAATTGAATTTCAGGATGCGTGGCGGTGATCTTCATGCCATCCACGACTTTCGTGCAGCACGTCAGGCATTGGCGTTCGCGGCCATCGCCGACCTCATATTTCACTTCGCATTGACGGCACGTGCCGTTCCAGCAAAAGCCGCCATACGAAATCGGCTCGAACGCGACGTATTGAAAACAGCGCATCAGCGTGTTGTTTTCCGGCACGTGGAGAGTTCGCCCGACGACTTCGATTTGCACCAATTTGGTGAAGGGATCAAAGAGACTCAGGTCTAAATCGGGGTGCGGAGATTGGGTGAGGTCAACGGCTTCTTGCGCCGTCACAACTGCGGTTTCCATAATTCGCTCACTTATGTTTTGATGCGTGGGTTGCTTATGTTTGGCGAAGTCTGGAATTTGCTTTTTCGATCTTCGCTTTTTCGGTAGTAGTTATCGGGCCAAGCAAGGCGGAGAGTAACGGAATTGCCACGACACCGCAATCCACATAACGCTGACATTTTTATGACTAAACTGCTTCAGAAACCTAGCGCCTTACAACCCGGCGATCTCGTCCAAATCGTCGCCCCGGCCAGCAACTTGAAAGCCGATTACTTAGCGCGCGGCGTGGCCGAATTAACCGCGCTCGGCTTTCGGGTGAAATACGATCCGGCGATTTTAGAGAAGGATCGCTACACCGCCGGAACCGATGAACGCCGCGCGCGCGAGTTGATGGAGGCGTTCACCGACGACGAAGTCAAAGCCGTGTGGGCGGCGCGTGGCGGCTACGGTGTGATGCGATTGTTATCAATACTGGATGAAAATGTGTTGCGCGCGCATCCGAAAATTTTCATCGGCTACAGCGATATGACGGCGCTGCATTTGTATTTGTATCGGCGCTTCGGCTGGGTCACGTTTCACGGCCCGATGGCGGCGAAAGATTTGGCGGGCGGCGAAGCGCATTACGATCAAACCACGTTGCTGAACGCGCTGACGAAAGCGGAGCCGATGGGCGACATTGTTGCGACAGGCACAGAAGTCTTGCATCGCGGCGCGACGGTGAGCGCGCCGTTGCTCGGCGGTTGTATGTCGCTGCTCGCGGCAATGATGGGAACGCCGGACGAACTCGACACAACGGAGGCGATTTTGTTTTTGGAAGACACCGGCACGCGGCCCTTCCAATTGGATCGGATGATGCAACAACTCAAACTCGCCGGAAAGCTCGACAACGTGCGCGCCATTGTCTTCGGCGAAATGAGCAACTGCGTGCAGCACGTCGAGCAAGGCTACACGTTGCCGGAAGTGCTGCACGATTTGACCGCCGAACTGCGCATCCCCGTGCTCTTCGGCTTGCGCAGCGGCCACAGCGAAGTGGGCAATCTGACGTTGCCGCTCGGCGTACAAGCAACGCTCGACGGCGAACGTGGTGTGTTGCGCATTGACGAAGCCGCCGTAAGCCGCGAATAGATTGCCGTCAACCCAGGCTCAATCTATAATTAGCCCACTATGGAATATCAGGTATTTGTCCAAAACGTAGCAGAAAAAAACTTCCTTGCGACCATCGTCGGCTTTCCCGATTGTAAGGCACAAGGAACCACTGAAGAAGAAGCGGTGGCGCAAGCAAAAGCCGCTTTGAGTGCCAGGTTGTCTCACGGCAAGTTCGTCAAAATTACCGTTGATGAAGCCACACAGCTAAGCGCATATAATCCTTTGCTCAAGCATGCAGGACGATTTAAAGACGATCCGACCTTTGATGTGGTGCTAGAAGAAATCGCCAAATATCGGCGCGAACTGGATGCGGAAGAAACTCAGCCATGAAAATCTTTGTCCTCGACACCGATCACTACAGTTTGTTCGAGCGTGGCCATCCGCAAATTGTCGCTCGTTTTCTCACAATCCCTTCGCACGAAATTGGCCTTACAGTCATTACGGCGGAAGAAAAAATGCGTGGACGTTTGGCGTATATTCGCGCCGTTCTCTCAAAGCACAAATCCCCTGAAGAGCTATTTGAAGCCTATCGCTGGTTTCGAGAAACAGTCGAAACCATTCGTGACTTTTCTATTCTTGATTACACCCCCCAAGCACATGCCCTCTTTCAATCGCTACAACAACAGAAAATTCGCATCGGCTCACAAGACTTGCGCATAGCAGCCATCACACTTTCCGTTGGGGGAATCTTAGCCACACGCAATCAAATTGATTTCGGACAAATCCCCGATCTGGTAATAGAAGATTGGACAAAGGAATAAAAACAGCCCTATTGACGAATACTTGGTAGCGCTTGCATTTGCTAACGTCGAAGCCAATGCAGACGCTACCAGACTACTGGCTACAACCATTCAGCAGCACCGACACCGTGCCGGCCCCGCTGTTGGCGAGCGACAAATCGGGCTTCCCATCGCCATTGAAATCGCCGCTCAGCAATCCCAGCGGACGTGCGCCGACGTTGAATGGCAAGCCTTGCAACGTGTCGTACGCGCCGCGCCCGTCGCCGGGAAAGACGGTGATCGAATTGTCCTGCGCATTGCCGACCGCGACATCCAATTTGCCATCGCGGTTGAAATCCGCGAGCGTCAGCGATTGCGGCTCAGTCCCGGCCAGAAATGTCGTGAACACGCTGAACGCGCCCGTGCCTGTGCCGTACAACACGGCGACTTGGCGGAAGCCGGTTTTGCCAACGACCAAATCCAGGTTGCCGTCGTTGTTCACGTCTCCTAAAGCTATCGGAGACGGATTCCAACCCGCGCCGGAATTGAAAGCGCGTGGCGTGTCGAACGTGCCATCGCCCCAACCGAGCATCACCGTGACTTCATTCGTCGTGTAATTCGCGACGACCAAATCCGCTTTGCCGTCTTGGTTGAAATCGCCGACCTGCGCGGGTTGCGGCGACGGGCCGGGCCAGAGATGACGCGGCGCGTCAAAGCTGCCATCGCCTTGACCATCCAGAATCGCCACGCTCCCCAAGCCATCATTGACGATCACCAAATCCAGTTTGCTGTCGCTATTGAAATCGCCCGTCGTGATGGAAAACGGTTTGTTGCCTGCATCGTAGTTGCCGCCGACACTCAACGCACCCGCGCCGTTATTGAGCAAAACCGTCACGGTGTCGGAAGCGGAATTCACCACCGCGAGGTCGGCTTTGCTGTCGCCATTGAAATCGTTGATCGTCACGGCGCGCGGACCATAACCAACGGCATAGCTCGCGGCATTGCGGAACGCACGCACGCCGCCGTCGTTCGTGCCGAGCAAAAGCGTGATGTTGTGGCTGTCCCGATTGGCGACGACCAAATCCGGCAACCCGTCCGCATTCACATCGCCCGTTGCCAAGCCCGAAGGCGTCGCGCCGGTTTCGTAGTGGCGCGGCGCGTTGAAGCCGAGGGTGTCGCAGGTGGGCGAGGGCGTGCTGGGAATTGTGAACGAAAACCCGACGGCCCACGAATTGAAGCAATTGTCCGTCGCGCCGATGATGACTTGATAGCGGCCTGCCACGCCGTTGTTCACAATCGTCACGACGCCGTCGGCATCAATGCTAACCGACCCGCCGTAGCCTGCGGCGGTGGCCACTAGGCTCACAATCGTGCCGTTGTCCGAAGGTCGCTGCGTCGGCGTCACGCGCGTCGTGCCTGTGCCCAACGTCACATCCGGGTACGCGCCCAACACGGGAAACGAGTTCGGCGTGAAGGTCAGCGGCACATTCACGTTGGCGCTTTGCCCTTGCGGATCGCTCACTTTCACATTGAGGGTTTGCGCGCCGACGGCAGGCGTGCAGATCAAGTTGAAGCGGGCCGTGATCGTGCCGTTGTTGTTCGCCAAGTTGTTGAGCGTGAGGCCGGGCGGAAGCGCGCCCAAAGTAACCGTCAATTCGCCCGCCGCTGTTTCGGCATCGTTGACGGTCGCGAGCGCCGCGGTGAAATTCACACTGCCACCAGCTATCGTCAGCGGAGCCAAAGCGGCAATCGTCGGCGGCGTGTTGACGGTGACGGAACCGCTGCTCAGCCACACGGCGACATCCTGCCCTTTGGCCAAAATCAGCTCCGGCGTGCCATCAGCGTTGAGATCAGCCGAAGTCAAATCCGTGCCCGAACAACAGGCCGTGAAATTGGCGTTCAGTTGCGACGAAGCGCACACGCCGCCCTGTCCATCGCCGAAAAATACTTGCACGAGACTGTTTTCGTAGTCTGCGACGGCGATGTCTTCCTGGCCATCGCGGTTGAAATCGTTCGCCGTCAACGCGCCGCCGACAAACGGCAAGTCCCAACGATTCACGGCGGCAAAGCTGCCGTTACCGTCGTTGCGCAACACGCTGACCGTATGCCAACCGCGATTGACGACGGCCAGATCGAGCTTGCCATCGCGGTTGTAATCCCACGCCACGACGTCCTGCGGCAAGGAATTCGCCGGATAATGTTGCACGCTGAACCCGCCGCTGCCGTTGCCGAACAACAGCGAAAGCGAGTCGGAATATTCGTTGACCGTCACCACATCCAACCGCCCGTCGCCATTAAAATCATTGACCACGAGCGAGTGCGGATTTTCCTGCACGGCGAAGTTTACTGGCGTATTGAAATCGCCGTTGCCTTTGCCGAGCAGCACGGCAACGTTGTTGGAAAGCGTGTTGACGACGGCCAGATCGAACTTGCCATCGGCATTGAAATCGCCAGCGCGCACACTCGTGGCATAACGCCCTACGCTCGTTGGCGTCAGAACGGGGATCGCGGGCCAGGTGGGGTTGTAGCCCAGATTCACGCTGACGAGATCAGCCTGCACCGTCGCCACATCCATATAGCCGTCTTGATTGAAGTCCGCCACCGCCGCATCTTGAAACGCTGCATCGAGGTTCGACAGCACTTGAAAATTGCCGCCGCCGGTATTCAAAAAGCGCGCCGAGGCGTCCTGCATTCCGGCCATGAAATCCAAGCGCCCGTCTCGGTTGATGTCGCCGAGCGCCAACGCAGGCGCGCGCCAAACACCGGATGAGGCGGGCGCTTCGATGCGATAATTCATCTGACGCAATGATGGCAACGCACAGGCTTCGACTTGTGGTTCGGGCAATGACGTCAGGGTAAAGGGGTGAGATAAACCCTCGTTCGGCAGAACAAGGGTAGAAGCGAGCAAGAACACCAGCGCACACGTGCGGCTGGCGTGGGGGTCGTGAGAACGTCGCATGAGGAGCACTCCTGTCGTAAGGCCGGGGCAAACTGATGGTTGTTGATAAATCTCGTGAAGACCAAACAGGGTTCGCTTAAACCGCGCGGCAGAAGCTACCGCAAGGATTCGGTTTGCGCAAGAGGGGGAAAGACGATTGTCAGAAAACCTTCAATGGCTCAGCACTTCTTCTGATTCGAGCACGTCGCGGTCATCGTGATGGGGGGCGTTCGTCACGGCGCGACATTCCAACGCATCCTGATCCAAAAACACCTCGACGACTTCTGCCGCGCGCAGACGGCCTTGAATCACGGCTTCGGAGAGCGGGTCTTCGACGTAGCGTTGCAACGCCCGCCGCAAGGGACGCGCGCCGTAGCTGCGGTCGGCGCAGGTTTTGTCCACAATCCATTGCCGCGCCGCCGAGGTCAGCCGCAGTTCCAGGTTGCGTTGCCGCAGCGTGCGATTCATCTGGCTGATGAGCAGGTCTACGATTTGCAGCAAGTCCTCGTCGTTGAGCGGTTCGAAGGTGATGATTTCGTCCAGCCGATTGATGAATTCGGGATTGAACGTTTCGCGCACGGCGGCCAGGATGCGGTCCTCGATTTTCTCCTGCGCGCCTTCGCCTTGAAAGCCGAGCGCGCCGCGTTTGTAAATAAAGCGCGCGCCGATGTTCGAGGTCATAATGAGGATCGTGTGTTTGCAATCTATCGTGTTGCCGAGCGCGTCGGTGAGAATGCCGTCCTCGAACACTTGCAGCAAAATATTGAAGACGTCGGGGTGCGCCTTTTCGATTTCGTCGAGCAGCACGACCGAATATGGATTGCGGCGAATCCGCTCGGTCAATTGCCCGCCTTCTTCGTGGCCAACATAGCCCGGCGGCGAGCCGATCAATTTCGAGACCGAATGCTTTTCCATGTATTCAGACATATCGAGCCGAATCATCGCGCGTTCGGAGCCGAACAGAAACTCTGCCAACGACCGCGCAACTTCCGTTTTGCCGACGCCCGTCGGGCCGAGAAACAAAAACGAACCGACCGGACGATTGGGGTTTTTCAAGCCCGCACGCGAACGCCGAATCGCGCGGGCGAGCGCCGAAATCGCATCGCTCTGACTGATGATCCGGCGGCGCAATTCGGCTTCGATGCGTAGCAGCTTGGCCGTTTCTTCTTCCTGCAACGACGTCATCGGAATGCCCGTCCAACGCGCGATGATTTCGTCAATGTCGTGCTTCGTGATTTCGACGATGGGTTCGCCGAATTCGATGGATTCCATAAAACGCGGTTCGGGATAGTTCGTGCGGCGCGTCGGCGCTTGATAACGCGGCTCGCGCCAATCGCGTTCATAGCTGCGCTCGAATGCGCTGCCGCGATCAAAGCGTTCCATCCCGCGATCAAAGCTGCGGTCGCCGCGATAACGCGGCAGCACAGGCGGCGGCGGCGGCGGCGGCGGTTGATAGCCGCGTTCGCGTTGCGCTCGCAACTTGGCGCGCGCGCCCGCTTCGTCAATCACGTCAATCGCTTTGTCGGGCAAAAAGCGATCCGGCAAATAGCGAATCGTTTGATAGACAGCCGCTTCAATCGCGTCCGGCGTGAACGTCACGTTGTGATAGGCTTCGTAGCGATCCTTGATGCCTTCGAGCACTTTGATGGCTTCGGCTTCGTCGGGCGCAGCGACGCGAATGGCTTGGAAGCGACGTTCGAGCGAGCGGTCTTTTTCGATGGACTTGCGATACTCAGTAGGCGTCGTCGCGCCGATGCACTGAATCTCGCCGCGTGAGAGCGCAGGCTTCAAAATATTGGCAGCGTCCAAACTGCCTTCCGCCGAACCCGCACCGACAAGCGTGTGCAATTCGTCAATGAACACCATGTACTGCGGGTTGTCCATCAACTCGCGCATAATCATTTTCATGCGCTCTTCAAATTGCCCGCGATACTTCGTGCCCGCGACGACGAGGCTCAGGTCTAAAGCCAGAATCCGTTTGTCGGTCAGAAACGACGGCACTTCAAAGTTGATGATGCGTTGCGCGAGTCCTTCGACAATCGCGGTCTTGCCCACGCCCGGCTCACCGATCAACACGGGATTGTTCTTGGTGCGGCGGCAGAGAATTTGAATCACGCGATCAATTTCGTCGTCGCGTCCAATCAGCGGATCAAGTTTGCCTTCGAGCGCCGCGTCCGTCAGATCGCGACAGAATTCGTAGAGATGCGGCGTTTCTTTGCGCACGATGGAATCGCGTTCGCGCCCTGTTTGCCGCAACAATTCGCTGCGAATGTCCGTCAGTCGGATTCCGCGTTCGTAGAGAATTTCGGACGCCAGCGTGTTTTCTTCGCGCAGCAAACCGAGCAACAAATGTTCCGTGCCGATGTGCCGGTTGCCGAGCCGTTCGGATTCTTCGGCGGAGAAAGCGAGTACGCGCTTGGCTTCGATGGAGAGCGGCAAATCTATGGTTTGCGGATGACGCGGGCGCAGCACGATGCGGCTTTCGACATCTTTGCGAATGGCTTCGACGCTGGCTTGCGTGCGGTGAAAAAAGCGGTTCGAGATCGTCTTGTCTTCGCGAATCAAGCCTAATAAGACATGTTCGGCATCAATCTGGAGCGCGCCCAATTGGCTGGCTTCGTAACGGGCAAAGAAAATCACGCGGCGGGCTTTTTCTGTGTATCTCTCGAACATCCGTAAATCCTGAAAAGTTAGGTTAAGGTTCCATTCGCCAAATGCAACACGCGGTCGCACGTGGCGGCGAGGGCTTCATTGTGTGTGACAATGATCGAAGTCAAATGCTCGGTGGCGTGCAATTGACGAAGCAGCGCAAAAACTTCTTCGCCCGTGCGTTGATCCAGATTGCCCGTCGGCTCATCGGCCAACAACAAAACCGGAGCCGCCACCAACGCCCGTGCCAGCGCCACCCGTTGCCGTTCGCCGCCCGACAGTTCGCCCGGACGATGCGCGATTCGTTGGCTCAAGGCGACGCGCGCCAGCAATTCCCGCGCGCGCGGTTCCGCTTCGGCACGCGCCGCGCCGCCAATCAACAGCGGCATCATCACATTTTCCAGCGCCGAAAATTCCGGCAGCAAATGGTGAAACTGGAAGACAAATCCGATGCGACGATTGCGCAACCCAGCTAACTGTAACTCACCGTTTTTGAACATGTCAAAATCGTCCAACATCACCGTCCCGGAAGTCGGTTGATCCAGCCCGCCGAGCAGATGCAACAACGTAGATTTGCCCGCCCCCGACGCCCCGACAATCGCCACCATCTCGCCTTGATGCAGCGTGAAATTGAGGTCTTGGAACACGGTTACATCTGCGCCGACGCCGCGATAGATTTTGGTCAGCGCCTGCGCCAGAAGCAGTTCAGTTGTCCGCGTAGTGAACTTAGGCGTCATACTAATTTGATCCCGGTGGACAACACCATAATCCCTCTCGCAGGATCATCGCCAAACTCGATTATGAGCGAATGATTGGCACGAAGAAGCTGAGTAATGAAAGCCGTAGGGCAATTTCCCACTCGATGTTTGACGTGTGCTGAGTCTGGAAACAGATCAACGATGTTTGGGATGATGCGATCTGACAGGTTTTCATCCAACAATAGTTTCATGCTCAGGCCACAAACAGCGTTTTTTCACGATCTGCCGCGAATGCCAAGCAGGCTTTGATGTCTTCGCGCCTCAATTCCGAAAAATCGGTCAGAATTTCGTCTTCCGTCATGCCACCGGCTAAATATTCCAGAATGTCATAGACGGTAATCCGCATCCCGCGAATACAAGGCTTGCCACTGCGTTTGTCTGGCTCAATGGTAATGATGTCTCGATAATTCATAAGGTTCCCTCTCGGCGCAGAAATTCTAGCACACCTCGTTGAGAATCCCTGCCAGCAGGCTCCATTCACCGTTTGGCAAATCACCTTTTTGCCTGATCCCAAAAGGTGATTTGCCAAATGCAGGTTCCGATTTGCATAAAAACGACGAGGCTTTCCGGCGCAGTATCTTGACAAGTTCCCGCCGTCGCGCGCATCTTTAGCGCGCCACGTTCTTTCAGCAAAGTTTCTCAGTTCGTCAAAAAAAATTGCCGTCCAGACATGATCTGTCGTTCCGGCTCGCTAAGGTACGTTTATGGCTAAGAACCCTATTTCTTTCCAGCCACGAATTAACCCGGAGATATTCCTATGAAAGCCACGAAACCCAAGCGCGGCGAACGCCTCGGTGCCCGATTGATCCTGTTGCCCTATTTGTTGGAAGGTCGCCGTCGTTCGCAAAAAGAACTGATGGAATATTTCCACGTTGATCGCAAGACCATCGTCAGCACGATTGACACGTTCTCGCTGCCCGATCAACCCAACATGATTGCCGAAGAGCGCGAAGGTCGCCACGTTTATTACCGCCTGAGCCAAGCCTACCTCGCGCCCACGCTCACGCTCGCCGAATCCGCCGCGTTGTTACTGGCGCAGGAAGCCATCGGCGCAACGGAATGGTCGCCCTTCGCCCGCCACGCGCGTTCGTTGCTGAAGAAAGTCCGCAAAGTCTTACCCGCCGCCCTGCGCACAAGATTGGACGCGATGGCGCAGGTGTACGGTGCAGCCATCACGCCGGCCAAAGATTTCACCCAGCACGATCAAACCATCAACGAATTGGTCACGGCAGCGATAGAACAAAGAACCGTGCGGATGCACTATCAATCATTCGGTGCGAGTGAACCCAGCGCCCGCGAGTTCGACCCGTACGCCGTGTACTTCGATCCCGACGGAGCCACGCTGAAAGTCATCGGCTGGGACTACAACCGCAACGACTTCATTCCGTTTTCGATAGACCACATTCACGCCGTCCAAAGCACACCGCGCAAATTTATCCGGCGTCCCTTCAATTTGCGTGACCATTTGGAGACGTATTGTTTCAACGGCATCCACGGCGAACCCATGACCGTCCGCGTGCGCGCCTACGGCGTCACGGCCAGCGTCTTCGCCGAACGCAAATTCCACCGCAGCCAACGCACAATCACCCGCACCACAACCCCGGAATCCATCACGATAGAAATGCGCGTGGCGCGCGGACGCGGGCTGGAACGCTTCATTTTGAGTTGGCTGCCCGACATCGAAGTCATCGCACCCACCGAATTGCGGCAGCGGATTATGGAAATTTTGCAGCGCGGTGGGGAGCGGAATGCAGGCGGGTGAAAATAAATTTTGGTGGAGGAGAAATAGGCGGAGGTTTTTCCCTGTGTCGTGTGTAGGATCGTGCGTGGAAATGAAAAACGATAACGTATTGTTCAAGTAATAAACCGGACGGAAAACAATTTATGGAATACAAAATCTTTTTCCAAACAGCCTTCGGTAATGCTCCTTTTGATTACCAGATTCGCTTCGCTACAGGAGCAAGATTTGATGATCTCGTCAAAGCGCCAACCGGAGCAGGCAAAACAGCAACCGTCATCAGCGGATTTTTATGGAAGCGATTGCATCAGCCGGAAAGCATCGGACGCCGACTGGTGTATTGCCTCCCGATGCGAACGCTGGTCGAGCAAACACGCGATGTCACGAACCAAGCTATTCATAACCTTGAAGAAGCGGGGTTGCTTGAGAAAAATCGCTTTCGTGTTTATGTGCTAATGGGCGGCGAAGTCAGTGACGAGTGGGACATAGAGCCAGAAAAGGAGTGCATTCTGATCGGCACGCAAGACATGCTGTTGTCACGCGCTTTGAATCGTGGTTACGCGATGAGCCGGTATCGTTGGCCGCTCCAATTTGGGTTACTCAACAATGATTGCCTCTGGGTTTATGATGAAGTGCAATTGATGGGCGATGGTTTGGCGACTTCGACACAAATGGCCGCGCTGCGCGAAAGATTTCAGACAGTGGGCAAGTCACAATCCATCTGGATGTCGGCGACGCTCAGCAATGAATGGCTGCGAACCATTGATTTTGCGCCGAAGATCAAAGACCTGTCCTTATTGGAACTGTCGGAAGCCGACCGCGCCACCTCTATTCTTGCGGATCGTCTCACGGCGCATAAATCCCTTCAGCCTGCCCTCGAACAATGTCGCCAACCGGACGGGCTGGCCGCTTTCGTCAAAGAGCATCATCAAACCGGGACGCAAACCCTGATCGTCGTCAACCGCGTCAATCGCGCCAAAGAAACGTATACGGCATTACACGATCTCTATCACCCGCAACCCAAAAAGCTGAAGAAAGGCGCAGCTAGAATGCTCAATCCTGATGCACCAGAAATCATTTTGATTCACTCGCGTTTCCGCCCCGAAGAAAGAAAGCAGTGGAAAGAAGTTTTCAAGAACGCGCCTGCTGCTGATAGTTCTGGCAGAATCATTGTTGCTACGCAGGTCGTCGAAGCGGGCGTAGACATTTCCTCACGGTTGCTCATCACCGACCTCGCCCCCTATTCCAGTTTGGTGCAACGCTTCGGGCGCTGTAATCGCAAAGGCGAGTTCGACGAAACCAACATCTTTTGGGTAGATCGCCCGCTCGAACAGAAGCACGACAAGCTCAAAGACAAGGCGGAAGAGAAGCTAGAAGAAAAAGACCAGAAAACCATCGCGGCTCCTTACGACTGGGAGCAATTGCAAAATGCCCACAGGATTATCCGCAACTTAACTTCTGCCGCGCCGGATGATTTGCCGGATTATCACGATGAATACACGCCGACGCATGTTTTGCGCAAGCGCGACATCGTGGAGTTATTCGACACGACGCCGGATTTATCGGGCTACGATCTCGATGTCTCGCGTTTCGTGCGGGGCGGCGAAGAGCGCGATGTTTCCGTCGCGTGGCGCGCACTTGATGGCAAACAACCTCATCGCAATATCCCGGCGTTGACGCGCGATGAGCTTTGCCCTGTGCCGTTGTATGAATTCAAAAATTTCCTGAAAAAAGAAACGCTGGCGTGGATATGGGACCCGCTGGCTACCGCAGACGACAGGAAAAAAACGGTCGGTCTTTGGGTCAAATTCACGGAAGCAATGCTGCGCCCCGGCATTTCCATTTTGCTGGATAGCAGCAGCGGCGCATACAACCCAGAAGTCGGTTGGGACGTGAGCAGCAAAGAAGCTGTCAGCCCTGTGGCTCCTAACATAACAGACCCGGAAGAAGCGTATCCCGATGATCTGTTGTCAGAGCAAAAGTACACGCAAACGCTGGCCGCACATTCCGCCGAAGCCAAAGCGCGATGCGTGGAAATTCTGGCAGCGTTGCAGGATTTACCGCTGGCGGAATGGCGCGAGGAATTGACCCGCGCGACACATCATCACGATTGGGGCAAAGCGCATCCGGTCTTTCAGCGCACCTTACACGGCACGCCCGAAGAACAGCTTGTTTACGAACGCCTGCTTGCCAAATCGCAACGCGGCGGCAAACACGCGCGCCCGCATTTTCGCCACGAATTAGCCAGCGCATTGGCCTTGCTGCAAACGGGAGCGACAGACCTAACCATCTATCTCGCCGCCTGTCATCATGGCAAAGTCCGACTCGGCATTCGTTCACTGACGGGCGAACAGAAACCAGCGCGCCCTGATTCCTCAGATGACAACGCGCCAGCACTGAAATTCGCGCGAGGCATTTGGGATGACGATGAATTGCCTGCCGCCGATTTAGGCGGTGGTGTGATTACGCCTGCGCTCACATTGAAGCTGGAGCCGATGCAATTGGGCGCAGCCAGTGATGGAAACAGGTCGTGGCTGGAACGAATGATTCTGCTGCGTGATCGCATTGGCATCTTCCGCTTAGCCTTTCTTGAATGCCTGATTCGCGCTGCCGATGTGCGCGCCAGCAAATACCCGCAAGACTTCTACCAGGAGGTTTTCTAATGCCGAATCGAATTGAACTACGCGGCTGTGCGCCCGCACCATTGCTGCATTACCTGAAAGCACTTGGCATCCTGCGACTCGTCGCAGAACAGCTTGATGCCGACATTCGCGCCGCGTGGCAGGGCGATGCGTTCGTGCTGGAAACCGCAGTTTCGGAAGAAGAGTTGTTGAGCTTCTTTTTGCATCATTATCGCCCGACGCCGATTGTTGCACCGTGGAATAACAGCAGCGGCTTTTATCCCAAAGACAAAAAGCAACGTGGGTTTGTTGATGCCTTGTTGGGATGCCCGACAGAACGAATGGAGGCATTCAAGGCCGGGATACGAGCGGCGCAGCAAATCGTGGGCGAACGAATGGAAGCGCCCAAAGAAGATGAGAAAGCCGCGATGTTGCAGCAAGCGCGCCGCCAGTTTCCTGATGAAGCGGTGGAATGGCTGGACGCGGCCTATGTGCTCGGCGAAGACAAGCCGGATTACCCGCCATTGCTTGGTTCAGGTGGCAATGATGGGCGACTCGACTTTACAACGAATCGAATGGAGCGAATGCTTGATTCGTTCCCGGAGATGATTGCTTTCACAGCGACGCAGGAAATGCAGGAATTGCCCCCTGATGAAGCGAAGCGCGAAAAAGCCCGCAAGAAAATTGAGAAGGCCAAAGCTGAGAAAACGCAGCAATCGCAGCAGCAGTTGCAAGCTGCGTTGTTTCAGAACACGGTGGCGGCAATGGAAAAGGCTGCCGTTGGGCAGTTTCATCCCGCAGGCGCAGGCGGCGCGAATGCCGAACAAGGGGTCAGCGGTGATTCGTTCGTCAATCCGTGGGACTTCCTACTGGCACTCGAAGGCGCATTGGTCTTGGCCAGTGCCACCGTCCGCAAACTTGCCGCAGGTTCTCGCACTCGTGCGTCCTTTCCGTTCACGGTTCGCAACTCCGCTGTAGGTTACGGCACAGCCGTCAACGGCGAGAAAGTTCGCGCGGAAATCTGGTTGCCGCTGTGGTCGCAATTCGCAGGCTACCGCGAACTCGCGCACATCTTTGGGGAAGGCCGTGTGCAATTCAACAGCAAGCAAAAACGCGCTGTGCAAACGGGCTTCGATTTTGCGCGTGCCGTAGCCGAGCTTGGTGTAGATCGCGGGATTGATTCGTTTCAGCGGTTCGCATTCATCGAACGCAACGGACAGGCCAATCTCGCTACGCCGCTGGGGCGATTTGAAGTGCGCGAACGCCCGCTTGCTTCGCGCCTCTATGATTTCGAGCGTTGGGCTGACCGCCTGCGTTCGGCGACTTCTGACGCGAGCAAGACGCCGCCGCGTTTCGTCCGTGCGATGAAGCAACTGGACGAGGCGATGTTCGCGCTTTGTCAGACGGGTGAAGCAGACGATTTGCGCGCTGTGCTGATCGCGTTGGGCGCAGCGGAGTATGAATTAGCCAATGGCGAAAAGTTTCGCGCCGATAAATTTCTGAAGCCACTTAACGGCTTGCCTGAAACGTGGGGCTGGCGTTGCGCTGACCAAAGCGCCGATTATGAAATTGCCGCCGCACTGTCTTCCATCAAAGGCGCTGAAAAATTCAAATTATCGGCGCTACGCAGCAATCTCGAAGGCATTGATTTAGTAAAGCGCGATTGGGCGGCGAACGACAAAGGTGTCGTTTGGGGTGCGGGAACATTAGCTGAAAACCTCAGCGCGATTTTGCAACGTCGTTCGATTGACGCGCGTTCGGCGGGCGCATCACATCCTGCATTGCACGCCAGACGCTTTGCGAGTTTGCGGACTATCGAAGCTTTTTTGAATCACGAAACCTCTGACGACCAAATCGAAAAGCTGCTCTGGGGCTTGATGCTGGTGAACTGGAAAGAGGCGGAAACAACGTCTACTTTCCGGGATGCCATCAGGTACGCGCCCACTTTGCCCAGAGTGTATGCGTTGCTGAAATTACTTTTTTTGCCCGCCGGAAAACTTGTCTTCAAAGACGGCGACAATCCCATCGAAATCAAACACGAGCCGACGATCATTCCCCTTTTGCGCGCGGGGCGTATTCAGGAAGCAGTGCAAACTGCTGTACGGCGGCTGCGCGCTGCGGGACTTGTTCCGCTCACGGAGGCTTTTGCCTTTTCTGATGAAGATGCAACGCGGTTAGCAGCGGCCTTACTAATTCCCATTCACGAATCCTCCGTGCGGGAATTGGCGCGGCTGGTCTTGCGCGCAAAGGCAGAAGAAACCTAATACCCGAAGCAACTGCCCGGCGCTCTTCGTCTCGTAGAGACGGCTGAGTTTAGGCAGGTCATTCATGGCCTGTTTCAGCGTCGAAGTAGTTCCCCCGTCGCGTAGTGACGGTTGAGTTTACGCCCAGTAAATTCAATCGTCGCGATGCGACGCAACGAATATGTGGTTATCGCATGCAGGCCATCAATGACCTGCCTACATTCAAACGCCGCTCTGCGGCGGAGTTGTTACAAACCAAACTCATAAGGAGCAACTATGAACCAAACCTTAGAAACTCTCTTCGCTACATTGAATGACGCGCCACGTCTGCTAATCGAAGCGACGCTCAGGCCAGTGCAAGGCGAACGTTTTCAACCGACCGGCTTTCCTGATCTTGGAGCCGCCACCTACAAACTTGCGGATGGCACGCAAATGCTGCTCGTGGAATCCGCGCAATCTATGGCGAATCGGTTGGAGGAGGTTTGCTGGAACAAAGCCGAAAACAAAATTGTCCAGGAACTCGCGGGACTTCCGCATCTGGTCGTTGATGTAGCCGGGTCGCAAACCAGCACCATCCAGGAAGCGCACCGTTTGAATTCGCCGTACCTGATGAGCTTCAACGAGGATCTCAAAGCCATTATCAAAAAAGCGGTCGGCGATCCAGACAAAGGCTCACTGGATATTCGCAAGCTGGCGCAGGTTGTCTTTCAGCACGATGTTGGTTCAGTGCTGCACGGAGTCTTTCTGGAAAAAGTTGCCGGGCGGTTGCGGTTGCAGCGATTGCTTTCCGGCTTCATTGAAGCGAGAGGCGTGCTGCCCGTCACTTCCGGCGGCGTCAAACTCGATCATACCAATCCGACCGGCAACGCGAAGGATGGTTACGGGAATGTGCCGTTCACACGCACAGAATATACAGCGGCTGCGATGACGGCGTATTTCAATCTCGACTTGGCAACGATGCGCGGTTATGGCTTAGGCGAAGCCGCCAACCAACTGCTCATCACGTTGTCGCTGTACAAGATTCACAGCTTTTTGCAAGGCGGATTACGACTGCGCACCGCTTGCGATTTGGATGTTGCCGACCTGCGTGTGACGCGCCCGGAGAACGCGACGCTGGCAGGAATTTCGCTGGTGGAACTGAAAGAGTCGTTGCCTGACTTAATCAATGCCTGCGCCTTTGCTGCAATTTCATTCCAGCCCGTGAGCATTACCGAAGAGCAACTGGGCAAGACGCGGAAAAAGAAAGACGAGGCGGCAGAACCACAACCCTCAACCGACGAATAAGGAGGCAACCATGATTGCGATTTCACTACGATTTTTAGCGGGTCGCTTTCACGCGACGCCGTGGGGGCATCACGTCAATGAAGGCGTCGTCGAATGGCCGCCTTCGCCCTGGCGTTTGCTGCGTTCGCTGGTGGCGGTCTTTCATCGCGCGCGCCCCGCGAACGTGACCGAAGCGCAACTGGAACGAATTGTCACGGCGTTAGCTAAAGAGTTACCTGTTTTTTCCCTGCCTGCTGCGACAACGGCGCATACACGCCATTACGATCAGGATAATGGCGGCGTGAAATTCTTTGATACGTTTATTGCCGTCGCGCGAGAAGCATCAGTGATTTGCTGCTGGCGCGAGACAGAGTTGACCGCCGAGGATCAACTTGCCTTGTCAGCATTGTTGACGGCACTGAATACATTGGGGCGAGCCGAATCCTGGTGTGAAGCGGTGCTGCTCAGCGAGCTTCCCGCTGTTGAATTCAACAGTGAGCCATATCAGGCGGGGCTGTCACTGATGAAACGCGAAACGATGAAGCTGTTGCTGCCTGATTCAACTCGCGCCGACATCTACAACATTTTGAAAACCGAAACAGCCGCGATGCGAAGGGCAAAGATGTTGGAACCTGAAGGGACACGCTGGGTAACCTATCTGCGCCACGCGGATGCGTTCGCCGTCAAACCAAGACGTGCGGTGATAGCAAAGGAGTCATCTGTGCAAGTCGCGCGCTTCGCCCTCGACGCGAACGTCCTGCCATTGGTGCGAAGTGCTTTGCCTTTTGCCGAACGCTTCCGCTCGGAATTGCTCTCTCTTCGTCGCCCGCTCGGAACGTATTCTGAAGTCCTCACCGGCAAACATCGAGATGGCACACCGCTGTCAGGTCACGCGCACGCTTATTTTCTGCCAACGGACGAGGACTGCGACGGAAGGCTGGATTATCTTACCGTCTATGCCGAACGTGGCTTTGATCGTGATGATCTCAAGGCATTGGGGCAGTTATTGACCGTTCGGCAACTCGACAATCGCCCGGACGTACAAACCGTGCTGATCGGGCTGGGGAAAAAGGAGCAATTTGCCGAGCTTGCTTTCTTGCAGGCAAGCAAGACCTGGCGTTCGTTTACACCGTTTTCCCTGCCGCGCTTCGCTTCGCGCGGCGCAGGCAAACCGCCGCGCCCGCGCGATCTGCCAGAAGCACAGATGCGTCGTGAATTGCAGGCGCGCGGATTGCCGGAGCCAGTAAACGTGAGAGCGTTGAGAGGATGGTACAAAGCCCCTGCCTTTGCCCCGGACGAAGCCCCTGACGTGCGCTGGCTGGAATTTCAAGCGCGACGGTACAAAGGGGATCAAGGCTACGGACTCGCGGGCTTTGAGTTGGAGTTTGCTGAACCCATCAGCGGGCCGCTGGCGTTGGGCTTTGGATGTCACTTTGGGCTAGGTGTATTCACATCAATTGTATAAACCATCTTCGGCTTCACTTGAACGTGGCTCCATTGAAGTGGCTGTCATTTTGGCCTCGGTTTTTTTCTTCCCGTTTGTTTGTCCACGTTCTTTGAAGAACAGTCTGAATGGAAGGAAATTTATGACCTTTGCAAACGATACAACAGTGATTGAGCAACTGCCCGCGCGGATGCTCAATGAATATGCTTACTGCCCGCGTCTTTACTACCTCGAACACGTCCAACAGGAATGGGCGCATTCGACCGATACGCTCGAAGGCCGCTTTGTCCATCGGCGCGTAGATCAGGAGGCCGGGCCGGTTCCGGCTCCTGATAAACTTTCCGAACAGGTCAAACTGCATTCGCGCTCGGTGCTGATTGGCTCTGACATGCTGGGTGCGGTCGCGCGGATTGATCTCATCGAAAGCGATGAGGGCAAGGTGATTCCCGTGGATTACAAACGCGGTGCGCCGCCCGATGTGCCGGAAGGGGCTTGGGAGCCGGAGCGGGTGCAGGTGTGTTTGCAGGGGTTGTTGCTGCGCGAGAATGGCTACGAATGTGACGCGGGCGCGTTGTATTTTGCGGAGTCGCAGCAGCGCGTCATCGTCGAACTCACGCCGGAACTGATTGCGCGCACGTTGGCGTTGTTGGCGGAAGCGCGGCGCGTGGCGGCTTCCGGTGTTATTCCGCCGCCGCTCGTGGATTCGCCGAAATGTCCGCGTTGTTCGCTTGTCGGCATTTGTTTGCCCGATGAAGTCAATGCGCTCAAAACGACTGTCCCGCCGGAACCAGAAGAAGATTTCCTGCGCTTTGATGCCGTGTTGGTGGATGAAAACCTGAAGCCGATCAAACGTGAAGTTCCCAAAGAAGTACGAAGACTCATGCCGGCGCGCGATGACAAGTTGGCGGTCTATGTGCAAGGGCAAGGCTACAGCATCGGGCTGAAGGGCGAGGTGTTGGAAATCCGCGACAAGGGCAAGGCCGTGAACGAAGCGCGGTTGATGGAAGTCGCGCAACTGAATCTGTATGGCAATGTGCAATTGTCGGCGCAGGCGTTGCGCGAACTGGCGAGCCGTGAAGCGCCCGTGCTGCATTTGTCGTATGGCGGTTGGTTATCGGCAGTCACGACACCACCACCGCACAAACACATCGAATTGCGACGGCGACAATTTGCGCTGGCGAATGACGACGCAGCGTGTTTGCAATTGGCGCGCGCGTTTGTCGTCGGCAAGATTCGCAATCAGCGTACGCTGCTGCGTCGGAATGCGCGCGAATTGCCGACCGACACATTGCATCGGATGGCCGAGATGCGGCGCAAGGCGGAGCAGGCCGCATCGCTCGAAACCTTGCTTGGTTTGGAAGGAACGGCGGCGCGCGATTACTTTGCCGGCTTTGCGCGCATGTTCAAGTCGGCGGCAGACGAACGCGAACCGGCATTCGATTTTGCGTCGCGCAATCGTCGTCCGCCGCGCGATCCCGTCAATGCGTTGCTGTCGTTTTTGTACTCGCTGCTCGTCAAAGAAATGGTGGTCACGTTGGTGGGCGTCGGGTTTGATCCATACTTAGGGTTTTATCATCAGCCGAGGTACGGGCGTCCGGCGCTGGCGTTGGATTTGATGGAAGAGTTTCGTCCGCTCGTCGCCGATTCGACCGTCCTTACGCTCATCAACAACGGCGAAGTGCGGCGCTCGGATTTCATTGCGCGCGGCGGCGCAGTGGCCTTGACCGAAAGCGGACGCAAGCGCGTCATCGAAGCCTACGAACGACGGCTGGACACGCTGGTAACGCATCCGACATTCGGCTATCAAATCAGCTATCGCCGCATCTTCGAAGTGCAAGCACGATTGCTCGCGCGCTACTTGAGCGGCGAGATTCCGTTCTATCCGGCGTTTTGTACGAGATGAGAAAAGCTAGGAGTAGACGGTAGACAGTAGGCGGTAGTCTTCGATTTTCTACCGACTACCGACTACTGTCTGCCGACTACTGTTTACACTTATGCGAAATCGTTACATCGTCAGCTATGACATTGCCGACCCGAAGCGGTTGCGGCGCGTGCATCGCACGATGCGTGGGTTTGGTGATCCGTTGCAATATTCGGTTTTTCGGTGTGATTTGTCCGCGACCGAGCGCCTTTTGTTGCGCGAAGCCTTGACGCCGCTGCTCAATCAGCGCGAAGATCAGGTCTTGTTGATCAACCTCGGCCCGGCAGCAGCACGCGGAGCCGAAAGCATCGAAACGCTGGGACGCGCGCTGGCCGAGGAAGGCGAACGCCTGGCTGTAATCGTTTAAGCCGTTGCGAGTGCGCCACCGATGGTGCGATTCCCTGGGCCCGCTCGCACCCCATAAATGCCCTATGAAGAAGATTTACCAAACCTATCAGCCGCCCTGGCTCCCAGCGTTGCCCCCGCAGCAAGCACCGCTCGCAAACGCGGCTGGAAATCCTTCCCGCAAAAGTAGTAATATGCGAAAGGTTTCCACGCTTGATTGAGCGTGGCTCCATTGAAGTTTC
>CAZWAK010000044.1:0-4468 GCA_964631865.1 uncultured Heliobacteriaceae bacterium | reverse complement strand
GGTTTCCACGCTTGATTGAGCGTGGCTCCATTGAAGTTTCATTCCTGTAGGTTAAAGTCGGAACTTTCCTAGTTGTTTCCACGCTTGATTGAGCGTGGCTCCATTGAAGTGTTGCCTGATGGCCTTTGCCGCAGGTGCAGCAACGATGTTTCCACGCTTGATTGAGCGTGGCTCCATTGAAGTAAAGTACCCTGTGCGGAAAGAATACGAACGCCCTGAAGTTTCCACGCTTGATTGAGCGTGGCTCCATTGAAGTCGCGTCGAAACCGTCGCAGCGGGCACGACCCCGGTTGATGTTTCCACGCTTGATTGAGCGTGGCTCCATTGAAGTGATTTGCTCAATCACGGCCTTGTGCCGCGCGGCTTCGGCGTTTCCACGCTTGATTGAGCGTGGCTCCATTGAAGTTTCGTTGCTCAGATTATCGGGGATGACACCGGTAATAGTTTCCACGCTTGATTGAGCGTGGCTCCATTGAAGTTATTATCTCCGCGC
Organism: uncultured Heliobacteriaceae bacterium; assembly: GCA_964631865.1. Lineage (GTDB taxonomy): Bacteria > Acidobacteriota > Blastocatellia > RBC074 > RBC074 > JAFDVL01. The sequence goes on along the minus strand of CAZWAK010000044.1, from coordinate 3,975 downwards.
AATATTTCAGCGCACTGTAAAAGTTTCCACGCTTGATTGAGCGTGGCTCCATTGAAGTGAGTGTTGGGGGTTAGTTCCGAAAGAAATCACCGCGTTTCCACGCTTGATTGAGCGTGGCTCCATTGAAGTCCGTCCAGCGTTCTCAGCTTTGGCGGTCAGTATAGTGTTTCCACGCTTGATTGAGCGTGGCTCCATTGAAGTGAGGCGAAACTAAATAAACTGAATTCAATTATAGCGTGTTTCCACGCTTGATTGAGCGTGGCTCCATTGAAGTGACTTCATTGCTCACGATTGGGCCGTGCAAGTTTTATAGTTTCCACGCTTGATTGAGCGTGGCTCCATTGAAGTTCCCAAGACTTCCACAGCCTTCACTGGATTCGCCTTGAGTTTCCACGCTTGATTGAGCGTGGCTCCATTGAAGTTCGCTTTCAACGATTCCATCTCAGCGCGAAATTCAAGGTTTCCACGCTTGATTGAGCGTGGCTCCATTGAAGTCTAAAGAGCTTGCGCCTAATGATGAACTTCTGCCCGAGTTTCCACGCTTGATTGAGCGTGGCTCCATTGAAGTCTCCGTCGTCGAAGCGTACAATCTGCCGACGTGGTATTGTTTCCACGCTTGATTGAGCGTGGCTCCATTGAAGTTGTCGAGTATCTTGCGCCCTATGGGCACGCGCACTAGTTTCCACGCTTGATTGAGCGTGGCTCCATTGAAGTCTTGTCCTGCGCGGGCATATTGGCAATTTGCTTATTGTTTCCACGCTTGATTGAGCGTGGCTCCATTGAAGTTGTGTTAATCAAATAAAGCTAAGAAGCCCTTGACGGCGTTTCCACGCTTGATTGAGCGTGGCTCCATTGAAGTGTCTATGAGCCTGCAAATGGACACAGAAGTCGAAGGCGTTTCCACGCTTGATTGAGCGTGGCTCCATTGAAGTATCGCTAGATTTTGTCGGTACGTCGTAGTCATAAACGTTTCCACGCTTGATTGAGCGTGGCTCCATTGAAGTCTGTCCCAGGGGTCTTGCTTCACACGCACAAGCTCGTTTCCACGCTTGATTGAGCGTGGCTCCATTGAAGTGCGATTGCGGATGTGCGCTCCGTAGCATCGCTCATGTTTCCACGCTTGATTGAGCGTGGCTCCATTGAAGTGCTCCACCAATCGGCGGCTTCGGCTTCTTCGCTTTTGTTTCCACGCTTGATTGAGCGTGGCTCCATTGAAGTTATTTTAAGCCGGACAGCAAAAGCTTGCCCCGTATCAAGTTTCCACGCTTGATTGAGCGTGGCTCCATTGAAGTACTGACAAGCACGTCTGGGCATATATGCGCCAATTCGTTTCCACGCTTGATTGAGCGTGGCTCCATTGAAGTCAGCAATGCGAAAGCGATTACGAGCGCGGACAGATCGTGTTTCCACGCTTGATTGAGCGTGGCTCCATTGAAGTTGCTGAGCGCGTAGTAGATCATCGCATTGCAGACTTGTTTCCACGCTTGATTGAGCGTGGCTCCATTGAAGTTTGTTCGGCGTCTCGACGATGACGGGAGCCTCCGGTTTCCACGCTTGATTGAGCGTGGCTCCATTGAAGTGTGGGCATCGTGAGAAACCTCGCGCAATGTTTCAGGTTTCCACGCTTGATTGAGCGTGGCTCCATTGAAGTTAGAGAAGGTCGAGGGATTGCTTGCTCATTGTGTCGGTTTCCACGCTTGATTGAGCGTGGCTCCATTGAAGTACGGATATTACCGATGCAACGACCGGGGCAATTGGGAAGTTTCCACGCTTGATTGAGCGTGGCTCCATTGAAGTTGACTGTCACGGCTTCCGGGCAGACGGCATACCAAGCGTTTCCACGCTTGATTGAGCGTGGCTCCATTGAAGTCGCAGGTGACCAGTTGTAGCGTTCGATCAACAACGATGTTTCCACGCTTGATTGAGCGTGGCTCCATTGAAGTGCTTTTCAGGCTGCAATCTTACGTGTCGCGCAGACGAGTTTCCACGCTTGATTGAGCGTGGCTCCATTGAAGTTACTTCCCGCCGCCTTGAATTATCGGGGTGTCCGCGTTTCCACGCTTGATTGAGCGTGGCTCCATTGAAGTATCGTGGCTGATGAGGCGATAGGCTCGCGATAAGGTGTTTCCACGCTTGATTGAGGGGGGGTGGGTTGGGGTGGGTTGCTGGCGTAAAGCCAACTCGTAGGCGTCCACAGTTTCCACGCTTGATTGAGCGTGGCTCCATTGAAGTACTCATCGCACGACGGGAAACAAACCGATACGCGATAGTTTCCACGCTTGATTGAGCGTGGCTCCATTGAAGTCCATCGTCCGAACGCGGCAGGTGCATTATTCCAACTCGTTTCCACGCTTGATTGAGCGTGGCTCCATTGAAGTTCCAGTGCCTCAGCACTGTCTCCTTCCTTGTCTTCCTTGTTTCCACGCTTGATTGAGCGTGGCTCCATTGAAGTGTGTACGGGTCAGTGAAGATAAACTCGCCATCACTGGTTTCCACGCTTGATTGAGCGTGGCTCCATTGAAGTGTAGTCGTTTGCCCGCGTTTCAACCTGTGCAAAATCGTTTCCACGCTTGATTGAGCGTGGCTCCATTGAAGTCTTCATTCTCGCTAACCCTGAGAGTTTTTCTTCGTGGTTTCCACGCTTGATTGAGCGTGGCTCCATTGAAGTTTTGTGGCGGAAGCGGATTGGGAAACACTCTATATCGTTTCCACGCTTGATTGAGCGTGGCTCCATTGAAGTCTTTCTTGTGATAGCGATTTCTGCGCATTACAGCCTCGTTTCCACGCTTGATTGAGCGTGGCTCCATTGAAGTGTTTAGCTCAAACTTGCTGTTTGCATCTGCACCATTGGGTTTCCACGCTTGATTGAGCGTGGCTCCATTGAAGTATTCGGTGTCCTGCGCTCCCTTCCTGACCTTCACGCGTTTCCACGCTTGATTGAGCGTGGCTCCATTGAAGTCAAGTTGCGATAATCACCATCACTACGCCAGATGAAGTTTCCACGCTTGATTGAGCGTGGCTCCATTGAAGTCGCCTAACTCCGCGCTTCACTGCGCGGGTCTGATGCCGTTTCCACGCTTGATTGAGCGTGGCTCCATTGAAGTGATTTTTTCCAGTTCAAGCGCGCTATGCGTCGCTGCGGTTTCCACGCTTGATTGAGCGTGGCTCCATTGAAGTCTCCGGGCAACGGGCTAAGTAGTTGATCTTAGCAAGTTTCCACGCTTGATTGAGCGTGGCTCCATTGAAGTAGCGTCGCCTTCATCGAAGCCACGCCTTTGCGAAACCGCGTTTCCACGCTTGATTGAGCGTGGCTCCATTGAAGTGTTTGCAATAATCTCAGGCAATACATCTGAGACGAGTTTCCACGCTTGATTGAGCGTGGCTCCATTGAAGTCCGCGACCCTCGCAGCGGTTCACTCTACCAGAACGTGTTTCCACGCTTGATTGAGCGTGGCTCCATTGAAGTGGGATTGGCGGCACGCCTGCTGGGACTATTCACGCGCGTTTCCACGCTTGATTGAGCGTGGCTCCATTGAAGTTCTTTCTCAACTTGTCCCTTGCCAAACAGTTCGTAATGTTTCCACGCTTGATTGAGCGTGGCTCCATTGAAGTAGGAGGCAATGAATCCGGGAAAATCTACAGCCAGCTTGTTTCCACGCTTGATTGAGCGTGGCTCCATTGAAGTAAAATAAAGCAAAAACAATGCTAACAGCAGAAAGGAACGTTTCCACGCTTGATTGAGCGTGGCTCCATTGAAGTGGAAGATGTTGCCGCATTTGAAGAAGAAATTGTGGTTTCCACGCTTGATTGAGCGTGGCTCCATTGAAGTCTTTTTGCTTTAAGTATGCTATGCGGATGGTAGGTTGGTTTCCACGCTTGATTGAGCGTGGCTCCATTGAAGTAAAGATTGAAGCAAGAATTAAATCACAAAAAAACTTGTTTCCACGCTTGATTGAGCGTGGCTCCATTGAAGTC
>CAZWAK010000043.1:0-49453 GCA_964631865.1 uncultured Heliobacteriaceae bacterium | reverse complement strand
TTTGGGCAAGACAAACGTGCTGATCGCACGCGATTCCGTCGCAATCGCATTCAGCAGCGGTGTGTTCACATCATAGCCGACGCCGAACGAAAAGATGCGGCGGTGGAATTTGTTGGATTGCTTCACGGCATCACGAATCGCAGCTTCGCGCTTCTCGCCGACGGTCGGTAAACCGTCGGTCAAAAACAATACGAGCGGCAACGTTTTCGCGGTCGGTTCCGGTCGCAACGCTTCGATGAGCGCATCGCGAATGTTTGTCCCGCCGTTCGCATTGATGAGGCGAATGTAATTGCGCGCTTCTTCCATCGTCTGCGCATTCTTCACAACCGCCGTCGCCGCAAACGATGCGACCGAATCCGAATAGTCAATGATATTGAAGGACTCGCCGTTTTCGAGGCCGTTCAGCACCTGCAACGCAGCCGCGCGCGCCTGTTCCATCTTCTCGCCCTGCATACTGCCCGACCGATCCATCACGAGCGTGACTTCGCGCTTGATGCTCGCCGTTTTTTCCGGTCGCGCCGCAGGCACACCCGCGAGCAACAAAAAGTACCCGCCGCCGACTGAAGCATCAGGATACGCCAATAACGACGCGGTCACGCCGTTCTTTTCGAGCAGGTACGACAAACGAAACGGCCCCGGTTCGAGCTTTGTATTGTCGCCGACGCTCAGACGAAAATGTTCTTTGTTGACGCGGTTGGAACTGAAGAGATGCGTGGGCGAATAGACGGTCGAAATCGGCTGTTTCGCGTGGATGTCCACCGTGATTTGCCAGGGGATAGTTTGCGACGCAAACGATTCGCTGCGCGGCAACACGTAATCAATCCGCTCGCCGTCCGCAGGCAAAAGATTTTCGTAGACCAGCGTCACTTTCTGCGTCGCGTTTGCCGGCACAGGAAACACGCTCGACCGCACCAGATTGTAGCCCGCGAATTCAAGCAAGGCCGGATCGCGCAGCTTGTTCACGATGCTGCGATAAATCGCTTCGGCTTCAGCCTTGGGCAAAATCTTCGCATTCGGTTCTTTGCTGACGCCATCGAAGCCGAAGCTGCGAATCGTCGCTCCGTCCGGCACAGGCACGAGCATCTGCGCTTCCTGCGGGCGCGGTGCAAGGTTGCGCAAGGAAATCTCCATCGTCGTCGTAGCGACTTGTTGTTGGATGTTGACGTTGACGGCGACGCCGCTGATTTGCACAGGCTGCGGAATGGGGCGTGGGCACGGATAACAAATCACGCGCGATTGCGGGATGATGATGTTGACGGAATCGTGGGGGATTTCCTGCGCGTAGGCACAGGCGGTGAGCAACAATGTGATGACGAAAAGGCTGCCGAGTTTGATGTTCATAAAATCCTTCTTTCTGCGAGAGTCAGCGGTAAACAAGACGACTGTCCGAAAGATGAACGCGCGCGGCAGGAAGTTCTTGCAAAATAATTTTGCCAACTGTGCGGCGTGCGAATCACGCTTTCGTTTATTGCATCACAAAAAACTTTGCCCTATCCTTGCGGCGGCGTTACATTCGTCAAACAAGCCACCAACAGCGAGTCACGACGTATGACGACACTTTCCGCCGCCGATCAATTATTAGCTGCGTGGAGCGAGGGCGATCAGGACGCGCTCAATCAATTGATGCCGCTCGTCTATGACGAATTGCACCAGATGGCGCATCGCTATTTGCGCCGCGAACGCGCCGATCACACCTTGCAAACGACGGCGCTCGTGAACGAAGCGTATTTGAAAATGGTCGGCCAGAAAGAACCGCACTGGCAAAACCGCGCGCATTTCTTTGCCGTTGCGTCGAACATCATGCGCCAGATTTTGGTGGACTACGCGCGCACGCAAAACCGCGTCCGACGTGGCGGCGAGTTGCAACAGGTTCCGCTCGACGAAGCCGTCGTCGTGTCCGGCGGACGCGCGGGCGAATTGCTGTTGCTGGATGATGCGCTCAACAGTCTGGCGAAATTTGACGCGCGCAAAAGCCGCATTGCCGAGTTGCGTTATTTCGGCGGGTTGAGCGTGGAAGAAACGGCGCTGGTGTTGCAAGTTTCGGCGGTCACTGTGATGCGCGAATGGCGTGTGACGAAAGCCTGGTTGTTGCAAGAGATGAGCAAAGGAGGGGTGGATGCAGCCGGAACGCTGGCAACAAATTGAAGCCTTGTTCCAATCCGCGGTGGCGCGTTCGATCCACGAACGAACGGCGTATTTGCAACAAGCCTGTCAGGGCGATGAAACGTTGCGCCGCGAAGTCGAAGCGTTGCTGGCCGCCGATCAACGCGCCGCGGAAGAGACGCTGGCGATGCCCGCGCAAGTGGCGGCAGAAATGTTGACCGCACCGCCAGCCTTGCCCCCCGGCCAACTGCTCGATCACTATCAAATCCTCTCGCAACTCGGCGCAGGCGGCATGGGCGTCGTTTATCTCGCCGAAGACACGCGCTTGCAACGCAAAGTGGCGCTCAAAGTCCTGCCCGCACAGTTCACACAACAAAGCGACCGCATTCGTCGCTTCGTACAGGAAGCGCAAACCGCCAGCGCCTTGAACCATCCGAACATCCTCACGATTTACGAAATCGGGGCAACAGGCGCAACGTATTTCATCGCCACCGAATTTATCGAAGGCCAAACGTTGCGCGCGTGGTTGCAAGGCAACCACGAACCGCTCGCCATCAAACTCGATCTCGCCGTGCAAATCGCCTCGGCCTTAGCCGCCGCGCACGCCGTCGGCATCATTCACCGCGACATCAAACCCGAAAACGTGATGCTCCGGCCCGACGGCATCGTGAAGGTGTTAGATTTTGGGCTGGCGAAATTGACGGGCGCGGGAAGGGGGGATGGGGAGAGAGGGAGAGAGGGAGAAACTTCCCCCCCTCTCCCTCTCTCCCTCTCTCCCTATCTCTCCAGCCCGGCCTCAACGATTGTTGGCACGCCCAAATATATGTCGCCCGAACAAGCGCGCGGCGAGAAAGTGGACGCGCGCACGGACATCTTCAGCTTCGGCATTGTGCTTTATGAACTGCTCGCTGGTCGGATGCCGTTTGTCGGAGCGACGACGTACGAAACGATTGCCGCCATTCTGCATCACGAACCGCCGCCGTTGGCGCTTGAAAACGCGCCCACCGAACTGCAAGCCATCGTCACCAAAGCATTGCAAAAAGAGCGCGACCAGCGGTATCCAACCAGCCAGGAACTGCTGTCGGAATTAGCGGCTTTGCGCGACGAAGTGCGGTTGACCGCGAAACTGCGCGCAGGCCAGAACGCCGCCGCTTCCATAAATCACACGCAGCCGATCAACCCGCATCCGACGCATCCCAGCGGCGCAATGCGGCTCGGCAAACTCAAGCAACAGAAACGCGCCGTGTTCGCTTCCCTGCTGGTCTCGCTCGCAGCGGCAACCGGCATCGGTTTGTATTGGCGCGCGCAGCCAACGGAGGCTCCGATTGACTCCATCGCCGTCTTGCCGTTCGTCAATCAGAACCGCGATCCCAACGCGGATTACCTTGCCGACGGCATCCCCGAAGGCATCATCAACAGCCTCGCGCAGTTGCCGAACCTGAAAGTGATGTCGCGCAATTCGGCGTTTCGCTTTCGCGGGAAAGAAACCGACGCGCGGGAAGTCGGGCAGAAGCTGGGCGTGCGCGCGGTGCTGCTCGGCAGAGTGGCGCAACGAGATGAAACGCTGACGATCAGTTTGGAATTGGTAGACGCGCGCGACAATCGCCAAATTTGGGGGCAGCAATACAACCGCCGCCTCGCCGAGGTGTTTGCGGTACAGGAGGAAATCGCGCGCGCCATTTCGGAGAAGCTGCGTCGACAACTGACCGCCGCCGAGCAAAAACAAATTGCCAAGCGTCCCACCGAAAACCTCAAGGCCTATCAATTTTACTTGCAAGGCGAGGTCTATTTGCAGCGCCGCACCCACGAAGATTTGCTGAAGGCCATTCGCTATTACGAGAAAGCCATCGCCGAAGACGCGAACTACGCACTGGCATATTCGGGGCTGGCTGAAACCTACGGCGCATTTGTCTCGTTCAACCTCATCGCGCCGCAGGAAGGCCAGCGCAAAGCCGCCGAAGCCGCGCGCAAAGCGGTGGCGCTGGATGACACGCTGGCACAGGCGCACGCCGTCCTCGGACAAACGTATACGTTAGTTGCTCCGTATGATTTCGCACAGGCAGAGCGAGCGATGCGCCGCGCCATCGAACTCAGTCCGGGCGCAGCCACCCCGCACGCGATTTTGTCCCGGATGTACGCACGACTGGGACGCTTCGATGTATGCCTGGATGAAATGCTCAAAGCTCAGGCGCTTGATCCGCTCAATCCCTCCATTGCCGTAAATTTAGCCATGATTCACTACTTCCGGCGAGATCATAAACGGGCGTTGGAGTTGTTGCGCAAGTCCCACGAACTCGGCCCCGCGCTGGCTTCGCCGACCGAAATCGGCATCTTCATCGAAAACCGCTTGTTCGATGAAACGCTCGTCGAAATTGCGAAGCTTGAACAAGAGCGCAAAGACAATCCCGTGTTGCTCTTCAGCAAAGGGATGATCTATGCGGCGCAGGGGAAACGCGCCGATGCTCTTCAGATTGCGAACGAGTTGGAAGTGCGCTCTGGGACAAGCCTGACCCACGCGCTCTGGGTTGCCAAAATCTACGCCACGTTGCGCGAGCCGGAACCCGCGTTAACGTGGCTGGAACGTGGCCTGGCCGCCGGAGCCATCGGCATGTTGCACAAAGACGAGCCGATGTGGGACGTCATCCGCCACGACACGCGTTTTGGCGATTTGCTGCGACGCATGGGCATCCCACAATGAACTCTGAACGCGATCATTCTTCATCTTTGATAAGCGTCTTTAGCTGCTCGGCCAGTTCGGGCGTCACTTGCACATTGTGCGCGGCTTGCGCGTGCTCCGCTGCCTGACTGAGAATTTCTTCTTCCGTGTTGGCTTGAATGACGCCTTCGCAATCAAATCCGGCATCACGACAACGTAACGTTTTCATATCGGTACTTTTCTTGCATGGATGGGTTAGTAAGTGAACATGCGATCATGTTCGAGCGACAGCTTGAGCAGTACATTCGGCGGCGCAAGCTCTGCGGGCTTGCCTTTCAATTCGGCTTCCGTGAGGCCGCGCGCTTTGCTCGACATCCCGGAGAGATAAAACTTGCTGCCGCCTTTGACGATAACATCGTAATGCTCGCGCAGGTTGCCCGTGCCCAAGCCCGTGAGATTGTCGAGCACACTGTCGCGCATCAGTTGGACGGCATCTCCGGCGAGAAACAACGTGACGCTGTGCCCTTCTTCAACGGCAGTGCGGGCGATCAAAAACGCGAGCGCGGCGCGCGTGGGATTTTCCGGCCCGTGCGTGATGTGTACGAGAATTTTCATTTTGGCGACCTCCTTTTGAACGGCGACCGGTTGGGTCTTGGGATTAGCAACGGCCAGAGAGAAAAGCAGGAGCAAAGACAGCCCGGCTCTCACAATTTGTAGGCGTTTCATTTCGCTTCTCCTTTTGAAATCTTGCTGACGCATTTCCCCGCGCGCGAGCTGTGTGGCAAGCAAGGCCGCTTGCCACAAGCACAGGCTGCCCCGTATGATGCAGCGCATCCTTAGTGCCTTTGTGAATGTGCCACAGTCGCGTTTGATGGAAACGGAAAACTTTGTTCATGAGGGTTAGCGACAAATGCAGCGCAAACCTATCACGCCCGGTGAAAATATTTTCGAGCCGCTATGAGTCCTGAACGCTGGCAACAAATTGAGGCATTGTTTCAGGCCGCGCTAGAGCAGCCGTCCGACGCACGCGCAGCCTTCCTGCAACAAGCATCGGGCGAAGATGTGGCGTTACGACAGGAAGTCGAAAAGCTGCTTATCGCCGATGCGGCGGCAGAAAATGCCACGCTCGAATTGCCTGCCCAAATGGCGGCGGAATTGGCGCAGGAACAAGCCGCAACACGCAAACAATTGCTGCACTATCGCATCCTCTTGCCACTCGGTGCGGGCGGGATGGGTGAAGTCGTGCTGGCCGAAGACACGCGATTGAAGCGCAATGTGGCAATCAAGCTGTTGCCGCCGCAGTTCACCACCGACGCTGACCGCGTGCGCCGCTTTGAGCAGGAAGCGCGCGTCGCTTCGGCGCTCAATCATCCGAACATTCTCACGATTCACGAAATCGGCGCGGTGGAGCAAACGCATTTCATCGTCACCGAATTCGTGGATGGGAAAACGTTGCGCCAGCAAATGACCGGGCAACCGATCTTGCTCGCCACCGCGCTGGATTGGGTTGTGCAAATTGCGAGCGCGCTGGATGCCGCACACACCGCAGGCATCGTGCATCGGGACATCAAGCCCGAAAACGTAATGGTGCGGCCTGACGGTTTGGTGAAAGTGCTGGACTTCGGCTTAGCCAAACTCACTGAAATGCGGAAATCGGAACGCGGAACGCGGAATGAATCGGATATTCCTCCTTCCTCGTTCCTCGTTCCTCCTTCTACAATGCCTGGCACGGTGATGGGCACGGTGAGTTATATGTCGCCCGAACAGGCGCGCGGATTGGATGTAGACGCGCGTACGGACATCTTCTCGCTCGGCGTGATGCTGTATGAACTGCTCGCGGGGCGACGACCGTTTGATGGCGCGACAGTCAGCGATATTCTCGCCGCGATTCTGATGTCCGAGCCGTTGCCGTTGACGCAGCAAGCGCGCGAACTGCCCACCGAACTCGAACGCATTGTCCAGCAGGCGTTACAGAAAGATCGTGCGCAACGCTATCCGACGATGCGTGCGTTGCAGGCTGATTTGAAGCACCTGCGACAAGAGTTGGAGTTTGCGGCGCGCTTCCCGCACCGGTCGCCTGCGCAAGAAAACATCGAATCCACGCTGACGCTCCAGCTTCCGCCATCGCAAGTGCCGCGCACGAATCTGTCGTTGCCGCCGACGCCATTGATCGGACGCGCGCACGAACTCGCCGCCGTGAAGCAGCTTTTGCAACAAGACGGCATTCGGTTGCTCACACTCACTGGCCCCGGCGGCACAGGCAAAACACGATTGGGCTTGCAAGCGGCGGCAGAGCTATCCGAAGCGTTTGCCGATGGCGTGTGGTTCGTGCCGCTCTCGGCGATCAATGATCCGGCGCTCGTGACCTCGGCGATCACGCAGGCGCTCGGCGTGAAAGAAAACGCGCTCACATCGTTGCAAATAGGACTGAAAGATTTCCTGCGCGACAAGCAAATGTTGTTGCTGCTCGACAACTTCGAGCAGGTGTTGGCAGCGGCTCCGCAGGTGTCAGAATTGTTAGCCGCCTGTCCGAGCCTCAAACTTCTCATCACGAGCCGCGCGGCGCTGAAAGTGCGTTGGGAACACGAATTCCCCGTGCCACCGCTCGCGCTGCCGACGTTGCAGGATTCGGTGGCCTCGCTCGCCGCGTCGCCCTCGGTCGTGTTGTTCGTCGAACGGGCGCGCGCGGTCAAACCGGACTTTGAGTTGACCGAAGAAAACGCGCCGAGCATCGCCGAAATCTGCGCGCGGTTGGACGGTTTGCCGTTGGCGCTGGAACTCGCCGCCGCGCGCATCCGCGTGCTGACGCCGCGTGCGATGCTGCAACGACTAGGGCAAAGCTTGAAGCTGCTCGCAGGCGGTGCGCGTGATTTGCCCGAACGACAACAAACCATTCGCAACACGATTCAATGGAGCTGCGATTTGCTGAGCGACGACGAGCAACGATTGTTTCGACGCCTGGCCGTGTTCGTCGGCGGCTTCACGTTGGAAGCGGCGGAAGCGATTTGCAACGACACGGGCGCAAGCGAGCTTGACGTGCTCGACGGCGTGGCTTCGCTGGTGGACAAAAGCCTGTTGCAACAACGCGAGCAGAGCGACGGCGAGCCGCGTTTTTCAATGCTGGTGACGATCAAGGAATATGGCTTGGAGCAATTGGAAGCGAACGGCGAAACTGCGGCCACAAAGCAAGCGCACACAAACTATTTCCTCGCGCTTGCGGAACAAGCCGAACCGCAATTAACGGGCGCGAATCCGAAACGCTGGCTGGATCAGTTGGAACAGGAGCATGACAATTTGCGCGCCGTGTTTGAGCGCGCGCTGCACAACGGTCAAGCAGACGAAGGCTTGCGCTTGGCGGGCGCGATCTGGCGGTTCTGGTCGTTGCGCAGTCATTTTCGCGAAGGCCGCGAACGCTTGGCGACGTTGCTGCAAGCGACAGCAGCGGCTGGCCCAACAGCGTTGCGCGCGAAAGTGCTGTCGGGCGCGGCGACGCTCGAACAGAATCAAGGCGATTACGAAGTGGCGCGCGTGTTATTTGAAGAAGTTCTGCACATCCGTCGCACGCTCAACGACAAACCCGGCATCGCTGCGGCATTGACCAGCTTGGGCTGGGTCGGATGGCGGCAGAACGAATATGAACGGGCGTGGGCATTGTCGGAAGAAGCAGCCGCCTTGCAGCAGGAACTCGGCAATCAACCTGGCGTCGTGCAAGCGCGCAGCACATTGGCGTGGGTGGCGCATCATCGTGGCGATTTCGAGCAGGCGCGGGCACTGCACGAAGAATGCGTGCGCGAGCGTCGGCGCTTGGGCGACAAACACCGGCTCGCGTTTTCCGTCGGGATTTTCGGATGGACGCTGCAAAAGCTCGGCGAAGTGGACGAAGCCGTGCGTCTGGTCGAAGAAGCTCTGAAGACGATGCAAGAGTTGGGCGACCGCCAAATGGTCGGTTGGTTTTCCACGCATCGCGGCAGCCTCGCGCTGGATCAAGGGAATCGTGAGTTGGCCGCGACGATGCTGGAAACCGGGCGCACGATTTTCACCGAGATTGGCGACCGCTATGGCCTCGCGCATCCGCTTCTGCTGCTCGGAGAAATGCGCGTGCAAGTATGCGAGTATGAAGCCGCACAGTCACTCATTGGCGAAAGCCTCAAGCTGCGCCTTGCCATCCGGGATCGGCACGGCATCGCCGATTGTCTGGAACGTCTGGCGTGGGTCGCGGAACACAAGCAACAATGGGAACACGCCGCACGCTTGCTGAGCGCCGCCGAAACGTTGCGCGCGTTGCTCGGCGTGCGTTTGGGAGTGACAGACGAACCGCGCTTTGCCCAGCACAAACAAGCCGTACACGCGGCGTTGGGGCGGGAACGATTCGCGGCGTGTTGGGAAGAAGGAACGACGCTCAACGCGGAAGCCGTTTTGTTGGAGATAAAAAACTAAGGTCTGAAGGGAAAGGTAGCGCGATTTGGCAAATCGCGTGCCTCCTCGCGCACAGCCCCGCGATTTGCCAAATCGCGCTACACTGCAAGCCTGCTCAACCGTTTTGCCAACCGGGATTGGTCACATCGCGCGGGTCAAAGTGATTTTCCTGCTCGGTGATTTTTCCTTCGGCGTTGACGGTGAAACGATCTGCCACGCGCAAGGACGCGGGCGGAGACACGACATTGATCGTGATGATCGCTTCGGTGCAAATCGCCGTCAGCGATTCGTTGAGGTAATGTTCCTGCACCGTGATTTCGACGCCTTCCAACGCGGGAACTAACGGAATCCACCATTGCTCGTACAGCGAACTTTTTCCAACCAGCGGCTGACTGACGCCACCGGGCGCGAGCGGCGCACGCAACGTCACATTGTCAGCGTACGGAATCGCCGCAAAATCTTTTTGGCGCAGGGCTTCAAAGTATCCTTCGGCCAAGTTGCGCAATTGTACTCTCCGCTCGGCAGCGGTACTGTTGGGGTTGCTCATGTCGGTTTCCTTTCTTTCGGTTTTGTGTTGTCATCACCTGGTAAAGCGACAACCAGTGAAAAAACCTATCACGCAAAATTATTTTGGCTGAAAAAAATTTCACGGCTTGCCGTTCGGTTTGCCGTTCCACCACCAGGGCTTGGGCAATGGCTTCTGCTGTGGCCAGATTTGATTCAGCGTGTCGCCCTCGAACAATTCGCCGTTCTTCATCACCCAGCGCACGCTGTTGCTGTTGCGGATGTCGAGCAGCGGGTCTTTGTCGAGAATAATCAGGTCGGCGAACTTGCCTGTTTCGAGGCTGCCGAGTTCCTGTCCGAAACCGATGGCTTCGGCGCTCATCAGCGTCGCTACGCGCAGGATGTCGTGATTGCGCATGCCGCCCATCGCCAAGCCCCACATCTCCCAATGACATTGCAAGCCCTGCAATTCGCCGTGTCCACCCAATCCGATGCGTCCGCCTGCTTTCAGAATCGCGGCGGCTCCGGCGGCGATTTGCGGGAAGATGTATTCGTTGCGGCGGAACCAGGGCAGCCGCGCCGTCTTCCCGTACAACACGCTTTGCGGCGTGAAGCGTTGCAGCTTCGGATCGTCGTAGACCTCGGTCGTCTCGAAGAAATGATATTCACCAATCGGCCCGCCATACGCGACCAACAACGTCGGCGTGTACGTGATGCCGGTTTTGGCGAACAACTGCACGACGTCATTGTAGAGTGGCACGATGGGCAGCGAATGTTCGTTGCCGCTGAAGCCGTCAATCGCGTGCGTGAGGTTCATCTTGAAATCCGCGCCGCCTTCGGTCGTCGGCAAAACCTGCAATTCCTTGCACGCTTCGACGACCCATTGGCGTTGTTGGCGATTGCCGACCATGTACGATTTCAGCGTGTTGGTTTTGTAATGCTTGCGATAGCGCGCGACGGTGTTTTTGGCTTCTTCGGCGGATTGAAAATCGGTGTCCGCGAACACGCCGGGGCCGGTCGAAAACGCGCGCGGGCCGATCATCTCGCCGATGTCTACGAGGTCGGTGTAAGCGAAGGTGTCGTTCGTGTTCGTCTGCGGATCGCGTCCCGTCGTCACGCCATACGCGAGGTTCGCCCAGAAGGTGTAATCCTCGGTGTCGAGTACCTGATGCCGCACTTCCCAATGCGCGTGAATGTCTACGAGGCCGGGCATAATCACTTTGCCCTTCACATCGAAGACGCGCGCGTCGGCGGGAACTGCAACGGAGCCGCGCCGCCCAACGGCAACGATGCGATTGTCAGTGACGACGACATCCGCGTCGGTGATGGTTTCGTCGCCGCGCATCGTGATGACCTTCGCACCGCGCAACACGATGTTGCCTTTGGGCGTGTGACGCGGCTTCTCGACGATCAACTCGATCTCTTCCGCAAGCGATTTCTTCGGCTCTGGCTTCGCGGCTTCGGTTGCATCTTTCTTCTCACCCGCAGCAGCAGCGGGTTCCGGCGGTTTCTCCGGCTCGAATGAAACCGTCGAGAGTGGTTGCCGGAACAGCGTCGCGCCGACTGTCCAGGTGATTGTCTTGCCGCCATCCGCCCACGCGAACGAGTCTGCGCCGATGGTCGTCAATTTCTTGAGCGGCACAGCAGGCGCGGCGACATTGATCGTCGGGGGATCGCCGCCCGCGACCGGCACGACCATCACATAGAGTTGATGCCCTGCCAATGCGAGCGCACGGCTGCCGTCGGGACTGATGCGCACGTCCTGTGCGGGCGCGGGTTCGGGACCGCCGCGACCTTTGCCGTTGACCTTCAAAATCGTGCGCCGATCCGTGCCGTCAAAGCGCATCGAGATCAACCCCTGCGCGCCGGAATACACAAACAACCGTTCGGCATCGGCAGTGAAATGCGGACGCCCCAACCCGCGCGTCGGCGCAATCAACGTCGCATCGCCGCCCTCAGCAGGCAAGTGAATGATGTCAAGGCCGGGCTGCGGGCCGAGAAAGTCGGACGGATGATCTACGCGCGTCAGCCGCGAGGTGCGCAGTGCGACGACGCGCTTGCTGTCGGGACTCCAAACGGGATCGCGGTAAAACGCGGGCGTGCGCGTCAATTGCTGCGGCGCGCTCGAACCGTCGGCGCGCGTCTTCCAAATGTGACCGCCCTGCGTTGACCACGTCACGAACGTCAGCCATTGCCCGTCAGGCGACCACGACGGATGAAATTCGCGCGCGTGCTCGACGCTCGTCACGCGCTTCGGTTTTCCGTTCGGCAAATCAGCGATGTACAACTCCGCGAGGGCTGAGAATGCGACGCGCTTGCCGTCGGGCGCAACGACGGGGTTCTGCGCCAGCCGCGCACGCACGGGGCCTTGATCAATCTTCGCTTGAAAATTGAGCAGCGGCCCGATGTCGAGCGAGACTTTCGCCGTGAACGGAATCACACGATCTGCGCCGTCCGCCACATTCAGCGCGTGAATCTTGCCGCCGTACGAAATCAGCAACTCCTTGCCGTCGGGCGTGAACGCATAATTCGGTAACAAATCCCGCGTGGCGCGCGATTCCTGTTCGTCGCGCTGAATCGGATGCTTCAGCCAACGCTCTTCGCCCGTCGTCAGATCGCGCACGCGCAAGCCCGTTTGTGCCTCGAAGCGCGTGCCGAACACGAGCAGCTTGCCGTCGGGCGAAACCAACGGGCGAAAGGCGTTGCCGGGCGTGAAGGTGATCGCGTCTTCATCACCCGTCACGCGGTCGCGCCGCATAATCTGCGTACTTGGAATGCCAGGGCCGCCGCCCACGCGCGGCATGCGCACGGCGTAGTAAATGTAGCGTCCATCCTTCGTCGCGTGCGCACCCGACGTGCTTGGCCCAGGGGCAGGCGGAGCGCCGGGCACAGCGGGAGCCGCGCCGCCTTTGCTGATCTTCAACCCCGCGCCGCCGAGCTTGTGATACATCCACAATTCGGCGGAACCGCGCGTGGCGGGTGTGGCTTGCGACACGATCACGTAATCGCCGTCAGGCGTCCACGTCGGCGACACGAACGTGCCTTGCCGCTCTTTGGAAAGCTGCTTCGGTTCGCCCGTGCCGTCGGCGTTGGCGATCCAAAGATTGTCGGAGCCTTCGCGGTCGCTGATGAAGGCAATCATTTTGCCGTCGGGCGAATAACGCGGCTGCGATTCAAACGGCAGCCCCGTCAAGATTGGCTTGGCTTCGCCGCCCGTGATCGGCAACGTGTACAAATCGCCGAGCAACTCAAACAGAATCGTTTGTCCGTCGGGCGAGACGTCGAGCGAAATCCACGTGCCTTCGTCGGTCGTGAATTCGACTTTGCGTTCGGGCTTGAGCGACAAGCCTTTTTTCTTTTCGGGTGGTTTCGGCGCCTCTTTCGCGGCTTGTTCCTGCGCGTGCGAGACGAACGCGACGAGCAAAAACGCGACGCCGAGCAGCGTCCATAAGCTAAATGACAAGATAGACCGAGATTGAAACATGGGTTCTCCTCCGTTCGCTGATTGCTTCAGAAATCAAGCCGCAAGCCGAATGGCGCGGTCAGATGTTTGCGTGTTGGTGATGCGTGCGGCACGCATCTCACCGGTCTTCGTTCGAGGCACTGGGCAAAGCGTGCTCTACCGTGAACCCGATCTCCTGCCCGTAGGAAAGTTCCAACGTGTGCCCATCAGGATCGCGCAGGAACGCCCAATAACCGACCGGCGGGCCAGCGTCTTCGGGGCCGCCGATCAGTACGCCTTCCGCTTGCGCTTGCTGGCAAAGCCGATCCACTTCCTCGCGGTCACGACACGCCACGCCCAGATGCGCCCAGGGCGCGAGCGCACTCGACACCGCCGCGACCTTAATCAGAACGATCACGAACGGGCGCGTTCCATCGCTCAGCCAGGCGACATCGCCGCCTGTGTCGTCGGTGCGGCGATGAACGACGCGCATCGCGGCATAGCATTGATAGAAGGCGATGCTGCGATCTGGATCGGCGGTCTCCAACGCGATGTGGGTAAGTCCACGATCTACTGGATGCTCAGATTCCATGTGACCTCCTCAGTTTTTGCGCCTCCGCTTCAAGCAGAGTTACACGTGACCATCACGCTGTGCGGTATTCGCTTTGACACTGAGCCAAAGGCCGACGCACATATAAGCCAGGATCAATCCCTTGACCACCGCGACCAGCGTCGTGGCAAAAATGCCTGGATCGCCGCCTGGCTCAAAGTAATATTCAAATTGCCCGATGAAACTCAGAAACAACGCGCCGACGCCGATGCCCCAGACGCCAATCAACCACGACACGGCATTGCGCTTGTTCTTCTTCACGCGATACACCGCCAACAACAGCGCGCCGCCGAGCAGGTAATCGTCAAACCAGTTGAGAAAGCGCGCCGGATCGAGCAATTGATTCGACCGCCGGAGCGTTTCCGCGAGCGGCAGGAAAATCCCCATCGCCAATGCCATGTGCGTGGAAATTGCCAGCGCTTTGTTCTCCCAGCTTTGCGTCACGCGGAAAAATTCTGCTCCAAAAATTCGTTGCGGAATTTGCCTTTCGGATCGTATTGCCGCAGCAATTGCTGGAAGTCGCCGTAGCGTTCGTAGCGCGCTTTCAATTGGGCGGCGGGAATCGTGAACAGCTTGCCCCAATGCGGACGCGCGCCAAACGCGGCGAGTTGCTCTTCGACCAGCGGCAACAGCTTCATCACTGACTCGGTGTTTTGCTTCCAGGTGAAATGAATCGCTACGCTCGGACGGTTGTACGCCGTGCTCATCCACAACTGGTCAGCGGCGATGGTGCGGACTTCGGAGATGAATAAGTCTTGAATCCATTTGTCGCCGAGACTGTTGATGGCTTTGAGCGCGGCGACGGCGTTGCTTACGGGGATGAAATATTCGGCCTGCAATTCCTTGCCGCTGCTCGGCGTGAAATTCATTTTGAAATGCGGCAGCCGCTCGTGCCACGCGCCCGGCACGCCCATTTGGTCGGTGCAATTGATCGCGTCAATGTCCCGAATCGGATGCAGATTCTTTGTTGCCAGCTTGGCACCAAACAATTCCGGCTTGGCCCGGTCACTACCGCTCCCCGTACCGTTGACGAGGCTTTTCACCCACACTTCGCTGATGACGTTTTTCTGCCAGTCGGTGAAGAGGCTGACGCTGTAGCCGCTCGCCATAATCGTCTCGAAGTATTTTTCGAGTTCGGCAAACGGCAGATTTTCGTAGACATCTTGCTTGACTTGAAACGTCGGCAGAATGTCGAGCGTGACTTTCGTAACCACGCCGAGACCGCCCAAGTGTACGACCGCGCCGAGGAATTGCTCGCCGTCTTTCGCCTTCGTGAGCGTCACGACCTCGCCCGCCGCCGTGACGAATTCAAGGCCGGACACCGCTGTCGCCAGATTGCCGTTCTTGACGCCCGAACCGTGCGTCGCCGTCGCCATCGAACCCGCCACCGAAATGTGGGGCAGCGACGCCAGATTGTGCAGCGCGAAGCCGTTTGCTTGCAGATGTGCGCCGAGCGTGCCGTAGCGCACCCCGGCTTCGACTGTGACGGTTTTCTTTTCCGTATCCAGCGCCAAAATCTTGTCGAGCTTTTTGGCGGACACCAGTTGATGCGGCGAATCGGCAATGCGATTGAAGCAATGCTGGGTGCCGAGCGCGCGCAATTTTTCCGCCTGTTTTACGAGGGCTTGCACTTGCTCGACAGTTTCGGGATACGCGACGTTCGCCGTGCTGTATTCCAGATTGCCCGCCCAGTTCTTGAGCTTTTCGGGCGCAGGGCTGTTGGTCGCAACCGTTGGCGCGTTCGGTTGCTGACAAGCCGTGAGCATCGTGCCCGTAATTCCGGCAGAAGAGAGTTTCAGAAACGTTCGTTTTTTCATGCTTCGCATCTCAAGTCCCCAACCGCGCTGAAAGTCCGGCTATGGTAGCCTGCCCGGCCAGAGAAGGCAAAAACGCCCACCACCGCTTGCCCGTTCCCCCAAAAGATCAAGCGACTTTCCACTCCCATTTCTGCGCGACTTCGATAAAGGCGCGGACAGAATGCGGGAGATGACCGGATTTTCTGGTGACGAGCAGCAGCTTCCCCAGTAAGGGAGGAGCCGTCAGGCGGGTGATCGCAAGCCGTCGCTGTTTTATTTCCTGCGCGACCGTCCAGAACGGCAACAGTGAAACGCCCAGTTGTGATTTGATCATCGCTTTGATGGCCTCGGCATTGTCGAGCCGCATCACCACGCGCGGATGAAACCGCTGCGTAGCAAAATACCGATCCACCTGATTTTCCATCACCGAACCTTTGCGATACAGAATGAACGGTTGTGTTTGCAACTTCGCCAGCGCGCAACGCCGGGGCAATTGCCCCGGCGGCGCGGTCAGGACAAACTCAAACTCCCACTCTTTGCGAATCTCGAACTCGCCTTCCGCGGTGAACTCGGAACCGACAATAATCGCCAAATCCAATGCGCCCTTGTTCAAATCGTCGAGCAATTGCGGCGTGTGACCGGTTTCGACGAACAATTCGACTTCGTTGTGCTTGCGGCGAAACTCTTCCAGCAAAACGGGCAACACATAACTGCTGAAGGTCGGCCCCGCGCCAATACGCACCAGCCCGCGCCGCAAACCTTTCAACTCTTCCAATTCCTGAATCGCGGCGTCATATTCGATGAGCATATTCCGAATGCGCGGCAGTAACACATATGCCGCTTGCGTCAACCGCAAATTGCGCCCGGCACGTTCGTACAATTGCACGCCGAGTTCGTCTTCGAGCAATTTCAAATGCTTATGAATGGCGGGCGAAGTCAGATGCAGCTTTTCGGCGGTCTTGGCCAGACTGCCCAAATCGGCCAGATAAAGCAGGCTCCGCAGTTCGCGAATTTCCATCGTCTTTGCCTCCTGAAATCGTGCGTCGCAATCTTAACCAATGGTGAAGTTATCTTCAAAACAATTGAATTGTCTTTTAGGGTGACTGGCGTATGATAGCGGCGCTTTACGCATCATAGACAGTAATATCAACATCAGACAGAACAGCTTTGCTCGGGCTTATACGCGGTCAGACACCGTACTCAATTCCATTCACTTTATCGGAGGTCTTGTATGTTCACACATCCTACGCTTCGTCGCGGCGTGCTGTTGGCCCTGTTCCTGTTGATCTCTTCCGTCGCAGCCTTCGCGCAAACCGCGCAGGTCACAGGCCGCGTCGTAGATGCGTCGCAGGCCGTTGTTCCCGGCGCAACCGTCACCGTCACCAATCAAGACACCGGCATCGAACGGGCGACGACCTCGAACGAAAACGGCTATTTCACGGTCGCCTTGTTGCCGCGCGGCAATTACAAAATCGCGGCGAGCAAGATGGGGTTCAAGCTGGCGGTGCGGTCAGAAATCAATCTGGACGAAGGGCAGGTCTTGCGCCTTGATCTGGCCCTGGAAACCGGCGAAGTCAAAGAGACGGTCGAAATCACTGGCATTGCCCCCTTGTTGGAAAACTCGACGCCGACGATGAGCACGGTGATCGGCAATCAGAAAATTACGCAATTGCCGTTGCTCAATCGCAACATCATTACGCTCGCCGCGCTGGCCCCGACAGTGCGCCCGGTCGGCGCGTTCGGTGGCTTGCCGGTCTCAAGCTTCGATGGGGCGCGCATGTCCATTGGCGGCGGCGCTCCGGCGACCAACAACCTGATGATTGACGGCATCGCGGCGGAGAACTTTACCAGCGGCGGATTGAATGTGTTTTTGTCCGTAGATGCGACGGAAGAGTTTCGCATCGTGACGCGCAATCCGTCCGCCGAGTATGGACGCACGGGCGGCGGCGTGGTGAACATCGTCAGCAAATCCGGCACGAACGAATGGCACGGCACGGCGTACAACTTTCATCGCAATCGTGCGCTGAACGCGGGTGACTTCTTCTTCAATCGCAATCGTCGCCCCGACGCGCAAGGCAATCTGCCGAAGAAAGCGCAGTTCACCTTGAATCAGTGGGGCGCGACGCTCGGCGGCCCCGTCAAAAAGAACAAGACGTTTTTCTTTTTCAACTACGAAGGCTTTGAGTTGCGCGAGACACAACAAACCGTGCGCACCGTGCCGACCGATTTGCAACGGGCGGGCGATTTTCGCGGCACGCTCGATCCACAAGGGCGACAAGTGATGATCTACGATCCGGCCACGACGCGCGCGGGCGCAACCGCCGGAACCTTTGTGCGCGATGTCGTCTCGTGCAACGGCGTGCAAAACGTGATCTGCGCGAGCCGCATTTCGCCCGTCGCCAAAGCGATCATGGAGTTTTACCCGAAAGCCAATCTGCCCGGCGTGGCCGGCACGGGACAAAACAACTTTTTCGGCCTGGCGAGCGCGCCGCAAAACAAACGCATTTACGGCATCAAGCTGGATCACAACTTTACGCAGTCGCGCCGCTTGTCGGGACGCTACACCTACGACAACACATTCCGCAGCGATGCCAACTTTTATGGCAACGACGCCGAGATCACGACTTCCAAATTGACGTTTCGCCGCGACAGCATTGCCTTGAATTACACCGATGCGCTTTCGCCAACGATTGTGCTGGAAGCGAAAGGCGGGCTGAATCGGTACGCGCCGTTGCGCAACACGCGCAGTCTGGATTTCGATTTGACGAAGCTCGGCTTCAATGCGGCCCTCAACAATCAAGTGCAGATTCGTGCCTTCCCGCGCATCAACATTGCCGACGTGACGGCCATCGGCGGTGATTTAGGCGATCAATTGGTGCAGGCGAATAACTCCTACACGACGGGCGTCGCCGCGACGCAATCGCTCAGCAAACATACGCTGAAATACGGGATTGAATATCGCGTCTATCAACTCAACAATTCGCAGAATCAACGCAGCGCGACATTCAGTTTCAATCGCGGTTTCACGCAAGGCCCTGCGCCCAACGCAACGGGCACAAACGTTGGACACGGCGTGGCCAGCTTTTTGTTCGGTACGGTGGCGAGCGGCGAAATTCTGCGCTCGGCGACCAGCACGTACACCGTCAAAAACACGGGGATGTATGTGCAGGACGATTACAAATTCACGCCGAAGCTGACGCTCAATCTCGGACTGCGCTACGAAATCGAAACCGGCCTCACGGATCGCTTCAACGCGATCACAAACTTCGATCCGTTCCTGCGCACGCAGGTCGGAACCGTGCCGGTCACGGGCGGATTGATTTTCCCCGGCTTCAACGGCTTGCGGCGGGGCATCCGCAACACGGGCTACAAGGATTTTCAGCCGCGTCTCGGTATGGCGTACCAACTGTTTGAGAAGACCGTCGTGCGCGCGGGCTATGGCATTTATCATTTGCCGACGAGCGGGATTTACGTGACCGCAGGGCGCACGGGCTACGATCAAACGACGCCGCTAATTGCGACGGACGCGGCAATTCTGGGCGGGTTTTCGCCGATTGCGAATTTTGCGAATCCGTTCCCTTCGATCATTTTGCCGACCGGCAGCACGGGCGGCCCGACGACCGGCGTCGGCACGGGCATCAGCGCGAACCTGCGTTCGATGGTGCGCGGCTACAGCCAGCAGGCGAATTTCAATGTGCAACAGGAATTGCCCGGCAAGTTTTTGGTCGAACTTGGTTATGCCATGAATCGCGGTGTCAGTTTGCCCGCGAATCGCGCGTATGATTACCTGCCGTTCTCCGTACGACAGGCCAACACTGTAGCGCAATTGCAGCAATCCATCGCCAATCCGTTTTTCGGCGCGATCACGGTCGGCGGCTTGAGCAATCGCAACGTGCAGCGGCAGACGCTGGTGGATACGTTCCCGCAATATAGCGGCGCATCGGGCTTTGATTCGTGGGCGTCGTCGAGCTATCACGCCATGACGCTGAAGGTCGAACGCCGCTTTACACAAGGCTTTTCGGTGCTGGCGTCGTACACGTGGTCGAAGTTGATTGA
Organism: uncultured Heliobacteriaceae bacterium; assembly: GCA_964631865.1. GTDB lineage: Bacteria > Acidobacteriota > Blastocatellia > RBC074 > RBC074 > JAFDVL01. Next base: position 29,870 of record CAZWAK010000043.1, on the reverse strand, counting down.
CGATAATCTGGGGCTGAATGGGTTCACGGACGGCGGCAGCGAAGGCGTGCAGGATTGGGATAATTTGCGCGCCGAACGCGCGGTCTCGTCGAACAACCTGCCGCATCGCTTGGTGCTGACGACGTTGTACGATTTGCCGATTGGTCGCTCCGGTCATCCGATTTATCAGGCGATTTTAGGCGGCTGGCAAATCAATGGCATTCTAACGTTGCAAAGCGGCAATCCGATTGGCATTACCGCTGGCACGGGCAATAGTTTATTCGCGGGCAGCCGTCCGAATCTGATTGGCAATCCTGATCCTGGCAGCGCGCGCACAATTGACAATTGGCTGAATCGTGCTGCGTTCGCCTTCGCGGCTGAACGCACGCCAGGCACCGCGCCGCGCAATTTGCCGAGCTATCAAACCGATGGCTTGAGCACGTTGGATTTGGCATTGCACAAGCAATTTCGGGTGACCGAAAAGTTCCGGTTGCAGTTCCGCGCCGAAGCCTTCAACTTCACGAACACGCCGACGTTCGGCAATCCCGGCGCAAGCTTTGGCGCAGGTAATTTCGGCGTGATTACGAACACGGTGACGTTGCCGCGACAAGTGCAGCTTGGGTTGAAGCTGTTGTTCTGATACACAAGCAAGGTATGAAAACTCTGATTACAATTTGTGTACTTTTTGGTGTGTGGACGATGCTCGAAATCAATACTGCTGCCCAAAAGGCGACGGGCAATAGCAAGGTGATTCAGAAGATGCCCGGCCTCGTCGCGTTCTGGACATTTGGCGAGGACGCGGGACAGCCGCGCGTCTCTGTCGGCACAAAACAAAAACATCCATTGCAGGAAGTCAGCGGCCCGATTGCGCGCGTCGCGGGCGGGCCATTTTCCGGCTACGCCGCTGAACTGAACGGCACGCAATACTTTCGCATCCCGTATGCGGAAACCGGCGATCTGAACATCAGCGGCAAAGACGCACAGGTCAGCATGTTCGCGGTCGTGCGCATCGTTGATCTGAAACAAAGCCGCACGATTGCCGGAATGTGGAGCGAGGGTAAAGGCGCGAACGACGACACCGGTACGCGGCAATACGCGATGCTGATGAACATGCCGACGTATGGCGGGCCGTTGCAACTCGTGCCGCATATTTCCAGCGAAGGCGGTGTTACCCGTCGCGCCGATGGCAGCGCCTTTCCCTGGTGCGCCGATTACGCCGCGTCGGTGTCGAAAGTTCCGGAAGAGGAATGGTGTACGCTCGGCTTCACCTACGACGGCAAATACATTCGCGCTTACGTCAACGGCGTGATGGAACCGCGCGCGCTCGATCCGGTCAAAGACAAACGCAACGACCCATACTTCACGCAGGAAGGGCCGACCGGCAAAGATCGCGGGATGAATCCGTACTATCACGGGCGCGGCATTTTTCGGTATGACCCGAAGTTGCACGCGACGACGAAGCCGGGCGGCGGTGCTGATTTCACGGTTGGCGCGCGCTACGCGGTTGGCTCGATGTTGCGCGAGGCGACGAAAGGACGCTTTGGCGGACTCGCCGTTTTCAAGCGCGCGCTCAGCGATGCCGAAATGAAACGCCTGCACGACGCCGCGAACATTGCGGCGTTGAATGCGAAGTAAATCACCTGTGCCTCGTTCCACGCCCCACAATTCTTACCGTTGGCTCGTCATCGCGCTGTTCTGGTTCGCGTATTTTTTGAATCAGGCGGATCGGCAAGTTCTGTTCTCGGTCTTCCCGCTGATTCAAACCGAATTCGGCTTGGACAACACAAAGCTGGGGTTGATGGGGTCAGTATTCTTCTGGGTCTATGCGGTGATGGTTCCGATTGCGGGCAGTTTGGGCGATGCGCTGAGCCGCAAGAAAATCATCGTGTTCGCGTTGCTCGTGTGGAGCGCATCCACGTTTGGATCAGGCTTGGTCAGCGGCTTCGCATTGTTGCTGGCGATGCGTGCGATCACCGGGTTTGGCGAGGCGTTTTATTATCCGTCGGCGACTTCGATCATCACGGATTATCACGATCAGCGCACGCGCGCGACGGCGATGTCGGTGCATCAAACCAGTGTTTACGTCGGCATCGTGGCGAGCGGCGCAATCGCCGGATGGATCGGACAACGTTATGGCTGGCGTCCGGCGTTCCTGAGTTTTGGCGGCATCGGATTGTTGTTCGCGTTCGTGTTGTGGACAACCTTGCGCGAGCCGCAACGCGGGCAGGCGGATGCAGTCACCGCATCGTCGTTGAGCTTGCCCGAACGGATCAGGGAAAGTTTTCGGCGACCGTCGGCGATTGTGTTGGCGCTGGCGTTTCTCGGCATGAATTTCGTCAATGCCGCGTTTCAAACGTGGACGCCGACGTGGTTGTATCAACGCTTCGGCTTCACGCTGGCCGAAGCGGGCTTTCACGCAACGTTTTATCACTACATCGGCGCGTTTCTTGGCGTGTTGCTGGGCGGCAAATTGGCGGATGTTTATGCGGAACGCTCGCGGCTGAGTCGTCCGTTGATTCAGGCGGTCGGCTTGTTGTGCGGTGCGCCGATCATCTGGTTGTTGTATCGGTCGAACGCGCGCGGGTTCGTGTTTATCGCGCTCGGCTTGTTTGGTTTCTTTCGGGGCTTGTACGACTCGAATTTGTTCGCATCGTTGTACGAAGTGGTACGACCGGAAGCACGCGCGACGGCGACCGGCTTGATGTTGTGCGTTGCGTTTTTTGGTGGCGGCTCGTCTTCAGTCATCGTCGGTTGGTTGAGTCAACAAACCGGATTGTCGCAGGCGTTGGCGTTGACTTCTCTGGCGTATGTGTGGGCTGGCGCAGTGATTTTGCTGATGTGCCGCGTTTGGTTTTTACGCGATGCGGAAAGGATGCGAAGCGGAATGGAATACGGATAGAACAGATGGGACGGATACAGACAGATTGATCGGTGAGAATCCGTCCCATCGGTTTCATCCACATTCTATTGCCTTCGCGAGATGGAATACGGATAGAACAGATGCGACAGATACAAACCGATTGATCGGTAAGAATCTGTGACATCGGTTTCATCCGTGTTCGATGGCAATTATCAACTATGAAAATCACCGACATCAGAGTCCGCACCGTCCTCGTCCCGCTCGAAGCGCCGCTGCGCCATTCGACGGGTGTGCATCCGGGGCGCTTCATTCGCACGATTCTCGAAATTTTTACTGACGAAGGCATTGTCGGCCTGGGCGAAGTCGGCGGAGGCGATCAACGCGGTGCGTTGCTCAAACTCAAACCGCGCATCGTCGGCGAAGACCCGTTCAATCTCGAACTCATCAAGCAAAAAACGCTGCGGCAGATTTATTACCTGTCAAATTCTCGGCTGTACGCCGCGATTGAAAATGCTTGTCTCGATATTCAGGGCAAGGCCGCGAATCGCCCCGTTTGCGATTTGCTCGGCGGCAAATTGCGCGACAAGGTTCCGTTCAGCGCATACCTGTTCTTTCGTTACCGCGAAGGCGATATGGGCGGCGAAACGACGCCCGATGAAATGGTCGCGCATACGAAACAACTCATCGCTGATTACGGCTTTCGTTCGCTGAAATTGAAAGGCGGTGTGTTGCCGCCGCGCGAAGAGATTGCGGTGATGTACGCCTTGCGCACGGCGCTCGGCCCCGACTTCGGTTTACGCATTGATCCCAACGGCATCTGGTCGCGCGGCACGGCGATTCAGGCGGCAAAGGAACTCGAACCACTCCAACTCGAATATCTCGAAGACCCGACGTGGGGACTCGAAGGCATGGCGCGCGTCAGAGAGCGCACGAGCATTCCGCTGGCGACGAATATGTGCGTCGTCAATTTCGAACACGTCGCCGCCGCCGCCGCGATGAATTCCGTAGATGTGATCCTGAGCGACATTCATTACTGGGAAGGCTGTCGCGGCGTCAAAGCGTTGGGCGTGTTGTGCGAATGCTTCCGCTGGGGCTTGTCCATGCATTCGGGCAGCGAACTCGGCATCACGCTCGCGGCAATGATTCATACGGCGGCGACGATGCCGAACATGACGTATGACGGCGACGCGCATTATCACCACTTGCTCGACGACGTGATTGTTGGCGGCAAGATGCAATACGAGGACGGCTGCATCGCTGTGCCGACCGGGCCGGGTCTCGGCGTTGAACTCGACGAAGACAAGATGGCGAAGTACGTCGAACTGTTCGAGCAGGAAGGCGATTACTACGCGCGCTTTCACGAAGACAAACAACGACCGCAATGGTTCCCGATCAACCCACAGTGGTAATCCGAATGCAGAGTGCGGAATGCGGAATGCGGATTTATGAGTGAGCGATTGCAGAACAAGTCAGCCATCATCACAGGCGCAGCACGCGGCATTGGTAAAGCGATTGCCGCAGGCTTCGCGGGCGAAGGCGCATGCGTAATTGTCGCAGACATTCTTGGGGAATTGACCGAAGCGACGGCGGCAGAGATTCGACAAGCAGGCGGCAACGCATTTGCCGTGACGGTTGACCTGGCTGACCTTAACACGCATGAACCCCTTGTCAATACGGCGTGCGAACGATTCGGGCGGCTCGACATTCTCGTAAACAACGCCGCGATTGAGCCGCGTGCGCCGTTTTTGGAAGCGTCGCCGCGGGATTGGGAACAGACGCTCAACATCAATTTGCGTGCGCCGTATTTTCTCTCGCAACACGCCGCGCGTGCGATGCTGCAAACTGGCGGCGGCAGGCTCATTAACCTTGCCAGCACGCACGAAGTTCGACCGCTGCGCAACATTTCGATGTATTCGATTTCCAAAGGCGGGCTAATGATGCTGACGAAGGCGCTCGCGCTCGAACTCGCCGAACATCGCATCAACGTCAATGCGATTGCGCCCGGCGCGATTTTGACAGAACTCAATCGCAGCGTGCTGGAAGACGAAAGTTATCACGCGAAAGTCACGGCAAAGATTCCACAAGGCCGCATCGGCGCGACGACAGACATTGTCGGCGCGGCTGTTTTCCTGGCTTCTGACGAAGCGGAGTACATCACCGGCACGACGATTTATGTAGATGGCGGACTGTTGCTGCAATAAGCACCTCGCAAAAATTTTGCGGGAGAAACACGTAACGCGATTTGGCAAATCGCGTGCTTTCGCAGAAGAAGACCCGCGATTTAGCAAATCGCGCTACCTTTCAGGCACACGCAATTTTACGGAGGAATTTTTATGACGGCTCAGGCTTTGACCGAACACGAAACCAACACAGAACTGGCGGACATCTGCCAACGCTATCAAAAGCTTTATTCCGGCGTGATTTTTGACTATCTCGATCATCACGGCTTGCCGCATCAGTTGCTGGCTTCTGACCTTCGCCCGCTCACACTGGACATGAAAATCGCTGGCCCAGCTTTCACCGTCAAAGGCGGCGTCAGCACCGAAAAGAACGAAGCCGTGCGCTACAAGCGGCTCGAAATGATTACAAAGATGTCGTATCCGTGCGTTGAAGTGCGAGATCGCGGCACGCCATTCAGCGTCGCGTTGTATGGCGAACTGAGCGCGACGTCGGCGAAGGCGCACGGCGCGGTCGGAGCCTTGATTGACAATGCGACGCGCGACAGCGGCTTTCTGATTGAGATGGGCTTTCCCGTGTTTTGTCGCGGACGCAATCCGATTGAAGCGTTTGGCCGTTGGGCGATGGTGGATTACCAAACGCCGATTCGCATTGCGGGCGAACTGTGCAACGAAATCTTAATTCGTCCCGGCGATTTCATCTTTGGCGATTTGGACGGCGTGCTGGTGATTCCGCAGGAGCGCACGCTGGAAGTGCTGGAAGAATGCGAACGCATCGTCGGCATCGAAGACCTCGCGCGCGAAGAATTCCGTCGTGGCGACAACCCGGTCGAAGTATTTGAACGACATAAACGGTTATAAATTATGAAATTCTCTTGGCAAGTCGTAATCGCCCTTTGTTTCGCTTCCACCTTCGCTTGGGGGCAAGCGAATAACGAAAAGCCATTGTGGCAACCCTATTTCATTTCGCCGCGCACCGCCGCGCAGCACATCAACCTCAGCGGCGAATGGCAACTCGGCTGGCGTGATGCACAGATCACCAACACGAACGATTTGCAAAGCCAAAACCGCTGGCTCAAGGCGCGTGTGCCTGCGACCATTCAAATGGCCTTGCATTACGCGGGCGAACTGCCGCACCCGTACTACAACCTGAACTCCGAAAAACACAAATGGGTGGATGAAAAGGTTTGGTATTACAAACGCAGCTTTGCTGTGCCTGCAAGCGCACAAGGTAACAACGTGTTTTTGTGCTTCGATGGCATTGATTATTTCGCGCGCGTCTGGCTCAACGGCAAGCTGCTCGGCAAGCACGAAGGCATGTTCGGCGGCCCCAACATCGAAGTCAGCGACACGGTCAAATTCGGCGCAAGCAATGAAGTCGTGGTCGAAGTGCGCGCCGGCAATTGGGGCAACAAAGCAGGCTACAAACCGCGCGCTTCGGGCAATATTATCAAGCCCTGGGTGATCGCGGGCGGCGTGGGCGGCGAGATGTTTTTCCCGCTCGGAATGTGGCGCGGCGCGCGCGTCGAGATTGTGCCGAAAGTGCATCTGGAACGCCCGTTTCTTGTCACGCGCAGCGCCCATGCAAAAGCCGCCGAGTTGGAACTCTCGCTCGAAATTTTCGCCCAGAAACATTCGCTCGATTTCACGCTGCATCCCTGGAACAACGTGCATCTGGATCGGCAGGTCAGCTTCAAAGACGCGCCCGTCGGCGCGGCGCTGCAAGCGCAACCCCTGTCCGTCAACATCGAATTGCTCGACCCGTCAGGCAAACTTGCGGCGAGTCAAAACGTACTGCTCGAACTAAACGAAGGCCGCAATTGGATCAAGCAAACGATGCGCGTCGCCAATCCCCAACTCTGGTGGCCGAATGGCATGGGCGCGGCCTCGTTGTATCAAGTTCGCCTGACGCTCAAGCAGGCGGACAAGGCGCTGGATCAACTTGCGTTCCCCTTTGGCATTCGCACGATTGAAACACGACCGAGCGCCGGGCCGCGCATCGCCGACCGTTGGGCGGATTGGCAATTCGTTGTCAACGGACAGCCGCTGTTCATCAAAGGCGTGAACTGGATGCCGGCGGACATCCTGCTCGATCTGCCGCGCGAACGGTATGAATGGCTGCTGGGGCTGGCAAAGGCGGCGGGCATTCAAATGCTGCGGGTGTGGGGCGGCGGCGGCATTGAAACCGAAGAGTTTTACGATGTGTGCAATTCACTGGGCTTGATGGTCTGGCAGGATTTTCCCATCGGCAATCAGGAAACACCGCTCTGGCCACAGGAAGTCTGGGAAGCGCAAGTCGTGCAAAATATTTTCCGACTGCGCAATCATCCCTCGCTCGCGTTGTGGTGCGGCGGCAATGAATTCAATCCATACGCGCTCGGCAATGCGACGAGCATCGGCATTCTGGAACGTTCGCTGCAAACGTTTGACCCGACGCGCCCGTTTCGTCGCGCTTCGCCCGACGGCGGCAGTTTGCATACTTACCCCGATATGGACCCGACGTGGTACACGCGGTTATATGGGCGAGTGCCATATATGGCTGAGACAGGTATGCACAACATCCCGGAACCTGAATCCATCCGTGAGGTCGTGAACAACAACGAACTCAACGGCGCGTTCAGCAATTTGTTCACCGACGAATTCGTCAAGTCGCATCCCGATTTCATTCATCACTTCGTCGAATATCAACCGACGCGCGTGCCACGCATGTTGAGTCGGGCTTCGCACATTGCGGATATGACTGCGCCTACGCTCGAAGCCATTTCGGAAGCAACACAAATCGGCGCGGGCGAGTTTTATCAAATCTTCTCCGAACAGTTGCAGGCGAATTACCCGACGACGACGGGGCTGATGCCCTGGGTCTTCAAACGTCCCTGGCCGGTCGTGGCGATTATGCTGGCGGATTATTTCGGGCAGCCGAACGCGCCGTATTACTTTCTGAAGCGCACGTACGAACCGACGCACATCGCAGTCAAATTGCCAGAGATTATTTGGGCGGCGGGCGAAACAATACCCGTGAACGTCAACGTGATGCACGCGCCACCGCAAACGATCAATGGGTTGAAAGCGACCGTAACGATTTATGACGACACGTTCAAGCAACAATGGCGACAGGAACGCGCGCTGGCGGTAACTGCCGGGCCATCCGTCGCCGCGCAAGCCCTCACGAGCTACACGATTCCGGCGGATTACACCGACCGGTTTTTGTTCGTCGTAGCGGAATTGCACGATGCGGCGGGCAAGCGGCTCTCGCGCTCGGTTTATTGGCCGCGCGTGCTGAAACAAATGAGCGATGTTGCCACGCGCGAAAAGTATCGCGCGACGCCGCAGCCTGCCTTGACCTTCGAGCAAGGCCCCTGGCTCAAGCCGCGTGTGGCCGCGACGATGACGCAATTGCAAGGCGCGATTCTTGCCACCAAACAGATCAGCGCCACGCGCGGGCAAATGCGCGTGCGCGTAAAAAACAGCGGCAGCGTTCCGGCTTTCAATACACAGCTTCGCGTAACCAACGTGAAGCGCGCCTTTCACGCGACGGACAATTATTTCTGGCTCGCGCCGGGCGAAGAGCGTGTGTTGGAGGTGGAAATTCTTTGGCGTGAAGAATTGAAGCAGAAGTCGCCTGCCCTGACGGTCGAAGCCTGGAACGCACGCCCCGTCCCACTGAACTAACGAACCCGCTGCGCCAGCGCCTTTGCCTCTGACCGCAAGGCGGCGGGGAGATATTCCGTCTGCCCTTGTTGCCGATGCGCAAGCGGGGATTGCCCGAAGCGTCGCTTGAAGGCTTTGCTGAACGCGGCTTCGGAATCATAGCCGACGCGCCCCGCCACTTCGCCGACATTCAATCGTTCGCGCGTGAGCAACGTCGCGGCCAGATGCATGCGCCAGTTGGTCAGATACGTGAGCGGCGGCTCGCCGACCAACGCACTGAAGCGGGCGGCGAACGGCGAACGCGACATTGCGACCGCTTTGGCCAGCGCCTCGACACTCCATACGCGATGCGGTTCGCGGTGCATCAAGCCCAAAGCCGTGCCGATTTGCGGATCGCGCAATGCGCCCAACCAGCCGCCGCTTGTCTGTGGTTCGGTCGTGATCCACGCCCGCAAAGCTTGCACGAAAATGATGTCGAGCAGCCGCGAGATCAATGTTTCGGAACCGGGGCGCGGTTGTCGGGCTTCGAGCGCCAGCATCTGCAACGTCGGTTCCAGCCATTCGCTCAAGCGGCTTTGTTCGTGCTTCAGATGAATGAGCGGCGGCAGGATCAAACGCAGTGGGCTGGTCGCTTCGTTGTCGAATTGAAACGAGCCACAAATCATTTGTGTCTGCGCGCCGCTGCCGCCGAATTCCATCACGTGATGACCACCCAGCTTGCCATTCACGGCGCTTTTCAGAAGTTGCGCGAGCGGCTTGGCGCGCGTCTTCGGATGATCGCTGAGCACGTGACCGCGCCCGTGCGGAACCAGCACGAAATCGCCGCTCGCCAACGGACGCGGCTGGGGTTCATCGGCCAGTTGCAACCACGCGCTGCCGCGTTCGATGACGTGAAAATGCGCATACGCGCTCGTCGGCAAACGCATCGCCCACGGCGCGGACAAGGCCGAACAACAAAACACACGCCCGCGCAGTTGCAACGTTTGCAACACATCGGTCAGCACATCGGCTTGCTCCAGACTCGTCAACGTAGCCATTTGATTCTCCTCTCTTGCAGGACGATCAGACAAATTATCAAGCGTTTCAGCCATTCATTCGCCTGCCAACCGCCGCTATCTTAGTCGCCAGCGAAAAATTTGCAAGACGGAAAAGGAGCTAACTATGAGTTTGAAAGACCCCAATGTCGTCAACCCCAAGCGCAAGAAACAGGTCGCCATCGTCATCGCCAATCCGGCGGTGTCAACTACCACAAGTTGGCCGGTCGGGTTCTGGTGGAGCGAGTTGACGCACCCCTTTTACGAGCTATCCGAGAAGGGCTATGAGATCGAAGTCTTCAGCCCCAACGGCGGCAAGTGCGAAGCCGATGCGATGAGCGATCCGCGCGATGCGAGTGGCTATTCGTCGAGCGATTTGATCAGCCTCGGTTTTATCCATTCGCCCACGCACGCCGCACTGGTCGAAAACACGAAGCCGGTCGCGGAGATAGACGTTGCTCAATTCGATGCGATCATCGTCGCAGGCGGGCAAGCGCCGATGTTTACCTTTGAGCAGGCGACGGATTTGCAGCAGAAGTTCGTAGAGTTTTACGAAGCGGGCAAAATCGCGGCGGCGCTGTGTCACGGCGTAGCGATTTTGAAGTACGCGAAATTATCGAACGGCGAATACCTGGCCAAAGGCAAAACGGTCACGGGCTTTGCCAACGTCGAAGAAGATTTCGCGGACAATGCCGTGTGGGATTACGGGATGCTGGCGCGCGACCAACACATCATGCCCTGGCGCATTGAAGATGCGCTGAAAGAACTCGGCGCGAACTATATGCAAGCCGGATTGTGGCGCGGCTTCGCGGTGCGCGACGGCAATCTGATTACGGGACAGCAAAACTTTTCCGGCAGCGAAACCGCGCGGATGGTCATTCAGGCTTTGGGCGAATAGGAGCAATCTATGAACATCGCAATTTTAGGCGCAGGCAATGTCGGCGCTACGTTGGGACGACGCTTTGCCGAACAAGGACACGCCGTTTCGTTCGGCGTGCCGAACCCGGAGAAATATGCGGACAGCGGATTGAACGGCGCGGTTGGCACGGTTGCCGAAGTTGCCCAGGCGGCGGAAATCATCTTGCTCGCCGTGCCGTACAACGCGGCGGCGCAAGCCATCAAAGATTGCGGCGATGTGCGCGGCAAGATTTTGCTTGATGCGACGAACCCGCTGGCAATGACAGACAAAGGCTTGGCACTCACGACGGGCTTTACAACTTCGGGGGCGGAACAACTCGCCGCGCTCGCGCCGGAAGCTCGGCTCGTGAAATGTTTCAATCAAACCGGCTTTGGCAATATGGCTGCGCCGCATAGCTCGGTGATGTTTGTCTGCGGCGACGATCCGAGCGCGAATGAAACTGTGCGTCGCCTCGCGGAAGAAATCGGCTTCGACGCCGTTGCCATCGGCGATTTGACCCAAGCCCGACTGTTGGAACCGCTGGCAATGTTGTGGATTCATCTCTCCTTCACCACGGATTTGGGCCGCGACTTCGCGTTTCGGCTTCAGCGTGGATGAGCGGGACGAGAAAATATGCGTTCAGGTTATTTCCTACGCACGTAGGCATAATACGCGCCGCACAATTCGCGCCCGTCGGCATCCAAAAACCACGATTGCATTTGCAACTTTGCGCCGACTGTCAGCGCGACGTTGAAGACAACTTCTTTATCCTGCGCGCCGACCGCTTTGCTTTCGTCGGCCTCGCCTATCTTCAACCGCGCTTTCGCTATCGGCAACGCGACGCCTGCGGGCGAGACACGATTTTCAAGGCGGAATTCCGGCACACCTGCCGTGATGGCCACATCGGCCTCTTTGGGCCAACGGCGCAGCGCAATTTCATACCTGCCGCTTTGTTCGATTTGCACGTGCCAGACGCCGTTTTGCTTTTGCCCCGGACGCACGCAATTCACGACGTTGTCGCAGTACACATTCGCCCAATCCACCGACGTCAACGTCACCGGGTTCTCCTGCCGCGCGCCGAGGCTGATGTGATAGAACTCGTTCAGACGCGGCGCGACGCCCGCCCACCATTGCTCGTAATGTTGCCGCATTTGCTGATAAATTTCGGGGTGTTGTGACGCGACATTTTTTTCCTGTGCGGGATCGGTTTTCAAATCGTACAACTCTTCGCCGTTGACCAAACGCCATTTGTTCCAGATCACCGCGCCGTCCCATTTCTTTGGCGTCTGCCCGTATTGCACGACGAATTTGCGATCTGGAAAAGCCTGTGACGAACCGCGCAACAACGAGGCGATGCTTTGCCCATCGAACTTTGCGTTCGCGGGCTTCTTCAGCTTCAGCAATTCGATCAGCGTCGGCAGAATGTCCTGCACTTGCGTCGGCGTGGCTACATCGGCAGGCGCGAGCTTGCCCGCAGGCCAACGCACAAACAGCGCCGCGCGATGCCCGCCTTCGTAATTCGTTGTTTTGCGTCCGCGCATTCCGGCATTGAACGTGTTGACGCCCGCCGTGCCGCCGTTGTCGTTGAAGAAGATCACGATGGTGTTGTCGCGCAAGCCCGATGCTTGCAAAAACGCTTCGAGCCGCCCGACGTTTTCGTCGAGATTCGCAATCATCCCGAAGAACGCTGCCGGGCCTTTGCCTTTGTACGGTTCGGCGTATTTGTCGGGAACCCACAGTGGCCCGTGCGGCGCGTTGGTCGGCAGGTACAAAAAGAACGGCTCGTTCTTCGCCGCGCGCTCCTTCATCCAGTTCATCGAAAGATCGAACCACACATCGGTGCAATAGCCTTGGTATTGTTCGAGCTTGCCGTTGTGCCGATACCAGTCGTCGAAGTTGTCGTTGAGCCAATGATCGGCAATCGAATTGATGCCCCAGCCCATGTGATGCACGGCTTCGTCAAAGCCGCGTTGATGCGGCCAATTCGGATAGCTGTCGCCCAAATGCCACTTGCCAAACAACGCTGTGCGATAGCGGTTTTGCTTAAAGATTTCGGACAGCAACGGAAGGCCGCGCCGAATGTACGAACGTCCGGCAGTGACCGAAGTCGCACCATTGCGCAGCGCATCCACGCCGGTCATCAATTGCCCGCGCGTCGGCGTACACATCGGTGCCACGTGAAAATCGCTGAACCGCACGCTTTCACTGCGCAGGCGGTCGAGGTGCGGCGTTTTCAGTACGGGATTGCCGTGCGCTGAAAAATCGCCGTAGCCCTGATCATCGCTGACGATGATGATGACGTTCGGGCGCGCGGTTTGGGCTTGTACAAGACTCAGGCTTAGTGTCAAAACACAGGCGAGAAAAAGGAGTATTCGGGTTAGATTCATGATGGCCTTATCAGTTCGCTCTTCGCTTCAGCGTGAGGGAAGAAGCGGCGTTATTGCATTTTATTTTGCATTTCTTTTTTGCTCGGACGCGGCAGTTTGCGCCCCGGCAAAACCTGTCCGGTCACGCGATCAAATTCATCCGGCGTGCGGCGTGCAGGCATCATGTCATTTGTTTCGTCGCCCCATTGCTTCAGCTTGGCGCGCAACTCTGCCAGGGTTTTCGCGTAACGCGGATTCGTTGCCAGATTGTTTGTTTCGTTCGGATCAGCAACCACATCGTAAAGCTCTTCCGCCGGGCGCGGCGCTTGAAAGATACGGCTTTGCAGCGGCGTCAATTTGCCTTCCTTGTGCAAGCGACGAATCGCATCCATCGTCGGACTGCGCCCAGCATCAGCAGACGGCGTGCCCGCCAAATCAGGGTAATCGTTGCGAATGAATTTGAAGCGTGCGGTGCGCACCGCACGCACGCGGTCTTCGTAATCGTGCCAGTTCTTTTCGGCATAAATCGCGGCGCGGATTTTGGCTTTCGGATTCGTCAACATTGACACAAAGCTTTTGCCTTGCACCGTCGCGGGAATGGGCAGTCCGGCGAGTTGCAGAATCGTCGGCGCAATATCCACGCTGCTGACCAAGCCGTCTGCAACGAGGCCGCGCCGAATGCCTTTCGGCCAGCGCGCAATCAATGGCGTGCGAATGCCGAAGTCATACATCGTCGTCTTCGCGCCGGGAAACGGTCTGCCATTGTCGCTGATGAAGAGAATCAGCGTGTTGTCCGCGACGCCCTGTCGTTCGAGTTCAGCGATGACCTTGCCAACATTGTCGTCGAGCCGCGTGATCTCGTCGTAATAGAGCGCGAGTTCCGAGCGTACTTCGGGCGTGTCGGGCAAATGCGGCGGCACGATTACATCCGACGGTTTGTGCGGATTCGGGATGCTGTTTTCGACGTAATCCCGATGCGGGTCGAGCGCGGCGAACCACAAGAAAAACGGCTTGTCTTTGGGACGTCGTTGCATCGTCGGCAACCACCCGGCAGCGCCGCTGTCATCTTTCGCCAACATCTTGCCCGTTTTCGGATCCGTTTGAAATCCCGCTTCGCCCGGATCATCCACCAGATCAAAGCGATTCTTCACCGCCGCGCCGAGATGCCATTTGCCCGAAGCCGCTGTCCAATAGCCAGCGGCTTTCAACTTCTCGACAAACGTCACCTGTTCCGCAGGCAGCGGCCAATGCAATTGCTCGGCATCAGCGCTGTGCGGGTAGCGTCCGGTGATCAAACTCGACCGGCTCGGACTGCACGACGAGATGGTGACGAACGCGCGCGTGAAGCGCAGCCCTTCGCGCGCGAGCCTGTCAATATTGGGGGCGCGGACTTTCGGGTTGCCATACGCGCCCGTGTCTTCCCACGCCAAATCATCGGCGATGAACAGAATCACGTTCGGACGATTCGCCGATTGCGCCCAGCCCGTGACAGTTCCAAATAAACAGAAAAGCAAAAGTATTGAGCGTAGTTTCATAAGCGGTGATGCGATGACAAATGACAAATCTCCAATGAAAAATGATAAATGCTCACGGTCGCCACCACGCATCCAGTTTGCGGCGCAACGCCTGCACGCGCGCGCTCTCCTGCACGGCGAGATTCGTTTTCTCTTCAGCATCGGTGGCGACGCGATACAACTCGATTTGCGATGGCTGTTCCGGCGTCGAACGATCTGCGGGCGGCTTCTCAACCGGCACGAGCAGCTTCCATTCGCCATCAATAATCCAGCGCGTCAACAGGTTCGCAGATGGCTTGCGCACGTCTACGGCATCGTGCGTGAACAGTGCGCCAAACAACGTCTGCCGCGCGCGCACCGCTTTGTCTTGCAACCAGTTCACGCCCGGCAATCCGGCAGGCACAGGGATTTTCACGGCTGCCAGAATCGTTGGCAGCACGTCCAACGAACTTGCCAAGTTAGACGCGCGACGCGGCTTCACTTGTTGTGGCCAACGCAGCATGAGCGGCGTGCGCAAGCCCGCATCATACGGCGTGCGTTTGGAACGAACACTGTGGCTGTCGCGGTCTGGCCCCTGCACCCAACCGTTGTCGCTGAGGTAGACGACAATCGTGTTTTGACTTAACTGTTCACGTTCCAAATAATCCAGCAACTGCCCGCAGGTTTCATCAAACCATTCGATATTCGCCCAATATTTCGCGGTTTCCAGGTTCGGCGCGGTGGCGTTGTATTTGTCCACGAGGCGCGCGGGCGCGGTGTGCGGATCGTGCGGCAGCATCGGCGCGTACCACACAAAGAACGGCTTTTGCGCTTGGCGTGCAGCGCGGATGAAATCATAAATCGGTTGCATCGTTTTGCGCCCGATGTCCAAGCCTTCGTCGCCGTGACGTCCGCCGCGCGCTTTGTCGCCGTGACTCATGCCGTGCGTGAAGCCGCCGTTTTTGTACTCGCCCAACCACCATTTGCCGGTTTGCAAACTGACGTAGCCTTGCTGCTGCAACAGACGCGGCAACGTCGGCTTGTCGGAGATGAACGAACGCATCGCATCCCAATCGGCAACGTAGTTCGGATGATTGCGCCAGTTGCCCGTTCTGCCGCCGGGCGGCGCAGGCGGATCGTTGCCCGTAATCAAATGCTCGTGCGGATAGCGCCCGGTCAGCAGCGTCGTCAGGCTCGGCGAACAAAGCGATGTCGGCACATAGCCGCGTGGGAATAGAAGCGACTGCGATGCCAATCTATCGAGGTGCGGCGTCTTGACGTGCGGATGCCCCATGAAGCCGTAATCCTGCCAACCGTGATCGTCCGAAATGATGAACACAATGTTCGGGTGCGGCTGTGCGAAGGTCGTTGATAAGCTGACAAAAAACAAACAAATCAACGTGGCGAATTGCAGCTTTTTCATGGTTGTCCTGTGCGCGGGGGAGGCATCTCACCGCGCCTGTGCTTTCAGTTCAGCAAAACGCTGGCGGAGTGTTGTCAGGGTTTTCGCATATTTCGGATCATTCGCCAGATTGCGTTCTTCCAATGGATCACGTTTGAGATCAAACAGTTCTTCGTATTTGAAATCCGGCCAGAAAATGTATTTCACATCGCGGCGCACCAATGCTTCGGAAGAAGGAATGAAATCGGTGTTGCGAATCGTCGCGTGTTCGTAGAAAAACTCCTGCCGCCACGTGGGCTTTTTCGCTGCCAAATACAACGGCGCAACATCGCGGCCTTGCATTGTCGCGGGCGCAGACACGTTCGCCGCAGCCAATATTGACGGGGCTAAATCCACGTTCAGCACGAAGTCATCGTTTGTCGTGCCGCGCCTATTCTTCGGCATCCGAGGGTCGCGCACAATCAACGGCACGCGGATGGATTCTTCGTACGGATACCATTTGTCCGCGAGGCCGTGTTCGCCGTGAAAGTAGCCGTTGTCGGTCGTGAAAATTACCAGCGTGTTGTCGTCCAGTCCCTGCGCTTTCAATTCCGCCAGCACGCGCCCAATCGTCGCATCCACTTCGGTGGCCAAACGATAGTACGCCTTCATGTACTGCTGATATTTTTCCGGCGTATCAAAGCGCCAATGCCAGCGGTTGCGGCCTTCGTTCTTTTCGTTGGCGATGAACTTAGGCAGGCGTTTGAAGTATTCGTCGCCCGCCGTTTTGGGAAGCGGGATGGTGACATTTTGATAAAGCGCTTCGCTCTGTGGTTGATACAAATACTGCTTCGGGTTTTGGTCTTCGGCGTGCGTCGCAAAGAAGGCGAGCGTCAGGACAAACGGCTTGTCTGGCGGGCGCGTGCGCAAAAATTCGAGCGCATCGTTTTCGTTTTTTTGCGTGACGTGAATCGCTGTGCCGTCGGCTTGTTTGAGGAAATGTGTGCCGCTGTACGAACGCCCGAAATCAAAATGCTCGGCTGGAAACTTACCGTTGTGCCATTTGCCGATGTGCCCAACCCAGTAGCCGTTGGCGCGCAACAAGCCGGGATAGGTTGCTTGCCACGGCGTCTTGAACATCTCGAACGCCGGATTGCCGTGCCGCGACATCCATTGTCCGGTGAACAACGACGCGCGACTGACCCCACAAATCGAAGTCGAAACGTGCGCGCGCGTGAAGCGCATACCTGCACGCGCAAGGCCGTCAATATTGGGCGTCTTGACGATGGGATGCCCCGCGATGCCGAGCGTGTCGTGTCGCCAATCGTCGGCATACAAAATCAGGACGTTTGGTTTCGTGGCGCGTTGTGCCTGGCCTTGTATCGCAGGAGCGAACAAGAGCAGCAGGCAAAAAATTAGGGTTCGTCGTGTCGGCATATTGATGAACGAGAAAGAGAGATTACGAAACACACGAAAATAACGAAATATACGAAAACCAAACCATTGTTTGGCTATTCTTTTCCGTCTGTTTCGTTATTTTCGTGTGTTTCGTAATCTCGTCTTCCTAAAACACCAGCTTCAACCCAAACTGAATCTGACGGGAATCAATGCGCGTGCTGGTGATGACGCCGTAATTGGGCGTGCGCAATTGACTGCCGGGTGGATTCCAGATCGGATGATTCGGGGCGTTGAAGACTTCGGTGCGAAATTCGAGATACGTCCTTTCGGTGAAGTTGAACTTCTTGTTGAGCGACGCATCGAAGCTGATGATGCCGGGGCCAGTTACGGAATTGCGCCCCGTCGTCCCAAAGCGGAAGTTGCCCGTCGCCGGAATGCGATCCACATACGCATCGGTATTGAAGAACCGCGTGCGCGCTTTCTGATCGTCTGACAAATTCGGATTTGCGCCCGTCGAATCGGGATAGCAGATGCCGCCGCCGTTTTGAATGTTGCCGGGGCCGCACGTCACCGTGAACGGGAAGCCGTCCTGCAACGTCAGAATGCCGCCCAATTGCCAGCCGCCAAACAGCAAGTCGAGCGCGCGTGAATCGCTGCCGAATCGTTTGCCTTTGCCGAACGGCAAATCCCACAACCACGAGGTCGTCAGCCGCTGCCGAAAATCAAAGGCCGACAGCCCGCGCTCCAGTTGGAGATTGTAATCATTCGACGGCGTCAAGCTGTCGCCGACCGAGGTGCGGATGCCGCTGCCGTTGTCAATGGATTTGCTATAGGCATACGACGCGAGGAACGACAAGCCGTGGGCGAAGCGTTGTTGCAATTTCAAATACAGCGCGTGATAGCTGGAATGGCTCGGCGCGTTCATCACCTGGAAGCCGCCGAATTTCGGGAACGGGCGCGACAAATTCGTGTTCGCCAACTGGCTGGGCCGCGTTTGATTGTAGGTTTGCAAACGCCGCAACTTCACGCCCGCCGAGCCAAAGTACGTGGCCTCGACGGTCATGTTCTGCGTCAATTCGCGTTGCAGTCCGAGCGACCATTGCCCGACATACGACGTGCGTTCGTTGAATTGATTGATCAGGATGAAGGTCGGTGCGCCCGTACGAACAAACGGTTGCGCGAAGCTCAGATTCGGTCGAAACGATTCCGCCGGTTCGTTGCGGCGAATCGTGAACGGCGCGTTGCGCACGATGTCGAACGTCGCATTGCCAATGTCGCGCACGTAGTAAATGCCGGCACCCGAACGCAACACGGTCTTGGAATTGATTTGATACGCGAGGCCGAGGCGCGGCGCAAAATCATTAAGATCGTTCAGAAACGCGCGGCTGCCGAAGCGTCCGTCCCGCACGTACTGGATGTCAGAAGCCAACCGGAACGGCGGATTGTTTTCATACGGATCGCCCGTGCCCGCCCGCACGTAGATCGGCTCGAACGAATTGTCCCAACGAAAATCAATGTTGACGATGGCGTCGTGTTTGTCGCGGAAGGGCTGATCGTTCTCCCAGCGCAACCCGAAATTCACCGTCAGCTTCGGCGTGACTTTCCAATTGTCCTGTGCGTACAACGCGAAGTAATTCGAGCGGAAGTTCGCGACGGGTGCGCCGATTTGCCCTTCGGCATTATTGAAATGGCCGAGCAGGAAATCGGCAAAAGCGTGGCCGCCTGTTGCGCCGGTGCGCGCGCCGTTGTTCGTGTAGCGTCCGTCGAAATTGAAGCGACCGCGCGTCACGACGCCGCCGATTTGGTTGTAGCGCACGCGCCGCACCTCGCCGCCGAACTTGGCCGAATGCGTGCCGAACGTCCACGAGAAGTTATTCACCAACTGAATCGTCGTGTCGTAGTTGATGAACGGCGCATCGCTCTCTTCGCCCAGCCCGGAGAGGCCGGTGATGCCGATGTTCGGCACGCCCCAATACAGCGGGTTGTCGCTCGGAATGTTGATGCCCAGTTCTTTGACGACGTTCACCGTGTTGGCGCGCGGCGAGATGTGCGAATTCACCAAACGGCTCAAGCCAAAACGTACGTCGTTCACCTTGTTGCCGCCGATGGTACGTGTGTTCGCCAACACCCCTTGTTGCACGTCGGTGTCTGTATTGATGCCCATGTTGGGAATCGCAAACGGATCGTAACCGAGTTCGTGCGAGATGCTGTGGCGGAAGAACCAAGACGAATTCGAGCTTTCGGTGAAATCTATGCGATAGGTGTATTGATCGGCGTCAATGCGGCGGGCTTCGTTGTTGACGTAATTCGCGCCCGTGCGTTCCTGCTGCGGCAGCGGGTAAAACGCCAGCAGCTTTTGCGAAACTGGATTGATGCGATTGGCTGGAATGCGATTGTTCGCAAATGGCGTCGGCGCTTGCGTCACGTTACCTGCCGCATCAAACACGCGCGTCGCCGGGTCATAAATCGTCGCCAGACCAGAGAAATCGCCCGTGCGCCAGGCCGTCAACGGCAGGGACGGCGTTCCCGTCAGCGCCTTGCGTTCGCGCAAGCCTTCCCAGTTGAAGAGAAAGAACAAACGATCTCGCCCGCTGAACTTGGGCAGTAGCACAGGGCCGCCTACTGTCGCTCCGTATTGATTGCGTTTGAAGGGTGGAATCGGATCGTTCGGACGGTCAAAATAATTCTTGGCATCCAGCGCCGAATTGCGCAGAAATTCAAACAGTGTGCCGTGAAATTGATTCGTCCCCGACTTGGTCGAAACGTTGACCTGCGCAATCGCGCGTCCGTATTCCGCGTCGAACAGGCCCGACTCTACCTTGAATTCGCGCAACGCATCAATCGAAGGCAGCAGCATATAGCTGTTGAAGTTCAGGTCGGTGTTCTCGATCCCATCCAGCGAGTAGTGATTGAAGTGAATGCGTTGCCCCGCCACGTTCAGCGCGAAGCTGTTGCGCTGCCCGCCCATGCGCTGCTGGCCTTGCGCGGACGCGGGGCCGTTGGTCGTTGCGCCGGGAATCAACGACGTGAGTTGCAGATAGTTGCGGCCATTCAACGGCAATTCGACGATGGAGCGGTTTTCGATGACCGTGCCAATCGAAGCGTTTTCACTTTGCAGAATCGGCGCGCCGCCGGCGATCTCGACGACGCTGGTCATTTCGCCCACTTCCAGCGAGACATCAATACGATTTGCGCTGCCCGTCAGCACTTCGACGTTCTTGCGCTCCACCGCGCGAAAGCCTGCTTTCTCGACCTTCAGCGTGTAGACGCCCGGCGACAACGCGGGAAACGCATACGCGCCGGCGTCGTTGGTTTGGACTTCGCGCGGCGCGTTGGTGGCGATGTTGATCAATAAGACTTTGACGCCCGGCACAACCGAGCCGGATTGGTCGGTGACGACGCCGCTGATTTCGCCCGAAGGCGTTTGCGCGTGCAACGAGAGCACGAGCGCGAACAAGAATCCGAGTGCAAATCCTGGTTTGAGCATGCGAAAACCTCCTTAGATGGTTGGCTAGAACTGTTCATTCGGTGAGGCCTATTTACAACTGTTTGTCTTTTGGTGCAGGTCCTGCTTACAGTCTGACCACTTGTTGCATCACTGCCGATTCATAACACGCATGCACGGCTTCGACCGTCGGCAAATACGCTTCGCCTTCGCTTTCGCACGGCTGTCCGGTGCGCAAACAATCGGCGTAATGCTGCTGCGCCGCTTTGACGCTGTCGCCTTTGTAACCAATGTCAGGCTTGTCGTATGCGTGCGGCTGTTCCGCTGCGCCGTAATCAGTGAGAAACAGATCGCCCTCCGGCGACATGCGCAACGCGGCGCGTTCACCTTCGACCGTCAACGTGCCAAATGCAACGGGCGACGGCAGCGCGCCAGCGATGCGATTGGCGTCAATCAGCCCGTTCGTGCCGTTCACAAACGTCGTATGAATCAGCGCGCAATCTTCGCCGCGAATGTGCGGATTGACGCGCCCTGTCGTGCAAAAGATTAGTTCGATCTCGCCGGCCAAATAGCGAAACGTGTCGAGAAAATGCACCGCCGTTTCGTAAATCAACAAGCGCGGCATCTCCCGAAAATACGGTTGCGCCGGGTAAGCATCCGCGCCGCGCCCATCGCCGAGCCGCGAGTGAAACCCCAAGTGAAACAACCGCCCCAACCGATCTGCGTCGAGCAACCGTTTGACCTCGCGATACCAGGGTTGCCAGCGCCAGTTTTCGTGTATCAGCAAGCGCACGCCTGCGCGCCGACACACAGCAATCATCTGCTCACATTCTTTCCAGGTCGGAGCCATCGGCTTTTGACAAATCACGTGCGCCCCGTACGCGGCGGCAAGCGTCGTCAGCGCCAGATGCGTGTCCGGGCGCGTCACAATGTCCACAAAATCCGGGCGTTCCGCGCGCAACATCACTTCAGTATCGGCATAGACTTGGGGAATCTGCCACTGCGCCGCGAACGGCTCCGCTTTCGCCACAAACGAATCGGCCACCGCCGCGATGTGTACGCCCGCAATGCGTTGCCACGCTTCGGCTTGAAATCCGGCGAAATAGCCTGCGCCGATCAATACGCCTTTCAAGTCTTTGTTGCTCATGTCGGTGTTTGTTATTTTGCTAACGTATACCTTGCGCGCCCAAATGATGCAAGCTTCGTCGCCGCTTCAAGGCGTGAAAACCTTCAGTAATATTTTTTGCCGCGCAACGCTTCGGGCAAGCAGTCCATCGTGGTTTGCGCGTCGGCGAAATCGTGCGCGTACTGATAGTCTTTGCCGTAGCCCAAACCTTTCATCAACGCCGTCGGCGCGTTGCGCAAATGCAGCGGGACGGGTTCGGCTTGCGTCGCGCGCGCATCGGCGGCAGCGGCTTCGTACGCCGTCAACACGCGATTCGATTTCGGCGCGTTCGCCAAATACACGGCGGCTTCGGCCAATGACAAACGCGCTTCGGGCAGGCCGATCAAATGTGTGGCGTGCGCGGCTGCGGTGGCAATCAGCAACGCTTGCGGATCAGCCAGGCCGATGTCTTCCGCCGCGTGATGCACGATGCGGCGGGCAATAAACATCGGGTCTTCGCCGCCTTCGATCATTCGCGCGAGCCAGTACAGCGTGGCGTCGGCGTCCGAATTGCGAATGGATTTGATGAAGGCGGAAATCAGGTTGTAATGCTGCTCGCCCGTTTTGTCGTACAGCGCGTTGGCGCGTTGCAAGGCTTCGCGCAAATCGTTTTCCGTGATGACTTCTGATTGCGCTGAAGTCACGGCGAGTTCGAGCGTGTTCAGCGCGTTGCGCGCATCGCCGCCGGTTTGCGGCGCTAACCACTGGAGGATTTCAAATTTCAAATTTGAGATTTGAGATTGATGTCGGCCTAAGCCGCGTTCTTCGTCCGCCAACGCGCGTTGCAAAATTTCGGCGACTTGTTCCGGCGTCAATGGATTCAGCACAAAGACGCGCAGGCGCGAGAGCAACGCGGAGTTGATTTCAAACGATGGGTTTTCGGTCGTCGCGCCGATCAAGGTGATCGTGCCGTTTTCGACGTACGGCAAAAACGCATCCTGCTGCGCGCGATTGAAGCGGTGAATTTCGTCTACGAACAAAATCGTGCGGCGCTTGCCTTTCGTGCGCAACGCCGCCGCCTCCGCCATCACCTGTTTGATTTCCTTGATGCCCGACGTGACGGCGCTGAACGGGACGAAATGCGCTTTGGTTTGTTGCGCGATGATGCGGGCCAGCGTGGTTTTGCCTGTGCCCGGCGGCCCCCAGAAAATCAACGACGTCAGCTTGTCTTCGGCAATCAAACGGCGCAGCAATTTGCCCTCGGCCAGAAT
This sequence comes from uncultured Heliobacteriaceae bacterium, assembly GCA_964631865.1. Taxonomy (GTDB): domain Bacteria; phylum Acidobacteriota; class Blastocatellia; order RBC074; family RBC074; genus JAFDVL01. The sequence goes on along the minus strand of CAZWAK010000043.1, from coordinate 6,815 downwards.
ATGTTCCTGCCCGATGAATTCGTCGAGCGTGCGCGGGCGCATGCGCTCAGCCAGCGGCGCACCCGCGTCCGGCGGCGCGGAAACCGTCTCTGCCGGTTCGTCAAACAACGACAAGGTTTGTTCGTCTTTCATAAAACCCGGAAACAATTTAATAACAGCTTTGCAGCGTCTTCCCCACAATCTTCGCTTACTTTGCCATTGATTCCAATATTCTCGTCACAAAGGAGTACTGCATTATGGCGAATTTAACTCACACACACGATAAGCCAAATGTCCTAACCAAGGAGTTTGACTTTGTCTTTGTCACAGAAGAAACGTTGGCGCGCTCCAGCGCCGCGTACAAACCTGTTCCGCCCGCTGCGGCAACACAATCCGCATCCATCTTCGAGCAGGAATCGCTGCGGCAATTTCACGAGGAATTCAAACGGCTGGTGCTGGCTTCCAATCAAGTCTACTGCCAAAACGAAGAACTGGCGTGGGACGACACGACGCTCCAAACTCCGATTGAGCAGCACGAAATTGAATGGCTGGATGGGCGGCTGGAAGATTCCGGCAACATCGTTTGGCTCTGATTGGCCAGGCGGGCAGGTCGGCGCAGTGCCGCATCGAAGGTTAACGTACGAGTGGCTTAAAGATTTTGCCCGCCATTTTCGTCACCATCGCGCGCGGCACGAAGCGTTCCAGATGCGTTTGCACCTTATTCGTCAGCCCTGAAATCACGAAGCTGCGCCCCTGCGCCAACGCGGTCAATCCGGCCTCTACAACTTGCTCCGACGTTTGCGTGAAGCGTGGCCCGTTGATGCGCTGCGACCCGGCCACTTCCTGAAAATTCGTCGCCGTGCTGCCCGGACAAAGCGCCAGCACGCGGATGTCGTACGGTTGGCACTCTTCCCTCAACGCTTCGCTGAACGACAGCACGAACGCTTTCGTTGCGGCATAAACGGCAAAGTACGGAATCGCTTGAAACGCAGCGGTGGACGCCACATTCAAAATCGCGCCGCTGCGTCGTGCCTGCATCGGCTGCAAAAACAAATGCGTGAGTTCGACGAGCGCCGTCACGTTGACCTGAATCATCTCCAACTGGCGCGGCAAACTGAGTTCGGCAAATTCGCCCAACGCGCCGAAGCCTGCGTTGTTGATGAGCAAATCCACAGACAAATTCGCGCGTTCGACTTCTTCAAAAATTTCGCGCGCGCCCGTTGCATTCGCCAAATCCGCACAGATAAGCTTGACCGCCACACCGTGTTGCGAACGAAGCTGCGCGGCCAATGTTTCCAATCGCTCTTGCGACCGCGCGGTCAAAATCAATTGCGCGCCGTCGGCGGCCAAGCGTTTAGCAAAGGCTTCGCCAATTCCGTATGACGCACCGGTAATCAGAACCGTTTTGTGTTTCCATTCGGACATCATTTGCTATCCAAGCCGGTACACGCGCTCGGCATTTTCCTGAAACAGTTTGCGTTGCTTTTCGACGCCGTATTCTTTCGTAATCACCAGCAGCGCCTCCGCCCATTTCTTGTACGTGCCGTTCAGCAAACACACCGGCCAATCGCTGCCAAACAGCACGCGCTCCCAACCGAAGCTCATGAGCATGTGATCCACGTACGGCTTCAGCTCCATCGGAGTCCATTTTTTCGCGGTGGCGTTCGTGATGATGCCGGAGATTTTGCCGACGACGTTTGGGTAGCTGGCGATTTCGGCGATGCGGTCTTGCCAGGGCGAGAGTTCTTTTTCGGCGATGCGCGGATTGCCGCAATGATCCAACACAAACTGCACGCCGGGGCATTCTTTGACGAGCCGAATCGCAATCGGCAGTTGCCGCGCGTGTACGCAAATGTCGAACGACAGATGATATTTCGCCAGCTTGTTGATGTTGTCTATGAAGCCGGGTTGGTCAATCGTGTCGTCCGGCATGACGTGCAAAATGCGGCGAATGCCTTTCAATTTCGGATGCGCGATTTTTTGCAGATATTCTTCAAAGCCCGGTTTTTCAGGCCGTGACGACGCGACGACGCCCGCGAGCTTCGCGCCTTTTTGGTCGGCTAACGAACAGATGTATTTCGCTTCGTCCACTTGAAATTGCTCGTCCACGTCGCATTCGAGGAAGACGGTTTTGTGAATGTCCAAGCCCTTTGTCGCGGCTTGATAATCGCTCAGACGAAAGCTGCGATTGAGCGTCGCGTTGCCCTTTGTCCAACTGTACGTGAATTTGTCCAAGTCCCAGAGATGCTGATGCGTGTCAATGATTTTCATAATGAGTCAGGGATAATTCATTTGCCATTTGCTATTTTTGATTTGTCATTTGTCATTGGTTTGGGAAGCACCCGCAGGCAATGACAAATGAAAATTGACAAGTGGAAAATGAAAAATGAAGCGTCTACGCTCCGCGAATGGCGTTCACCGGATCAAGCCGCGCCGCGCGTACGGCAGGCCACATTCCGGCGATCAGTCCAACCAGCGCGGAGGTCAGGAATCCTACAACAATTGCCCACAAAGGCACAGCGGCAGGAAACTTCACGACGAATTGCAACAGGAAGGCAAACAGAAACCCAATGGCAATGCCGATGAGGCCGCCGACGCTCGTCAACGTCGCGGCTTCGATCAGAAATTGCGACAACACATCAATCTTGCGCGCCCCCAACGCGCGGCGAATGCCGATCTCTGAAGTTCGTTCGGTCACGCTCACGAGCATAATGTTCATCACGCCAACGCCGCCGACCAACAAGCCCGCGAGCGCGACCGGCACGACGATGGTTGCCAACCCCGCCAACAATTGATTCACGATGTCGAAGACCTGTTCGGCGCGATTGACGCCGAAGCTGTTGGGCGCGTCTACGGGCACGTTGCGGCGCGTGCGCAAGATGTATGTGACTTGGTCAATCACGGCATCAATCTGTCCCGCCGGAGCGCGCACGACGATGGCCAAGCCTTCGATTTCGGGATACAGCTTGGCAATCGTTTCAAAGGGCGCGTAGACGATGCGTTCGTCAATGTCATCGCTCGCCAACACGCCTTCGCCCGAAGCCGAAGCCAGCACGCCGATCACACGAAACAACTTGCCGTCAATCTTCACATCTTCGTCGAGCGGGTCGGTTGACTCAAACAATTGCCGCGCCAGCCCCGCGCCGATGACGGCAACTTGCGCACGGGTCTCGCGTTCAGTTTCGGTGAAGAAGCGCCCGCGTTCGACGCGCACGGAAACCAAGTCGGGAAAGTTTTCCCACACGCCCAGCACCAGCGGATTGATGGCTTGCCGACCGCGTGCGGCCATCGTTGGTTTATCTGCCGTTGGGCCGTAGCTGCCGCGAATTTTTTGCGGCGACACGCCAAGCGGTTTGTCGAGCTTCGCCACCGCGAGCGCATCTTCGTAAGTCAATTCCTTGCGCTTGCGTTGCTCTTCGGTGGGGCGCTCGAACGACGGCCCGATTTTTTCCTCTTTGGTGAAGTAGATGACGTTCGGCGCGGATTTTTCGCTGACTTGCGCGACGCGCGCGGACAAGCCCGTCAATACGGCTCCGACCATCACGACAACCGCCGTGCCGATCACTACGCCCGTCAGCGTCAACGCCGAACGCAGCTTGTGCGCGCGCAGACTGTCGAACACGGTGAGGATGATGTCTTTCAGGAGTTGTCGTTGCATTACTCAAATCCCAGCACAAGTTTGATGCCTGACTCGACTTTGCCAATATTTTTCGGTGCCAGAGTTTTCACGTAATCCGTCAGTAACGACTTATCAATCGTGTAAATTTGCGAGACATTCACGACGCTGTCGCGCTCCAAGCCGGTCGCCATTTTGGATAACAGCACATTGCCAGGGGCTTCTGCCAATTTAAGATTCGTGGTTAGAATGGCAACAACAACTGTCTTGATATTGCTGAGGTTGAAACGGTCGGATTGCACCACAACAACAGGACGTCTGCCGCCCGGGCCAGAGCCAACGGGAGGCGGCAAAGAGGCCCACCAAATTTCGCCTCGGTTCATCACCACTCCTCTGCTTCCAGCGAAGCAAATTGTAATTGGGTCATTACCGGATCAGGCGCGGATGATTCCTGCGCATACACCTCGTTGAGCTTTGCTGTAATAGCCTGATCCCGATAACTTTCGAGTAAATCAGAGAGTGCCTTGGCATAAAGCTCGCTCCGCGAAAGTCCAAGCTTGGAAGCAAGCTCATTCGCTTCCATAAATAACGAGTCTGGAATTGAGATGGCAGTTTTCATGCGGTCAATATTATGGTAGCTCCGCCAAAATTCAACTCAATTTTCATTCCGTTCGTAACGCTTCAATCGGATCAAGCTTCGACGCACGCCGCGCGGGAAACACGCCGAACACAATGCCGACCGTGCAGGACATCAGCACGGCTGCCGCCAATGCCCACAGCGGCAACGTCACGGGCAAGCCGGTCAACGTTGCTGCCGTCCACGCAATCAACGCCGCGATGCCGACACCGATAGCGCCGCCGACCAATGTTAGCAACGTGGATTCGATCAGAAACTGCGCGAGGATGTCGCGGCGACGCGCGCCGAGGCTCATCCGAATGCCGATTTCGCGCGTGCGTTCCGTGACCGACGCGAGCATCATATTCATCACGACGATGCCGCCGACGGCGAGCGCGATGCCGGTCAGCGGGAACAGCACAAAGCCGACGATGTTCGTGATGTTGTCCGCGAATTTCTCAATGCTCTTGGCGGTCTTCACGCTGAAGTTGTCGTCCACGCCGGGCGGCACGCGACGCACTTGTCGCATGCCGAAGCGGGTCAAGTCTTCAACGTCATCGGTGGTCATCGCAATCCCGGCTTTGGCTTTGGTCAGAATGGAAATCGAACGCGAACGCGCGCCGAACACTTTGGCGTAGGTGCTGAGCGGAATTTGCACAAAGCCGTCTTGCGAGGCACCTGCGCTGGAGCCGCGTTTGGCATAGACGCCGACGACTTCGTACTGCGCCGAACCGAGTTTGAGTTGTTGTCCGACGGGATCGCTGTACGGAAACAGATCTTCGACTACGTCCGCGCCGATCACACAGACGAAGCGGCTGTATTCGTCGTCGTAGTCGGTCAATTCTCGCCCCGCGTCCAGCTTGTTCGTCGAAAGCGTCACGATGTTCGGCGTCACGCCTTGCACGGCGATGCCGCGGAGCGATTTGCCCGCACGACTGATTGGCAATACGGCGTCCACCTGCGCGCCAATGTCCAAGCGGTCGCCGACGCGCTCGCGCAAAGCTTTCATCGCAGCAATCGTGACGTCGGGGCGTTTAGCGGAGGCTTCGACAAACGCATCGCCGTCGCCGATGAAATCCAGAAACGAAACCTTGTCCACCACGACGATGCCCGGCCCCAGCGTTTGGGCTTCGCTGGCAATAAATTTCTGCGCGCCTTCGAGCAACGCCGCAACGAGCGCGACAACGGCGACGCCGATGACGATGCCGATGATGGTCAACGTCGAGCGCAACCGATTCGCCACAATCGCGCCGGTCGCCACGTTGAACGCTTCGACCCAGCGCCACAGGCCGGAAGCCGAGGGGCGCGGGAAATGTGTTTTGGGAGTATCGGAGTCCGCCAAACCAATCGGGCTGGCAGGAAAAGCAGCGTCTGTTTGCACGTTCGGCATTCTCCAATGGACTTGCTGCTTTTCCTTCACGAGCATTTCACCGTTTTGTGGAGTTAGCGCGACGAAGCCAATCGTCGCGCCGTATTGGCACGCGCGGCTTCCTGCAAAGTCTGCGTCGTCATGCGAATATTTTTGTCGAAGAAATCCGCCAGCCGTTTCGTCACCTCACCGCGCGCAGGATTCAACGCGCCGCCTTTGGGTGCAAATTCGTGATCGGAGTTTCGGACAATCAATAGTTCCGACGGCACGCCAACGGTTTGCAACTTCGCGTGCATCATCTGCTGCTGGCGCACGTCTACACGATCATCGCGGTCGCCGCCGATCACATAAAACGGCGCGTCACCTCGGGTGACGTAATTGATGGGGCTGGCTTTCGCCCAATTCCCGGACGTGCCGAACACGACCAGAAAACCGAGTTTATCAATGAAGCCCCAGTCGGAGGTCGTCAAATCTGCCGGGCCAAAATAGGTGGCGACCGCTTGCACCGCCGACGATGCAAGCGCGTAACCGCCGTTGCCTTCCAACTGACTGATGCCGCCCGTTGTGCCGAGCAAGGCCGCCAGATGCCCGCCCGCGCTCGATCCCCAAACACCGATGCGGCGCGCGTCAAGGTTGTATTTCGCGGCGTTGGCGCGCAGCGACCGCACGGCGCATTTGCAATCTTCGATTTGCGCGGGGAACTGACTGAACGGAGCCAGCCGATAATTGATCGAAAACACCGCGTAGCCGCGCGTAATCAATTCGGCCAAATCCTGCTCAAACGGCCCTTCGTCTTTGTCGCCCGTGATCCACGCGCCGCCGTGAATGTAAAGCAAGGTGGGCGATTGTCGTGCGCCGCGATCTTTTGGCAAGTACGCATCCATCTTCAATTCTTTGCCGCCGACTTTGCAGTACGTGACATCGCGCACGACATTCGCGTTGGGCGGAATATTTCTGACCGCTTCCGGCGCGGGAAGCTGGACACGCGGTTGGGCGGCATCGGTGAAAATGGAGCCGGATTTCGTAACTTGCGCTTGTGCAGGCAGCGCGCAGAACAGAATCAACCACCCAATGAGCTTTGTTCGGTGCATAAAACCTCCAGTGAATACCCAATAAAACCATTGCTGCGGGGAGCGCTACGTTTTTCTCTGAGGAGCGCATTTTTATGGATTAGCGCGCTGAATGCAACGGCTGCGCCAACGTCGTGCTTGACAGACGCACCATCGGTTTGTTAC
>CAZWAK010000042.1:0-50042 GCA_964631865.1 uncultured Heliobacteriaceae bacterium | reverse complement strand
CGTCGGCACGAGATTATGAATCGTGTCCCCGAACAAATTCACTTCGATCTTCTCGCCCGTCGTGAGCGTGGCGGAGCCTCGGACGCGCCGTGTGAACGACAAGTAATCGCGCACGTCGAAGCGCAAGCCGATGGTATCGCTCGCCTTGACGATGACGCCGCCGCCGAAGTTCACGCCGGGCGCAGCGACGGTTTTGAAGTGCGGTTGCTGCGTAAACAAACTCGCGCTGCTCGGCCCTAAGCCAAGCAATTGATCGAGTCCGTCGTTCGTCGGCTGGAAGACTGTGACGTTGAAGCCGCCCGTGAGATACCAGCGGGCTTGCTCGTTGTTGGCGAGGCTGTGACGATAGTTGATGGCGGCGATATGCGACCGCATCCCTAAGCTGCGCGAGTAGCCTGCCGGAGCCAAAACAACCCCACCATAGCCGGTGCTGCCAAGCGCCTCCAAGGCGGTGAGCCGGAAATTGTTGGTTCCATAGAGGTACGAAAACTCGACGGCGGAGCGCTCGTTGAAATTTTTGACGACCCCGCCGCCAACTCTGCCGCCGGGCGCGAAGGATTGGCGGATGCGGTATTTCGTATTGAGCACCGGAATACTGCCGAGGCCGGGATCGGGCGTCACGCGCACGATGTCATTGACGCTGAGCAAGGTTTCCTGCGACGACCAGAACGAGCCGCCACCGGAGAGAAAGATTTCCCAGCCGCTTTCGTCGCCAAACTGCAAACCGCTGGACGAGGTTTTGCTGCTGACAGCGGCTGGCTTCGGTTTCGTGAGCGAATGGGTGATGACTTCAACGGCTTCCCGCTTCGCTTCATTCACGAGGGCGGGAGACAGTTTGCCGGGCGCAGTGGCTTGGGCCAGAGCGGCTTGCAGGCTGATGATGGTCAGGAAAAAAAGGACGGCGAGCGGTTTCAGGAAGCTGTTCATGGGTTCCTTTCTTTGAGGCTAAGAAGTGGTTTTGATTAGCGCGATACCGCGTGCGCTAATGACTTGGCTGCTTCCAACGAGTAGCGTTTTGCATTACGGCTTCGGGCTGGCTCCTGGGTTCATTGAGGCGTCCCGAAGCGGATGAAGTTGTGAGTAACAGTTTAGCTTTTGCTCTTGGGCACGGCGTATTAGTAGACCAGAATTCGTGTCGCGTCAACTGAATTTCCGGCCTCGTGCCCTTCATTGCTGAAAATTGAGCCAGCCGACTTTCTCCGCCTGGAGTTTTCGCCCAGCAGCAAAATCCTCTTCGGCCTCTTTCCGCAAGCCCTGTTGCCAACGCACCAATCCGCGATTGTTGTGCGCAGTGACGGTCGGATGCAGGCGTATGGATTCGGTGTAATCGGCGATGGCTTCGGCGAATTGTCCCTGCGCGACGCGGAGATTGGCGCGGTTGCACCAGGTGCTGGCCTGTTCCGGGGCGAGCGCGATGGATTGGTTGAAATCCGCCAGCGCCAATTCGTGCTCGCCTTTGAGGCGGCGAATCGTGCCCCGGTTATTGAGCGCCGCCGCGTTCTTCGGATCGAGCCGCAAGCATTGGTTCAAATCGGCTAGAGCTTCATCAGGGCGATTGAGCACGATCAGGATGGCTCCGCGCGCATTCAAGGCGGGAACGAGTTGTTGGTCGAGTTGCACGGCGCGCTGCACATCAAAATATGCCGCGACGAAGTTGCGGGATTCATAGTTGACAACGCCCCGATTCAGCCACGCTTTGGCCTGTCCGGGAGCCAACGCCACAGCGCGATTGAAGTCGGAGTAGGCGTTGGCCAAATCGCCGCTTTCCCGCCGCGCCACGCCGCGATTGATCCATAACTCCGGCAGGGCGGAATTCAAGCGCAGACCTCGGCTCAAATCGCTGATGGCGGCGTCGTAGTCTTTCTTTTGCATCCGCATGACCGCTCGATTGCTCAGCACGACCGCCGTGCGTGGCTCGACGACGCGAATCGCGTTGTGCGGACTGCCGCCCAGGTCGGTTAAGAGTTCGATGGCTTTGTCGAAGTCGTCAATGGCTTTGTCGGCCTCGCCTCGGTCGGCGTATTTCACGCCGCGACGAAAGTAATCTTCGGCGGAGCGTACCGACTGCGCGTGAATGGTCGCAGCGAACAGGGCGAATAGTAAGAACGCGAGGAATGGTTTCGATAGCATAGGATCAATGCGAGGTAGCGCCCATCCGAAGACGGGGTTGAGGAACAAACGATTGAAGGTTGAGAGGGCACTGTCGCACCTTCATCGGTGCTGTGTTGGTTGCGGTTTCCTAGCAACAACAGGCAGAGATTAAAACGTTTCTGCGGAAGAACAAATTTGCAATTGTGGACGGTTTATTGTTCGGCGGGCGTACTATGCGCTTGTCGTGGGAGCGATGTCAACGGAAAAATTTGTCGCCCCCAGCGCGCGTTTCGGGGCGTTCGTCTTCGCAAATCTTAGCGCGGCGAAATGGGATCGGGTTTTCGACGGACGCCTGCTTATTTCATCTGCTCTTTGTTGGCGTGGCCTTCGACCAATTCAAACAGGAGGTTGTCCGGCCCTGCGATGAAGGCGGATAGGATTTTCGTGCCTTTGATTCGCTGGATGTTCTGCACAACTTTGACGCCGTCGGCTTTCATTTGCTTCAGCGTCTCGGCGAGATTGTCCACGCTGAGCGCGATGTGATCTATCGCTTTGCCTTTCGTCGAATCAAACGTCGTGCGGCCTTCCCATTGGGTGGCAAAGTCTTTCTTGGGATAGTCTATCGGGAAGATGATGACGTTGATATTGTCCATAAAGAACGCTGCGCTCGGCGCTACGGGGAAGCCGCGATAGAGGAATGGTTTGCGTGCGTTGGGGCTTTTCAGCGCGGGCGAAAGTCGCACGCCGAAATGTTTACCCCACCATTCGGCGGCGGACACGGGATCGGCACTGAACAAATGCAGATGCCCGAAATGATGATGCGGTGCCGTATTGAGTTCAATCAACGCATTGTCCTGGCTTTGGACGTATGCAAAGAAAAACAAATCTTTCGCGCCCGGTTTGCTCAGGGCCAAATCACTAATGTCTGTCAGCGGTGTAAAAAACTTCGTCCCCATCGCTTGTTGCTTCGCGTACGTTTCTTTCATGTTTTCCGCGCCCCAGCCGATGTGCCAGATCGCCGAAGTGAAATCGAGCTTCGGAGCCGTCTTCACTTTATTGAAAAGCAACCACGATTTCTGTGTCCAAACGGCATCCCGTTTGTCGGCAAATGTTGCTTTCTCGCAAGCGAATTTGCTCGTGTAAAAATCAGCAGCGGCTTTTGGATCAGTAACGTTCAGATGGACGTGATGAAAGTGGGCTTTCAGTTCGGGTGGTTTGTCTTGGGCAAAGGCTACGAACGAGGCGAGGACGAAAACGGTGATGGACAGAAGGACTTTCATGAGCAACCTCCAGCGTTTATTTCTTTTGTGATTTGATTAGTCCCGCCGTTTCCAGGTTTTGCAAATACGTGCCCACCATTTCCGGCGTGACCGTGCCGTAGTAGGTTTCGCCCGCGCGCAGAGCTTCGGCGCTGACCGCGTTGTAGATGTCCAGGCCGCTGCGTTTGCCGTCCACAAAATTCAAAATCTCAAACGCCATCAGCGAATGCAGGTTCGGGATGCCCCGAACCTGATTGCGCTTCGTCTGGAACTCTTTCGGCCCTGCGATCAGTTCCGGCACGAAGCCGATCAATTCCGTTTCTTTCGTACTCAACGGCAGGGAGCCGGGCGGCGATTCATTGAAGAGCACCAAGTAGCGCGAACGCAAATTCAGAATCAAACCATCTGCTGTGCGCTTCAAGCCATCGCGCAATTCGCTCATCACCGGACGTGCGGCTTTCGTAATCTGCGGTAGCGCATCAATCACCATCTCTTCGCGTTTGGCAGCTTCCTGAATTTGATTCAAGGCTTGTTTGTAGCGTTCGACATTATTGCTTTCATTTGCCGTCGTGAGCAGCGTTGCCGCGACTTTGAAGTCCTCGCCCAAACGAATCGTCGCGCGGCTATAAAACTCATTCGCAATCACGGGCAATGACTTCTCATCGGCATTCGCAACAGTGAAGCCAATCGCGGCGACAGCGAAGGCATTGCGTTGCAGTTGGGTGCGATCAATGTTCCAAAGATCATCGTCGCTCGTGTGAATGTAGTTGTCCGGCCAATTCGTAAACGTCACGCCGGGCTTGCCAATCGGGGCTTCGATGAAGGTCATGTGATCCGTGCTGGTGTGAAATGGAACCATTGCCGCGTTGTAGCGATGTCGCGAACCGAGCCGCGACAGAATCGGCTTCGGATACGGCTTGGCTTCGACTTGCGACAACTCGGACAACTGAATCGAATTCGATTTGACGACGAATTCGACGACCGTTTCGACGACATCGTTGAGCCAATGCCAGCGCGAGAAGGGAAGTCGCGTCACGTTTTGCACCCGCATCAAATCCTGCGCCTGATTCGCGCCGACCATATCCTGATTGACGTTGCAGAGAATTTTGCTGACTTCATTCGGGTTGTCCGCGAAGTATTGCCGCTGGCTGCTGATTTCCGTTACCCACCAAAACCGCAGATTACGTTTCGGCTTCGGCAAACGACCTTTCTTGATAAGCTCCGTCAACGCCCGCGCGATTTCGAGCGTGCTGGCAACGCCGCTGCCGTCATCGTTCGCCGAAAACTTTTCTTCCTGCATGTGACCGGTCAACACGACGTCCTGATCCTGAATCTCGCCGCGAATAAAGCCTTCGACCATCACTTGCCATTTGTCGTTCGCGTCAAAGTTTGCTTCGACGACAGCGTGAACTTTGACGGGCGTTTTGCTCGTCGCCAGCAGGTTTTTGAAAGCGACCGCTTGGCGATGCGAAAGCACAAAGGCGAAGGTTGCGGGCTTGCCGTCGCTGCTTTGGTGCGGCACGCGGCTCCAACGTATCTGATCGGGATGGCTGACGGTGTTGAGCGGATAATCCACCGCGTTCGGATCGGGATGATGAATGATGCCCGCCGCGCCGCGCTTCCACACGGCTTGATTCATCACTGCGCTCGTGTTGCCCCACGCGAACACGATCTTGCCGCTGACGGTTTTGCCTTCGTAATCCTTGTCATTCAAACCGCTGCCGACATCAATGACTTCAGCGGTCACATCGGCGCTGCGGCTGTAATCGGCGATGTGCAATTGCGTTTGATTGAGACTGCCGAGCAATTGAATGTCCGGCTCGACCATCCACAGTTCGGCGCGTTTGGCTTCCCACGCGGGCGACGTGTGCGCTTGCTTGATGAGCTTCACGTCTGCCAAGCCGTATGCTTTGGCTTTGGCTTCGACGTACTTGGCGACTTCCATCAAACCGGGCGTGCCGCCATCGGGTTTGTGAAACTGCGTCGTGAAGCGCAAATGTTCGTAGGCCGCATCGCCCGAAATTTCGTTGACGAGATATTTGTATTGTTGCTCGGTGAGGAAGGGAAGCGTTTGGGCAGCAGCCAGGGAAACCAGGATAAAAAGCAACGCCAAGCAAAGAAAAGCGCGCGCAGTATTGTTCATGCGGGACTCCAATGGACAAGAAATGACTTGGGAAACAGGCGTCAAGAGTTCAAGCTTCAGCTTGCGGTGGTTTGCAACTTGACGACTAGCAAGCTAAAGCTTGAACTCTTGACGCCTCTTCATCACCGCTTCAGTGATCGCCGAAAGATCGCATCATTTCGTTTGGCTCAATGCTTCGGCAACGAAGGCAACGGCTCGTCTTTGAAAGGCAGCACATCCGGCAACACTTTGACGCCGGTTGTGAATTTGAACGGCGCGGCGGCGATGCTGCTCGGATAGGTCAGTTCAACCATGTACGCTGTCCAGCCGCGTTTGGGCGGCGTGATCTTAGCCACATATTTGCCGCCGCCTTGATCGGTTAGCTCCGAGCTTTTCCACTTCAAGCCAATCGTCGTCAAACGAAAATCGCGCGCGCCGGGATTTGTTGCTTGCCACAATTTGACGGCGGTCGGTTTGTCTTTCGTCGTCACGACGGTTGAGCCGTCTTTTTCAATCTTCCAATCAAATTGCGGCAGGGCGGCGTTCGTGATGACGGCGTTGTAACACGACAACAACGTCAGCACGGCGTCCGAACCGCGCAGCGAATGTTCCGCGTTCGGCACGTAACGCAAATACTTCACGCCCGGCAAATCGTGATAGTAAAACTGCCACGAATCGGGCAGGAAGAATTGATCGCCTGTTGCATTGATGATGAACTTCGGGATGTTGAAGCGATGGCGATATTCGTACGGCTCGACGATTTTCATCAGCGCTTTTTGCTGCGGTGTGTCTATCCAATTCATAATGCCTTCAGCTTCGTAATCACCCAGGGCCGGCGCAAAATAGCCATACGCCGCGTAGTGATGTTTGAAGGTCGGCGTGAAATTCAGCAGATCAATCACGATGGGGATAATGCCGATGACGCGCTTGTCTACCGCCGCGGTTGTCCACGTTGTCCAGCCGCGTTTCGAGCCGCCCGCGACGACGAAGCCGTCAATGTTCACTTTGCCGCCCGCCTCGCTTTTCATAAAGTCAATCACGGTGTCCATCGCGCGCACCGCCGCTTTCGTCATCGGCAGTCGCGCCGGCCATAGCTCATCGCCCGTCTTCAAAAACTTGTCCCAAGTGTAGGCGATCATTTCGTCTTCCGTGCGCGATTTTTTGTCGTCGCTGAAGATGAGCGGTTGATTCGGAACCATCCGCAGTTCGGTCACAACAGATTTCGTGGCCGTCGCAATGGGCACCACTTCGTCTGAAACTTTGTTTGGCGCAGAACTGTTGTTGTTGCCGCCAGAGATGTAGAGCAGCGATTTCGACGACGCGACGTTGTCCGGCTTGACGATGACCAGCCAATGTTTCCACACGTTGCGATTCACTTCGTTGGTGCTGCGCCACGTTTGCGACGTCATATCCAGCACAAACGTCGTGTAGCCTTTGCCCGGAATCGTGTTGACGAGTTCGTATTTGTAGCTCGGATCGGGCGCTTCGACGTATTTGTCGAGCGCAGTCTTCGCCTCTACCGGTTTGGGCGCTTGGGCGAAGGAAAGAGCCGTAAAAAGGACGAGCGAGAAAGCGGTGAGCAGAGATTTTGTCATGATGTTCATAGTTAGGATGAAGAGAGTTGCCTTAATCTGTTGCGCGCACCCAGCCGTAGGCCGCGTTTTCGCGTTGGCCGCCGCGCTCCAGATACGCGGTCTTGAGTTTGTCCAGCGCATCGGCAGGCAGCGCATTGCGTTTGGCTTTGACGTCAATCTTGTAGAGCTTGGCCGCGTTCAGCCCGAAGATTTTTTTCTTGTCTGCGACGGTGAGCGGCTTGTAGCCAAACTTCTCGCACATCTCCGGCGGAATCTGAAAACGCTTGAAGAAATCAATGCCCCATTGCGGCGAGCCAAACCACAAACTATCCGTCCCCCACACGACGTGATCCGCGCCGTAATGCTTGATGTTTTTGCCCATGCCGTGCGCGCACATCACGGGGTTGACGGCTGCCAGCAGGTTGAAAAAGCTGCCGATTTCGCAGTAGACATTGTTCATCTTAGGATTACGTTTCTTGATGTCCATCAAGACCCGATGCCATTCAAAATCGCCTGTGTTCGGATCAAAATTGTTCATGTCTTTGCCGAGCCAGTCGGGTTCCGAGGGACTGTGTTTGAGGGCGGAATGGTACACAATAAAGTTGAAATCAGGATTGCGCAGCGCGGCTTTCTCAATATCTTTCGGATTCGCCAGATGACCGAGCGTGCGCGATTGAAAGGAAAATCCTTTATGTGTGCTGATGAGTTTCACGCCTAGCTTGCGCGACTCTTCAATAAAGTACTGGGCATTGTCATCGTCAATTTGGAAGCCGTGCCCCGTCCCGGCTGGATCGGTGTGGCAATACCATTTCCACGAACTGATGCCATAGACTTTGACTTCGCGCTCCATTTGCTCGCGCAATTCAGCTTTGTTCATTTTGTTCGTGGCTTTATCCCAATAATGATTCGGCGCGCAGTTGCCTTGATTGAGCGCGCGTTGCGAACCGGCCAGTTCGTTGATCTTGACGCGCGCCTGATGCATCAGCCAACTGGGCAAGATATTGCTATCAATCCCCAGTACTTTGGTACGGGCTGCGCCTTCGAGCAGCTTGCCGTCTTTGTCGCGATTCGTCTCTTTGCCGGGGACGCCTGAGATCACGATCATCGAAGTGTCGCTGTCAAAGAACAACTCTTTGACGAAATTCCTGAAGCCGTAGGCTTCTCTATCACCCTTCAAATTGAAGCCCATGTTCCGAACGAATTCGGCTCCGCGAAAGTCATATTCAGGGCCAAGTAACCCAAAGCCAATCCCATTCGTAAAGTGCGACTGCACGTCAATGATGAAGTATTCGCCTTTCGGAAATTTCTCATCGGTCGCGGCGGGTTCCCACGTTTCGGCTTCGTCTACTTCCCAGACATTCGTGCCAAACGCCTGGTTGGAAGCCATCGCGCAAACCGCCAGTCCCATCGAACTCGCCATAAACGCCCGGCGATCCATATTGAGTTTTTTGGCGCGCACTTCGGACATCTCGCCGATCAAATGTTCGACTTGTTTTTGTGGTTGGGATTGCGGGCGCGGGGTGAACTCTTCATTCGAGACGGCTTGCGTCGGCAGGGGAGAGATGACGTTCTTCTTCTTGTCACGTTGAAATTTACGAATCCACATAATGATGGCTCCTTGTTGATGGGGCGCAAACGATTGCTTTGCGCTGTTCGTCAGCGATGATTTAGATAGTGATAGTGCGTAAAACCCTCGGTTTCATGTGCTCCGGCAATTTGTTATGCTTCCCGTGTTCAATTGCGAGGTGATTATGAATCAAAAGATTCGGACTCAAGTCAGCGTGGTTATTTTGCTCCTGATTTCGGCGTTTGTCATGTGGACGCCCGCCCAAGAACCAACTTCCCAAACCCAAGCGCCGCAGCCCGTCGTCTAT
Organism: uncultured Heliobacteriaceae bacterium; assembly: GCA_964631865.1. Classification (GTDB taxonomy): domain Bacteria; phylum Acidobacteriota; class Blastocatellia; order RBC074; family RBC074; genus JAFDVL01. The sequence continues at coordinate 41,122 of CAZWAK010000042.1, read as the reverse complement.
GTTTGCCCGATGCACAAAGACGTTTCGTCGAAAGTGCCCGGCAAATGCAGCAAATGCGGAATGACTTTAGTCGCCGCCGGCACAGGCGAAGATCAGGAGTTTTACGCCTGCCCAATGCACCCGGATGTGATGTCAAACAAAGAAGGCAAATGCCCGAAATGCCAAATGGCGCTCAAGAAAATGGCCGCGCCCATCACCGAAGATTTCGTGATCAAAGTGGAGACGACACCGAAGTTAGTGAAGCCCGGCAAGCCCGTGCAATTTCGCTTCACCGTCTTTCATCCCAAAACCGGGAAGCAAATCGAAGACTTCAACATCCTGCACGACATGCCGTTTCATTTGTTTGTCGTGAGCCGCGATTTCAGCCACTTCGACCACATTCATCCGACCAAACAAAAAGACCACAGCTTCACGATTGAGACGGTGCTGCCGAAAGCCGGGCATTATCAAATCTTCTGTGATTTGTTTCCCGCCGGAGGCATGCCGCAAGTGATTCACAAGAACCTGGTCACTGCCGGATACGTCGGCGATGTCGTGGCCGATCAAGCCAAAATCACGCCTGACAAGTCGCTCACGAAAACGTTGGACGGCATGCGCTTTGAATTGAAGTTCGAACCCGAAAAACCTGTCGCAGGCAAAGAAGCCGTCTTGAAATATCACATCACGGACGCTGCAACCGGTCAGCCCGTGACCAACATTCAGCCGTATTTAGGCGCGTGGGGACATACGTTGATTCTCAGCGAAGATGCGACCGATTACCTCCATTCGCATCCTGTCGAGATGATTCCCGAAGACGTGGATCGCAGTAGGTTGCCCAGCAAAGCCGACATTGATTTTGATACGTTTTTTCCACGTCCGGGACACTACAAAATCTGGTCGCAATTTCAGCGCAACAACAAAATCACTACCGTCTCGTTCAATGTTTTTGTGCCACGGATGAATTAGCCCTGGGAGCGCACGCGGCCCGCGTGCTTTCGCTCGTTAAGCGTGTGGTTTCATCGCAGCGGATTTGTGTTGCGAATCACAGCACGCGGGCCGCGTGCGCTCCCAGGGATTGCCAGCGTCAATTCTGCTAGCGGTTCCACCAACTTCTTCGCCTTCGGATCATCCGGCAAATTACGATTGCCGTCTGTGTTATCGAGATACGCCGTCACTTCCACGCGCGATCCCGCAGGCAATTTCACGGGTTGTTTGAAGAAATAACTCGGCTGCCAGTTGTAACGATACGCTTGTGCGAGAATTAAGACTTCCGTCGAACCATCTGGCCGAATCGCTGTCGCTTCAACCGACGTAGCGAACGGAAACAGCAAGGGGCGAATCGCCAACGCTTCCGCGTTTTCGCGCACCAGATACGAAGCTTTGATGCGTTTCTTTGTGCCTGCCGGAACCAGCGTCGGCGCGGCTTTGATCGCCACGCGCTGCGCTTGCAGCGACACATCTTCAAACGCAAAGTAAACGCCGAGAATGCTGTGATCCTGCGCTTCCTGTTCGCTCTTGCGATAACGAATATTCATCGTCAAGCACGAATTCGCAGGCAACAACAAACCCGCGTTGTCAGGAAACTGAATCGCGTCCTGCCCCGGCACCCATTCGCCAATCTTTTCGCCCGCCGCACAATTTGCGCCGCATTGTTTTTGCAAGAAGATTTCTGCCGACAACACTGCCGCCGCATTCGTCGGCAAAAACTCAATCGCGTTCGCCCATTGCGCTTGTTTGAGGTTCGTCGGGAGTTTCACGCACGCCACAAACTCACCTTCGCCTGCCGGAATCTTGATGATTTGTTCGGGCTGCAAATTCAATTGCGGTTTGCCGAATGACCACGTCGTCGCAGGCACGATTTCTTTCGGCAAATCTTTCACTTCACCGCGCGGCGCACCGCCTTCAATCCACGAAATTAACAACTCGATTTCGCGTTGGGAGAGCAAATACGCATTGTGAAATTCGCCGTAGCCTTTCACCGCTTGAAACGGCGGCATCCGTTTTTCCAGCACTTCTTCCTTGATCGCTTTCGCCCACGGACGCGCTTCTTCAAACGAAGTCAGCGGAATATCGCCTTTGATCTTGCCCGGCGCGTGACAATCCAGACAACTGCGTTGCAGGATGCGAATGATTTCTTTGTTGAAGGTGACGGACGTTGTGATGGGATCGTGCGAACTGGCGGGCAAGGCGAGGCACAGGAAGAAGGCAAAAATAAAGAGAATTTTCGATCTATTCCAATGTCTCGTCATTTTCGTTCTGTTGGCAATGGAACACGGATCAAACGGATAATACTGATTGACTCGGATTGATCTGTACTCATCTCTCGAATCTGTCCCATTCGTGTTCCATTTGTTCCACTCACAATGGAACACGGATCAAGCGGATAATACTGATTGACTTGGATTGATCTGTTCTGCTCCGCCCCATCTGTCCGATCCGTGTTCCATTGCTTGCCTTTATTTTGACGCCACCGATTTCGTCTGCGGCGTTTCGTAATAATAGCTCACCCAACCAATCATCATTTCTTCCCACGTCTGATCGCCCCATTTCACGTCTTTGGTCGGGTCGGGATTGAATTTGTTCTTCGTCGAATTGTCGAAATGCGCGACGCATTCGATGCGCGTGCCTTTCGGAATCGCTACCGGCTCAGTCGGGATGTAGTAGCTCTGCCACGCGAAATCGTACTTCGGCACGTTCAGCAAAATCTTCGAGGTGCCATCGGGATAGACGGCTTTGAAGATGAAATCTTTCCCGCGCAAATGCATGTGCGGCATGAAGGACGTGATGCGAATGTCTTCCTTGAACGTGTAGGCCGATTTGACTTCGTGATTGTCCGCGCCTGCCGGGATCACAAAGCGCGGATTCATCACCGGGCGCGTTTTGACTTCGTGCTTCGGCGTTTCTTTCGCAAAAATCACGCCGAGCGTCGAAATGTCTTTGGTGTCTTTGCCGTTCGGCGTGTAGTGCAATTGAAAGGTCAGCTTCGAGCCAGCCGGAATCTTTTTGCCGTAGCCGATGGGGAAAATTGCGGGTTGTTCGCCGGGCGCAACGCCTGCGAGCAAGCTGCCGTCTTCGGTTCCTGTTGTGCCGGGCGCTTGCACAAAGACGATGACGTGATGCACGGCGGCGCGTCCGGTGCTGCGAATTTCCGCCGCTTGAATCCAACGGTCTTCGGTGAATTTGGTCTCGACTTGAATGTAGCGATATTTCTCGACGCCTGCTTCGACGAAGGTTTGTTCGGGGATCGAAAACATTTGATCCGGCTTGCCAATCGTCCATCCATCATAAAACTTCGGCGCGGGCGGCAGGTCTTTCGGATTGCCTTCTGTCGCGCCGCCATCCACCCACGCGACGATGGTTTCGATTTCGGCTTTCGACAAGCTGCGGTCATTCTTGAAGCTGCCGTGATTCGGGTCGGCGTGCCAGGGCGGCATCGTTTTGTCGAGCACTTTTTCTTTGATAGATTTCGCCCAGGGACGCACGTCTTTGTACGTCAGCGAAGAGAACGGCGCGACTTCGCCGGGCCGATGACATTCGGCGCATTTGGCGTTGAAGATGGGCGCGACGTCTTTCGTAAACGTGACGTTTTTAGCGGATTTCGTGGTGTCGGCGCTGACGATGAAAAATGTGCAGGCCGCAACCAAACTCAACACAGAAAGCGAAAACATGATTCGACGCATAGCTGATGTTTCTCCCGTAAATTACTTCATTGCCGTTGTCTTGAGATTCTGTTTGTCCAACGTGTAATCAATCCAGCCAATCGTCATTTCTTCGTACGTCGGATCGCCCCAACGCACATCTTTCGTCGGATCAGGATTGTATTTGTTCTTGGCCGAATTATCCCACGTCGTCGTGACTTGAATGCGCGTGCCTTTCGGAATCGCTACGGGCTTCTTGGCGTAATAGACCAATTGCCAATTGAAATCGTATTTCGGCACGTTGCAAATCACTTCGCTGCGCCCGTCGGGATAGAAGGCTTTGAATTCCATGGATTTGCCGCGCATGTGCAAATGCGGCATGAACGTCACGATGTGCAGGTCTTCTTTGACTGTCCAGCACGCGGTGGCTCGGTGGTTTTCTGCGCCCGCGGGGATTTTGAAATAGTTGTTGAGCACACCCTGCGTTTTCAGTTCACGAGTCGGCGGATTCTTCGCAAAAATCAGCCCCAGACTGGAACGGTCTTTCAGTTCGCCGGTCGGATTCAGAAAAGTGGAGTAATGAACCTGGAAAAGAATCTTCGACCCAGCGGGGATTTTCTTGACGGTTCCGGTGGGCCAAATCTCCTGATTTTTGCCCGGCGCATAACCGCACAACAACGTCGAGCCGACGCCGCCTTCGCCTCCACCTTCACCCGAACCATCGCGTTTGTTCCCGCTCCCCCCGCTGGGCAAGGCGCAGCCGTCATCAAAGACGGGGACATCCGGTTTGATTTTGGTCAGAAATCCATCCTGATAGAAGATGTCATCGTTCAGGGCCGCTTCGCGCCGTTTTCGACGCTCTTCGGGCGAGAGTTTGGGGGCATCTGCTCTGGCGGGCGGTTGAATGAAGGCGATGATGTGATGCACGATCTGACGATTGCCGGGTCGCGCTTCGACGAATTGCACGTATTTGTCTTCGGTGAAATTCGTGTCCACCGTGAAGTATTGAATCTCGTCCGGCGTGCCGGGTTTCAAGACATAATCCTTGCCCATATCCAGAATCAGATCGGGCTTGCCAATCGCCCAGCCTTCGGTAAACTTGGGCGTCGGTGGCAAGTCTTTGGGATTGCCTTCGACTGCGCCGCCATCCACCCACGCGACAATCGTGTCAATGTCCTTTTGCGACAGCCGCGCATCGTTCGCCCATTGCCCGACGTGCGGGTCAGCGTGCCAGGGCGGCATGGTGCGGTTCACCACTTTTTCTTTGATGGATTTCGCCCAGGGACGTGCATCTTTGTAGGTCAAGGTCGAAAAGGGAGCCGCTTCGCCCGGACGATGACAGGTCGCGCAGTTCTTGTTGAAAATCGGCGCGATGTCTTTGCTGAACGTCACGGTCTTGGCGGTGGAGTTGTTGCCGGACGCTTGGCTTGCCTGAAACGCGACTACAACTGCCACAGCTAAACAGGACAAGACGATCATTGTCGCGCGGAATTTTTTCATGATGGACGACCTCGTAGATGCAAGAATAGACTGCGCAAAGAATGCTCTGCGCAGTCTATCGTTTGGAGTTGCTTGTGCAACGACGGGTTATTGTCCGCCGCCACCAGCCGACGCCGTTGCGTCTTTGACGCGCTTGGCTTCAATCACGCGCCCCATCAAGCTGTCAATCACGGCTTTGCTGATTTCGCCATCGCTCGATTTCACGATGGTCAAATCCACGTCGCCGTTCTTTTGGAAGAATTTGGTTTCCGATTGCGGCAGGAACACCAATTTGCCGAGCATCGAACTGACGACCAGGCTGTTGCCGTCGCGCGTGACTTGCGCAAAGACATTCGGCATCACTTCGTATTTGCCCGTGTAGGAATCCAAAATCTTCGGATCCACCTGTGCCATCGTCGGCATCTCGGTCACGAAATCCATAAAGCCGAAGGCCATCTCGTCGTAGGTCGGCTCGCCGTAGCGGACATCCTTGGTGGGGTCGGGGTTGAATTTGTTGTTCTTGGAGTTGTCATAGTACGCCGTCACCATCAGGCGCGTGCCTGCCGGAAGTTTCTTCGGTTCTTTCAGCAAGTAGTTGGTCTGCCAGCCGAAATCCCACTTCGGAACGCTCAGTAACACCTCGGATTTTCCATCCGGGTAAAACGCTTCGTACTTCATGGATTTGCCGCGCAGGTGCATGTGCGGCATCAAGGCGTACACAGTCGTGTTGCGCTTGACCGTGCGGCAGGCCGTGACTTTGTGATTCTCCGCTCCGGCAGGAATCTTGAAGAAGACATTGCCGATGGAGTTCGTCGTGACGAGATTTTTCGGCGGTTCTTTCGAGAAGATCAGGCCGATCATGGATTCGTCTTTTTCGACCGCGTTGCCACTGAGCGTTTGATTCGAGTAGTGCATTTGGAAGCGGATGATCGAACCGGCAGGAATCTTGCGACCTGTGCCCGGCGCGAAAATGTCGGCATTGTGACCCGGCGCGTAGCCCGTCAAAATGTTGTCGCCGTTGCCACCGCCGCGCCGATTCGGATCGCAACCGTCATCTATCACAGGTTGTTCCGGCTTAATGCGCATCAGGAAGCCGTCGCGGTACATCGGCGAGTTCGGATTCTTGAGCATCACGTCCATCTTTTTGTTGCGCTCCTCGTGCGACAGTCCTACGAGGTTCATTCCGCCGGGAGCCTGAATAAAAGCGATGATGTGATGTACGATTTTGCGATTGCCGGGCCGCGCTTCAGCGAGTTGCACGTAGCGGTCTTCGGTGAAATTCGTCGGCACGTCGAAATACTGATACTCGTCGTTGCCCGCTTTGTAGGTGTATTCCGGCACTTTGATAATCATGTCCGGCGTGCCAATCGTCCAGCCTTCGTTGAATTTTGGCGTGGGCGGCAAGTCTTTGGGATTGCCTTCGACCGCGCCGCCGTCCACCCAGGCGACGATGGTGTCAATTTCTTTTTGGCTCAAGGAACGGTCATTTTTGAATTGCCCGAAATGCGGGTCAGCGTGCCAGGGCGGCATCGTGCGATTGGCGACTTTTTCTTTGATGGATTTGGCCCACGGACGCACGTCTTTGTACGTCAACGTCGAAAACGGCGCGCTGTCGCCGGGCCGATGACATTCGGCGCATTTGGCGTTGAAGATCGGCGCGACGTCTTTTGTAAAGGTCACGGGCTTGGCAACTTTGGCGCTGCCATTCAGTTGCGCCAACGCAAACACGCCCAACAATGTGGCAGAGAAGAGAATCAGAGAGAAACTACGCTTCATGCATTACCTCGTTAAGTCTAAAATCCGAATGGTTCGGATGGTGGTTCAAAAAAGTGCCCAAAAATGCCAAAAAAATGAATGACTATTCCGCTTTGAAACCCTGTGTACGACGAATGGGAACCTTGGGTTTCAGCTTCACCGCCAACTTTTTCTCAGCGCCGCACTGCCTCCCAGCAGCAGGCTTCGGCTTTATCCACGATCTCTTTCGTGAGTTGAAAACAACCGGTGCGACTTGCTTTGATCAAGCCAACATACGCGCCCATCACAATCGCGCCGAGCATTTCAGGCGGCGAATCCTTGACGATTTGTTGGCGCAGACAGTTTTGGAAAAACCCTACGAGCGCGTTATGCCCACGTTCTTCAATCGCGCGGCTTTCGGCGTCGAGATACGGCGCATGGAAATGTAATTCCAAAAAGCCAAACGCGACCGGGAATTCACAGGCAAACTCGACCAGGCGATGCCAGTAAATCTGAAACTGTTCGCGCAGCGGCGTCTCCGGCGGAACGTCCTTCAAAATGGTCGTGATTTGGAATTCTTTCCAGCTTCGATAGAGACTGTTGACCAGCGCCTCTTTGCTCTCGAAATAGCGGTAGATCGTGCCTGCACCGACGCCTGCCAATTCGGCCACGAGCGGCATCGCCGTGCCGTGAAACCCGCGTTCGGTAAACAATTGCAGCGCCGCCCGCAGGATCGAATCGCGCTTGCCCGTAGTCTCAATGGTTTCGTACAGGGGGACAACCTTAGCCATGAAAAATCACTTTCTATTTGCCGTTTCCGCTCTAAAAAGACGCGCTCCAGGACGAGCGGAATGAACATTCATTCTTCTACACTTGCCCGCCTCCGCTGTCAAGTTCAGATTTGCCCCGACCCGCAAAAAAAAGATACTGCTTGCCCGAAGCCCTTCACATCCTCTATGATGCCCGCCGAGATTTGACTTCTGTGGCACCGAGGAGTCCCCAATTGGCGGCACCGTGCCCGCCGCGTCCACGAGGAAATATGCCACAGACAGAACTTTCATTTGAATCCATGCCAGAACCGCTGATTTCTCCTTCTCCTGCCGCGCTCGTCGCTCCCATCGCCCAGGGCAAATTGCTGGTGGTCGAGGACGATCAAAACATTCAACGGATGATTTGCGATTACTTCACCCACGTCGGGTATGAAGTTATTTCGGCCAGCGACGGCGAGGGCGGCATCAAAGCCGCCGTCGAACAACGCCCGGACGCCATGATCCTGGATGTAATGTTGCCCAAAACCGATGGTTTCAGCGTTTGCCGCCATATCCGAGAGCGCAATCCGTCGTTGCCCATCCTGATCCTGACGGCCAAAGACGATGTGGTAGATAAAGTCTTAGGCCTGGAAATGGGGGCCGACGATTACATCACCAAGCCCTTCAGCCTGCGCGAATTGGAAGCCCGCCTGAAAAGCGTTTTACGCCGTATGAAAGCCAAAACCAAAGAGGGCGAAGATGGCGATCAGACGCCCATCGTGCGCGGCGCGCTGAAGATTATTCCGGGGCGGCGCGAAGTGACGATTCAGGGAAAATTTATCGAGTTGACGCCGAAAGAATTTGAGCTGTTGCAACTCTTTGCTTCGCATCCGGGGCGCGTCTACTCGCGCAAGTATTTGCTCGAAAACATTTGGGATTACACCTACAGCGGCTATGATCGCACGATTGACTCGCACATCAATCGCTTGCGCGCGAAGGTCGAAGAAGACCCGGAAAATCCCAAGATGATTTTGACGGTGTGGGGCGTCGGCTATAAATTTGCCGACGAAAGCGATTCTGAGGATTGATTGGACTGTTTAGTTTGAAGCGGGGAGCAGGCTGGCATCAATCAACCTGCTCCCCAACTGTCTTCCTGCCTGCCGCCGCTTAATTCGGCGGATCATTCGCTTTCCCTTTTTTCCCTTTTTTCCCGCTTCCTTCCGGCTCCTGTTTCGGTTCGGGCGTAGCAATGCGCGGACGCGGCGCTTCCGGTTTTGGTGTCGGCGTCGGCGTCGGCACTACGACGGCAGGCGCGGGGGCCGGTTTTTCAGGAATTGGCGGCGGGGCTTCGGTCACTTTATTGGCCAGCGGATCAATGTTGGGAATCGAGTCGCCACTACTGCGTGAAATCGGCAAGCTGTCGCCTTTTTTCGCTACCAAACGCGGCTGATCGGAGAAACGGTCTTTGTCGCGTTCTCGTTGGCGGTCTTTGATTTCTTTGGGGGCTTCCGGTGTTTTGTAAAAACTCTCACGCGGTTTGTTGGCAAGGAATTGCCGCATGAACTCGGCCCACGTCGGCAAGGCCGCCGATGTGCCGGACTCGCCTTTGCCCAGTGTTTTTTTCGAGTCCGAATAGCCAATCCAGTTGCCGCAAACGTACCGCGAGGTGTAGCCAATAAACCACGCATCCGTGAAGTCATCAACTGTCCCCGTTTTCCCCGCGATCTCGTGGCCTTGCAGGCCGTTGACGGAGGTGGCTGTCCCGGATTGCACAACGCCGCGCATCAATTGCACCATCGTGCCGGCGACATATTCGTGCATGACACGAAACTCTTTCGGCTCGGCTTCAAACACGACAGTGCCTTCGCGATCCACCACTTTGCGCACGCGGTACGGCTCAATGCGGACGCCTTTGTTTGGGAAGGCGGTGTAGGCGGAAACCATCGCCAGCAGCGGTTCCTCCGTTGCGCCCAGCGCCGAAGGCAGGAACGGAGCCATCGGATTCGGCAGGCCAAACCGCTTGACCATATTCACAGCTTTGTTGATCCCGACTTCATCCAGAATCCGCACGGCTGGGATGTTGCGCGACAACGCCAGTGCCGTTTTGATCGGGATCGTTCCTTTGTACGTGTGGTCGTAATTGTGCGGCGACCATCCGCCGCGCGTGAAGGGCGAATCGCTCACATTGTCTTCGGGTTTGAGGCCGTCCTCGATGGCAGCGGCATAAACGAGTGGCTTGAACACCGAGCCGGTTTGTCGCATCGCCTGCGTGGCGTGATTGAATTTCCCCATCGAGAAATCATAGCCGCCCACTTCGGCTTTGACCTCGCCTGTTTTGGCATCAATGACCGCCATCGCCGCTTGGATTTCGGGTGCTTGCTCTAACTCCACCGTGACAGCTTTTTTCTCGCGGTCAGCGTCAATCACGCTGAAATACGCGAGGTCGCCTTTCTTGAACAAAGCCGAGGGCGGCTTGTTTGTCCATTGCGTTTCTTTGTTTGTGACGGTGGCGTTGTACAAACCAAAGGTCACATCTGCGCCCTGACTGGTAACGTTTTTGACCAGGCCCAGCAGGAACTCGCCTTTTTCCGGCAGCGTTGACGACCAGGTTTCGTGCCGGTACGAATCAATATCAGTATTTTCCGACTCGAAGATGTTGGCCAAGCCGCCGCGCCAACCGCGCCGCCGATCATAACGCCGGACTTGCTTGCGGATGGTTTCGGTGGCTTGTTTTTGCGCAGTCGCATCAATTGTCGTGTAGATGCTCAAGCCGGCGCGGTAAATATTCATCGCATCCTGCGCGCCGCGTTCTGCCGCGAGTTTGCCCAATTCCTGGCGAATGTCTTCGATCACGTACGCATACGGCCCCCGATCATTTTTGCGCGCTTCATCGAGATTGAGTTTGATCGGGCGCGCTTTCGCCGCGCCGCAATCCTCGTGCGAGATGAAGCCCTGTTCCGCCATCGCATCCAACACCAAATTGCGTCGCGTCGTGGCCGCACGCAGATTGCGCGTCGGATTGTAGTTGGTGGGGCTTTTCGGAATCGCCGCGAGCAACGCATATTCTTCAACGTTCAAATCTTTCACCGATTTGCTAAAGTAGTAATTCGCTGCTGCTTCGACGCCATACGCGCCACCGCCCAAATTGATCAGGTTGCAGTAGAGCGTCATAATTTGCTCTTTGGTGTAGTACCGCTCGATCTGCAACGTATAAATCAGTTCCCGGAACTTGCGCGTCCAGGTTTTTTCCGTCTTCAGATACAACATGCGCGAGACTTGTTGCGTGAGCGTGGACGCGCCTTCTTTGCGGCTGAAGGTCAGAATATTTTTCAGGACGGCCCCGCCCAAGCGCCAAAAATCCACGCCCATGTGTTCGTGAAACCGCGTGTCTTCAATGGCCAGGATGGCCTGTTTCATCTGGTCGGGAATTTGTTCGTACGTGAGCGGCACACGGCGTTCGAGTGCGAGTTCGCCGATCACGGTTTTCCCATCGTCGGCATAAACTTTCGTGATTTCGCCCGGCTGATATTCCGAGAGCGACTCGACTTCTGCCGCATACGTTGTAAAACCGATTTGATAAGTGAAGATCAGCCCCGTTAACGTGCCTGCAATAAGCGCGAGCGCGAGCAACGTCAACAAGGTCGAACGCTGCAATAATCCTTCGATGAAAGTGACCAGTTTATTCATTGGCGAGCGGTTCCTACGCGATTGGGGTTGCTGGTTCGGGAACAAGTAGTAGTTTTCTGACATGACGCGAGACATTATAGCCTGACAACAGGTGAGCGCAAAGGCGAGGATTCGCCCGGCGCGCGGGCTGGCAATTTGCCAGCCTTTCTTTGCCCATGTATGATCTCGGCTCACACCTTAATTTTTCAGGAAGAAAACGCATCAATGATCGAAGACAAGTTAACTCTACTGCGGGAAAAGAATGCGGCGGCGGAAGCGGGCGGCGGTCGCGCCCGGATTGAACGGCAACACGGCGAAGGCAAAATGACGGCGCGCGAACGCATCAATTTTTTGCTGGATGAAGGAACGTTTGAAGAATTCGACAAGCTCAAAACGCATCGCTGTAGCGACTTTGGCATGGAGTCGCAGCAATATCCCGGCGACGGTTTCGTCACCGGGCACGGCCTGATTGACGGGCGCGAAGTCTTTGTGTTTGCGCAGGATTTCACCGTCTTTGGCGGCTCGCTTTCGGAAACCAATGCGCAAAAAGTCGTGAAGCTGATGGATTTGGCCTTGAAAGTCGGCGCACCTGTCATCGGCTTGAACGATTCCGGCGGCGCGCGGATTCAGGAAGGCGTGGCCTCGCTCGGCGGTTATGCGGACATCTTTTTGCGCAACGTGACTTCGTCGGGCGTCGTGCCGCAAATTTCCGCGATTATGGGGCCGTGTGCTGGCGGGGCTGTTTATTCTCCGGCGATCACCGATTTTACGATTATGGTGAAGAACACGAGCTATATGTTCATCACCGGCCCCGACGTTATCAAAACGGTCACGCACGAAGAAGTTACCAAAGAACAACTCGGCGGCGCGATGACGCATAACCAGACGAGCGGCGTCGCACATTTTGCAGCGGAGGACGAAGAACATTGTCTGCAAATCGTCCGCGAATTGTTGTCGTTCATCCCATCAAATAACCTAGATGATCCGCCGCGCATCGCTTGTGACGACCCCGTGGATCGTGCCGATGAAAAACTCAATTCAATGGTTCCCGCCGAATCCAATCAGCCGTACGACATCCGCAAAATCATTCATACGGTGGTGGATCACAACTACTTTTTCGAGATTCAGGAGCACTACGCGCGCAACATCGTCATAGGGTTTGCGCGGCTGAATGGCCAGCCGGTAGGGATTGTGGCAAATCAACCGGCGTATCTGGCCGGCGTGCTCGACATTGATGCCAGCGTCAAAGGCGCGCGGTTTGTGCGGTTTTGCGACTGCTTCAACATCCCGATCATCACGTTTGAAGATGTGCCTGGGTTTTTGCCCGGTGTGAGTCAGGAATACGGCGGCATCATTCGGCATGGCGCGAAGTTGCTCTATGCCTTTGCCGAAGCGACTGTCCCGAAAATTACGGTGGTCACGCGCAAGGCATACGGCGGTGCGTATTGCGTGATGGGATCGAAGCATATTCGCACCGACATCAATTTCGCTTACCCGACAGCCGAGATTGCCGTAATGGGCGCGGAAGGCGCAGTCGAAATTTTGTACCGCAGGGAATTGGCCGGAGCCGATGATCCCCAGGAAGCACGTCAGGCCAAAGTCGAAGAGTTTCGCGAGAAGTTTGCGTCGCCTTATGTGGCCGCCGAGCGCGGGTTTATTGATGAAGTGATTGAGCCACGTCTGACGCGGCAAAAGCTGATCCGCGCGCTCAGGTTGCTGGCCAACAAACGCGACGCGAATCCGCCGCGCAAGCATGGCAACATTCCGCTCTAACGGAGAAAGGGCAGCGAACGGAAACTCGCTGCCCTTTCTTAACCCCATGAGGAGGACAAATCAATTCGATTTCTTCTTGTCGTCGCGATCAATTCCTTCGGACAGCACTTCAGCTTCAAATCTCTTTCGATTCAGCATGGTCTCCAGCTTTTTCCCCGCTTTGGCCCGAATCGCTTTTTTGCCCTCAATCGTGATTGGTTCGCCAGTCTGTGGATTGCGCCCATTGCGCGCTTGTCGGTTGGTAACTGAGAGCGTCATTAAATCCTTAATCACGACCTTCTCGCCCCGCTTTAACGCTTCGGCCATTTCCGCAAAAATCACATCCAACATTTGGTCTGCCGCTACTTTCGAGACCTTTGTTTTCTGTGCCACCTTGGAAATTAGGTGCCCCCTGTTCATACTGCCTCCTCAAAAAAAAAGAAAAAAGAATTGATGTTCGAGTGCGCAACGATGGCGTTATAACATCAGGCAATAGGCCTGTCAATTAAAAAGATTTAAACCGATTAAAGAAGGTTTTGCTGGGCTTTTTCGGCATTTTTTACGGCATGAAAAAGCAGGTCAAGCGACGCTTGGGGACGCGCTTGACCTGCTTTTATAAAAAGAGCCTTGTCGGCTAATGCTTAGGATTTCTTTTTCGACTTTGCGACTTCCAGAGCTTTTTTCAGCAGCATATCCTCCGCCGGTTTAGGCGGAGCGGCTGCCGTTGGCGCTGGAGTTGGCGTCGCGGACTTGTTAGGCGTGCCCGAGGGCGACGGGCTTGGTTCGTTGTCGTTTTCGTCGGGGATGGTTGTTGCGGCTAAATCCTGCCGTTTGACTTCGACGTTCGGCAGAACGCCATCGGGGAAGAAAAATCGTCCGCTCGGCGCGGCATAGCGCGCAGTGGTCAGCAACATCGCCGAACCATCATCAAGCGGGAAGATTTGTTGCTCTGTGCCGACGCCAAACGTCCGCTCGCCGACGACATCGCCGCGTTTATTATCGAGAATCGCGGCGGCGACAATTTCTGCTGCCCCGGCAGTCGTCGTATCGGTGATGACGACCACTGGCAAATCCGTGATGAAATTTTCAGGTTTGGCTTCAAAGACATTCAGTTGCTTGTCTTTGCGACCGATGACTTTGGCGATGGTGCCGGATTTCAGGAAGTAATTCGCCACCGCGACGCCTGCTTGTAAATCTTCGCCTGCCGAGCCGCGCAAATCCAAAACGATTTTGCTCGCGCCGCGTTTGATCGCATCTTTGAGCGTTGCTTGCACCGCTTCGGCTTGCCCCTGCAAGGCGGGAATTTTGAGATAGCCGATTTGCTGCTCCTGCATTTGCAATTCTGGCTTGGGCAACGTCACCGGCCCGCGCGTGAGCTTCACTTTTTGACTACCGCGGCGCAGATAGCCAATTTCCACCGTTGAACCCGCTTGCCCGGAAAGCATCGCATACACGTCCAGCAAATCCATATCCGGCGTGGCGTGCCCATCAATGTATTCAATCAAGTCGCGCGCTTGCAGTCCGGCTTTCGCCGCCGGAGAATTCGGCACGACCGAAATCACGTACGCCAAACCGCGATAGGAACCGAGCGTTAAGCCAGTCATATCCGGGTAGCGTCCCTTGTTGGTTTGATATTCCTTCAGTTGCTGCGGCAGGAGATACGCGCTGTACGGGTCAAGCCCATCGGCCAAGCCGCGCAATGCCCCGACCCGCACCTTGTTCAAATCGGGTTTTTCCACGTAATCGTTGACGATGTGGCGCACGACTTCTTCAAAGATTCTGAGTTGTGGATAAGGGCCTGGGTTCGCAATGACGCGCCCGAACGATGAGCCTTGCGACAACATTCCGCCGACGATGGCGTAAAACGCAATCAATCCCGAAACAATCACCAGAGTCAGCTTGGTGCGGATAGACATGCAATGTACTCCTGTGGATGGAAAGAGCCAGACACTCGCCAGATGCTCGAAAAGATTGGCTCTCAATTTTCAATCAAACCAAACGCAGCGCAGGGATGATAGCGTACGGCTCAGCACGGGCGCAAGTTCTAAGTCGGTTGAGCTTAACGATTGTAATGCACGATCCGGGCAAAACTCTCGGCCTCCAAACTCGCGCCGCCGACCAATGCGCCATCAATGTCGGCACAGCCCATCAACTCAGCGATATTCTCCGGTTTCACGCTGCCGCCATAGAGAATGCGCAAACCCCCGCTGATCGCCGCGCTAAACTGTTCCGTCAGCCAGCCGCGAATGTAGGCGTGCATTTGCTGCGCTTGTTCAGGCGTGGCTGTGCGACCTGTGCCAATCGCCCAGACGGGTTCGTACGCGACGATGATTTTCGCCACTTCGTCTGCCGCCAGACCGCTGAGGTCGGCTTGCAACTGGTCGTTCACGACTTTTTCCGCGTGGCCTGCGTCGCGTTCGGCGAGCGTTTCGCCGCAACACAAAATCGGCGTCAAACCGAAATGCAGCGCCGCACGCAGTTTGCGGTTGATGAATTCGTCCGTGTCGCCGTACATCGCGCGGCGTTCGGAATGGCCGATGATGACGTGCGAACAGCCCGCGTCTCGGAGCATATCGCCGCAGATTTCGCCCGTATGTGCGCCGTGTTTGAGTTGATCGGAGACATCTTGTGCCGCGACCTGGATGTTTGATCCTTCGACGCGATCCGAGACAGACTTGAGCGAAGTGAAGACGGGCGCGATGACGACTTCACAATGATTCGCGTTGGCGACTAACGGTTTCAGCGAGACCGCCGTCGTGACGGACTCGCTGCTGGTCTTGAACATTTTCCAGTTGCCTGCAATGACAGGTTTTCGCATTCAGTTTCCTCAAAAAATGTAGCGCGATTTGCCAAATCGCGCCACCTCAGTCAATCATCGAAAGACCCCCGGCGGCACACCCGCGCGACGGCCTTCTTCCTCCAAATCTGCAAGCTGCGCGGCCAGAATCGCCACCCGCGCTTGCGACGCATTCAATTTGCCCCCGACGTTGGCCAATTCGTTGCGCAACCGATTCAGGTAAAACGCATCGCCCGCGCCGTTGTTCGGGTAAAACAAAAATCCGTATTGTGGAAACGGATAGTACAAGCCGCTGTACGTCGTGTTGATCGTGGTCTGCACGCGATTGGTGCGCAGTTGCAAAACGTTGGCTTGTGCCTGCGCGTCCTGCAATTCGGCTTGCAACTCCAGAAACCGCGTCCGGTAGTATTCCAGATTCGGCTCGCCATTCGGCAAACGCGGCGCGATGTACGTCAATTGATAACCGTACTTCCGCCCTTCGTCCAACAAACGATTGACGGCCTCTTGACCGCGCCGCGCTTCGTAGCGATAGGCTCTGGCGAGTTCCTGCAAGTCTGCGACACGGGCGTTGTTGGCATTCAGCGCCGCCGGGTCGTTGTGAAAGATCACATTCCGCGCCTGGGACGCGCCCAGTTCGGATTGATTCGCCCGCCGCTCGAAATCCCGCACACGCGCACGCGCCTGCGCCAAACGAGCATTCCAGTCTTTTTCCGCCGCTAAAAATTCAGCCCCGGCCTGCGACGGCGTTTTTTTCTGCGACGTCGCAACGGCGGGCGGTTTCGGGATGAAATGCTCCGCGCGCTGCGGGTTGGCCGCACGCCATCGCGCGACATCTTCGTTGGTTAAGGTTGGACGCTGTTGCGCGAGGCTCACCGCCGCGCACAGCAATAAAATAAGCAAAGAACAGTTTAGGTGTTTCATAGTTTGTCTTGATCCTTTCCGATAACTTCGTGAACTCAAGAAAGTCTCAATTAGGGCGAACAAACCAGAAGAAATCACGATTCCGATTTAGGTTGGAGTCGCTTGTGTTATTGAAGGTTAATTTCGGGTTTACCTTCTTTGACAGTGGTAGAACGGTCGCCAAGAATTTTGATCTTCTTATTGGCATATTTCCCGCGCACACCTTTTTTGAAATCAATCTCTTTCGTCATCAACTATTTTTCCGTCAACGCCGCGACGCCCGGCAACACATCGCCTGCCAGCAATTCCAACGTCGCGCCGCCGCCCGTGGAGATGTGCGACACTTTGTCGGCCAAACCGACTTCGTGAATCGCGGCGACGCTGTCGCCACCGCCGATGATCGTGGTGGCGTCGTTGTGTTCGGTTGTGTCGGCGACGGCTTGCGCGACAGCGCGCGTGCCTTGATCGAACGGCGCTTTTTCAAACAAACCCATCGGGCCGTTCCAAATCACGGTTTTCGCGGCTTTGATGATCGCGGCGTATTCGGCTTGCGTCGTTGCGCCGATGTCCAAGCCCATCGCATCCGCTGGCGTCGCATCAATGCTGACCGTTTTCGCGTTCGCGCCGTCATCAGGATTTGCGGCGATGACGTGATCGGACGGCAAGCGCAGGTTCACGCCTTTGGTTTTCGCGGCGGCTTCGAGTTGTTGCGCCAACACTGTTTTGTCCGGTTCGACCAACGATTTGCCAACCGACAGGCCGCGTGACAAAAAGAACGTGTAGGCCATCGCGCCGCCAATCAACACGGCATCGGCTGACTTCAATAAATTCTCAATGACCTGAATTTTGTCGGAAACTTTCGCGCCGCCGAGAATCACCACGAACGGACGTTGCGGGGCTTCGAGCGCGCCGTACAAATAGCGCAATTCCTTCTCCATCAAAAAACCGGCGGCAGATTGCGCGACGTGCTTTGTGATGCCTTCGGTCGAAGCGTGCGCGCGATGTGCCGTGCCGAACGCATCGTTCACGTACACGTCACAAAGCTTTGCGAGTCCTGCCGCAAACGCCGGATCATTGGCTTCTTCGGCTTTGTGAAAGCGCAGATTTTCGAGCAATAAAACCTCGCCCGCCTGCATCGCCGCGACCGCTGTTTCCGCCTCATCGCCGACGCAATCGCTGGCGAGCGGCACGGTTTGTCCGAGCAATTGCGACAGCCGCGCGGCGACGGGTTTGAGCGAATATTTCAAATTGCGCTCGCCTTTGGGACGCCCCAGATGCGACGCCAAAATGACTTTCGCACCCTGGTCTATGGCGAATTGAATCGTCGGGATCGCGGCGGTGATGCGGGTGTCATCCTGGACAACTCCGCCTTCGAGCGGGACGTTGAAATCTACGCGAATGAAGACGCGCTGACCTGCTAAATCGAGGTCTCGAATCGAAAGTTTTGGCATTCCTTCTCCAAAAAAAAGCAAACGGCTGGAAAAGGGGTTCCAGCCAGGGTTCGGTTAGTTGTTGTCGGGCTTCTTCGGCTTGTCTTTGTCTTTTTCCTTATCTTTTTCCTTGTCTTTGTTCTTGTCTTTATCTTTATCGGCAGAATCTTCGGGCTTCTTCTCGCCTTCGGGTTTCTTCTCGCCTTCCTTCACTTCGCCCTCTTTCTTCTCGCCTGTGGCGGGCGTCGCGGTGGCGTCTGCCGGTTTGAATTCGGCGAGCCATTCGACATCAATCGAATCGGCCTTGCGCTTGTCTTTTTCGGTCATCAGCCAGGTGCCGCGTTCGTTCCAGCCTTCGCCGCCTTGCGCTTCTTTGTGGCAGAACAGGCAATCTTTCGCGCCGAATTTTTCGGCTTTGCGCACAAACGGCGGATAGGCTTCGGTGCGAAACGCCGTCGCCACAAACAAGCCCGCGACAATCATTGCCGCTATTACTTTGATATTCTTGGTCATGATTCTCCTCCAGGAAAAGTAGAGCGATTTGGCAAATCGCCTTACACTTGATTACTCGTCGTCCTCCGCCGCGCGAAACAAAGTGCGAAACAGCTTTCGTTTGCTCACATCTGCGGGCGCGATGACGGCGGTGGCAAAACATTGATTGGCGACTCGTTGCAAATCCAACAGCCAATCCGCTTCAATCACATAAAATCTATCGTCCTGCGCAATCCATTTGCGATCCGGGTACTGATGTTCCCATTCGACCTTCACGGCGTTTTGCCAGAAAGAGTTCCGTCCGGTGATTTCGACTCGAATCGGTTTTTTCATCGCAGGGTTCAAGGCGCGTCGTTCACATTTGAATCAACGCGGCGCGTTAGAGTATTGCACATCGCTGGACGATTGCATCATACCGTTCCGAGACCGTCTCCCGCAAGCGGCAGGCTCGAACATAAATTGAATCAATCGTCTCATAATGCCCGCTTGATCGTGTCGCAGGCTTGTGTTAGTTTGCCCGCGATCTTCACCGATTCCATAAACCAAATCATTGCCAGGACGGAGGCAAACGTGTTTCAAGTACAAACGACTCGCAACCAAAAAGTCTACGACGCCATCATCATCGGTTCGGGCGCTTCGGGCGGAATGGCCGCGAAAGAATTGACCGAAAAAGGACTCGAAGTCTTAGTCCTCGAAGCCGGCCCGCCCGTCAATCCGGCGCGCGATTTTTCGATGCACACCGCGCCCTACGAAGACATGTATCGCGGCTTCGGCCCGCCCGGCTGGAAGCAGCGCGAGCAATGGATGGAAGACACAGCGGGGCATTTCAGCAAACATTTTTACGTCAAGGATTCCGAGCATCCGTACACGACCGAGCCGGGCAAACCGTTTTTATGGGTGCGCGCGCGCATCGTCGGCGGCAAGACCTTGCATTGGGGGCGACTGTCGTGGCGTTTGTCTGATCTGGATTTCAAAGCGGCGAGCCACGATGGTTTTGATGTAGACTGGCCAATTGATTACAAAGAGATTGAGCCGTACTACGACAAAGTCGAAGAGTTTGTCGGCGTCAGCGGCAACCAGGATAACCTGTGGTATCAACCGAACGGCAAATATCAGCCGCCGATGGCGCTGACGTGCGGCGAGCAATTGCTGAAAAAAGGTTCGGAAAGACTCGGTCGTCCCGCGATTCAATCGCGCGTTTCGATGCTGACTGCGCCGACCGCCGCGCAAAAGAGATATAACCGCGCGGCGTGTCATTACTGTGGGCATTGCGGCAACGGCTGCGATGTCGGCGCGATGTTCAGTTCGGTGTCTTCGACGCTGCCCGTCGCGGCGGCAACGGGCAAGATGACGCTCAGACCAAACTCGGTTGTGCGTCACATCAACGTAGACCCGAACACGGGCAATGCCAAAGGCGTGGCGGTCGTAGATCGCGTGACGTATCAAGAGTTGGAATTCAACGGCAAAGTCATCATCGTCGCCGGTTCGACGCTCGAATCTACGCGCTTGCTGCTCAATTCCAAATCGCGGCAGCATCCGAACGGTCTCGGCAATTCGTCCGGCGTGTTGGGGCACTACCTCGTAGATCATTTCGGCGGCATCAGCGGAATGGGCGTCTATCACACGTTGGCGGGCAAAGAAGCGCAGAACGACGATGGCAAAGCGGCGGGCGTATTCATCCCGCGCTTTCGTAATCTCGACGCGAAAACGAAGCATCCGAAATTCCTGCGCGGCTACGGCTTTGAATGTAGCGCCGGCGCGCGCCAATCGCCCGGCGCGCATCGCTTTCCGGGCTTTGGCAAAGAGTTCAAAGAAACCGTGCGCCGTTGGTACACGACGCCCGTGTTTATGACGACGCGCGCGAACATGCTGTCGCGGTTTGAGAATTACTGCGAGATTGATCCCGACGGCACGGTGGATGCGTGGGGCGTGCCGGTCTTGAAAATTCACATTCAGCATTCCGACAACGAACGCGAGATGGCCAAAGACGCAACTGCTTGCATTGAAGAAACGCTGAAAGCTTCGGGCGCAGAAATCCTCTCGGTCGGCGGCCAAATGACCGCGCCCGGCAAGATCATCCACGAACTCGGCACGGCGCGGATGGGCAATGACAAAACGAGTTCGGTGCTGAACAAGTGGACGCAATGCCACGATGTGAAAAACGTCTTCGTGACCGACGGCGCAGCGTTTGTCGGCGCGGCGAATCAGAATCCGACCATCACGATTATGGCCTTGACGATGCGCGCGTGCGATTACATCGCGGACGAAATGAAACGCGGGAATCTATAGTTTTCGCCACGAATTTCACGAATTTTCACGAATTGACATTTGGCTTGAGGGGAAATATCAGAGGCAACTCTTCCCTTGCCTGGTGCATAAAAAAATTCGTGACCATTCGTGGAATTCGTGGCTGAAAAAGGGGAATTTATAGTTTTTGCCACGAATTCCACGAATTTTCACGAGTTGACCTTTGCGTTGGTGATGATCTGAGAGGGAATTCTCTCCGGGCTTGATCCATAAAAAAATTCGTGACCATTCGTGGAATTCGTGGCTGAAAAAAAGAGAAAATTATGTTCGTGCAAGACAACAAACAACCTTCCGCCAAAACGGCTCCGGGGCCGAAGCCTGCGAAGAAGCTCTATTCGATCTTTGCGCTGCAACGCGACAAAGCCTTCACCGGCGAATTTGAAACCGCGACCGCAACACATAAATTCACGTTTGCGCCCAAGTCCGCCAGGCTCGTGACCAACAAATTGCAACTGACCGGCACGTTCAGCCTCGGCGCGCGCAAAGTTGAAAACGTCACGGCCACACTCGCCTCCACGCAAGGCGGACTCGGCGCGATTCCGAGCCAGCTAGCCGCGCGTCCCATTGACTCGCCGCCCGGCTTGCCGCCGACCGAAGCGACCGGTTCACGCGGCTTTGTCGGCGCGCTGTATTTTCACTTGTCCGCGCTCAATGCAACGGCGCTCGGCCTCAAGATTGATATGAGCAAAGTGCAATTGAACGGACGGCTGTTTCCGCTCAATGATGTCGAGCGCGAATTGCAGGTGTTGTTTTCGGATATTGTCGCAGCGGTCTACCTAAAAGATGCCAACGCGAACGCTGCTGCCCCGCACGTCGAAGCACTCAACCGCATCCTCAAAGCTGCTTAGCGTGCGAGCTTGATTTCCTGCGGCGTCCAATCGTACGTTGGCAGATAACGCCCGTCACGCAATTGAATGCCGCGCGGATTCGACGGCGTGTCGGCGATGGTTTCGGTCTGCTGCACCGCGATGCGCGCGATGTTGTGCCGCGCGAGCAGACGAACTTCGTCAGCGTCGGAAACGCCGTTGGCATTCGCGTCTACCCACACGGCCAGACCTTGCAATTCTTTGCCCGCCAACCAGCCATCGCCATCGTTGTCGAGCAACGCCAGCGGTTGATAGCCGTTCGGCCACGCAATCCACCACGTCACGGAGCCGAACAATTGTTGCCCCGACGTGATGCGCCCCGTGTGTTTTGGATCCCACACCAAAATGCCTGTGCTCGGTTTGACCCAGGGCCAGGAGCCAGCTTTGCCATCGCCTGCCAGATCAAATCGCACGCGATGATCGTGCGCCAACAAACTGGCGAGCGGTGCGGGATCGTCGAGCGGAAAGATGATCGGCGTGATGGCGCGCGGTTTCTTTTCGAGTTCGGCGATAGTCGCTTCGATGCGTTTGATTTCGGCTTGTTCGGCGGCAGTCTGTTTGCGATTGCGCAAGAGCCGCATGATGCTTTCACCCGCTTCGTAACTGATCGCAGCGTCTGCGCCCGGCCCCAAACCGTCCAATTTCAAATCGCTCGCTTCGGTGAGTTGATAGGCTTGGCGATAGGCCGCGAGAGCTTTGTCCTGCCACTGCGTTTGCGGGTTCGCGGGTTTCTTTTCTTTCGGAAACGCATTCACTTTCGCGGCAAAACTTGCGCCGTCTTCCAGCACCCAGCCCAAGCCCAGAAAGGCCATCGCGCTTTTCGGGTTCAGTTCGGTCGCGCGTTGATAATCGCGGATCGAGTCGAGCAAATGTTGCCGCGCGGCGCTCGTCCATTGAAACTTGCCGTCGCGTTTGGCGAGGATCGAATCGTAGCCGGGGAAATCCGGCAGCTTGCCCGCGCCCGTTTCGTACATCTCCAGTTTGCGCGTGCCCGTCGCGTAGGCCAGACTGTGCAACCGACCGCGCACGTAATAGCCTCGAGCGTCTTTGGGGTTTTTCGCGATGTACGTGTTGACGTTTTTCAGCAGCCGTTCAATGGGCACAGGCGTCGCGCGCGCCCAAAGCGCCAGCGCGGGCGCAACGGTTGAAACGACGATGAGAAGGGCGATGAAGGTTTGAGAGAATTTTTTCGTTGCTGGTAGTTTCATGGATTTCCTCAAAAAATGTGGCGCGATTTGGCAAATCGCGTTACGTCATCATTCTCAAAAGATCACGACCATCGTACCCGCTGGAATCTGATCGTACAACTTCGTGATGTCGAAAAGATGCAGCACGACGCAGCCCCACGACAGATGGCGCGGCCCCGCGTTGTCCCATTCTTCGATCCAGCCGTGAAAGCCTATGCCGCCGCCAAGCTTTGTGGATTCGAGCGTCGGCGCGCGCTTGAGCCAATTCGTTTTGATCTTGGCCGCTTGCTCCGCCGTCACGATGCGGTCGGATTGTCCGCGCGCGGCGTCGTACGGATTCGGGTAATTCACTTTGATCCAATGGCCGCCGTAGTACGCGCCGTACGCGCCCTCGAATTGACCGCGATGTTTGTTGGTGACGAAGTACATGCCCTTCGGCGTTTTGTTGTCGCCTTGCAGGCGCTTTTGGCCTTTTGCCTGCCCGAAGCTGACATCGTGTTCGCTGAGCATTTTGGCTTTTTGGTACAAGCGCAGTTTGTAGCTGGTCTGATCTACCAAAATCAATGTTGCTTCCTGATGTGGCACAAAAAGTTTGCGATGCGCGGCGATGAAGCTCGACGGTTCGATGTAATGTTGGCACACCCACGCCTGATCTTTGCCGTTGCTCGACGGCCAGTAATTCGGCGCGAGGGTCAAATCCGCACGCAATTCCCAATGCAAATGCGCGTCGTAGGTTTTGTCGGGGTCTTGTCCGATGTGCGCGATCAACTGCCGACGTTTGACGATTTCGCCCGCGCGTACTTTGAGGTCGAGCAAGTGTGCATAAACGGATTGGATCGTTTTGCGCTCGAAGTTTTCATAGAACGTGTGTTCGATGACGATGACGTTGCCCCACAACCTGCCGCAGCTTTCGGCAAACACGACGCGCCCGTTCGCGACGGCGTAGACATCCTGCCCACGATCTGTGTTCTTGCCGCCGTTGCCGTTCCAATCTTCGCCGGGATGCAGGCCGAGGCTGTATTGTTCATTGAACTTCGTAGCGATGTACCAGCCGCTAAATTTTTTGCCCGTTTCCAAATCGGTGTAATCGCCTTTGCCATCTGCGTTGCCGAACGGAAAATCGAAGCCGTCGGCGGGCGCGTAGTCGCCGCGCAAATAATCATCGAACACATTGCCCGTCGAGTGTGTCGGCGAGGTCGCAGGCAAGCTGGCATTCCCGGCGGATGAACAGGCCGAACCGTAGCAAAGTAACAATAGCAAGCCGCCAAAAATAATTGTTCGCATCAAAATCCTCGCTCCAATTGTGGTGACTATCTTGGCATAAAACGGCGTCTTTTTTGGAGCCATTTTCAATTGGAAAAAAGCTGGCCTCTCCACGCGACTGAACGATACACATTCTTCCTTCTTCCTTCTTCCTTTTTCATTATTTCCAGAGGGTTTCCCCGACCAACAATGAATAATGAAGAAGGAAGAAGGAAGAATGTCGCGGCCATCGTTTCAAATTAAGAATGGCTGTTTTTTTACGAGAAAACTGCGCAGGGGTTCAATTTTCCACGCTTTCAAGTTTAGAATGCAGCCCGCCATGAACAAGAAAACATTCTGCACCATCGCCTTGCTGTTCCTCGCTGGCACGACCAGCGTTCTCGCGCAACCCAAACTGACGGCGGAAGATTATGCGCGCGCCGAAAAGATGTTGATGTACAACACGTCGCCGCTACTTGACCGCGCGGGCGTGCGTCCAAACTGGCTGCCGGACGGACGATTTTGGTATCAAGTCTTGACCGCCACCGGACGCGAATATGTTTTGGTTAAGCCTGCGACGGCTGAGCGCAAGACGGCGGCTGATCTCAAAGAGTTGGGCATCGAAGCGACCGCCGCAAACGAGCAACGACCGAGTTTCGCGGAAGTCCTTTCGCCCGACGGAAAAAAAGCCGCGTTCATCAAGGACTGGAATCTTTGGGTGCGCGACGTTGTCTCGAAGACAGAGACGCCACTGACAACAGACGGCGTCAAAGATTTCGGCTACGCGACAGACAATGCGGGCTGGAAAAAAAGTAATCGTCCGATTTTGCTCTGGTCGCCCGATTCCAAAAAAATCGCCACGTTCCAACAAGACCAACGGCACGTCAGCGATATGTATTTGGTTTCGACCAATGTCGGTGCGCCGAGACTTGAAGCGTGGAAATACCCGCTGCCGCAGGACAGAGACATCATCAAAATTCATCGCGTCATCATCGAAGTGGAAACGCCGAAAGTCATGCGCCTGAAAATGCCGCCCGATGATCGGCGCGGCACGCTCTGCGACGACATTTCCTGCTCTGGCGCGTTTGATGATAACGAATGGAATGCCGACGCAACCAAGCTCGCATTTGTTTCCAGTTCGCGCGACCACAAATCGGCCAAGCTGCGCATCGCCGATGCCGCAACGGGTGAAGTCCGCGATGTGATGGAAGAGAAAGTGGCGACGCAATACGAGTCGGGGCAAGGCGCAATCAATTGGCATTACCTCGCCGCCAGCAGCGAATTTCTTTGGTATTCGGAGCGTGATGATTGGGGGCATCTGTATCTGTACGACGCGAACGGAAAGCTGAAGCAGCAAATCACGAAAGGCAATTTTGTCGTCACGCGGCTTTTGAAAGTGGATGAGAAAAACCGCGTGTTGTTCTTTGAAGCCAACGGACGCGAGGCGGGACGTGATCCATATTTCTCACATTTTTACCGCGTAGATTTCGACGGAAAGAATCTCAAGCTGCTCACGCCCGAAGACGGCAATCATCAAATCGCGCTTTCCCCCGATGGCAAATATTTTGTGGATAATTTTTCCAAACCCGATGTTCCGCCGACAGCCGTGTTACGCGATTTGACGGGCAAGCTCGTAGCCAATTTGGAGAAGGCTGACATCGCGCGGTTGACTGCTTCGGGATGGAAACCGCCGACGCCGATTACGGTCAAATCGCGCGATGGTCGTTGGGATTTGTACGGCTTGCTGTTCACGCCGACGAATCTGGATCGCGCGAAAAAATATCCGGTCGTCAATTTCATCTACCCCGGCCCGCAAGGCGGCGGCGTGGGGCCGCGTTCGTTTACTCCGTCGCGCGGGGACAATCAGGCGCTGGCGGAACTCGGTTTCGTCGTGGTGGTGATTGATGGAACGTGCAATCCCGACCGCTCCAAATCTTTCCATGATGTTTGTTACGGCAACATGGCGGACAACACGTTGGAAGACCAAATCTCCGGCTTGAAGCAACTCGCCCAGGCGCATCCGTACATGGATTTGGATCGCGTCGGCATCTGGGGGCATTCGGGCGGTGGCTTTGCGACAGCGGCGGCGATGTTTCGGTTCCCGGATTTTTACAAAGTCGGCGTCTCGCAATCAGGCAATCACGAGAACCGCAGTTACGAAGACGATTGGGGCGAACGCTACATCGGCTTGATGGTCGGCGATAACTACGAAAAACAAGCCAATCAGGTCGTGGCCAAAAATCTCAAAGGCAAACTGTTGCTCGCGCACGGCGGAATGGACAACAACGTTCCGCCGTACAACTCCTATCTGGTCGTGGAGGCGCTGATCAAGGCCAACAAGGATTTTGATTTTATTCTGTATCCGAATGCGCGGCACGGCTATGGGCAGGACAATTGGTATATGACGCGCCGCCGCTGGGATTATTTTGTCCGGCATCTGCTCGGAACTGAGCCGCCGAGGGAATATCAACTGGTTCCGAAACCTGATCCAAGAGTGGCGGGGAGGTAAGTTCTCGGCTTTTACTTCGCTTCTTCTTTCGACGCCGCGCGCAGCAATTTTACCGTGCGATCCTGACACGCGACCGCCAGCGCCAAGCCATCGGGTGCAAAGGCGACAGCGAAGATTTTCCCCGCGTTCGCACGAAATGTAGCCGTTTCCAAACCGGTTTTCGGGTCCCACAATTTGACTGTGCCGTCGGCGCTGCCGCTCGCGATGCGCTGGTTGTCGGGCGAAAAGGCGACGGTCGTGATGCGCGAACTGTGGCCTTTGAATTGATGAATCAACGTTTGCTTGGCGGCGTCGAACAAGGCCAGATTGTTGCGGTCTTGTTCGATGACGAGTGTCTTGCCATCGGGCGCAAACGCGAGCAGGCGGCCTGACGGATTGCCGCTGTTCAGCGTGCTGAGTTCGCGTCCTGTTGCAGCATCGAACCGTTTGACACGCGAATAATCGCCGCCCAGCACCAACGTCTTGCCATCCGGCGCATAATCCAACGACCAGATAAAATCCTTGAAGCCTTTGAGCGTGAAAAGTTCCTGCCCCGTTTGCACATCCCAGACTTTGCCGAGCGCGCCGTACCCCGCCGCGGCGAGTTGCCGATTGTCGGGCGAGAAGGCCAGCGTTTGAATGCGGTCGGCTTTGAAGGAATGTAGTTCGCGCCCGGTCTGTGCATCCCAAATTTTGACGGTTTCGTCATCGCTGCCGGTCGCAATCAATTTGCCGTCAGACGAGTAGCGCAGGCAATTGATTTTCGCGGTGTGGCCTTTGAAGGCTTGCACCTCGTGATGGCGGTTGATGTCCCACAACTTGGCGATGGAATCGTCCGAAGCTGTCGCCAGCCGCTTGCCATCGGGCGCAAACGAGAGCGCGCGAATCCAGTTGTGATCGCCTTTCAGCACTTCGTCATACTGCTGCGGCGTGGTCGGCCAGAGCTTCACTTGCTTGTCGAAACTGCCCGTCGCCAGCGTCGCGCCGTCAGGAGAAAATGCCACCGATGTCACGAGCAGCCCGTGCCCGCGCAGCGTGGCCAATTCCTGCCCCGACGCGACGTCCCACAATTTGGCGACCGTGTCGTCGCTGCTTGTGGCCAGCGTCTTGCCGTTGGGGGCGAAGGCCAGATTCCAGACTGTGCCGTGATGTCCTTTGAACGGCTTCACGCGGCGACCCGTGTGCGCGTCCCACAAAATCACTTCCGCATCATCCATGCAACCGGTCGCCAGATATTTGTCGTCGGGCGAAAAGGCTACGGTCAACACGGGCGTTTCGTGTGGCAGCGTGTTCAGTAATTGCCCCGACGTGACGTCGTAAATTTTCACGTTGTTGTCATTGTTGGCGGTCGCTAGTCTCTGCCCATCGGCGGAAAACGCGACGGCATAGACGATGTTGCTCAGCGGCTTGAGCGATTTGAGCAAAGCGCCTGTCGCGGCGTCCCACAAATGCACAATGCCTCGGCTGTCGCCGGACGCGATGCGCTTGCCGTCGGGCGACACGGCGAGCGAAAACACTTTGTCTTCGTGGGCTGCGAGCGTTTTGAGTTCCAGCCCGGTCGTGACGTCCCAAATGCGCACGGTGTGATCCCAACTGACCGAGGCAAGCGTTTTGTTGTCGGGGAAGAACGTGACGGCATACACGCGGTCGGTGTGGCCTTTGAGCAAATGAATTTCCTGCTGCCGCGCGACATCCATCAGCCGAATGGTTCCGTTGTCGAGCGCCACCGCCAACGATTTGCCATCGGGCGCGTAGGCCAGAAATTGCACGAGGTCATACTGCGGCAACGTGCGTTGCTTTTGATGGCTCAAGCGCCAGTAATAAAACCACTCGAAGCCACGCAAATCTTCCTGCCCCGGCTGCGGCACATGTTCTTGCAGCAGGTGCAGCACCTGCACGACGTTGCCCGCTTCCCACGCTTGCCCGACGAGGTTCATCTGCGCAGCGTACAAATCCCGCCGTTCGACACGCGCTTGCGATTCGGTGCGATTGCGCTGCCACATCGAATAAATCGCCAGCGCGATGCTGAGTAGCGCGATGACGGCGATGAAGCTGATCGCCGACGCCCGCAGCACACCGCGCCGGTACGCGCGCCGCTGTCGCTCGGCTTCCGCTTCCGGCAAATTCGTTTCGATCCAGGTGCGATCAAAGACCCGTTCGTAAATGCGATTGCGCACGCGCAGCGCGCCCGTTTGAATCTTCGTGATGCCGGCCAGCCGCAGAACCGAAACCAACGGGTTCGTCTCGTCATCGTTGACGCGCTTGCCTTGCTGAATTTGCGCATACAAATCCAACACGCTGCTGACATCGGCTTCGCTGCGCAGCATTCGTTCGCGCACGAAGATCAAATTGTCATCGCGTTCGACCGCACGATGCGACAGAAACAACTCGGCGCAATGACGATCCACATCGTGCGCCGCATCGGCCTGTAGATCGTCCGCCAGTTGTTGGCAGAGACGCTGTGTCAAATACGGATGCCCGCCCGTCCAGTGCAACACCCGCTTGAGCAGCAGCGCGCCCAGCGCCGGTTCGCGCGTCAAACCTTGCGCGAGCACGGCGGCTTCGGCTTCGGTGAAATCGGTGAGTTCGATGCGATGGCCAATATTGAAGGGCGTCGTGCGCGTGTCACGAATCAAGTTCGACGGCGTGGCGACACCGAGCAGACAAAACGTCAGCTTCTCCAACTCCGCGTCTTCCGTGCGCCCGTTGTAAAACTTGCGAATCCCGGCGAAGAATTCATCGGTCGAAAACGGCAGGTTATGCACGGCGTCAATTTCGTCCACGAAAATCACGACGCGATCCCGATAGCGCGGCAACACGATTTCCCGCATCGCGCGCATCCACAATTGCAACGGCCCCAGCAACGAACGCTCGGCCCAAAAATCCAGCAACTCGTCTTCGAGATCGAGTTGTTGTCCGACCTGACTGAGCAGCCCGCCGTACCATTGCTGAATCGTCAGGTTGTTGCCAATCGCCGTCAAATCCAGCACGGCGACGCCAATGCCTGCCTCGCGCAAACGCGCTGCCGTATGCACCATCAACGACGATTTGCCCATCTGGCGCGAGGTGAGGACATAACAAAACTTGCCCTCCAACAAAGCCTGGTACAACTCTTCATCCGCTTGCCGCCGCACATAACACGCCGCATCGCGCCGCAGCGTGCCGCCCGTAACATAGAAACTTTTGTCGAGGTCGAAGAGGTTCATAATTGGGCTTTCTAGGAGTGATGGGAGCTATGGGACTTTTGCGACTTTTGCGGTTTTCAATTTTGCTATTCCCATCCGTCCCATAAATCCTATGACTCCTATCCCAAGTGCTTAGCTAAATACTCAGCATACAAACGACACCGCAGCCGTGCATCATCCGATGCTTCGCCGCGCAACAATCCGGCACTGCGCAAGCCATAAAAACTTTCCGCAGAAAGCGTTGTCGTCCCCCGCAAGACCTGTTGCACGGCGGCGCGCAAATTCGCGTCTTGCAGCAAGGACAACAACACGCGGCGCAAATGATCGCCGAAACAACCGTCGTTGCTCGTGGCCTGCGCTTCGAGGTCGGTCAGCTTTAACCCGCGTACCGCCAGTTCGGCAAACCCGCGATGCACCAGATACGGATGCCCGCCGACCAACGCGAAAAATCGTTTCAATTCTTTTTCGTCGCGCAACGGCGCACCGAATCGCGCATTGAGGTCTTGCACTTGCGCCAACCTGAAATCTTCCAATTGCAGCCGCGTGCCGACATTGAAGGGCGATTGATTCAAGTCGGTGATGAACAGATGCGCTTCGGTCGCGTAGGCAATCGCCAACGTCAAGCGATTCCAATGCCCGTCAGGATCGAGCGCGCGTTTGTTGTGCCACGACCGAAACAGCCCGAACACTTCGCTGCCAAACGGACAGGTGAACAACCGATCCACTTCGTCCAGTCCCCACACGATAGGCGCGGCGATGTTGGGAAAGATTTGGCGGCGAAAATACCGCTCGAAATTGATGCCGGGGCTGAGATTCGGATTCCAGGTTTGGCTGGGCAATATCTCCAAATCCAATTGATCGGCGACCGCTTCGGCCAACGTCAAAAACAACTTTTCACTCGCGGCCAGATGCTCGGCGCTCAGGTTTTGAAAATCGGTGACGACGACTTGCGCGCCCATTTGACGGGCTTCCTGCAAGCCGCGCGCGAGCAGCGAAGTCTTGCCCACTTGGCGCGCGCCTTTGACCAACACCAGACTGTCTTGTCGTCTGAGCGCCGCGCGAAACTCCCTATCGGTCGCGCGTTCGATGTAGTAGTGCGAATCCAAGGCGACTGCGCCGCCCACAGGCGTGAAGCCGGAGAGCAACACTTCGGGCTGCGGGAGCGCGCTGATTTCCTGCACTTCGGCGACAAACCGATAGCCGTGTTTGGGGATGGTTTCGATGAATTGTTCGCCCGTGACCACGCTTTCCAGCACGCGCCGTAGCGTCGAAATATTGCGCGTCAAATTGCTTTCTTCGACAAACGTGTTCGGCCAGATGTTTTGCATCAGAGTTTCCTTTTCGATCAGATGCCCCGGATGCTGAATCAGCATAATCAGCAGATCGAATACCTTCGGCTCCAGCGGCAACGGCGCGTCCTGAAACGACAACTGCCGCTCGACGGGGTCGAGACGAAAGCCGCTGAATTCATAGTAATGGTGTGTGTTCATACAACCTTTATCGCACACTTGATGGGCGGCTCATCATAGTACACAGGCGTCCGAATAAAAACCGCAGAAATCCCGCAGGTCTTTTGCGGATCGCCCCGTTATTACTGGCCGCGTGATGAAGTTGTGACAAGGTCTTTGGAATCGTTATCAGCTCAGGACAGCAGCATTCTAAAGCAGCCCGACAACTTGTCAAGATGCCCAGCCCTGGTTCGTCAGTTTAGCGGGGTAATGATTGGACAAGCATTGCAGAAATTGCGTTCTCAGCCGCCTGGGTTACGTTGTCGCACCGACAACGTCATCGGAACCGTTGCTTCAAGCTTCGACCATCCTTGAAGTACAGCAAAACTCGAATCGCCCCGACCTCACGCGCTCGTTGGAGCGCCGGGGCGTTCGATGCCATTCGGGTTCAGAAAAATTTGTTGGGTTTGTGCTGTGGATGAACTTGAACGCCCGTTCAAGTCTTGGAAGACAAGCACAACGACTCGCCGCAGGAGAAGCTTCTTGTCCTGCGGCGATTTGTTTGCACCAGCCACACGTTGCTGCCAGCGCGGCTTTTGCTTTAGACTGGCGCTTCAGAATCAATCAATCATTGCAAGGTGGAGATTCGCTTGTATGCAACGCTATCGTGGTTGGATTTTCTTTCTGTGGGTTAGTCTGTTACCGCTCAACTTACTTGCTCAATCACCAGCCGCTTGGCCGACAAGCGGTTGGCGCACGGCTTCGCCGGAATCGCAAGGCATTGATTCCAACCAACTCGCCGAAGCCATCCGCACCGCGCGCCAAAGCGGTCTCAACATTCACAGCCTGCTCGTTGTGCGCAACAACTACCTCGTCGCCGAAGCCTATTTTTTCCCCTACGACGGCAAAGTCCCGCACGATCTCGCCTCCGTCACCAAGAGCATTACCTCGACGTTGATCGGCTTAGCGATTGAGCAACGCAAGGTCAAATCGGTCGAGCAAAAAGCGCTCTCGTTTTTCTCGAAGAACAAAATCGCCAATAAAGACGGGCGCAAAGAGAAGATCACCATCGAGCATTTGCTGACGATGGCTTCAGGATTAAATTGCATCTCGAAGGGAGGCGAACCGACGTTGTGGGAGATGCTGAACAAATCGGACAACGTGCAATTTATGCTTGATCTGCCGATGGTCGCCGAACCGGGCAGCCAGTTTGTCTATTGCAGCGGCGGGATGCATTTGCTGTCGGCGATTATCTCGAATGCGATGGGGATGCGCGCCGAGACTTTTGCCCAAAAGTTTTTGTTCGAGCCAATCGGCATCAAGCAGGCGATTTGGCCGTTCGATCCAAACGGTATCAATCACGGCTTCGGCAATTTGCATTTGTTGCCACGCGATATGGCCAAGCTCGGCGTGCTGATGATGAATCAAGGCAAGTGGGACAATCGCGCTATCGTCCCGACCGATTGGGTGACAAACGCGACGCGCGCGCACATCAAAACCGGCAACGCACGCGATTATGGATTTGGTTGGTGGGTTTATCCAGCGGGTAACCCGATCCCGTTTGAAGCGTCAGGGCGCGGCGGACAGCAAATCAGCGTGCTTCCCTCAAAGAACGCCGTGATTGTTTTGAATGGCGGCGGCTTCAACACGGGCGAATTGATGAAGCTCGTGCTGCCAGCCTTCGCCTCCGATCAACCGCTGCCCGCGAATCCTGCCGCCGAAGCGAAGCTCAAAGAAGCCATCGCCGAAGCCGCAAAAGCACCCGCGCCGAAACCGATTCCGCGGCTGCCCGCGATGGCGAAAACAATTTCCGGCAAGACGTTCGTGCTCGCGCCGAATTGGATTGGGCTGCAATCGTTGACGTTGAATTTTCCCGCTGTCGGTGATCCAACGGTTCGATTGGCTTTTGTCGAAAACGCGAATATGAATCGCACGGAAAAAGCACGCGAAGTGCGTCCCATCGGCTTGGATGGCATATTGCGTTTGTCGCCGAACGGTCGCTACGGCTTGTCCGTCGGCTTGCGCGGGGCTTGGGAAGACGAGCGCACGTTTGTGTTGGAATACGACGAAGTGGCGAATTTGAATAGCTACCAGTTGCGGATGAGTTTCACCGACACAGACGTAAATGTGCAGGCGAAAGAGCGCACTGGATTGTTCGACGAAAAATTTGCGGGGAAAGTCGAAACGGGCAGTAAGTGAACGTGACCTGAGAACGTGAGAGCGAAGCCCGATCATTCTCCATTCTTCATTCTCAATTCTCAATTCTTTGACAATGATTGCATTAGCTTTTAGCTGTAGATGAATGAAGAATGGAGAATTGAGAATGAAGAATGCTTACTTGCCGGACTCAGCTTTTAGTGTCTTTCTTCACGGGTTTGAGCGTGAACAACAAATAATCGCCGCGTTTGCGGTCTTTGTCCGTGTTGGTTGCATCAAGGTTTTCGACGGGCATTGCCGAGACGACTTTGATATTGGCTTTGGGCAATCGTTGTTTCGTCCGCGAAGCCGTTCCTAAACGAAAATCTGAATGGAATGAGCCGTTGTAATGAATCACCAACGCATTCGGCGCGGCTTGCGCGGCTTGGGCAATGGATTCGGCCATCGTCTCATCTTTGACGCATTGCGCTTGATACATTCGTTCAATCATCGCCGCATCCATTTTGGGCGCGTCTTTGCTGTCGCCGGGATGGCCGCCCATGGCTTCGGTGAAGCGTTTGAAGTAATCATCGGACGGGCAGGAGAATTCTTTGGCTAAGAAGCCGCGTTCGGCAGCGGGCAATTTGTCGGCAGCACTCAAGCCGCTTTTGCCGACTTGCGAGGCGTAACGACGCGGCACATTGCCCGCGATCACACGCCAGCCTTTGGCTTTGGCAAATTCGATCAACGGTTTGTAATCGGTCGCGTAACGCGGCCAGGGGCGCGAGTTTTTCAGGAAATCTGCTTCGTTGATTTTGCCTGCGAGGTAATCGTCTACTTGTTGCTGCACATCGCGCTCGAACATTTCCAACGCGACGACGACTTGGCTGCGCCGCCGCGCGATGCCTTCTAAAATCGCAATCTCCAAGCGGTGCGTGCTGGGATCGTCGTGTTGTTCGCCGATGAAGACGACATCGGCGCGCGCCAAATCCGCGACCATCGCTTCAAAGTCACTGAAGCGTTTTTCTTTGGTATCGAACACGCGATGCGGCACATAGCTGGCTTCAAGTTGTGCCCAGGTCGAGCAGGGAAGTGCGAGCAAGGTCAAAAGGGCGATGATGAATTTTGGCATGCAAAGGTCTCCGTGATCTTAGTGTTGCGCCGCGTAGTATAAACTGCTCGCCCCGAATTCAAAACCAGAGGCAACAAGATGCAACGATTGGTTCGTCTTTTCCAGCGCCCAACTACCATTCCGACGTTTGCGACTTCCATCGAACTCGGTGCGTATGGCGAAGCGCAGGCGGTGGCGTGGTTGAAGCGGCAAGGCTATCGCATTGTGGCAACGAATTACCTCGCGCCGCTGGGGCGCAGCCGCACCGGACGACAACTGACGGGCGAAATTGACATCATCGCGTACGATCCGACGGGCTGTTTGTGTTTTATCGAAGTGAAAACGCGCACCAATGTACAATTTGCCGCGCCCGAAACGGCGGTGGATTTGCGCAAGCAACGGCAGATCATCAAAACCGCGCGCGTGTATCGCCGCATTCTGCAATTGTTCGGCGAGCCATATCGCTATGATGTGGTGACGGTAGTGATACAGGGACAAGCAGTCGAGATTGGTTTGCTGCAAAACTATTTCCGTGAAGAACGGTTTGCGCAAAGTCGGTGGTTCCGCTCGGTACAGTACGGTGAGCGGTAGCGAACAGATCTTGCTTGTTACCCACGTCGCTACCGCTCCGGGTACTGTACCGAAGGCGCGAAAAAATCCTCCTGCCCCCGGTTGACAAATCGGGTTCGATGGGCTAAAAAACACCCGTTGAAAACGAGCGGGAGTAACTCAGTGGTAGAGTGCGACCTTGCCAAGGTCGAAGTCGCGAGTTCAAATCTCGTCTCCCGCTCCAGTTCTTATAATTCATCCACGAGTTTGCGGCGAAGGCGACTGTCAGAACTTTTGTCCTGACGTTTCTTGAGGAAGCGCGCTAAGGGATTCCATTCAACTTAGACGCCACTCACCGAACAATCCGGCCTTTCGCCGCAATTCTTTTTTTCGGCCATGAAATCCATTCAACCCATCACCTCACAATTGCTGGACGAATTGCTCGACAAGGCCAAAACGTCTCCACGCCTGCGCACGATTTGTTGTTTTCACGACGGCGATTGGGAGCATTGTCACCGGATGCTGAACGCCTTGTGCGTCGGCACGTACGTGCGCCCGCATCGCCACGCGGACCAACATCAGAGCGAAGGCTTCATCCTGCTGCGCGGCAAACTCGCGTTGCTGATTTTTGATGACGAGGGAAGCGTTGTGACCGCAGACAGTCTGGTGCTTGCACCTGCGGACGGCATTTACGGCATGGACATCCCGCCGCTGATCTGGCACACGCTTGTGGCGCTGGAAGATTCGGTGATCTACGAAGTCAAAGGCCATCCCAGCGGCGGCTACGTGGGCGAACGCGACAAAAGTTTTGCACCCTGGTCCCCGGCAGAAGGTGACGAAGCTTCGCAACCCTATCTCACGCAATTGGAAGCCATTGCCGGGCATTTGAACTGAGGGAACCTGCCGCATACATTCGTGCCGAAGCTATCGCGGTGCGGGCCGCATCTCACGCAGCCGCTTCTCCGCTTCAGGCTGCACCGTCCCGCCCAAAGCACGGCAGTGGGCGAAGTCAACTTCGGCTTCTGCACAGTGCCCTTGCAACAATCGCGCGACGCCGCGATTGGCGTAGGCGTTAGCGAGGCGCGGATTGATGTTGAGCGCCTGATCGTAGTCCGCGATGGCGCGTGTGAAATCTTGTTTCGTTGCCCACACGTTGCCGCGCCAGAACCACGCATCAGCCAGCTTCGAATCCAGCTCCAGCGCGCGCTTCAAATCGGCCAGCGCGCGCTCCGGCTTGCCGCTGGAATACCACGCTCTGCCGCGCTTGTTCCAAGCCACCGCATTCAGTGGGTCGAGCGCCACGGCGCGGTCGAATTCGGCCAGCGCGCCTTCAATCTCGCCCAGTTCCTGCCGCACATTACCGCGATTGCCCCAGGCGTTGGCGTTGCCGGGGGCGAGCTTCAACGCCTGATTGCAATCGCCCAGCGCCGCCGGGTAATCGCCTTTTTGGTAGCGCAATCCGCAACGATTGCTCCACGCCTCGGCGTTGCGGCGATCCAGCCTGATGGCTTCGTTGGCGTCAGCCAACGCGCCGTGCGGGTCACCGGCGCGATACCGCGCAGTGCTGCGATTGACGTGCGCACGGGCGTCACGCGGGTTGAATTCGATGGCCCGGTTGAAATCGTGTACGGCGGCACTGAAGTCGCCCTGTTGGAGGTACACGCCACCGCGATTGAAGTAGGCATTACCGTGGCGCGGATTGAGTTGGATGGCTTGGCTGAAATCGCTGAGCGCGCCTGCCAGCTCGCCCTTGCGCTCCCGGGCGACGCCGCGATTGTTCCAGGCGATGGCCGCTTGCGGGTCGAACGCGATGGCCAGATCGTAATCGGCTATCGCGCGTTCGAGTTCGCCTTTCTCCAGCCACTTGTAGCCGCGCTCGACATAAGATTGAGCGGAGGCGGCACGCGATGATTGGGCGTGCGCGACCGTGCAAAACAGCGCGCCGAGAATGACGATAACGACATAGCGAGTTATCCACATACTTTCCTCCTGGAGAGTTCTGCAAGTTTCAGGTCTTTACAGACGCCGTGCGATGCACTAGCCGTGCGATCTGTAACAGTGCAATAACAATGACAATTCGTCGCTCATGGGCTATTGGCGGAAAGGGCAGGTGAAAACTGGCACGCCGTTCAAAAAAAGTTCGACGAAGGTTGTCGGGCAGCTTTCCTTTCGCCGAAGCAGGGTGCGTGGTGTAGAATCGCCGCATTCCAGAAAACAGTCGTATGCAAAGGTCGCAGCGATGAGCGATACATCACCACAAGAAATCACGGAACTCCTGCTCGCGTGGCGCGGCGGCGAGCAAGCGGCGCTCGATCAACTGATTCCGCTTGTCCAGCAGGAACTGCGCCGGTTGGCGCATCGCTTCATGCATCAGGAGCGGCCTGGCCATCTGCTGCAAACGACGGCGCTGGTCAATGAAGCCTATCTGCGTCTGGTGGATGCGAGCCGGGTCGAGTGGGAGAGCCGCGCGCATTTCTTCGCGGTCGCCGCGCAATTGATGCGGCGCGTGCTGGTGGATGCAGCGCGCGAGCGCGCGAGCCAGAAACGTGGCGGCGCGTGGGCACAGGTCTCGCTCGCCGAAGCAATGGTCATCCCGCAGCGGCGCGGGGCAGACCTGATCGCACTGGATGACGCGCTGGAGACGCTGGCGACCATAGACAAGCGGAAGAGCCAGATTGTGGAACTGCGCTTCTTCGGCGGCTTGACGGTGGTAGAGACCGCCGCCGTGCTCAAAGTTTCCCCTGACACTGTGATGCGCGACTGGCATCTGGCAAAAGTCTGGCTCTTCCGCGAATTGAACCAGGAGGAAGATGGAGGCTGAACGCTGGCAAGAAATCGAACGGCTCTATTACGCGGCCTTGGAACATGCGCCGCAGGAGCGTGCGGTTTGGCTGGCAGAAGCCTGCGCGGCCGATGAGAGGCTGTGCCGCGAAGTCGAGACGCTGCTCGCCGCCGATGACCGCCTCGGCAGCTTTCTGGAAGCGCTGCCGGAGGAGTTGGCCGCCGAGGCCGTGACCCTCGCGCTGCAACCGTCAATGATTGGACAGACACTGGGTCATTACCGAATTGCGTCGTTGCTGGGCAAAGGCGGAATGGGTGAGGTTTATCTGGGCGAAGACACGACGCTCGGACGTAAGGTGGCGCTCAAGTTGCTGCCCGGCGCATTCACTTCGGATCGGGCGCGCTTGCGTCGCTTCGAGCAGGAGGCGCGCGCCGCGTCGGCGCTCAATCATCCAAACATTATCACCATCCACGAGATCAGCCAGACGGGTGACACACATTATCTGGTCACCGAGTACATCGAAGGCGCGACGCTGCGGCAACAGATGGCCGACGGGCGGCTGAAGCTGAGCGATGCGCTCGAAGTGGCGCGGCAAGTGGCCTCCGCCTTGGCGGCGGCGCACGCCGCCGGAATCATTCACCGCGACATCAAGCCAGAGAACGTCATGGTGCGACCCGATGGCTTGGTCAAGGTGCTGGATTTCGGGCTGGCCAAGTTGAAGCCACCGAAGCCTGCCAGCGCAGTGGATTCGCACGCGCCGACGATGAAGGCCCTCGAGCAATTGACCGAGCCAGGCGTGGTCATGGGAACGGTGGCGTATATGTCGCCGGAACAGGTGCAGGGGAAAGATTTGGATCATCGCTCAGACATTTTCAACTTCGGCGCGATCTTCTATGAGATGCTGAGCGGGCGGCGGGCGTTCAATGGAGAATCCATTGCAGACTTGACGAGTGCGATCTTGAAGGAAGAGCCGCCGGGACTGCCTGAGACGAACCAGCAGGTCAGCCCTCAGCTTGAGAAGATTGTGCGGCGCTGTCTCGAAAAGAAGCCTGAGCGGCGCTTTCAATCGGCGAGCGATCTCGGTTTCGCCATCGAGTCACTATCAATCAGTTCAGGCGGTTCCGGCAGCGCCAGCGTGAGTCAAGCGGGGCCAACGGTCGAGTCAACATGGCGTCTTCACTGGCCGCTGTTGCTCAGCCTCGGATTCGCGCTGCTTGCTGTCGCAGCCGTCGCTGGAATGCTCATCTCCAGTAATCTTCGGAAAGCGCCGCCGCCTTCATATCAACGCCTCACCTTTAGTCGCGGTACGATCTGGAAGGCGAGGTTCGCGCCCGATGGCCAGACTGTCCTTTACAGCGCCAGGTGGAATGGCCAGCCGTTAGATGTCTTCTCAGTGCGCGCGGGGCAAACCGAATCGCGCTCGCTCAAACTGGAAAATACTGATCTGCTGGCGGTCTCTGCCTCCAACGAACTGGTGGTCTTGCGCAACCGTCAACACCTCGCCTGGTTTATCAGCCGCGGCACGTTGGCGCGCCTGCCAGTGGATGGCAGCGCGGCGCGTGACCTGCTCGAAGATGTGCAAGAGGCGGACTGGTCGCCGGATGGGACCAAACTCGCCGTCGTGCGCTGGGTGAATGGGCGGAATCGGCTCGAATACCCCATAGGCAAAGTGCTCTACGAAACCGTCGGCTATCTCAGCCATCCGCGCATCTCGCCCCAGGGTGATCGCGTCGCCTTCATGGATCATCAAGTGCAACGGGACAATCGCGGGTGGGTGGCAGTGGTAGACCTGGCGGGAAAGAAGAGGGCCCTTTCAGGCGAATGGAGCGGTGAAGAGGGGCTGGCCTGGTCTCCGGCTGGAGACGAGGTCTGGTTCACGGCCAGCAAAGCGGGCGAAGCCGATGCTCTATATGCAGTGACGCTCGCTGGACAGGAACGGCTGGTCGCACGGATGGCTGTGCGGCTGATGTTGCATGATATTTCTCGTGACGGACGGGTGCTACTTACCAGCTATCATGCCCCGCAAAACATCATCGGTCAGGTTGCCGGAGAGACCAAAGAGCGCGATCTTTCCTGGCTTGATTCAGCAGAGCCTGCGGACCTTTCCCCGGACAGCAAGACAGGCTTATTCGTGTATGCGGGAGAAGGAGCCGGCATCAACTATGCGGTTTATTTGCGCCCGACGGATGGTTCACCGGCTGTCCGGCTGGGCGACGGGTATCCACAACAGTTATCACCCGACGGCAAGTGGGCGCTCACAGTTCTTTACGCGCCGCCGCAACTACTGCTGCTGCCGACCGGCGCGGGTGAAGCCAGACATTTGGAGCGTGGCCCCATCGAGCAATACAGTGTTGGAGCGCGCTGGTTCCCGGATGGGAAGCGCGTCGTCTTCCAGGGCCGGGAACCGGGTCACGACTGGCGCTGCTATATTCAGAACATCGAGGGCGGCCTCCCGCGTCCGATCACGCCGGAAGGAACAACCAGGACTCGACGAGGACTCCTCATCTCGCCGGATGGTAAATTGGTGATCGCCTCGGATGCGCGGCATCAGCGGTCTTTCTACCCGGTGGACGGCGGCGCGCCGCAATTGATTTCTCACCTGGAAAGCGAAGATGAGATCATCGGTTGGAGCAGTAATGGGCGCTCGCTCCATCTCACTCGCACCCAGGAGATGCCAATCAGAGTCTATCGGTTTGATCCTGCAACCGGGCGCAAAGAACTGCTCAAAGAAGTCATGCCTACTGACCCCGCTGGCATCCATTGGCCGAACTACATTCTCATGACGCCTGATGGCAAGGGGTATGTTTACTCAGTCAGGCGCACGCTTTCCGACCTATTTCTGGCAGAGGGGTTGAGGTGAGGGCAAGAAGATCACAGGCACGGGCTTGTCCGGGCGACTTGCACTATTTGGCACCGAGTACATCGAGGGCGAGAGGCTGCGCCAGAAAAGCAGAACGAGAGGAGCATTCTGCTGATGGAAAACCTCCGCTGAACTGTTTATGAACCAGGTGCCGCATACTGCAATCTGGCACTCGCCAAAATCACACATCACTCAACAATATCGCCTCGCGCAAGGAATCCAACGGGTCAGGTTTGGTCGGCACAAACTCGTGCGCGACAAAGCCCTGAAAGCCTAAATCTGCAATCGCCTTCATCACCGTGCGCCAATTCAATTCCTGCGTGTCGTCCAATTCGTGCCGACCGG
>CAZWAK010000041.1:0-50484 GCA_964631865.1 uncultured Heliobacteriaceae bacterium | reverse complement strand
CCTTACCCCAACCTGGATAGTTCGTACCCGACATCTTGGTGTGTTTTACATATAGTTATAGATAAGTGCGGTGAGAGCAATAATGGCGCTAATGCTAGGAACCCACACTAAAATATCCGTTAGTTGAATATTCACACTGAACTCCTTCAGGTAGCATTTGTACTGCTAATGGAAACTGAGCAGTCCT
The DNA here is from genome assembly GCA_964631865.1 of uncultured Heliobacteriaceae bacterium. Lineage (GTDB taxonomy): Bacteria > Acidobacteriota > Blastocatellia > RBC074 > RBC074 > JAFDVL01. The sequence continues at coordinate 50,297 of CAZWAK010000041.1, read as the reverse complement.
GATCTTCGCTCAACCACTTCCCTGTTTGTAGCTGCATCACTGCGCGGCAGCCTTTGCAAAATGGATTGTGCTGACAGCTTCCGCATTTACCTTCGACATTCTCTAAATCACGCCGGACATTCGCAAATACGACGCGCTGTTCCCAGATCGTTTGGAACGATTCATTCCGCACATTGCCTGCCGTGAATTCCGTGCCGTGCAAATGGGAACAGGGCGTCACGTCCCCGTTCCATTTGATTGTGGCGAAGCGGTCGCCCATGGCACAACCGGCGACGCCGCGCGCTTGTAATTCGGGCGCGGGTTGGCCGTGAAAGAGAAACGAAAACGCGCAGTCTACGGTTAGGGCGGTGTGTGTGAAGAGTGGTTCGAGTTCGTGCAACAACGTGGCGAGTGTGTGGCTCGGCGGTGGTTGGTTGGCGGCGTACCAGCGTTCGTTGCCGGGCGCGGGCTTGGGGCGAATCAGGTTGATGGTGGCGGCTCCTTGCGTACACGCCCACGCGAGCAGATCGCGCAGGCGGGGCAGATTGTTTTGCGTGACGATGACGTTGAAGCCGAAGCGCATTTGTCTTGCTCGCAGCAGTGCGGCTTTTTCTTCCAGCAAGGGCAGGTTCACGGTCACGGCGTCATTCAATGACAGGCGCAATTCGCCGAGGCTGTCGGCAACTTCGTCGAGCAACGCTTCCGTAATCAACCATCCATTCGTCGTCACGTTCGGCACGAGGCCGCGCGCGCGGGCGTAGCGCGTGACAGGGACGAACTTCGGCGACAGCAACGCTTCGCCGCCGCCGAGCGCCAATTGAAAGACGCCCATCGTGGCGAACTCGTCAATCAACGTATAAATCCGTTCGAGCGGCAATGAACCAGTGTCTTCCGCGTGCAAACCGACGTAACACGACGGGCAGCGCAGGTTGCAGACGTTGTTCAGTTGCAAATGCATGCTTTCGGGCGCGGGCGTGGCGGGGAAATGAATCGCAGATGAAGCTGGTTGCGGCGTGGCGAGCAAGACGTCTTGGGCGGCAAGGTCGTGCAGCAAGACATCAATTTCGGCGAGCGTGAAATTGCGTTGGAATTGCGCGATCAATGCTGGGCGCAAGTGACGCGCGGTGTTTGGCGTCGTCAATAAAGACAGGGCTGCGAATGCTTCTTCGTCGAATTCGATGGCGGTGGCGGTCGCGGGGAAAAACGCTGCGCCGCCGTGCATCGTGCGTCGCCAGCGCGCGGCGGGATTGAGTTGCCAGGTTTGCATGTTGTCCGCTTTCCTCAATACGATTCCAAAATTGCAGCCAGCCGATTGCCTACCGCAGAACTGCCGCTCGCTTCCTCGCTGCCGCCGCAATAGTTGGACATCACGCGCAACGCATCAATTTCTCCGGCATACAATTCTTCGCGCAGTTCCAGCCCCAGTTCGGCCAGTTCTTCCATCGTGTCTTCGCCAAACTCGTCATACGATGCGCCGTAATCCTGATGCCAGCCGTCGAAGCACAAGCAAATCCGTTTGCCTTGCTTTTCAAACGTCAAACTCGCTTCGTCTTCGACTTTGTAATCATTGAATTTGATGCCTTTCACTTTGTCGGCGTCGAGCATCACGGAGAGCGTCCACCAATCGTAGGACTCGCGCACTTCGACGTCATAATGCTGCAAAAACTTCTTGCGGCGCGCGTCGCCCAAATCGGCGTAATCGCCGTGATATTGCAGGTGGGCTTGGCGCGCGCCGATATCCACGTGGCTGCTGAGCGTGTTGATGTACGCGCGCGTTTCTTTGCTGAGCGGTTTGGCGGCGAAGAACAAGTAATTGGTCGAACTATGGTCAGCAATGAATTGCTGGCGTGAACTGATGATTCGCATGTCGAGCGTCCTTTCACGAGCATCGGTGCTTGTTTCGATAGAGATTGTTTTGCGGGGGCGAAGTCTATCATAGAGGACTCCATCCGAGCTACATCGGAGACTGACCTAATATCGCTCATGGCTTGCCAGTGCGTTGGCTACGGGTAACAATACGGCGCGTGAAAGAACGCTCTCATTGACCACGCTGAATTTTATGATTATCGAAACTTTTCCTGTTGGTATGTTGCAATGCAACTGCACGATTCTCGGCTCGGAACAAACGCGCGAAGCCATCGTCATTGATCCCGGCGACGACATTGATACGGTGCTTGCGCGACTCAAACAGCACAACCTCACGGCCAAATACATCATCGCCACGCACGCGCATATAGATCACGTGGGCGGCTTCAAGGAATTGAAGGATGCGACCGGAGCGCCTGTGTATCTGCATCGCGGCGATATGTTTTTGTACGAAGCCTTGCCGATGCAGGCGATGATGCTGGGACTCACCAAACCACCGGCGACGGAGATTGATGCGTACCTCGATCAGGGCGATGAACTCGGCACGGGTGAGATCAAACTCGAAGTGTTGCACACGCCCGGTCACACGCCCGGCAGCTTATGCTTTCACACGCCGGACAACACGCGCCTGTACGCGGGCGACACGTTGTTTTTCGGCAGCATCGGGCGCACCGATTTGTGGGGCGGGTCATACGAACAGATTCTGGATTCGCTGCAAAGTAAGCTCGTGACATTGCCCGCAGAAACCGTCGTCGTGCCCGGTCACGGCCCCCACACGACGATTGGCCGCGAGCGCCGCTACAATCCGTTTTTGCAAAACGCTTGACGCCCGAAGCACGAAATTGACATCGTTCAGACGCCTTGTTATCTTTGCCCTTGCTTCGGAAGAGTCCCTTTTTCCGCACCCGAAAGGGACGTTCGAGATCATCTGAATCGCTGCTGTACGTTGCATAAATAACCGGCGCGTCCCCAACCAGCGCGGGTCTCAAATCAAGGAAGTCAGGAAACAAACTTATGAGCCAAACCACTGCTACACCTGCCGGGTTACAAGATGTCGTCGCCGCGCCGAGCCGCATTTGTTACATTGACGGCGAACAAGGTATCCTCGCGTACGGCGGCTACAACATTCACGATCTGGCCGAGAAATCCAAGTTTGAAGAAGTCATCTATTTGCTCTGGCACGGGCGCTTGCCGAAGCAGGCGGAGTTGGACGAACTGCGCACCAGTTTAGCGGTAAACCGCGCGATTCCGGCGGAACTCGTGACGATGATGAAAACCTTTCCGAAAGACACGAAGCCGATGGATGCACTGCGGACGGCGGTGTCGGCGTTGGGCTTGTATGACCCTGACAAAAATGACAATTCGATTGAAGCCAATTGGCGCAAGGCCGTGCGCGTCACATCGCAGATTGGCGCGATTGTCGCGGCGTTTCATCGCATTCGACAGGGCTTGGAACCGTTGGAGCCGAAAACCGATTTGAGTTTTGCGGGGAATTTTCTTTGGCTCTTGAATGGTGTGGAGCCGAGCGAAGTGGAAACGAAGGCGTTGGACATCGCGCTGATCCTGCACGCGGATCACGAATTCAACGCTTCGACGTTTGCGGCGCGCGTGACGATTGCGACGTTGACCGATATGTATTCGGCCATCACGTCGGCGATTGGGACGCTCGCGGGGCCGCTGCACGGCGGCGCGAACGAAGCGGTGATGAAGATGCTGCTCGAAATCGGTGCGCCGGAAAACGTGGACGCGCATCTGGCGAATATGTTTGCGACGGGGCAAAAGGTGATGGGCTTCGGGCATCGCGTTTATCACACCGAAGACCCGCGCGCCACGCATTTGCGGCGGATGTCGGAAGCGACTGCTGAGCGACAAGGCGACACGAAATGGTTCGATATGTCGCAGCGCGTCGAAGAACTCGTCATCGCCGAGATGGATCGCAAGGGCAAGAAGATTCGCGCGAACGTGGATTTCTATTCGGCGTCAACCTACTACATGCTCGGCATCACGGTGGATTTGTTCACGCCGATTTTTGCCGTCAGCCGCATCTCTGGCTGGACAGCGCACGTGCTGGAGCAATTGCAAAACAATCGCCTGATTCGTCCGCGCGCCGATTACACGGGCGCGATGCCGTCGGTCGAGTATGTGGCGATTGAAAACCGATAAGGAGAGCAACGATGAGTGAAGTTGTGATGTATACGAAACCCGGCTGCCCGCATTGCGCCAAAGCGAAAGATTGGTACAACGCCGAGGGCATCGCGTTCACAGAAAAAAACGCACAGGACAATCGCGACTATCGCCGTGAGATGTTTGCGTTCTCGGACAATGACCCGACCGTTCCCGTCATTGTCGAAGACGGCGTGCTGAAACAAATCGGTTGGGAAGGCCGGGGCTGAACGGTTCACGATTAGGTCAGCCGGGCGCTGACCAACGACAAAAACGAAGCGCGAAAGGGGTGAGGCAGGCAGACGAATTTGGCGCTTTTTTTGTGCGCCGTTGATCCTCCCCTATCGCCATTAAAATCTTTTCAATCAATAATTTTAACGGTTTCCCCCGAAGGCTTGCGCGGAGCTTGCGCGAGCCTTTATCATTTGGCCTTCCCTTCCCTTTCCCTGAGTATGAACCCTTGTGTATGAGTCCCTGAAGAGCGGCAGGGATGAGGGTGTTAATCGTAAATTGAAGAGCAATGTCATTGAGCATTGCCTAGTGAACTACTACTCGCTGCGAAGCCGAGGACGAAAAAGCATGATGATCTGCCCCGCCTGCAATTCTGAATTCCTGTCGCACCACGAGCATTGCGAACGCTGTGGTGCGCCCGCCTATCTGGTCGCCGCCTCCCAAACAGCGGAGATCACGCACTGCACGTATTGTGGCGCGCGCGATGAACACGGCAGCGACGTTTGTCTTACGTGCGGTTTGAAGAAGACCTTCAAAACCAGCGAGCGCCTCATTGGCACTTGCCGCAACTGTGGGGTCGCGTGGCGCAACACCTGGTTGTATTGCCAAATCTGCGGCGTGGCGCGAGAAAACGGTTTGGTGGACACCGCGATGCCGCTCAACATCAACTTTCAGCCGCACAGCAGCAGTGCCGCAGCATCCGCCGGGTACGCCGCTTCGACTTCCAGGTATCGCCCGCCGCCAGAGCCATACGAACCGGCTCCCAACGCGCGGGATGGTTTTTCCCCCACAGCGGATTTCACGGCCAGGACGAGAACAGAGCGACACACGCTGCTCAGCGAAACGGAAGTGGTCGCGCGGATGTACGTCAACAATGATGACGAAGAGGCTCTCTCCAACCGGCAAGAGTTGGAGAACTTTTTCAGCGAAAGCGAAATCGCTGCCCATCGGCAACCGCCAACCTTGCCGACAGGAGAAGTCCCGGTGACGGCAGCGGCTGAGGTTATTTACGATCTGCCGCCAGAGCCTGAGCCAGCCCCTGCCCAAACGGCTGCGCCGCCATCCCCATCCGCCGTAGCCACAGAATCTGCGCGCGCAGCGCCAACTACCAAAGCGGAGACCACGCCGGAAGCCACGACAGCGCCTGTGCAAACGGTGCGGTTTCTCAGCAAACCGCGTGCGTCTTCGATCCCGCCAGTCAACAAACGCCTCGTCAAACTCATTGTCGTTTTGATCTGCTTGATTTTGCTCTTCTCGGCTTTGATTGTGTCCGGCTTCCGCGTGCGCGATCTCTTTGAGCCAGCGCCCCAGACGGCCCCACCGCTCGCTCAACCGAGTGCTTCGCCGTTCCCCACATCGGCGAAGCCGATGCCAGCGGCTCCGGCCGGGATGGTTTACATTCCTGGAGGCGCGTTTCGTATGGGCAGCGACAACGCCGACACGTACGAAACGCCTGCGCACGAAGTGACCGTCGCGCCGTTTTTCATGGATCGCACAGAAGTCAGCAACGAACAGTACGCCGCGTTCCTCAAAACCACCAATCACCCTGCGCCGCCGGATTGGAAAGGCGGCCAATACCCGTCCGACGCCGGTCAGATGCCGGTTGTGAATGTGTCGTGGCAGGATGCCAACGATTACGCCGCCTGGGCGGGCAAACGATTACCGACCGAAGCAGAATGGGAGTTCGCCGCGCGCACGACGGACGGGCGGCGCTACCCTTGGGGATCGAACTGGGACGCAGCCAAAGCCAATACGAGTGAAGCCAATGTGAATCGCCCGGTCGAAGTCAACAACTATGCCGATGCGGTCAATCCGTTTGGGTTGCTGAACGTGGCAGGCAATGTGTGGGAGTGGACGGCGAGTGAAGTGAAGAGCTACAAAGACGCAAGCATTTCACTTGCGCCCGGCAAAGTGATTCGCGGCGGCGCGTTTTATGCCCCCAAAGAACGCGCCACGACAACCTATCGCGGCTTTGCCCCGCCCGACAAACAAGCTGTCGGCATCGGGTTCCGCTGTGTCAAAAACGTGAATTGAACGACAGTCTTGAATGAAGATCGCCCTACACCAACCATTCTCAATTTGGTTTTGGGGCGACCAGGATTCTTCATTTTCCTTCTCCCTTCTTCATTGTCTGTCGAGGCAGGTACGGCGGGAACAATGAAAGCGGTGCTAAGCGAGCGCCGCTGCCGTCTCTTTGACGCGGCGAGTTTTCCAGGCACGGAACCGTCGCCAGGCCAATGCCAGCCCCGTCCAAACTAACACTGCGCCGCCTAACGAAACGAGTCCCGCAATCGTTTGCCCGAGCAGTCCTGCGACTTCGCCGGTGTGTGCGAAGCGCAGGAAGGAGCGGAGTTGTCGCCCGGCAGTGAAACTGGAGAACGGCTCCCATTTCGCGACTTCGCCGGTTTTACGATCCAGCGTGAGCGAAGCGCGTTTTTGCGGCTCGCCGCCTGTGCCGTGATCTATCGTGAAAGCGAGCGGCGCTTCGGCATTGGTTGGCAAACGCAGGCTGAGCGTGTTCCAGCCCGATGAATATTGTTCGGCGCGCGTCCAGAGCGGATTCAGCCCGTCGAAGGGATTTGCAGGAGGCGCGGGATTCGCGGCTTGTGGTGCAGGCGGCGCAGGTCGCGCAGGTGCAGGCGGTTGTTCGCCTACCACGCGATAGACCAAATTGCTCATCCACGGAAACGAAATCACGGTGGCGGACAACACAATCAGAAACAGCGGCACAAACGACCAGAAGCCAATGACGTTGTGCCAGTTGAAATCGCGCGCTTTGCTCGGCAAGCCACGTCGAAACCACAAAATGTTTTTGAATTGCGGCCACGTCCAAACGCGCGGAAACCACAGATACAAACCGCTGGCGACGATGAACAGAAATGCAAAGTTACAAACGCCCGTAATCAGTCGCCCTGTCGCGCGCCCCGCTCCTTCTGTGCCCAGCCAGCGATGCCAGTCGGTCACGACGTAAAAGAAGTTGCGGACAGCGGGCGCACCGTTTCCCAGCACTTCGCCCGTGTACGGATTAGCAAAAATCGTGCGTCCGCCGTTGAAGGCAAAGGCCACCGGTTCGGTCTCACCCGCGCGCCTTGTCACCGCAATCGGCGCAGCATTTTGCGATTCGCGCACTTTTGCAATCAGCGTTTCCATCGGCAAGCGCGTTGCTCCGGCAGAGGGAGCCATTTGGTAGTTGCGCGTGTCCGCCCAGGCGATCATTTGTTTTTCATACGTCAGCAAAACACCCGTGACAGACATCGTCAGGATGACAACTCCGGCAATGACGCCGCAGAACAGATGACACCAAAAGAGGATTTTGCGGAAGAGTTTCATAGTCGTGGTTGTGATTAGAGATTAGGGTAACGCGATTGGCTAAATCGCCTGCTTTCCTTTCGCCTGCCCCGCGATTTAGCCAATCGCGTTACGCTTCTCTTAGAAGCTGAACTTCAGGCCAGCCTGCACCAGGCGAGGCATACCCGGCATAATACCGCGACGGCGATCTACGATAAAGGTATCGTCCGTCAGATTTTTTGTGGTGACAAAGATCGTCGGCACAAAACGCTCAAACCCGCGAATGCGATAGTTGAGCGTGGCATTCCAAACGCTGTAGCCCGGCAGCAAGCCGCGCTGCCCATTCGCTGTTGGCGCAACCGTGTTCAGGTCATCGCCGAACTGCTTGCTCACGTACACATATTCCAACAGCGCATCAATGCCCGTCGGATGCGAATATCCGAAGTTCAAATTGGCAAGGCGTTCCGGTGAGTAAATCAGCCGCTTGCCGATGATGCTGGTCGTGGCGAAACCGCTGACGTTGGAGAACCGCGTCGCACCGCGATATTCCGCTGTCGGAATAAACGTCAGTGCCGCACGCACATAAAAGTTGTGCGGCGAATTCGCCAACGTCCCCGTATCCACGCGCCCCGCAAATTCAAAGCCCTGATGCAACGTTGCGCCCGCACTCGTCAACGTCGAACCAACGCCGCCCGACAGGTTCGCAGGCACAATCTGATTTTCGTAATCCAGCCGGAAAAACGCCGCGTCCAATCGCAAGCCTTTCACGGGCAGGGAGCGCACGCCGGCTTCGTAATTCCACGATAGTTCAGGATTGAGTTCGACTACGCCGCCCGTGCCGCTGATGATGTCTGCCGGGCGCGGCGGTGAAAAGCCGCGATGCGCACCTGCGAAAAAGGTGACGTTATCTTTCGGACTGTAAGCAACACCGATACCGGGAATGAATTGCGTCACATCGGTTTTACCAACAACAAACGGTGTGACCAGTCGGTTGGAGCGTTCGATGTTGACGTGTTCGAGCCGCAGCCCCGGCGTGATCGCTAATTTGCCAAACAAGAAACGATGCTGCACATAACCCGCGACAGCGGAGTTCTGGCGTTGATTATCTTCGCTCGCCACGCCGCCGCGACCATTTGGGCCAAGCGCATTGTTGTTGAGTTGTACGCGGTTTTGCGTTTCGCGGTGATAGCGGAAGCCGAAATCGGTTTCGCCCGCGCGGCTTAATACTTTCAGGCGCGGATCAATGCCGAACGTGTCGTAGTTGCGCAAGCGTCCTTCGTTGCCACAGAGCGTATTCAATTCCGCCAGCCCGTTGCAGCCGTTGTTGCCGCGCCGGTTCGGACGTTGATCGGAATTGGACGATTGCCGCCACCAGTCGCGCTGAAAATTCGTAAGGTACGCCGTTGTCGTGAACACCGCGTGGCTGTTGATCGCATTCGTGTACAGCAGCGAACCGCCCCAACGGTCGCCGTAAAAGAAATCGTTCTTGAAAGGATTGAAGCGCGGATTGGCGGCGTACTCCGCTTCCGTCAAACCGGAGTACGTCATATTGGAATTTTCGCCGTAATAATTGGCCTTGAATGACAAGGTTTGCTGCGCGTTTTTATCAAGCTGCGTGACGCTTTTGAAAAGCACGTCATTGAGCTTCGAGAACATGTTTTCCCGCGCGCCTTCGCCACGTTTGTGCAGGAAATCTACTAACACGCCCGTACGTCCCGCGCCTTCGCCGAAGCTCGCGCCAATGCTGCCGAAGCCGTTAAAATAGCGCCGATTGCCGCCCGTCAGCGTCACCGAACCATGCACACCGTCTACGGGCGGCGTCGGCGTCAGGTAATTCAACAAGCCGCCCAGCGTGTTCGGCCCGTGCGCAATTTGCCCAGAGCCTTTCAGCACTTCGATGCCGTTGTAGCGTTCAATCGGCGGATGATAATACGCATCGGTGTCGCCGTACGGCGCGTGTCCGAGCGGCACGCCATCTTCCAGCAATAAGACTTTCGCCGAACGATTCGGATCAAGGCCGCGAATGCTGATTGAAGGGCGTAGGCCGAAGCCTTCTTCATCGCGCACATACACGCCCGTGAATTTGCGCAATGCTTCGTTGAAGGTAAACGGACGCGCAATTTCGAGTGTTCGCCGATCCAGCACTTCGACCGAGCCGGGAATGCGCTGCAACTCTTCCGGCGTTGTCGCAATGTCCGTCGTGATCACGCTGACATTTTCCGTCAGACTGCCGGGACGCAAGGTAAAGTTCACGACGCGCCCATTGGCTTCCAGTGCGACCTGCTGCGAGGCAACAGAAAATCCATTCGTCGCGGCGCTGACCAAATATTCACTCGGCTGTAAACCGTCCACGCGATAATTGCCCGAAGCATCTGTGCTGGCGGTACGCTCAAAGCCGGAACTGACGCGGCGAACCTTGACGGTAGCGCCCGCAATCCCCGCTCCGGTTTGATCGCTGACCGTGCCGGTCAATGCGCTGGGGCTGATTACGGATTGCGCGACAGTGAAAGAAGAAAGGGCGATGACGAAGAAAAAGCTGGCCCAAAATGCGATGAGAGTATGTACGCTTAGGCAGTTTCGTTTATTAAAATTTTGCACTGCGAGTTGGCAGGCTGAAAGAAGTGGCCGTGAAAGCATATCGGGAGTGTCCTGTTTTTTACGGTGACGTGGTAGGATGACTCCCGCACGCCGCCGGTAGGTTTTCCAGAATTGACCAGGTTGGTTGTTGCGTAATGAAGCCGCTGATGTGACAGCATCGGCGGCTTTGCTTTTGTAAGCTATTTTCGGACTTTAAGCAGTTCGTAATATCTGTCGCGTGGCTCTGCCGTCCAGCCATTGACGCCGTTTCTCGGCAACCACCACAAGTGAATAATGGCTGCGCCAAGTAACAGCAACGCGAGAAACCCAAACGCCCAAGCGCGCCCCAGAAACAGCGACAAGCCGACAAAAATCACAGTCATATTCACGACTTTGAGCAGGCGTTGCCATTTGGGTTTATGTTCTTCAAAGTGCCCGAACAAAATGTTGCCGAGCGCGAAAATCGTCATCAGGATGGCGATTTCAAACCAAAGCGTGTTGGTATGCCACATAGCACTTCCCTCCACAGTGAAAAAGCCGCGCAAGCTCAAGGAAGCTAACAGAACAGGGGGCATTTCTTGCAGGCCTTGCCTTTTTTCTTATAGCTCTTACAGCATTTGATTTTCTTTTTGTTGCGCCGCAACCAAGCAACCATAAATGACCTTTCTTAATGTTGTCTCAATGGAGCGATTATGAAAATCGTTTTCAGAATGAGGCAGAGAATATTGCCTACGCCGGGTTTTGTCAAGCCGGAAAATGGCGCGTCGGCAAACAATTTGTGGCTGTGCTTTTGTGGCGCTGCCGTTAACAGATTTTGCGTTCCTACGTCTTAGGGGATGGACAAAATATGAACTTCGGCGCACGCTTAGCCGTTGCAACGCATCTGAGCGTCCGCCGTCTGATGACGATTTCGCAATTCAATTTTTCGAGGAGAATGCAATGAAACAATTCAATCGCTCGCTCAATGTCGGTCTGGCGTTGACGCTGCTTTTCACTTTCACGCTGGTGGTTTTGGGGCACGGAAATCCCAATAAAACGGCGGCTCCGTCCGTAGCCGAATCCATGGCGCTGCTGCCTGCTTCCGATGCCATCGCGGTGGTAGATGTCGCCCGCATCGTCAACGAATTGCTGCCGCAGTTCCGCGCCATCGCGCCCAAAGAGGCAGCCAAATTCGAGAAAGAAATCACCGAGTTTATGGGTGACACGGGGATTGACCCGTACAAGATCAGATCGGCGGTGGTCGGCTTGAAAATGACTGACAGCACGATTGTGTCCGCCATTGTCGAAGGCATCACGTTCGATCCCAACCGCATCATTGCCACGATCCGAGCCAAAAACAACAAACAGGAGGTGAAGGCTGTTGAGTACAAAGGCAAACAAATTTACGTGGTGAGTTCGCTGAAAGCCGCGGAAAAAGCGGGCGTGAGTGAAGAGATGGCGTTCACGCAATTGGACGGCGACCGCGTGGCGCTCGGCAATCTGAGCGGGGTCAAAAGCATTCTGGACGGTGGCAACGGCGCGGCCAATGCAGCATTGAGTGGATTGCTGGCGGAAACCAACAACGGGCTGTTGCGTTTTGCGGCGAACATTCCCGAAAGCGCGAAAAAAGGCTTGTCCGATCAGGGCGATATGTTCGCGCAATTTGCGACCATCAAAACCGTCTTCGGCTCGCTCGATCTGACCCGCGAGTTAAGCTTGTTGCTCGACACCAAATTGCGCACGGGTTCGAGCGATGAAGCCTCCAAGCTGCAAACCAGCCTCGCAGGGTTGGTCGGCTTGGGCAAAATGTTTTTGGGCGGGAACAATGATCCAATGATGCAAGGTTTGATGCAGGTGATTGACCTCATCAAAATCAACGTACAAAACAACGATGTCGCCTTGTCGCTGATGATTCCGAAATCGGTCTTCGATCAATTTGCCGAAGCCAACAAGAAGAAAAGCGAAAAGTAATCGTCGCTAATTTCTTTGCCAAAGAAAAAGAGCCGGAGGACATCAATCCTCCGGCTCTTTTGTTTGCTCTCTCAAGGCAGCTTATTGCGGAAGCTGATTGGCATTGATGCTGTCTACGAGCTGATCAACTTTCTTGCGATCAATCCAGAGCTTGCCTGCATCTTCGTAGCGTTTGCGCGCCGCTTTGACATAAGCGTCGTAAACCAGATTGCCGCGTTCGCCTTCGAGTTGTTGGCGAATGGAGTTACGTTGTTCGGCAAATTTGGACATATCGGCTTCGGTGCGCTTGGTGGCGGCAAACACGATGTAGCTGCCTGCGCCCGTTTTGATCGGAGCTTTCGCCACCTCGTTTTGCTTCGTCGCCATCACCGCCGTCTGAATCGTCCTCGTCACCTGTAAGCTGCTGAAGGGAATGCCCGTGAGGTTGTTCGCGTCGGTCTTGACTTCGATGCCATCTTTGGTCAAAAGCGCCTTGAATTCATCCGCCGTTTTGGCTTTGGTCAGGTATTCGTTCGCTTTCTGCTGGACGATGTTCAGGTCTTTTTCGCGTTGCAGTTTGGTCTCCACTTGATTGCGAGCCTGCTCAAAGCTGAGTTGCACGCCGCCTTCGATCACATCAATCAAGCGCGGGACGGCGATGCCGTTCGGAATGCCGATTTTGTCCGCAATATCGCCCTTCTTGAGTTCTTGTATGTGCCCTTCAAACGTGGGGTTGCTGCCGATGTCGGGCAGCGTGTCGCCTTTCTTGAAATACGGCGTGGTACGAATCAAATCTTCCGGCTTGACTTTCATTTCAGCGGCAATGGTTTCCACCGTCTTGCGCAAGTCTTTGTTCTCCGTAAACAATTCGTAGGCTTTCTCCGCGATTTCGTTGGCTTTGGCGTAGGCGCGACGATTCTTCGCCCCGGCCACCAACGTCGGCTTCATTCTTTCAAACGGCACATCACGCTCTTCCGTGACTTTCATCAAGTACCAGCTATTGCCTTCCTTGAAGGGGCCTTCTACGCCCCCAAGGCCAATGCCGAAGGCGCGTTGTTTCCAATCTTTCGAGTTGGGATTCTTCGTGATCCAACCGATGTCGCCGCCATTTTTGGCCGACGGGTCTTGCGAGTTGCCTTTGGCAAGCGCGGCGAAATCTTCGGGCTGCGTGCTAGGGCCGCCTTGCGCGCGGGTTTTCAATTCATTGATTTTCTTTTGGACGGTGACGTCGTCCTCCGCCGTCGCCACATTCAATTTGATGACGCTGACGCGCGGTTCTTTTTGCTTTTTGTCTTCGTACTCGGCTTTGAGCGCCTCGTCGGTGAGTTCAACTGTCACCTTGTCAGTCGGGATGAAGATGTACTCCACTTTGCGCACTGGCTCGGTGGCTTTGAATTCGTCCTTGTGCCCATCGTAATAGGCCTGCATTTCCTGATCGGAGGGCTTGGGTTTGTCTTTGATTTTGTCTTTATCAATCGTGGCGTAAACCACTTCGACCTTCGTGTTGTTGTTCTTATAAGCTTCTTCGACCTCTTTGTCCGACACCTGCACGCCCGACGCCAAGTACGTCCGCATCTTGCTCGCCGCGAAGCTATTGCGAATGGTGTTCTCGTAAACTTCCGGGTCTTCGCCTCTCAACTTCAGGCTCTTGAGGTACTGCTCTCTGCCGACCCATTTGCCCGTATCAGGGTCGGTAAAGGAACGAACAATCGCTTCACTGACTTCCTGGTTTGTGCCAACAAAGCCGTACTTGTCGGCTTCGCTCAACATCAAGCGTTCGTCAATCAACCGATCCAACACCATCTGATCGAGCTTCATCGCCCGAATCAAACCAGCATTCACCCCGCGCCCTTGCGAATAGACATTCGCGGTGCTCATCAATTGCTCACGAAACTCTTTGAGGGTGATGTCCTGCCCGCCGACTTTGGCGATCACCGTTCCATCATCGGCGCGATTGCCGACCAGCGCGTTGTTGCCAAGCTCTGTGTTCGGAACATAAAACAGAATCAAGCCGAGCAGTAACACACCGATGAAAACCAACAGCACAATTTTGGATGAGCGTTGAAATTTAGAAAAAAACCGAAGCATAAACAGATAACTCCAATGCGTGAATTTGGGTGGCTGAATGAATTCAACCGAATCTCGTTGGGGGCCAGCGGTGGGGCTACGCGCATAAAAAAGAGAGGCATTCTAGCGTTTTGACTTCCTCACCGCAAGCGTAAGTTTTCTGGATGCACACGCACCCTGCGTGCTGCTTGCGGTTTCTCCACCGACCAGCCCGTACCCAACGACGCGCTTTATTTCTGCGCGTTGCTCGCCGCGCTCTTCGCTGTGCCCTCGCCTTCGACGATTTTCACATACGAATTGATCGGCACATTCGTCAATTTATCCACCTGCCCGCTTGGCCATTTGATTTCGAGGCTATCGAGCTTCGCGGCCTGACCCAGTCCCAGAATTTCGCGTGGATCGTGCGAGGCCAGAAAGCTGCCGCCGCTGGTTTTCAAGCGTTGCCGCTTGGTTCCGCCCGCTGTCCACGTGATGATCGCGCCGACCGCGCCGGGATTGCTCTTCGTCGCCACCAACTGCAAGCCAACCCAGTTGTTTTTGTTGCCGCCATTATTTTTCAGCAGCAGCGGAGCCGCGCCGTTGTTGATGACGAGCAAATCCAAATCGCCGTCGTTGTCGTAATCGCCGACCGACATCCCGCGCGCCGGAAAATCTTTCGCAAAGACTGCGCCCGACTGCGCGCTGATGTTTTTGAATTTGCCGTTCGTGTTTTCAAACAGCAACAGCGGCTCGGCGTATTTCACTTTCGAGACCTGCGTTTCGACCATGTCGTCGGGATGTCCATTCGCCAAAAACAAATCCACATCGCCGTCGTTGTCGTAATCGAAAAACTTCAAGCCCCAACCGCTCAGCAACCGCGTCGCCTGTGCGATTTCGCCGGGCTGATCGGCAAAGGTCAAATCCTTTTCGTTGTGATAAAGACTGAACAATTCCTGATCAATGTTCGCCACAAACAAATCCTGCCAGCCGTCGCCATCGAAATCCGCCGCGTCCACGCCCATCCCGGAACGCGGGCTGCCCGAATCGCTGTAGGCCACGCCCGCCGGCAAACCGATCTCTTCAAACTTGCCGCCGCCTTTGTTGACGAAGAGGAAATTCGCCACCGTGTCGTTCGCCACAAACAAATCCAGCAGCCCGTCGTTATTGATGTCGGTCGCCACCGCGCCAAACGATTTGCCGAGCGAATTCGCAATGCCGGACGCTTTGCTGACGTCGGTGAATTTGCCGTTGCCTTCGTTATGAAACAGATAGCTCGGACGCGGTTTGAAGACGCGCGGGATGCAGTAATACCGTCGCCCCATTTTGTTGTCACCACAAAACACGCTGCCTTTCGCGCTGTATTGCACAAAGCTCGACGCAAACAAATCCAGCTTGCCGTCGTTGTCATAATCAAACCACGTCGCGCACGTAGACCAGTTTGGCGCACCTACGCCAGCCTTCTCCGTCACGTCTTCAAACGTGCCATCGCCTTTGTTGCGGAACAGCACGTTGACGCCGTAGTTCGTGACGTACAAATCCTGCCAGCCATCGCCATCAAAATCCGCCGCCGCCGCGCCCATTCCAAAATGTCCCATCTGCCCGCACGCGACGCCCGCCTTGTCGGCTACGTCCGTGAACGTGCCATCGCCGTTGTTGCGATAGAGCGCGTTTTTGCTCGGCGTTTTCGGCGTATAAAAATCGGACGGCCCGCCATTCACAAAATAAATGTCCTGCCAGCCATCGTTGTTGTAGTCAAAAAACAACCCGCCGCCACCACAAGTTTCCGGCAAATGCCGCGCGTCCGAACGCCCGTTGTCGTGAACCCACGTAATGCCAGCCGCTTTGAGCGCGACTTCTTCGTAAGTGACTTTCGCTTGCGCGAACGCTGCGGTGGAAAGGATGACGATGATGAATGTTGATAGTAATTTCACGCTTGTTACCTCTGCGATAAATGCTACTGCCCTATCGTGAAGAACGTATGCTCTTCAACTGCCTGCTGTCCCTGTCGTGCAATCACGCGGATTTCGTACTGCCCTGCGGTTTTGAACGTATCCAGCGGCAGCTTGGCAATGTACGGAATTTTGCCTTGTGCGTCGGGCGCAGGCAAATCAATCTGCCCGCGCGCGAGCGATTGCCCGTCGAGCAAAACTTCTAAGATCAATTGCGGTTTGTCGGCTTTGCCTGCGACCGGATAGACAACAGTGTAGACCCCTAACTCCCCGCCCGCTGCCGCTTTGATCGGCTCGCCGAGGTTCGGAATAATCTTGCCGGTTTGGAAGCGGAACGGGTTGTCGTCGCTCTGCACCGATTGATCTATCGGGTCAATACGTTTGATGACGGAAACGCTGCTCATCTTCAAATTCTCGCCGCGATTCGGCACGATCAGGATCGAACGGCGCGCGGCTTTTTTGTTCGTCTCGCGGTCGTGCGCGACGGTCTCTAACGTGTAGCGTCCGGGTGGCGCATCGAACGTGCGCGTGAAGACGAGGTTGCCTTTTTTCAAGGCTTCGAGCCGCGCGACTGGCCCATCGAGCGGAAAGTCTTCGCTGAATTTATGCACGACGCGGCCATCGCTGTTTTTCAGCAGCGCGAGCAACGAGCAATGCGTGCTGTACAGCTTTTTCACATCGTCCACTTTGAAGGTCAAGTTCGCCAGCGGCACTTCAAGCACGAGCATTTGCTGCGTACCGTTCGCGCGATCTCCAAAATGCAAAATCTGTTGGCGGAAATCGAATTCGCGCGGAATCGGCTTCGCACTCAACGCGGCGAGCATCGGCAATTCGTATGGCATCAGTTGCGCTGCGCCTTCCATCGTTGGCACGGCGAAGTAGCCGCTGCGCGTTTGCAGCACGATGTCGGGCCGCGCAGTTTTGACCGTGATCGCGCGAAACTTGCCATCGAATTCTTTGCCGGTCGGCGAGTACGAAGCTTCGTAGTATGAAGTCAATTCTGACAGCACCCGCTTCATCGGCGCACGCAAATCGTTCGTGTTGGCAACGAACACGCCGCCTGTGCTTTCAGCCAGCGCCTGCATATTGTTCTGCGTATTTTTCGTGATCGCGTTCTCGGCGTTGTCGAACGATTTGGCTTGCTCAAACGTGACCGCTTGTCCGCCGCGCGTGCGTTGTTGGCGTTCGTTCGCGGCGACCGCAGCATTCAACGATTCTTTCGCAGAATCAAAATCGCTCTGCGTTTGCAAGCCGCGCGCGTCCATCACATAAAAACTGACGTTTGCGCGATTCGCCGAACTGATCGCGGTTTGAAAAGCATCCTTCTGATTCGGCTGCACCTGCAAGCCTTCCGAGAAATACACGACGGTTTTGCGCCCGATCAATTTCTTCTGCCCTTCAATCAAGGACAGCAACGAAAACAATGACGATGCACCTTGTTGCTGGCGCTGGGCGTCATCCGACATACGCAAAATATCCAACGTAACCTGCGCCGCTTTTGCCGCAGCGAATGCGCCGCCATCCACCGTACTCGCGCCGCCCTGCCCGCCCGCCGCCGCCGCCGAAGCCGCCGCTGTCGCATCTGCATTCGTGAAGTTTTCCAACTCGCGGCGAATCTGCTGCGAGCCGTCCACGAACGAAGGCGGAGCCGCATTCGTCACGCGCTCAACGGCTTGTTTCAAGCGTTCGCGGTCGCTCGTAAACGACTGCACAACGTTGATGCGCTGATCGAGCGAGAAGATCGCCACCATCACGTTCGGGCCGTATTCTTCCTTCAAAAATTCCAGCGCCGCCATTTTGGAAAAGCGTCGTCCATCGGGACTCAGCCGCTCAAACACCATCGAGACCAAATTGATTTGGCGTGCAGGGTCAGCCGTCTTTGGTGCGCCAGAATTTGGCGTCGGATTGGCAGGCGTTGTCGCGCCATCTACCGTAGCTTCGCCGCCCTGATTCACAAGCCGAAACGAAGAGATTTCCTGCTTCACGCCGTCTTCGTAAATCTCAATGTCGCCCGCTTTCAAATCGCGCACGGGACGACCTTTTTTGTCACGCACCACGATGTCGAGCAACACTTCTTCCGCACCGATGCGCAGCACTTCTTCCTGCGGTTTGGGCGGTTGTTTCGGTGGCTGCTGCACCTGCGCCAACAACGGCGCAATTGTCAGCGCACCGGTTAAAATTACGGATAAAGTACGAGTCAGAAATGGAGACATAAATCGCTCTCTTGTTTGTTGCTGATCAATTGTAACAGCCATTCTTCCTTCTTCCTTTTTCCTTCTTCATTCATTGAAGAGGAAAGAATCCTATTCTCGTTGAGGAATGAAAAATGAAGAATGAAGAATGAAGAATGTACGTTGTCATCGCGCTTGCTTCCTAATTCGGATACGTTTCGCCGGGCTTCACGACGCGAATCCAGTGATCCGAAAACTTGTGATGCGCGCCGGGAATTTCATATTGCGGCATGTGACACGACGCGCAATTGTTCGTCTTGCCCGCTTTGCACGGCGCATACATTTTCACGTTACCAGCCGCCTCTGTTTTGCTGTGACAGGCCATACATTTTGCGTCATAAAACGCCGCGTCCTGCTTCATCTCTTCGTGCGGATTATGACACGCCGTGCAACTGATGCGCTTGTCATCGAAGTCGTAACATTTGCTGCCGAAAATGCGATACGGCTGAAAGCGCACGTTGATGACGCCGCGCGCTTCTTTCATCAATTGCACCTGCGCCCACGTGCGATGACACGAGCCGCAATACTGCGTCATCCCTTCGGTATCAAAATGGGCTGGATTCATGATCGCCAGCTCGCCCGACTTTTTCTCGCCCTTGCTTTTCATTAACGCGACATGTTGCTCGCCCGCGCCGTGACAGCCTTCGCAGGTGATGCCCGGCGTGAGCTTGTCGAGTTGCAATTGCCGTTCGCTCACGGCAGCCGTCGCGTGACAACTGAAACAATCCTTCGTATCAATCGAATCCATCGCGCGGCCAAACGCTTCGCTCAATGTTTTCGCGGGTGCGCGCGGTGCGCCGAGCGTGTAATCCAGCCCCGCGATTTCGTTATAAAAACTCAAGCGGCTTTCGTAAAACCTGCCGTCCAATTGCAGCACGTACGTCTGTCCCGCTTTGCCTTGCCCAAACGCATACAGAATCGGCGCGGAGATCGTCTCTTTGCCATCGGTCACGGCGTAGAGGCTTTGATTGCCTTGCCGCATGATCGTGTAAACGAAGCTCCCGCTTTTGAATGTCAACCTCGGATTCGCTTTGAGAATTCTGCAATCGGCAACCGGCTCTAACGCTTTGCCCATCGGCGTTTTGTGTTGCACGTCGGTTTGCGTATGACATTCGGCGCAGGCTTTGTTGCCGAGATATTTCGCGTTCGCTGCGGCGTGTGTCGGACGCCATTCCATCGCGGGCGCAAACGATTTGCCGGTAGATTGGCTGCTGGAATTCATCGGACGCCAAAGCAAGATCGTCGCGCCAACCGCGAGCGCGAGCAATGTGCATTTTGTCAGCCGTGCCAACTTCATTCGGGTTTCGCTTTTTCTTCGGGCGTGTCGCCGACGAGGTTTTCTTTGTTCGCGCGACGCAATTTGTCGAGCCGCGTGAATTCGTTGCGCGCGCGTTCGGCTTCAGCTTTGCGCCCGGCTTTCGCGTATGCACGCGACAGAGCGAAATGCGTTTCCGGGCTGTCGGGGGCTTGCTTCACGCTGATTTCCAACTCCTTGATCGCGCGTTCGGTTTGCCCCAACTCCAACAGAATTCGACCCAGCGCGTTGTGGCTCGCAAACAAATTTGGATCAAGCTGCACAGCCTTTTCAGCAAACGGCAAGCCGGCAGTGAAGTCCTTGCGCTTGATGTACTCGAACGCGATTTGCAGCATTGCAAACACGTGCCGCGGCGAAAGCTGCAATTCCTTCTCGAACGCCTTCAATCCTTCGTCCGGCGCGTCGCGCATCAGGAAAATGCCGTGCGCGTAATGCACATTCGGTTCGTTTGGGAACGCGGCCAACAATTCGCTGAACTCAGGTGTAGCCCGCGCATGTTGCTTGGTCGCCATATAAAATCCCGCGCGTCCCGTTTTCAGCACCACTTCGCGTTTGGCCGGCGGCGTTTCCGTTGGCAAATACGGCAACCGCAGCAAGGTCAAACCCAGCGCCTCAAACAACGCGCGACTCTCGCCCTGATAGTTCGCGGCGGTACTCAACACGACAAACGCCAACTCAAATTGCTCCGTGCGGTTCAGCAGAATCCCGGTGTGATAGAGCGCCACCGCTGCAATTTCTCTCTCGCTCCCTAACCCCAATTCACGCCCGCGCAACAAATGTGGCAGCGCATTCGCGTAATCTTTCAACTGATATTCACACAACCCCAGAAACGCCCAACCGATGCCGCCTTTCGGTTCGAGCGCGACCAATCGCTTGAACGCATCGCGACCTTCGCCGTAGCGATCCAATTGATAATAAATCGTGCCGAGCGACCACCAACCTTCCAGCCAATTTGGCTTCTGCTTGACGGCTTGCTGATATAACTTGATCGCTTCATCCAACTTCTCGGCTTGTCGTGCTTCGGCGGCGCGTTGCGTCAATTGCTCGAAGGAAGATGCAGTTGCAGGACGACGTTTGTGGGGTTGTGCCGCAACAGAAGACAGCGCCACGACAAGCGTGCAGAACAAGAACAAGCTGATTTGGAGCTTACTTCTCTTCATCTTTCAACCTTGCTTTCACCCACGCCTCGAAGCGATCAATCGCTTCATCCTGTCCTTCCTCCAGGGCTTGCTTAAGGAACCCTATGAACTCTTCGCCGCGCACGAAAGGAAAGGCTGCGCTATTCGTGCGCTCTTCATAAACTGTTCCGGTCAAGACGCCAATGTGAAATCGCTTGCCATCGAAGCGCCAGAACTCCGGCACTCCGAAGCGCGCGTAGGTTTTCATTTTGCTGGTAGATTTGCTCCTGACATCCACTTCGACGACCAAATCGGGCGGCGGATCGTAACGCAAATCAATCTTGTCTTGCCCTAAAATTTGCGCGGCGCTTTGCAGATAAAAGCACGTATCAGGTTCCGCCCCGCGCCGCATCGGTTTGCGTTTCAAGGTTAACGAACCAGCCGATTGTACACGTTGCTTCGTGGCCTTCCCCAAAATTCTGACCATCGTCGTCAGCACATCTTTGTAAACTTCGTGTCTATACAGGGGCGACATAAGTTCCAACTCTCCTTCGGTGTAGGCAATGCGCACGGCGTACCCTTCTCCCAATTCAGCCAGCAGTTCTTCGTACTCGTCCCAACTGACGTTGTGAATGACCTGGCATTCGCCGTCTTCCATCGCATCAATCCGTTTCAGGATGTCCTCGACCTGAGAGGAAACAACAGCAACGCTCATACAACTCCTTTCGGCTAGGGTTTCTCTTGTGCGCCCGGCTGTTTGGCTTGGCGTTCGGCATTGAGTTTGTTCACGATGGCCTGTTCGCGGTCGCCGTCAGCTTTGCGTTTGAGGCGGTAATACACCGTCGCCAACATCACGTGCGCTTCGACAAAATCGGGGGCGTCTTTGACCAGCTTCTCAAGTTCCGGCAAGGCTTCCGCCACTTTGCCTTGCCCGACGCGGACGCTTTCGATGTAAAAGCGCGCATTCGGTTCGCCCGGTCGCACCAGCGCGGCGCGTTGGAAATACTTCATCGCTTCGTCGGGGTTTTGATCCTGCTTGAGGATCACGCCCATTTGCAGGTTCGCATCGAAATCGTTCGGGTTGTTTTCGAGTTCCAAACGAAATTCTTCTTTGGCCTGATCGGTGTTGCCCGTCAGCGATAACGCGCGTCCGTAGTACGAATGCACGGTCGGCAATTTCGGGTTCAGCTTCGCAGCGATAGCGAATTCCTGTGCGGCTTTGGCGTAATCGGCGCTCATCAAATACGTCGTCCCCATCAGCATCCGCGCTTCGGCAGAATCGCCGCCGCGCATAATCTTTTCGATTTGCTGCTGGCCTTTTTCGACCTGCTTATCGCGCAGCAAAGCCGTGCCGAGTAAATACGCAAGGGCTTTGTTGTCAGGGTATTTCGCTTCGTATGGCGCGAGCAGCGTGATGATTTTTTTGTACTCGGCCATCTGCAAATAACAATCCGCGAGCAACAACGTGGCGTTCGGATTTTCGGGCTGAATCGCTACAACCTTTTCGAGTTCTTTGGAGGCTAAAACAATGCGGGCGGATTTGTAGTACGCAACGGCCAGATTGAAACGAATGCCAGGATTCTCGCTGTCCAGCAAGAGCGCGCGGTTGTATTGTTCGATGGCTTCCTGAAAGCGTCCGAGCCGCGCGAGCGCCGCGCCCAGATTCGAGCGCGCATCGGTGCGATCCGGTCGTTCGGCTAAGAAGGCTTGATATTCCTTGATCGCGTTTTCCAAATCACCCGCCTGATGAAATTGAACAGCGCGGGCGAAGATCAGATCGGGGTTGGATTGCTTGGCAGGTTGTGCGGCAAGTGCTGTGGCAAGGCTCAGCCAAAGGCAAACGATCACACTGTATTGAATGGCTCGGTTTTTCATTCTGCTCACTGCACTATACTGACGAAAAAATAGGGCGCTGACAAGCAACGCCCTATCTTTATTTTGCGTAAATCCCGCTTAGGTTAGAAGGTGAACTTCACGCCCAGCGTGACGATGCGACGACCGAACTTGAGGCCCGTCCAACGTCCGAAGTTGTCCTTCGTGAATTGGTTCGGAACCAGCGTCGGATTCGGCGAGTTGGCATTTTGCGTTTCAAACTGCAAGTTCAGGTTGTTTTCCTGCAACGACCGCAACGGATGGTTGAAGATGTTGTTAGCAGAGAATCGGAATTGTAGCTTCTTGGTTTCCGTGATCGCAAACACCTTCGCCAACGTCAGGTCTTGACTGTTGTAGGCGGGGCCTTTGAGATACGGGAACACGTAAACGCCTCGTTGTCCGGCGGGCGGCGGCGCGAAGCAGTTCAAATTCGCGAACTGATTTTCGCCTAAGCCTTTGCGCGGATCACAGGTCAGGATCGGTTGTGCCGACGTGTCAGTCGTGCCCAGCACCGTCGCCACGTTGCCGGGGTTGTAGATCGTGACGAGTTCGGTATCAGGTCTCCCCGCACACAACGCCGCGTTTGCGCCCAACTTGGCAAACGCGCAGGTTTGCTGCAACGCGCCGCTCATGCGGAAGTTGACGTTGTTGGCTTGCAGCGGATAGCCGCTGGCGAATTGCGAGATGCCCGACAGCATCCAGCCATCCAAAACGCCCGCCGCGATCTTGCTGTCCGTGCCGATCATGTCTTTGGCAAACTTCGGCAGTTCGATGGTGTACGCCACATTGAAAGCGTGCGTCCGGTCGTAGCCGAGGATGCCATAGTTATTGCCGCGCAGATCAAGCTGATCCGCCTGTGCGCCCTGATTGCCGCCGTTGCGCAGTCCCAACGCCTTCGAGAAGGTGTAGGACGCGAGGAAGTTGATCCGTCCGACTTGACGGCTCAGGATCGCCTGCATGGAGTTGTAGTTTTGATAGGCAATATGATTGAACATATTCACCGTACCAAAGCCACGGAACGGACGGAACGCATCGCAGTTCTGACCGGCCAACGCTGCCGTGCGGCAACCCGCCGTGTTCAGCGGAACCAGATTCTGATTGCGCGAGAACAATTGATCCTTGCTGCGATTGCCGACGTACGCGACTTCAAAATTCAACGCGCCGGGCAGGCGTTGCTGAATCGTGAAGCTATAGCTGTCCACATACGGCTGTTTGTCATCATTGATGTCCAGAACATCAAAGCTGTTGACCAAATCCGCCGCCGCACGAGCAGCCGCTTCATTTGGATAACGCGCATTGATCGCCGAGAAGGTCGTTGCGCCCGTGCTGCCCACGCGCCGCAAACCGCCGGAGATGTCTAACCCTGCTGTAAGCTGTGCATCGTGGAAGTAGGAACGACCGAAGCCGCCACGCAACACGGTCTTGCCGTTGCCGAAAAGATCATACGCGACACCCAAGCGAGGAGCAGCATACAAGGCTCTGGTCGGCGCACCAGAGAGCGGGACACTCGAATCAATTTTGTTGAAGAGAACGCCCGACGGAATCCCCGTCGCACGATCTACGGGATTCGCGGCATTGAATTTGGAGGGATCAAACACGGCAAAGCCGTTGCCCTGGCGATCATACCATTTGCCCAGGCGATAGAACCGCGCACCTAAATCCAACGTCAGGCGACGATTTACTTTCCAGTTGTCCGCCCCATAAAACTCGAACGTATTGAACGCGATGTTGCGCAACACGTTCTTGGTGGATTCCTGATAATCGCCGAGCCGACCGAGCAGCAAGTCCGCCATCGCGTTGCCGCTGGTTTGGTTGTGCCACGTCGAGAAGACGGCAAACCCGTTCGACCAGTCGTTGCCGGGCTGGTTGTTGATGACGTGTTCGTAGTAACCACCGAATTTCAACGTATGCGTACCCGATACCTTCGTCACGTTGTCCGCCACGTTCATCAGGTGTTTGGTCGCAAACAGAATCGGATCGAACCCGCCGGGGTTGAGCATTTGTGCGCCCGCGCCCCAGGCAATGCTGATGCCCGGAATCAGATCGAGACCGTTCTTGAACAAGCCCTGGAACGGAATGTTCAGCGCCTTCTTCGAGACTTTCGTGGCATCCTCGAACTGGTTCGGGAAATCAATGAAGCTGTAGCCGAACACCACTTCATTCGTCAGCGTCGGCGTGAAGACGTGCGTCAAGCTGGCGCTGACCGAGTCGGAACGGTTCGGCGCGATGGTCGGCGTCGGGTACGGAACCTGGCTCGCGTTGCGCCACCACAAACCAATCGGGAACGGTTGCAGTTCCGTTTGCAGGTTGTAGCGGGCATAGAACTTGGTGCTTTCGCTGATGTTGTAATCAATACGAGTCAGCGTCTGCTTCATGTTCTGATCCAGCGTGAGAGCTTGCACATAATTGAACCCGTCTCTGTCCGGCGTGGTCAAGGTCGGCAGCGGCAACAAGTTCATCATTGCTCTGCCGGTCGGATCAATCGCGCTCGCCGCAATGCGTCCGCCTGTGATGACACTGCTCAAGCCATTGTCGGCATTGCCTGCCGGAACAGCAGTGACTTGTCCATCGAGGAAGCGGGACAGCGTTGCCGCATCGCTGAAGTCACCGCCGCGCATCGCTTGCGTGGGCACGCGCGAACGGATGATGCCGGTGTCCAGACGTTGCTTCATGTACTCGAACCCGACGAAGAAGAACAGTTTGTCGCGGTTCTTGTTGAAGTCCGTCCAGGGCAACAACACCGGGCCGCCGAAGTTGCCGCCGGGGAATGCGTATGCGTTTTCCGGGCGATTCAGGCGGTTGGCGTTGAATGACCAATCGTTCGCATTGAAACGATAGTTGCGGAAGTAGCTGTAGGCGGAGCCGTGAAACTCCTTGCCGCCGCCTTTGCTGATAAAGTTGATGACGACCGGGCCTTTCGACACGTCCGCGCCGAAGTTCGAGGTCGAAACTTTGAATTCTTCGATCATATCCGGGTTCGGATTGATCGGCGTGGCGCAGTTGCAGCCGGGGTCAGAAATATGCGCGCCGTCGGCCACGATGTCGAGGGCTTCGGCACGGGTTCCGTTGGCAGAGAAGTTGCCAATCGGGCTTTGCTTCCCGCCATCACCGTTGCCGTTGATGCCGATGGCTTCGCCGTTGTAACCCGGCTTGTTGTCCAAACCGGTGACGGGCGTGAAGCCGGGCAGAGCTTTGATTAACTCGCCCGCGTTGCGTCCGACCAGCGAAAGGTTGGTGATCTGTTTGTTGGTCAGTGTGAGTTCTTTGGAACCGTTGTCCACAGGGGCAAGTTGATCGGCAGATGCGGTGACATCCACCGAGCCGGCCACAGCGGTCGCGCCCAGTGTGATGTCTGCAATGGAACGACGGTCACCCGCGCTGACGCGAATGCCGGTACGTTCCCATTTGGCGAAGCCCGTGGCTTCGATAGTGACTTTGTATTCGCCGGTCGGAACCGAAGCAAAGGCAAAGACACCATCGGAGTTGCTGACGGTACGCCGAATGTCACCGGTCAATTGACTTGTGAGTGTAATGTTTGCGTTCGGGATAACCGCGCCGGTTTGATCCGCCACGACGCCCGAAATCTGCCCCGTCAGCGTTTGCGCCAACGCTCCGACCGTCAGCAGACAGGCAAACAGCAAGCAGGTAAACCACTGTCCTGCCAGCCTTGTGCATTTCATAAAAAATCCTCCTGGATTGGGGGAAACGATCAACTCAGTTAGGAGATGATCCGTTGTTAACTGATGACGCTTTGTCAGCGCCGTACAACGTAACTGTTGACTCACGCGCGTGAAGTATAAAGACCACCTGCAAAGCCGAAGCCTGACAGCTTTATAGTTACGTGGTTAAGAGCAACGAATGATCCCAGCAAAGGTAAGTGCTATCTCTATGATCTGCTTAGTTGATAAATTTCGATGATGCAATGCCATCAAAATAGGTCTTGATGATATGACGATTTGCCGACGAGGTCAACCGTATCACCGACTCGGCGCTCCAACTTTCGATGGAGAAGAATTTGCTCACCACAAACGCACCGAGGGCGGCAGGCAATGAAGTCACAACGTCATCGCGGCTTCTGCCTTCAATCCTGGGACGTGATGGAGCAGCGAGACTCATTCCTACCGCATTGAGAAAAAATTACATAGTTTTCCCCGCATAGTAGGAAAATTATCGGTAGTGACAAATGCGCGGAAGCCCCTATAATTTGGCTTTAGTTGTTACACGCCTCACGGTACAACGTCCCCTCACAAGTGGCCCCCAAATGGCCCAGGCGGTCTGAAGGAAAACGACGTTGGTAGAAATTTTGAAGTTTTGGAGGTATGTCTAGCTATGCGGTGTGAGAATTGCTCCTATCCCATTTTCCAATATACGCGCTGCTGCCCCTACTGCAGCGAAGTCGTCGAAATCAAGAATGAAACCAAGCATGTCCATGCCCCGCAAACGCGCATTGGATTTTTGCTGGTACATTTGCGGCGCGCGCTGATTCCAGCGTGGCTGCGCACAGCTTGAGCGACCTGACGAAGTATCACTCAATAGCCCCCTTTTGCCGGTCTGTGTGCTTCTCTTGTCGGTCTATGACGAGGCTATGAAGCGGTCGTAGCCTTCCGACTCTCATTCTTTTTCCCGCCCCGAATTTTTGAGTTGCATCTGTCACCTCTCAGGTTCTGTGTAGCTCAAAGCCTGTCCGGCTCTTTGGTTCTGCCAAAGGAGAATGGTAGTATTTCGCTTCGTTTGGCGTTTACTCGTACTGATCCCAACCCATTTTCTCAGGAACCGCGATGACCGAAGACCCGAAGAATCCGACCCCCTCCTTCATCTGTCTTGCGCGGTGTTCTTCATAAGCTCATGCCGATGAACCACGTCACGCAGGAAATCGCGGAACTGCGCCGCCAAATCAACGAACACGATTATCGCTATTACGTTCTCAACGCGCCAGTTGTCGCCGATGTCGAATACGACGCGCTGCTCAAACGCTTGCGCGATCTCGAAGCCGCGCACCCTGACCTCATCACGCCCGACAGCCCGACACAGCGCGTATCCGGTCAACCGGCGGAAGGCTTTGCCGAATACGTTCACAAACGCCCGATGCTCTCGCTCGACAACAGCTACAGCATTGACGATTTGCGCGATTGGGCAAAGCGATGCGAAAAACTCGCGGGCGGACGGCCTTTTGATTATGTCGCCGAACTCAAAATTGACGGGCTGAGCATTTCATTGATTTACGAAAACGGCGTCTTGACCAACGGCGTCACGCGCGGCGACGGCGTGCGTGGCGAAGCTGTCACACAAAATGTGCGCACGATTCGTTCGATTCCGTTGCGGATTCAAGAAGATAGGGAGAGGGGGGGAGAGGGAGAAAGGGGAAAACGGCAAGTTTCTTTATTTGACGTGGAAGAAGCGGCGAGTTTGCCGAGCGAAATTGAAGTGCGTGGTGAAGTGTATTTGCCGCACGAATCGTTTCAGCAAATGAACCGCGAACGCGCCGAGCAGGGCTTACAAACCTACGCCAATCCGCGCAATGCAGCTTCAGGCACAATGCGACAACTTGATCCGAACATCGTTGCGGAGCGCAAGCTCGATATTTTTTGTTATCAACTTTTCTTCGCGGGTGACGAAGCATTTCCGACCCACGCCAAATCGCTGGAATGGATGGAGCGCGCGGGCTTCAAGGTCAATCCGCATCGCCGCCGCTGCCAAACGATTGACGAGTTGATCGCCTTCTGCAATGAATGGGAAACGAAGCGCGACGATTTGAATTACGAAACCGACGGCATCGTCATCAAGGTCAATCAAACCGCCGTGCGCGAAGAAATCGGTGCAACCTCGAAATCACCGCGCTGGGCGATTGCCTACAAATTCCCCGCGCGCCAAATCTCGACCCGGCTCATTGACGTGATTTATCAGGTCGGACGCACAGGCGCGATCACACCCGTCGCCGTCTTCGAGCCAGTTCTGCTCGCAGGCACAACCGTCGTGCGAGCCAGCTTGCACAACGCCGACGAAATCAAGCGGCTCGGTGTGAAATTGAACGACTACGTCTTCATCGAAAAAAGCGGCGAAATCATTCCGCAGGTCGTGCAAGTCATCATCGAACGGCGCACGGGCGACGAACAGGAAATCATCTTCCCGACGCATTGCCCCGAATGCCAAACCGAACTGGTCAAGCCGGAAGGCGAAGCCGTCACACGCTGCCCGAAATTCGATTGCCCCGCGAAAGTACGCGAACGGATTTTGTATTTTGCTTCGCGCCGCGCAATGCGGATTGAAGGTTTGGGCGAAGCGTTGGTGCAACAACTCACCGCGCCGCGCCCGCAACGCGACAAGCAAGGTGAAACGCTCTTCGACGAACGCGGGCAGGAGCTTACCTTGCCGCCGCTCGTGCGGGATGTCGCGGATTTATACCAGTTGGCAGAGAAACGCGACGAGTTGATCGCGCTGGAACGAATGGGAACCAAATCGGCGGACAATCTGCTGGCCCAAATCGAGGCCAGCAAACAAGCCGGTTTAGCACGCTTGCTGCACGGCCTGGACATTCGGCACGTCGGCGAACGCACGGCACAGATTCTCGCCCAGCATTTTGGTTCGATGGAAAAGTTGCGACAGGCGTCCGTCGAAGAATTGTCGAACGTCTACGAAATCGGCGACATCATGGCGGTGGCGATTCGGGAATGGTTCGACACGGAAGGAAACCAGCACCTACTCGCACGGCTCAAGGAAGCGGGCGTGCAGATGGAAGTCACGCCCGCCGAGGGCGAAACACAGGTGGCACGTGTGTTTGAAGGCAAACAGTTCGTCCTGACCGGGAGTTTACCCACGATGAAACGTGATGAAGCCAAAGCATTTATCGAAGCACGGGGCGGGCGCGTCAATTCCAGCGTCAGCAAAAAAACCGACTTTGTCGTGGCGGGCGAAGAGGCTGGATCAAAATTAGACAAGGCGCAGGAACTGGGAATTCCAATTCTCGACGAAGCCAGGCTCTTAGGTCTCGGACAAGCCACAAATTGAGGTGCTGCTGTTCAACGAAACCACAAAATATAGGGTTAAAAAAAATTCTGCTTTTTTAATAAAAAAAGTGATTTCAGGGCTTGGCAAGAGAAATGGATTTGTTATAATGCCGGGCAACAAGCAGCGGTTAAAAATACCCCAATGGCTGAGGACGCTGCTGAAATGGGTAGGACCTAACGGGCCTACCCGCTCTACTTTTAGGCCTACTTTTTTTCCCTTAAAATTTCACCCGCACCCGATAGCTCAACACCGCTTCGCCGTCTTTGGCGACCGGCACATTGAAGCGTGCCGCGAACGCCGCCGTCTTCTCCGCCGGGAACGTGGAGTTCACCATTTCCCACTCGCCGCCAATCGGTTCGTTGACCACGAGCGTGATCGCTTCTTCCTTGTGATTGCGAATGCGAATCTCGTAGCCGTATTCATAAACGCGGCGCGAGATGACTTTGTAGTCGGTTTGCTTGCGTTCGGCCACGACATCGAACGCATCGCCGAGTTTGATTTTGACGCGCTCATCTTTCGGCGTGTGGTCAATGCGATTTTCGCCGATGAATTGTTGTGCGCCTTCGGCATCGGCTTTGTACACGCGCACGATGCCAGCAGGCAGCGGCAAGCCCAAGCCATTTTCCTTCGCGTTCTTGAATTCCACGAACACGCCGACTTTTTCTTTGATCGGCTCGCCGGGGTTGTTGTAGCCCTGATAGTAAAACTGCTGCCCGTTGAGCACGAGTTCTTTCTTGACCGTGAAGTTCGCGGCGGAAAGCAAATTGATTTGCTTCGTCTCGTTGTTCTTCAGCGTCGCCGGGCGTTGCAGCGAGTAGAGGTGATATTCAAAAAACGCCTGCTCCTGAAATTGTGGCGCGGCAGCCGCAGGCGCAGCCTCAGCCATCCGCGCGGTTTTCGCCATATAAACCTGCTGCTCCTGCACGCGATTCACGTCGCCCGCGACCAGCTTCAGTTCCGCATTTTTGTACGTCGTCCCGCTGTTGTTGTTGATCGTGACCCAGCCGTTCAAATCGGCTTTTGTGTCGTCTTTGTTCACGACCACGACGTAATCCGACCGCCAGCCGATGCCGTTCGTCAAATACGAAGCTTCGACCGTGTGCGAGTCTGCGCCTGTGTTCGTGAGCGTCCAGACGAGCGTCGGCTTGGCAATCAAATCCTGCGGCAATTGATCGAAGCGTGTTTCCACAACATTGGTCGGGTTGATAACGATTTGATTGCCGATTTGCCAGACCTGCCCGCCGTTGTTGGAAAGCAACGTCGCGCGCGTCGGCGTCAGTTTTTCGCTGTTGTTTTCGAGCGTGCGCAATACGAGCGTGACTTCGCGCCCGACGTATTTGTCGAGCAATTTCGCCGGATTGAGCAAATCATATTCGTAGCTTTGCTCGACGACCGAAAGCGCGTTCGGCGCGGTCAATGATTTGATGTGAACGGTGGCGGGATTGATCTGCTGCGCGACATCCATAAAGCGCAGTTGCGACGTGCCGCGTGGCAGCCGCAAGACGCGCGTGTCTTTGACCAATCCGATGTTGGAGTTGTAAACGGTGATGGCGACGTTTTGTTGATTGTCGAGCGTGCTGCTGTTGCTGGGCTGCGTTTGCGGCTCAGCGTTCTTGGGGTCATTCATATTGTCTCCTCCGGCCAAGCTGGCAATGGGACTCAAGCTAAAGAGCAAAGCGAACGAAAGAAAATGTGTCAGTAATGTTTTCATAAGTTGGTTCTCCTGCTTGTCAATGCGATGGGGGATCGCTGCACGGTGACTGAACGACAGCGTGGACTCGCCTTGCACAGTAAATCAGCCCCATCGCAAAAAGAAAAGAGCGAACCAAAACTTGAGTAGCGTTCACGGACGAGGAATGGTAATTTGACTGTCACCTCAGAACGGTCTGGCTCGTCTTTGCGATGGATGGAAAGTAAAAATCTCAAACTCATTATTCTGATTATCTCCGCGCTCGCGGCCATCGCGCCGTTCAGCATTGATATGTATTTGCCTGCGTTTCCGGCGATGGCGCAGGACTTGCACACCGACATCGCGCACGTCGCGTTGTCGCTCACAACCTTTTTCATCGGCATCAGCGTCGGGCAATTGTTGTACGGCCCGCTGCTGGATCGCGTCGGACGCAAAAAGCCGTTGCTGTTCGGCCTCGTGCTCTACACGCTGGCGAGCATCGGTTGCGCATTTGCGGTCAGCGGGCGTTGGTTGATTGCGCTGCGGTTGTTGCAGGCGTTGGGCGGTTGCGGCGGGATGGTCGCGGTGCGAGCGATTGTGCGCGACATCTTTCCCGTCAAAGAAATTGCGCGCGTGATTTCGACAATTATGCTCGTGATGGGCATTGCGCCGATCATCGCGCCGACGGCGGGCAGCGCGGTGATGACGGCCTTTGGCTGGCGCGCGATCTTCTACTTCCTCGCAGCATTTGGCGCAATCTTGATCGCAGCCGTCGTGTTCGCCTTGCCCGAAAGCAAACAACCTGATCCTTCGATTTCATTGCAGCCGGGTCATATTCTGCGCGACTACTTCAGCGTGCTGAAACATCCACAGTTTCTGGCCTACGCGCTCTGCGGTGGCTTGGGCAGCGCCGGGATGTTCGCGTACATCAGCGGCTCGCCGTTCGTCTACATCAAACTCTTCGGCATCAGCGAAGCGCATTACGGCTGGCTGTTCGGGCTGAACGCCTTCGGGCTGATTTTCGGCAGTCAATTGAATCGCTTCGTCTTGCGCCGCTTTAGCAGCCAACAAGCCATCACCGTCATTTCGTCCTTGCAAGCCAGCCTCGGCGTGTTGCTGATTGTCAGCTTGACGTTGGGGCAATTCCAAATGATTGCGATGCTCGTGCTGATTTCCGGCTATCTGTTTTTGCAGGGCTTTTTGTATCCGAACACGACCGCGCTCGCGCTAATTCCGTTCGAGAAAAACGCAGGTGCGGCGTCAGCAATGATGGGCTTTTTGCAAATGGTATGCAGTTCGCTCGCATCTGCAATGGTGAGCTATTTGCACAATGGCACAGCGTTGCCGATGACGGGCGTGATGGCGGTTTGCGCGGGTTTGGGATTGCTCAGCCTGTTCACGATTATGCGCAAACGCGAAGTAGCTTTGACCTAAAAATCAAAGCTATTTTTTCTTTGCGTATTTGCACTTCGTGTTGTCGGCCTTCACATAATACGACTTGTAGTTCGTCGCCTTCGCATCCATGCAGCCGCACAGATTCAGCAATTCGACTTTGCGAAATTCGACCGGATGGCTTTCGCTTTGCAGGGAAATGTAGCCTTCCGTCAGCAACTTGCCATTCTCCAAAATCTTCGGATCGTGGCCGCTGACGTTGCCGCCGCCCATTTGCGGTTTGTCGTACTGCAACACCAATTCGCCATTCACAAAATGCTTGATCCATTCGCCGCCGTGGACTTCGACATCCACGCGCACCCACTGATCACCGTCGAAGGTTTTGGATTTGGAGTTGAGGCAATGCGGCGTGAACAGCTTGCCGTTCATTTCAACGTTCGTGCCGGGTGTGCAGAGGTTCGCCGTCGTGCGCGGGCCTTTGCCTAAGCCGCCGAGCAATTGCATCTCAATCGAAATCGGGAAGTCCTGCTCTTTGCCCATCGTGTTCGGATGCGGGCTGTGCAGCATGATGCCGCTGTTGCGCGTGGCCCAATTGGGGCCGCCTTTGGCTTGGTCGCCGATGAAGCGATATTCGACGGCGATGATGTAGTACGAAAACGGCTGCTTGTAAAAAATATGCCCGAAGCGTTCTTTGAATTCGTCGTACTTTTCGTAGCCGACTTTCATCAGGCCATTCTCAACGCGAAAGGTGTTGCCGAAGTTGTCGTTCAGCGCATAGCCGCGAATTTTCGGCATCCAGTCTTTCAAATCTTTGCCATTGAAAAGCTGCTGCCATTCTTTTTTGTCGGGATCGTTTTTGGCGACTTTCTGCGCGAAGGCAGCCAAAGAAAGTAAGAAGCATATTGTGAATGTAATCGTCAGTCGTTTCATTTTGCGGGGTCTCCATTTTGGTACGGTACGGCGAGCGGTGGCGAGCTGATCTATCGCCGCAAAGCTGCAGGCAACTCGCTACCGCTCGTCGTACTGTATCGAAAGTAATCAGGCAAATTCTGCTTCGTGTCGCAGAGAATTTCGAGCATCGCTTTACGATCTGCGGCACGCAGATTCGTAAACGCTTTCTCATTCGCTTGCCCAGTCAGCGCGAGCCATAATTTGCGATAGAACTCTTCGCGTGCGAGCGGCGGCAAATTGTCGAAGGCTTCGGTGTAAATCAGATAGCTCAAGGGATAGCGAAACAATCGTTGCTGCAAATCAAACTCGCGCAATCCCCTGCCCTGTTTGTCTTTGACGCCGCGCGCGGCAAATTCCTCAGCAAACGTCGTCGTGCCTTTAATCGGCGCGTTGAATTTTGCTTCGTCAGCGAAGAGAAAATACTTCAGCAATTCGTTCACAGCATACGTGACGCGAAACTTCGGACTCGCTTCCCATTTGCTCACCTCATTCAGCACAGCCTTATTCAACTCTTCCTGCTCTTTCACCGCCAAGCGCGTTTCCTGCCCAACCCACACGATCAGGTTTTGCCCCTGCGTCTGATGCGCCATCACCATCAACGCGACGATGTCGCTATGCGGCGAGAGATAGCCTTGCAAATCCACACGCTTTTCCAGGCTCGTCACATTGCCGCCAATCAACGCATCTTCATCGTCGAGATTACTGTCGCCCGAAAAGAACATATTGCCGAGGTGTTTGATCGAGCCGTGCGTGCCGGTGACGTACCATCCGCCCCAGCGTTCATTGAACGGCGATGTGTGATCGGTGATGAACGAACGCGCTTCGCCAAAACCGCTGCCATTCGATCCTGCATACACTGACCGCATCAACGGCCCCGCAACAAATCGCGTATTGCCCGCGACGTGACAGCCCGAACAACCAACGCCGCGCTGAAATCTCGGCCTGTCTGATTTGGTTTGTTCCAGCACATACAATTCGTATCCCAACTTCGGATCGAGCGCCGTGATTTCAATTAACTCTGCGCCGCGAATCCAGCCGACAAACACGTTATCGTTGAAGTAAATCGCACGCGGATTGCTCGGCGAAATGTGATTCGATTGCAAACTGGTTTTGGAAAAGACGAGCGATTGCGAAGACACCGACACATCCAGCAATTTCAGGAGCGAAGGCAAATATCCCGTCGTGTCCGCGAATTCCAATTGCGCTTCGCCGCGTTCGAGTTGTTGCTGCAACCGCGCGACGACATCACTGCGCGTAGTGGATTGAATGGGTTGTTGTGCGTTGACTGATGAATAGCAGAAGCCGTAGCCGCCAATCAGCAGGCCAACGATCAACACGATGAGCGAACAACGTTTCTTCATTTCTTTTTTCCCTGAATCAAACTTTTGACGATCACGCTCAGAATGCCCAACACTTCATCCAACTTCGCCAAAAAATATCGCTGCTTATCAATTTCCAAGGCCTTGCCGATTAATCGCAAGAACTGCCAGCTTTCGCCATTTGTCACGCAACCATAAACTGCCGGAATCGCATTGCCTTCGCGTTCGTTGAAGATTTGCGCGGCAACCATTTCGCCCGCGCATTGTCCGAATCCTTCTTCGATGTCGTTCTTCTTCGCTTCGACCATCACCAACACAGGCGATTGCACGGTCGGCAACATCATCCCCTGACTCAAAATAAAATCGCACACGCCACGCAAGCCATTGTCCGGGTCAACGTCGAAGCGAACGCCAGAGTAAATGCTGATGCGTCCTTGATGCACTTCGCGGATGTATAACAAAATCGGGGCAACGATGAATTCTGAACGCGCTTTTTCGCTGATGACGGAAACATCAAAGCCTTCCTCCAACATTTCACTCAGCCATTTGCTCGGCGCAAGCGGCGCGACTTTTTCAAAGAGAGCGATGCGCGAAATCGTAAGCTGAAACCTCTTGCGCACATCATCAATCGTCAGATCGCCATAGCTTGGGCGCTTTTTTCTTTTTGCAGGTTTCGTTTGTTTTGTCGTTCGCGTCATCGTGTCCATAGCTTAAAGCCTCAACTCACCCGGCGCAATGAAATTGAAGGATTCGCGCGTCCGCACCGCATCTTCGTGCA
The DNA here is from genome assembly GCA_964631865.1 of uncultured Heliobacteriaceae bacterium. Classification (GTDB taxonomy): domain Bacteria; phylum Acidobacteriota; class Blastocatellia; order RBC074; family RBC074; genus JAFDVL01. The sequence continues at coordinate 14,619 of CAZWAK010000041.1, read as the reverse complement.
AAATGCGATTCAGTGTGGCGACAAAGAAGTCCGCATCCGCTTTCGTAAATACGAGCGGCGGTCGCAGCTTAATGACGTTGTGATGCGGGCCATCCGTCCCGGCGAGAATGCCATGTTCGCGCAGCCGATTGATGAGGTATGAAGCTTCAGTATCGGCAGGTTCCAACGTCGTGCGATCCCGCACCAATTCGATGCCGAGGAACAAACCGGAGCCGCGCACATCGCCGATGATCGCGTGACGATTCATCAACTCGCGCAAGCCGTGCAACCAATAATTACCGACCTCCAAAGCGTTTTCCTGCAAATGCTCCTCGCGCAAAACATCCAGCACCGCCAAGCCAACCGCGCACGCAACAGGATTGCCGCCGAACGTGCTGAAAAACTCCATGCCGTTGTCGAATGAGGCCGCAATTTCCGGCGTCGTCACAACCGCCGCGAGTGGAAACGCATTGCCAATCGGCTTGCCGAGCACAACGATGTCGGGCACGACGCCTTGCGTCTCGAAGCCCCAGAAATGCGTGCCCAAACGACCAAACCCAACTTGCACTTCATCCGCGATACACACGCCGCCTGCGCTGCGTACGTGACGATACACTTCGCTCAGGTAATGCGGCGGAAACACGATTTGTCCGCCGACGCTTGGCAATGTTTCGGCAATGTAGGCCGCAAAGCCGGAGGGCAAATTCGTAATGATGTCCGCGACGTGTTGCGCGTATTTGCGCCCTGCTTCAGCGTCATCGCGTTTGTATGCGCCGCGGTAATCGTCGGGGATCGGCGCGATATGCACCCAATCCTTTTTGCCTGTGCCGCCGGGGCCGTTGAATTTGTACGGACTGATGTCAATGAGCGCGTTCGTATGCCCGTGATACGCCGCATCCAGCACGATGATGTCGTAGCATTTCGTATGCGCCCGCGCAAGCCGCAACGCCAGTTCATTCGCTTCGCTGGCAGAGTTCAGAAAGTAGCAAACCTTGAGCGGCGCGGGCATCAATGCCGTCAACGCTTCGGCATAGCGCGTGATGTTGTCGTGCAAGTAGCGCGTGTTCGTGTTGAGCAGCGCGAGTTGTTGCTGTGCGGCTCGGACGACGCGCGGATGGCTGTGACCCACAAGCGGCACGTTGTTGTACACATCCAAATACGCGCGCCCCGTTTCGTCGTACAAATACTGCCGCCAGCCGCACACCATCTTCAGCGGCTCACGATACGAAATGCTCAGGTTGTGCCCGATGCGTTGCTGCCGCGCGGCGAGCGTTTCGGCCTTCGTTGATTCAAGCGGCGGAAAACGATCTGCCGGAATGCCGAGCATCACGTTCGGATCAGGCGACAAGCTCTTCCAGACGTCGCGCTGACTGGCATACGCAACGCCCGGAAAATCGCGGTCGAGTTCGAGCAGGTCGGTGATGAGTTGAAAATGCAGATGCGGCGTCCAATCGCCATTCGTTGGCGGTGCGCCAATGCTGGCGATGCGTTGCCCGCGCTGAATCGTTTGCCCAACTGCGAGCGTCGTCAAATGCTCTTCGCTCAAATGGCCGTAGAGCGTGAAGAACTCCAACCCGTCATCTGTTGCATGTTTCAGAATCAACAGCGGGCCGTAATCCAACCGCGTGTCGTTGTTGGCGAGGCAATACACGATGCCGTCGAGAGGCGCATAAACAGGCGCTCCGGCGGTGACGAACAAATCAATGCCCAAGTGAATCGTGCGATGTTCGGCGGTCGGATGAAGGCCTTCGCCGGGCGCAAACGCAGGCGTCGTGTAGACCGAACGCGCTTCGTCGTAGCGGCCAACGCCAACGCTCGCGCCTGCTTGTTTCATTGTGCGAAAGATGTTTTCCGTTAACGTGTCGCGCTCAAAGGCTGCAGGGTCAGCGCCGAGAAACAAACTGCCGACGCTCAAATCAAACACAAGACTCGTGCGCAAATCTTCGTCGAGCACCGAAGCGAATTGTGCTGCGTTTGCTTGCAGCCAATTCACGACACGCTCGCTGTGAGGCACTGGCGGCAAACCGCAAGCGTGTCGAAATGTGTAATGCGCAAAACGCGGCGAAACCTTCGTCAGCGCTTCAATCGCATCCCACGCTGGACGTTCGCTGATCGTGATGTAGGGATCGTCGGGATGCAGTTGTTTGCGCTGCGCCGAATTCACGACGCTGACCATCAGGCGCGAACAGATCAAATCAAACAACAACGCAATTTCGGCTTCTTCGAGCGGATAGGCTTGATGATAGCCTGCGATGACTTGTGCTGCGCTCGCCAACGGATCAGGTTTGTCGAGCAGTGCGTATGCCGCCGCAATCGCCACTTCAAACACGGTGCAAGTCAGCAGCATATCGCCAAAGTCAATCACGCTTATGACGGCGCGCGGCTGTGTTTTCGCGGCATTCACAAGCACGTTGTAATCGTTCGCATCGTTGTGAATGACGCTGCGGCGAAGTGACGACAGTTGCGGAACAACTTCCGTTTCGTAGCGGTGCAGCAAGCGTTCAATCAGCTTGCGGCGAGCGTCGTCTTCGATGCAATGAATGTATTCTTTGACCCAAGCCGCACGCGCCAAATCCCACTTCATTTCGCGCGCGGCTGCTGGATGCGCGAAGTCCGCGAGCGCCGCATCCACTTGCCCCAACAGCTTGCCCAAACTGAAGAGCAGTTCCGGCGCATGCGGGTTCACGTTGGCAAACAATGCGCCCGGCACATAACTGAGCATCCACACGAAATGTTCTGTGCCCGCCGCCGTTGTCGTTACAATCCATTCGCCGTTTCGCGTTGCACAAACGCGCGGCAACACGAGCGACAGCGCGCGCGCGGCCAAATGCGCAAGCGCCGCGCATTGCAATTCAATCAACGCGCGTTCCCGTTCAGCGTGCATCACCTTCAACACATACTCCGCGCCGTCATCCGTCGTGAGATGAAAGTTGTGATCGTATTCGCCGGGCAGTTTTTGCGCAGCGGCATCCAGCCCGTAAAGCGCGGCGGCAAGGCGCACAGCTTCGCTGTTTGGGAAGATCATGTTGTGTTCAGTCATTGGTTCAGGATTCCTCATTCGCTCGCCACTCGTAACTTCATTGCGTCAACCCGATGCGCCGCAGCAGGTCTTGAAATCTCGGCTCCGCGCGCAGGCTGTCAAATTCTGGTTCCACTTTCAGGAGCACCAGGCGGATTCCCCGTAGTTCATAACTCTTCTCGAGCAGAGCGAACGCCTGCTCTTTCTCGCCCAATTCCAGTTGCAGTGGGCCCACGTTGACTCCCGATCCGTTTGGTTGAATGGCACGCTCCGTTATCTCCGTCAGCAGCTTCAGCGCCTCCTCTCGCCGCCCGGAACGCGCGTATGCACGCCCCAGCACCGAGAGCAGGGCTGAGTGGCGACCCCCGTTGCCAGCGATTTCCTTCTCTAGCACGGCAATCGCCTCCGCATAATTCGCTTTTTGCATAAAAGCCTTTCCCATCAGCCAGCGCGCCATCGGATGGTTGTGGTCCAATTCGAGCGTCGCTGCCAATTGTTTGATCGCCTCGTCATATTGACGTGCAAGATAGAGAGACTCCCCTAGAACAAGGCTGATGGGAGGCGAAAGCGGGTCCAGTTGCAAGGCGCGCTTTAGTGCTGCCACCGCCTCATCAAATCGCCCCAGGGCTGACAAATACCGGCCATACCACTGGTGCGCATAAGCATTGTTCGGATTCAATGCCAAGGCGCGCTGATACTCTTTTTCGGCCCCGGCCCAATCCCAGTCATAATACGTTTTGACCAGTGCCAGCGCGACGTGCGCATCGGCTAACGAATCATCCAACGCGAGCGCCTTCAGTGCCGCTGCTTTGGCTTTGGACATGGTTTCTAAAGTAGGGGCTCCGCCCCTGACCAGTCGGAAGTAAGCGTCGGCCAGTCCGGCGTGGGCTAAGGCGTAGTTCGGGTCAGTGGCAATCGCTTGTTGGAAAGCCTCAATCCCTTTTCCCACCTCGCCAAACCAGCCTTTGTTGATGAAGTACCGGCCTTTGAGATAAAGCTCATACGCCACTCGGTTCTCGGTGTAATGCTTGCGCAGCCGCTGCTGTTCCTCGCCCGTCAATTCGCGCGTCAAGGCCGCCGCGACTCGTTCCGAGATCACATCCTGCATCACGAAAACGTCCGCGCAGTATTGCTCATCGCATTGATACGACCACAGCGTTGCGCCATCGCCGACCTTCAGCAAACGCACTGTCACCCGGATGCGCTTGCCCATTCGTTGCAGGCTGGCATCCAGCACGGCTTCCACTTGTTGCTCACGGCCTGCGGCCAACGGGTCTTGCTGCGGGCTGCTGTATTTGCGCACGGCGCTCGTGGGACGTACGATCAGTTGGCGCAGCCCGCCGAGTTTGGTAATCAACGTGTCGGCCAAGCCCAAGCCCAGATAGTCGTCCTGCCCATCGGTCTGCAGCGGTTTGAAGGGCAGCACGGCCAGTGTATTGATCGGCGCAGTCGTGCGGTGGCTCCAAAAATAGTAAGACGGCAGCGCCAGCACGAGCAGCGCCGCGCTCGTCATCCACAACCGACGCGGGGTGAAAGCGACACGGCGACGCGGCATCGCTATTCCTTGCACTGTGTCGCCGCGTCCCTCGTTCGCCGTGTTGCGCACTTCCGCAACGAACCGATAGCCGCGCCGGGGAACAGTTTCGATGAAACGCTGTTCCTGCGCTCCTTCACCCAACGCCTTCCGCAAAAGTGAAATGGTGTTCGCCAAATTCACTTCTTCCACGACCGCGTCAGGCCAAACGGCTGCGAGCAGTTCCTCTTTTTCCAGCAAATGGCCGGGCTGGGCGATTAGCACGAGCAGCAGATCAAAGGCTTTCGGTGGCAGGGGAATAATTTCTTCCGCGCGCTGCAAACGCCGCTCCGCGACCTCCAGCCGAAAGGAGCCAAATTCGTAGATAGGTTTCGGTTGGTGGCTCATAACCGCACTCCTCACGAGATGGCGCGGACACCCATGAAACTTCCCTGATGTTTCCCTGAAGTTCCCCTGAGACAAAGCCAGATTGCCGAGGCTATCGTCCGCTGTGAATTGAGCCAATCAAAACAAGCTCATTCTACGGTAGGCGGCTGTCCGGGAGCAATTCGCGGCGGCAGCCTGCCTGCATTTGCTGTAGCGCGATTTGCTAAATCGCGGCTGGCCTCAAATGAGACACGCGATTTAGCAAATCGCGCTACGCCTCAACCGGGGAGACATTATGTGCAGCCAAATAATCTGTCGTCACATCAGCCTCTGGCTCTGGCTCGTCGCGATCACGTTGACGATCACAGCGCAAACAAGAATAGAATCGTCGCGTACCGCGACCGCAGCATCGTATCTGGAACGCGGCAATCAATGGGCTGCCAAAGGCGAGTGGGAGCGCGCGCTGGCCGATTATGACCTCGCCATCGCTACTGATCCGCGTGTTGCCATCGCCTATTACAATCGCGGCACCCTACAGCAACGGCAGGGCGAACTGGACAAGGCACTCGCCGATTTCGACCGCGCTATCGCGCTTGACCCGCGACAAGCGGATTTCTACACCAACCGCAGTAGGGTATGGCTGAGAAAGGACAACATCGAACGTGCGATGCGCGATATAAATCACGCGCTCGCGCTTGATCCGCAATCGGCGGAAGCGTGGATGACGCGCGGCGCAGCCTGGGTTATCAAGCAGGAGTACACACGGGCTATTGCGGATTACGACGAAGCCCTGAAGCTCAATCCGCGGCTGGCTAATATTTACCAGAATCGCGGCGTCGCACGGTTGCTGCAAGGCAAACTAGCAGAAGCGGAAGCTGACTTTGCGCAATGTCGTACGCGGGGCGGGACGTTGAAGCCTGCGACAGAGCAATTGCTGAAGGAAACGAAACAACGGCTGGCGGCAGCCGCTAAACAACAATGAGTGAGTTCAGGGCGGTGTTATTGTCGGACTACTTCAGAAACCGATCCATAAAGCGGGTCGAGAAATTCCCGGTCTGAAAATCTTTCTCGTCCATAATCTTCAAATGCAGCGGGATCGTCGTCTTGATGCCTTCGATGACGGTGGCTTCGAGCGCGCGGCGCATCCGCATGATCGCGCGTTCGCGGGTGCGATGATGCACGATCAATTTGGCAATCATCGAGTCATAATACGGCGGGACGAAGTAGCCGGCATAAGCCGCAGTGTCTATGCGGACGCCGGGGCCGGTGGGCAAATTGAACGTTGTGATGCGGCCTGGGCTGGGCGTGAACGTGTCGGGGTCTTCGGCGTTGATGCGGCATTCGATGGCGTGGCCGAAGAAGAGGATTTCTTCCTGCGTACGCCCAACCGGTTCTCCGGCGGCGACGCGAATTTGCGCGCCAATCAAATCGCTGATCGTCACCAACTCCGTCACCGGATGCTCGACCTGAATGCGCGTGTTCATTTCCATGAAATAAAACTGGTCGCCTTCATCCAACAAAAACTCAATTGTGCCGGCGCTGGAATAGCCGACTTCCTGGCAGGCTTTGACGGCGATGCGGCCCATCTCTTCGCGCAGTTCGCGGCTCACGGCGGGCGAAGGCGATTCTTCGATCAGCTTTTGATGGCGGCGTTGAATCGAGCATTCGCGCTCGCCGAGATGAATCACGTTGCCGTGTTCGTCGGCTAGGATTTGGATTTCGATGTGGCGCGGGCGTTCGATGTATTTTTCCAGGTAGACGCCGCTGTTCTTGAAGGCGGTCTCGGCTTCGGCGCGCGCGGTGTTGTAAGCGTTGCGCAATTCGTCTTCGCTGCGCGCGATGCGCATGCCGCGTCCGCCACCACCTGCCGTTGCTTTAATCAACACGGGATAGCCGATGCGCGCGGCTTCGACCACCGCGCTGTCTTCATCGTCGAGCAAGCCTTCGCTGCCCGGTGTGACGGGGACGCCAGCTTCTTTCATCGTGCGTTTGGCTTCGGATTTGTCGCCCATTTTGCGAATGACGGCTGGATTCGGGCCGATGAATTTGATGTTACAATCGCCGCAGACCTCGGCGAAGTGCGCGTTCTCGGACAGGAAACCATAGCCCGGATGAATCGCGTCGGCATCGGTGATTTCGGCGGCGCTGATGATGGAAGGAATGTTGAGATAGCTCTGCGCGGAGGGCGGCGGGCCAATGCAAATCGCTTCGTCGGCATAGCGCACGTGCAGCGCGTCTTTATCGGCTTCGGAATGCACGGCAACGGTTTTGATGCCGAGTTCTTTGCACGTCCAAATGATGCGGCAGGCGATTTCCCCGCGATTGGCGATGAGTATTTTTTTGAACATGGGCTGGTGGTCGGTGGTCGGTGGTCGGTGGTCGGTGGCGATCCATACCAGCCACCAGCCACCAACCACCAGCCACTATAATTTGATTCCAAACAAAGGTTGACCGTATTCGACGGGCTGTGCGTTTTCGACCAGGATTTTGGCGACTGTGCCGCTGACATCGGATTGAATTTCATTCATCAGCTTCATGGCTTCGACAATGCACAGCGTTTGCCCAGCTTCGATGGCGTCTCCCATTTTGATGAACGCTTCTGTGGTCGGCGAGGAAGAACGATAGAACGTTCCGACAATAGGTGAGGTGATGATGTGCAGACCTTCGTCGGCGGACGGTGCGGCTGGCTCGGCGGCAGCGGGCGCAGCAACCGGCGCGGGCGGCGGCACAGCAGCCGGGAGCGGCACAGCGGGTGCAGCCACGACTTGCGGAATCGTTGGGAGCGTGACTTGCAGCGGCGGGGCTTCGGCGGAAGCACGGGGACCACCTTTGCGTAAGCTCAAGCGGAAATCACCACGCTCCAGCTCAATCTCGTCGAATTGCTTTTCGGCCACGAAGGCGATCAATTCCTTGATTTCCTGGAGGCTGCGCAATTCGGTGAAATCAGTGACGAGGTTTTCAGTCGTTTTGGGTTGGGGAGATTGGGCGGCACGCTGCTTTGCGGAAGCGGTCTTTTTCATAATGGGGACACGTAGGGGCATAAGTTGGGGGTCGGCGGCTCCTGTCCAAAGGAGCGCGCATCAGTAAAGCAAAAGCCCCAACCGTGTCGTTACCCAATCGGTTGAGGCTGCATTCATGGCTTGAAAAGAACCTCCCTTGGCTCTTTTGTACAAGGCTTAGCTAATCCACTTGGCGTCTTTGTTGACCTTGAGTTTTTTCTCCTCATTGCCAACGAATTCGATGATCGCCATTTCGGCACCATCGCCGGAACGCCGTCCGAGTTTGATGATGCGCGTGTAACCGCCGGGACGATTGGCAAAGCGTTCGGCCAAATCTCCGGCGAGTTTCTTGAGCGCGGCGACGCCTGCGGTGCGCTCAGCCTCTTGCACGTACGGCTTGCTCCAATCGCGATTGGCGTTGCCCGCGAAGAAGTAGTTGGCGGCCTGGCGCGTGGCGTTCAGCGCATCGCCCGTGTTGCCGTCTTGCTTCGATTTGCTGATGCGACGACCGAGCGTGATGGCTTTTTCCGCGAAGGGACGGAGTTCTTTGGCTTTGGGCAGAGTCGTCACAATGCGCTCTTTCAAAATCAACGAGGTGCAAAGATTGCGCAACAACGCTTTGCGATGCGACGACGTGCGGCCTAATTTTCTGTGTGCTACTAAATGTCTCATAACTGATTATGGTGGTCGGTGGTCGGTGGTCGGTAATCAGTTGTCCGTTCCCATCGTTCCCCTGACTCGCCTCACTCCTATTACTCGCTTCCGCCGACGGCAATTACCTGCCCGGAATCATCCAGCTTCATGCCCAAGCCCAAACCCATCGAGACCAGGATGTCCTTGATTTCGTTGAGCGACTTGCGACCGAAGTTTTTGGTCTTGAGCATTTCGTTTTCGCTCTTCTGCACGAGATCGCGGATCGTCTTGATGTTGGCGTTCTTGAGGCAGTTGTACGAGCGCACGGACAATTCGAGTTCGTCCACCGATTTATCGAGATGTTCGTTGATCGGCGACACGGTTGGCGCGATGGGAATTTCGACTGGCTCTTCGGCTTCTTCCTCGAAGTTGATGAAGATCGCCATGTGATCTTTGATTAACTTCGCGGCGAGGCCGATGGCGTGTTCCGGGCTGACGCTGCCGTTCGTCCAGACTTCCATCGTGAGCTTGTCGAAATCGGTGTCCTGACCGAGACGCGCCGCTTCGACGTGGAAGTTCATCTTCTTCACGGGCGAATGCACCGAATCCACCGGGATGTAATCCACCTGCAAGTCGTCATCGAAATTCCGCTCCGCCGAAACGTAGCCGCGCCCTTTCTTGAGGCGCAATTCGATGTTGAGCTTGCCCCCTTCGCTCACCGTAGCGAGGTGAATATTCGGGTCCAGCACTTCAACATCGGGATCGGCATCAATGTCGCCCGATTTCAAAATGCCGGGTTCCGAACGCGAAAGCCGCAAGGTCTTTGGCTCGCTGCTATGAAGCTTGAAGGGAATCTGCTTGAGGTTGAGGATGATGTCCGTCGCATCCTCGACCACGCCCGGAATCGAAGAAAATTCGTGCAGAACTCCTTCAATCCGAACTGCTGTGATCGCTGCGCCTTCAATCGAAGACAGCAGCGCACGACGCAGGCTGTTCCCGATGGTTGTGCCAAAGCCGCGCTCGAACGGCTGGGCGTAAAAACGACCATAGCGATCTGTCAAAGTATCGAGATCACACGACAAACGCTTGGGTTTTTGAAATCCAGTCCACATGGTCTGTTTACCAATCCTCGTAAGCTGAGCGATTAGCAATGTGCGGCTCGCCTTTGGCTTCGTCAGCGCGCCAGCACATTGCTAACGGCTGCGATTACTTGCTGTACAACTCGACGATGAGTTGTTCGTTGATATTCTGATCAATCTCTTCGCGGCGCGGCAAAGCCGTCACCTTGCCCACCAATTTGTCCGCGTTCGCAATTTCCAGCCAGCCCGGACGTCCGCGTCCACCGGAAGTCTGAAACGCGCCCTGAATATGGGCATTTTGCAGACTCTTGTCACGCACGGCCACTTCGTCCCCGATTTTGACCTGAAACGAAGGAATGTTGACCTTGCGCCCGTTGACGCTGACGTGTCCGTGCCGCACGAATTGGCGCGCCTGCCGCCGCGACATCGCAAAACCGAGCCGATAGATCACGTTGTCCAGACGACGTTCCAACAGGGTCAGTAGGTTTTCGCCCGTCACGCCTTTTTGCTGCGCGGCCTTTTCAAAGTAATTGCGGAACTGGCCTTCCAGCAGATTGTAGATGCGCTTGACACGTTGTTTTTCGCGTAACTGTTCGCCATAACCGACGAGCTTCGCGCGCCGCGCGGTTTGCCCGTGCTGGCCTGGCGGTTGTGTGCCACGCTTTTCAATCGGGCACGATGGCTTGTAGCATTTCTCCCCTTTCAGGTAGAGCTTCATGCCTTCGCGCCGACACAGACGGCATTGTTTACCTCGATCTCTTGCCAATGTGATCCTCCATTAAATCGTGCAGTTCAATCTCACTTCGACTCGTGCCGCACTTAGACGCGCCGCCGCTTGGGCGGACGGCAACCGTTGTGCGGAATCGGCGTCACGTCCGTGATGGTGCGGACTTCGATGCCAGCCGTTTGCAAGGCCCGGATCGCCGATTCGCGGCCCGACCCAGGCCCTTTGACGCGCACTTCACAAGAGCGCATCCCGGCATCGCGCGCAATGTTCGCGGCCTTCAACGCAGCTTGTTGCGCGGCGAACGGCGTGCCTTTGCGCGAACCACGAAAGCCCTGCGCGCCGGACGAGCCTTGCGCCACCAGATTGCCCTGTAAGTCGGTAATGCTAATCAACGTGTTATTGAACGTGGCTTGAATGTGAACGATTCCGTTGGGAACGTTCTTCTTTTCTTTCTTCTTGAAAACTTTCTTTTTGGTCGTTTGCTGCTTTGCCATAAATCAGGATTTAGGATTTAGGATTTAGGATTTAGAAGGGATCAGTTACCCGCTTCATCCTATCTCCTGATAATTATTTCTTCCCAGGCGCTTTTTTCTTCGCGACGGTCATGCGGCGCGGGCCTTTGCGCGTGCGCGCGTTGGTATGCGTGCGTTGACCGCGCACGGGCAGGCCTTTGCGATGGCGCAAGCCGCGATAACAACCGATGTCCATCAAACGTTTGATGTCCATTTGGATTTGCTTGCGCAAATCGCCTTCGACCATGCCTTGCTGGTCAATGATGGCGCGAATTTTATTCAACTCTTCTTCGCTCAGATCGCGAATTTTCTTGTGAATGCTGACCTCGGCCTCGACCAAAATTTTATTCGCGCGCGAACGCCCGACGCCATAAATGTAAGTCAAACCGATTTCCGCGCGTTTCTGCGGTGGTAAATCTACGCCTGCAATACGAGCCATGCAAAATTCTCCGTGAACTGACTATCCTTGTCGTTGTTTGTGCTTGGGGTTTTCGCAAATGACGCGAACCACGCCGTGCCGATGAATGATCTTGCACTTGTCACACATTTTTTTGACGGATGCTCTGACTTTCATAAATCCTGTCTCTCTTTACTTAAAGCGATACACAATGCGTCCGCGCGTCAAATCGTAGGGCGAAAGCTCGACCAGCACTTTGTCGCCGGGCAAAATCTTGATGAAGTTTTTGCGCATGCGCCCCGAAATATGCGCCAAGACTTGATGCTTATTTTCAAGCTCGACTTTGAACATCGCATTCGGCAATGTTTCCAGCACCGTGGCTTGAACTTCAATGGCATCTTCTTTCGACATAGTTTCTGAATTCAGCGTTTTTGCGCCTCACGTGCGCTGGCTACGCTCACAGCCGAAAACGCAAACTTGGAATTATAGATGCGAAAATGATTTTTGCAAGGCGAGAATCGCGCCTGCGCAAAAATCACGTCTATAATCGAATGGAACCATCCTCCAACGCGGTCAAAACGGTCGGGCCATCTGCTGTCACAGCAATCGTATGCTCAAAGTGCGAGGAGGGCTTGCCGTCCATTGTCACGACCGTCCATTTGTCATTCAGGGTTTTGACGTGATGCACGCCCAAATTCACCATCGGCTCCACCGCCAACACCCAGCCGACCTGTAACCGCTTGCCTGTGCCCGGCGCTCCGTAATTCGGCACTTGCGGGTCTTCGTGCATGTGCTGGCCGATGCCATGTCCACAGTATTCGCGCACAATGGAATAGCCGCGCGCTTCGCAATGCTCCTGCACCGCAAACGAAACATCGTGCAACCGATTCCCGTCCACCATTTTCTCCATCGCCTTGAACAAAGAGTCCTGTGTGGCCTGCATCAATTGCTCGACTTCGGGCGCAACCTTGCCAACCCCGACGCTGATCGCCGCATCGCCCACATAGCCGTTGAGCGTCGCGCCGCAATCAATTTTGATAATGTCGCCTTCTTGCAATTTGCGGGGGGAAGGAATGCCATGCACGACTTCGTCATTGACTGAGGCACAAATGGAAGCGGGAAAGCCACGATACCCTTTGAAGGTCGGATACGCGCCTGCTTTGCGAATCGTGCTTTCGGCAAAGGCATCCAATTCCTTCGTCGTGATGCCCGGCTCAATCATTCGCCGCAGCGCACTCAGCGTCTGGGCCACAATTAAACCAGCCGCTCTCATGCGTTGAATTTCACTGCGGGATTTGCGAATTACCATCCGAATCTTAGAGTGCCAAAAAGAATTTCTCTGCCAACCTCAATTTTCCAGCGCCGTCGTGATGTCCGCGAAGACTTCTTGCACGTCGCGCTCCCCATTGACGCTCACCAAGCGCCCATTCTCGCGAAAATACTCAATCAGCGGCGCAGTTCTTTGCTCATAAGCGGTCAAGCGCGTGCCCACCGTTTCCGCTTTGTCATCAGTGCGATGGGTCAATTCGCCGCCACAAACATCACAAATGCCTTCCTGCCGCGTGGCGCGAAAATACACGTTATAAATCTCGCCACATTTCGCACAAGTGCGCCGCCCGGTCAATCGTTGCATCAACGCATCGCGCGAAACTTCAATACTTACCAGCCGCACGTCTTTGCCTTGCCCGCGCGCCAATTTTTCCAGCGTGCGCGCTTGGGAAGGCGTGCGCGGAAAGCCATCCAAAATATAGCCGCCGTTGCAATCCGGCTGTGTCGTGCGCGTTTGAATCACGCTCGCCAACACTTCATCGCTGACCAATTCGCCAGAGGCCATAATCTCTTTGAGCTGTAGCCCCAGCTTCGTTTCCAGCCGTGCCATCTCGCGCAAAATGTCGCCTGTCGAAATCTGCGGGATATGATAGTGCTCCGCCAATTGCCGCGCCTGCGTCCCTTTGCCAGCGCCAGGAGGCCCAATCATCACAACGATTTTACCAATCATGATGCACTCCCATCGGGGGCCTTAGTTATTAACGCGACGGCCTTTCAAACGGGTCCCACGCGGGCCTAAGAACCCATCATAATGTCGCATCACCAGTTGTGATTCGACCTGCGCGACGGTGTCCATCGCCACGCCTACCGCAATCAGCAGGCTCGTCCCGCCGAAGTAAAACGAGATGCCCAATCCCGTCAGTAACCAACCCAAACCCGGAATGCCGTTGATAACGTTGTAGAGCCATTCCCCAATCAACGGCAATTCCTGGAAGCGGAAACCGCTAATCATGATCTGTGGAATCAAACACACGATCACGAGGTAAATCGCGCCGACCGTCGTCAGCCGGGTCAGGATGCCATTCAAATAATCGCCCGTGCGTTTGCCCGGACGAATGCCGGGAATAAACGCGCCTTGTTTGCGTAGATTCTCCGCCACCTCGTCGGCATTGAAAACAATCGAAACGTAAAAGAAGCAAAAGAAAACGATGCCCGCGACAAAGAGCAATTCATACAGCGGATGTCCGCCGCTGAAGAGGTTTTGCAGGCGCTGCAACGGCTGCCACGAACTGAGCGTGGCAATTGTTTGCGGAATGGCCAGGATCGAAGAAGCAAAGATCACCGGAATGACGCCGGCAATGTTGACCTTGAGCGGAATGTGCGAAGCCTGTCCCTGGATCATTTGCCGTCCGACCATACGACGCGCGTGATTGGTCGGAATCTTGCGCAGACCGCGCTCGACGAACACGACGCCCGCCGTGACCAAAACCATCACGACAATCAGAATGATGACGAACAATGCCGAACCAGGGTCTTTGATGCGTTCGTACAGTTGCTGGATCGCATTCGGCAAGTTGACGATGATCCCGGCAAAAATCAATAAGCTGATGCCGTTGCCCAATCCGCGTTCGGTGATTTGTTCACCGATCCACATAATGAACATCGTGCCCGCTGTCAGCGTCAGCACGCCCAGCACGACGAAGCCCCATTTGCTGCTGAAGTTCACCAAGCCTGGTTGGCGATTCAACCACAACACAATCGCCGTGCCCTGCACGAGGCACAGCCCGACGGTCAGGTAGCGCGTGTATTGCGTGATCTTGCGGCGTCCGAGTTCGCCTTCTTCCTGAATTTTCTTGAGCGCCGGATACACCGACGTCATCAATTGGAAGATGATCGAAGACGTAATGTAGGGCATGATGCCGAGCGCGAACACCGAGATGCGGCGCAGGTTGCCGCCGGAGAATAAGTCAAGAACGCCAAAGAGTGTGCCAGCCGCGCCGCCCCAAATCGTTTTGACTGTTTACTTGTCAATGCCTGGAAAGGTGATATGAATCCCAGCGCGATAGACGACAAACATCAACAGCGTGAAAATCACACGCTTTCGC
>CAZWAK010000040.1:22457-50999 GCA_964631865.1 uncultured Heliobacteriaceae bacterium | reverse complement strand
GGGCCGGGGGGCGGCGTTTGGTTGATGCTGGCCTGCGCGGCACTGGTTGCGTCCACCGGTTTGGCGGCGGCGTGCGCGTGCTGGTTCGGAGTCGTGACGGTCACTGATTGGGTTTGCGTCGAACACGCCGTGAACAGTGCGCCGCTCACGAACAAGAGCAGAAAAACGAAAAATCGCATAGCAGTTTCATTGAGCAGGTTTGATGGAATCGCAAATCCGTGTGGCATCATCCCATTTCGGGCTTTGTTTGTGCAAGCGCAGGCGGCGTATCAGCGCGTCTTCAACCATATACTTGTGCGAAATGCTGCGATCATCACTTGAACGCCAACGAATCGCGATGCGACTGCCCAGATAGAGTACGGATGTGCCTGTCGGACTGCGTAGTTCGACTTGCGGCAGTTGTGTGTTGCTGTAAGTAAAAGCGTTTTCCCAGACGTTCGAGAAATTGCCATTGCTGAGCAGGAAATTGACCGTGCCCGTCGTGGTCGCGCTCGGACTGCTGACACGCAATTCCTGTGGACTAATGAACGTCGGCGTCACCAGTGTGTTGCCGAAGGCCAGCGTGGTGGCGGGCGTGAAATCGCTCCCCGTAATCGTGACCAGCGTGCCACCTGACAACGAACCATACGCCGGATTGAGACCGGTCATGGTCGGCGCGGGATTGCTGCCCGGCGCAATGATGTCCGTCTCTGCCGAGTGTCCGACCAGACGAATGTCATCCAGATACCAACCATCGCCCGTTACGGCCAGATCACTATAAAGACGAAAACGAAAGCGCGCGCGTTGTTGTCCATCCAGCGTCGGTAATTTCATTTTCGTGTGCATGGGCAAACTGTACTTTCACATCGCTCAAGCCACGCAAGTCAAAGAGCGGTGACGTCAGCGTCACTTGGCTCAGATGGGCGTAATTGCTGCCAAGGCTATCTGACCACGCGCGCGTGCCGGAAGCAGCTTTCTCCGCTGTTAATGACCACGTTCCGGTTGCCAGCCAGCCTTGATTGCCGTTTTCGCAGGAGTCGGCAAAGATTACTTTTTCGCGTACCAGTTGGGCGGTCGTCTGAACGTCAGCGGGAGTTCCGCTGTCGGTGCGGAGATCACGATAGCGCACCACGATTTCATCCTGAGCCGCGACGGAAGCCTGCAAGATGCCATCCTGCCTTTGCTTTTGGTAGGCGAGAATTTTGATGCTGGCCTTGAAACTGCCTGGCTGCACGGCATCCGGCGTGAGCGTCACCGTTTCCTGATCGCCCGTGATGGAACTGTTGATTTGCACTTGCACAGACACAGTGGCGTTGCGTAGTCGTTTGTACGCATGGCAGCTCTTGCTCAACGAATTGTTCGACTTGAAACTAAAGTTTCATTTTTGTAACCGTCAATCTTGCAAGATAGTAGGGGAGCTTATATTCTAGTTTGAGACAACGACATGAGCATTTAAAAATAGCACGAATGATTGGTCAACGCTCAGAGGGGCGGCGCGAATGGGGAGGGGCAGGCATAGGCATCGAGTGAAAAAAACATTTCACCAATGGAGTCAAACAGTAGGATGACGATGAGGCTACAGCTACGAGAAAACGGAAATTCGGTCAGTTTTGTAAGGCAGGTTTTGCGCTTTTTCCGGGCAACTTGGGTTTGCCGATTTACCCTGATGGTTGCCTCAGTGTCTGTTCTCGCACAGACGGCACAGGTGGATGCGCTTTTGGCTGGCTGGAACAAAACTGACTCGCCGGGTTGTGCCCTCGGTGTGATTCGGGATGGCAAGTTGGTGTACCAGCGCGGCTATGGAATGGCCAATCTGGAGCATAATGTTCCGCTAACCTCAGACACTGTGTTCTACATTGCCTCGACTTCCAAGCAATTTACGGCGATGGGTGTAGCGTTGTTGGTGACGCAGGGACGGATCGCGCTGACGGATGACATTCACAAATATGTGCCGGAGTTGCCGCGTTGGGAACAGCCTGTTACCGTTGCACATCTGGTGCATCACACCAGCGGGATACCAGATTTTTTCGCGCTCACGCCGCTCGCCGGGCGACGGCTGGAAGACACAATGACCGATGACGACGTGCTAGCGTTATTGGTACGACAGCCTGCTTTGAATTTCAAACCGGGCGAGCAGTTTCAATATTCCAACTCCGGCTATTTTTTGCTGGGAATCATCGTGTCGCGCATCACAGGGAAATCGTTGCGCACCTTTGCGGAGGAATCATTCTTTCAACCATTGGGGATGCGCGACACGCATTTTCACGATGACCGCACAATGATCGTGCCGAAACGCGCGACGGGCTATGTGCCGAAAGCGGGCGGCTACGGCATTTTCGCTACACTGTTTGATCGCGTCGGCGATGGCGGCGTGATGACGACGATTACCGATTTGGTGAAATGGGATCAGAACTTTTATGACGCGAAAGTCGGCGGCCAGGCGATGATTGACCTTGCGCTGACGCCGGGAACGCTCAACAACGGAACCAAACTCGATTATGCGTTTGGCTTGTTTGTGCGCGATTATCGCGGGCTGAAACAGATTTCGCACGGCGGCATCTACAATGGCTTTCGTGCCGATCTGATTCGCTTTCCAGCGCAAAAGTTTTCGGTCGCCTGCCTCTGCAATCTATACAACATTGATGTCAGCAAGCTGGCGCAAAGCGTCGCGGATATTTATCTGGCCGGGCAATACACCAAACCAGAACTCGTCGAAGCGCCCCCCGCCGCCATCACGCTGCCAGCCGCAGAATTACAGCGCCGTGTTGGCACGTATTTCGCACCAGAGAACGGCGCAACAATAAATCTTACGTTTGCGGACGGAAAACTGATTGCCGCCATTCTCGGAGGCAACAGCTTGAATCAACAGCTTGCGCCGCTCAGGGCCAATCAATTCAAGGGAACGAATTCGCTCAAGTCGGATTTCGCCTTTGCTGACGCGACGGCCCAGTCGGCGTTGCGCATGCAATTGCTGCCGGGCATCGGACAGCCGACATTCACGTTTGTTCGTGCCGCTGTCGTCACGCCCGATGAAAAGCAACTGGCGGAATATGCAGGCCGGTATTACAGCGCCGCGCTGGATGTCACGTATGAATTCACGGTGAAAGAAGGCAGTCTCGTGCTGCAATTTCGCAATACGCCGCCGAAGAAATTGTTGCCCACCGTCAAGGATGGTTTCAGCAGCGGCGGGCTGAATTATGTTTTCACGCGCGATGCACAGCACCATCTCAACGGATTTCATCTGAGCGATGCCGTTGGCCGCATCAGGAAAATCCCGTTCCTTCGACAATAATCGTTTATGAATCACCGCTTCACACAATTGCTCACCAAAATACTGATTTGCTTGCTGGCATTGGTTGGCACGCAACCGTTGCGCGCTTTCGCCCAGTCAACTCCAAAGAAGCTCAATGAACAAATTGCCAGTGTCATCAACGCGAAAGAATACAGTTCGTCTTCGTGGGGCATTGCCGTCGCCGATGCCGCAACCGGCGAGATGATTTACGAACTCAACCCAGACAAGCTTTTTGTACCGGGATCAGTCACGAAGCTGTTTTCCGGCGCGGCGGCGTTGGTGGCGTTCGGCGCGGAGCATCGCTTTGTGACGCCCATTCATCGGCGCGGCGAAGTGAATGCCGAAGGCGTGTTGTACGGCGATCTGATTTTA
This sequence comes from uncultured Heliobacteriaceae bacterium, assembly GCA_964631865.1. Lineage (GTDB taxonomy): Bacteria > Acidobacteriota > Blastocatellia > RBC074 > RBC074 > JAFDVL01. The sequence continues at coordinate 47,356 of CAZWAK010000040.1, read as the reverse complement.
CGCGCCTCCGGCGATCCTGATTTAAGCGGGCGCACCAATGCACAAGGCCATCTGGAATTCACGAATCACGATCACACCTACGCGGGGCTGTATGTTTCGCAAGGCATGTCTGCCGAATTAACCAAAACAGACGCGCTTTTCGCCGCGCGGAACGATTCAATTATTACGCGCAATGGCACAGCGCCCGGATGCACGAATCTTTCACAATGCGCTGCCGACGCTCGGCGTAGACGGCACCTTGGCTGAAGCCGTGCCGACTTCCAGCCCCGCGCCTGGCAAGGTCTACGCCAAGAGCCGCTGTTCGTCTTCAATCTGCTTGAGAATGTTTATCGTGCGTTCGCGTTTATAGCCTGCACAGCCCGCTAGCAGCGCATTCAACAACGCCATCGGCGCAGCATACGACGGCGCGAAAGAAGACGTCTCAATGGAAGTAATCAAGGTGAGATCGGCATTGCGCGCAATGTGCGACAGATAGCTATCCGTAATGCCCACGCAGTACGCGCCTTTTTCGCGCGCAATTTGTAGCGACTCGACCGTTTGGCGCATGCCCTTGCGAAAGCTGATCGCGATGGCCAGATCGCGGCTGTCGAGAGAACGCGCCAGATAAAAGGCTTTGCCCGGAATCGTCGCGGAGTAAATCGGCAATTCGAGCATGGTCAGGTAAAAGTCGAGAAAGTGAACGAGGCTGATGGCTACGTCGCCGCCTGTAATAAAAATCTTTCTGGCTTTATAAATTCGCCCAATCAGTTGATGTAGCTTTTCATAATCGAGACTGGTGCGCAGCCCCTGAATGTTTTTGGCTTCGACCTCTAACGCTTCTTTCAGCAGTGTCGTGCCGTTCGATTCGCCTGCGGGCGCGGCTTTCATTAAATCCAGCGGCGTGGAAGTGACCGTTGCCAGGCGGTGTAAGTAGCTGCGAAATTCCTTGTAGCCGTCAAACCCTAAATCTATCACGGTTCGTAGCAGCGTCGCGGCAGACATAGCGCGCGCCACTGCCAAGTCGTGAATGCTCAGCAACACGTATTCGCGCGGATGTTCGAGCACGGGACGAATGGCTTCTTGTCGTCGCGGCGGCAATAAGGAAAGTTGTTTTTTTACTCGGCGGTCTTGTTCCAGTACATCTTGCCGAGTGGCTTCTTTTTTGACTTGTTTCTTTTTCACCGGTGCAAACGCTCCTGAAATAGTTTGCGCATCTGCTCCGCCACGATTTGGTGTTCGCCGGGTTGCAACGTCCAAACGGCGATTTCAAGAACGGGATTGTCGGTCGGGGTCGGCGCGACTTCAATCCTCGGTTGGCCTTCACGTAACAGCTTGATCGCCTCGGCGCGCTTCAGCGGAATGACACGCTCGTCCCATTCTACTCGCAAATGCGGCGCAGGGTTGACATATTCAGGCGTAAATTTTTCCGTCTTGATGCCGCGCAGGTCAGCGAGCCGTGCCGCAAGTTCGTTGACGCGCCGCTCCCATTCACGCCACTCGGCTTGATGATCGCGTTTCCGGTAAAGCTCCAACGCCGTCAACAGTCCGATGATCGTTTCCTTTCTGACCTTCGCATTGCGCGCAAGCGAATGCGCATTGGGCGAGCCGTTCAAGTAAGCTGCGGCGACCAAGTCCGCGCGCCCGAATAGCAAGCCAGAATTTTGCGGGCCGCGCAACGCCTTGCCACCGCTGAGCGCAATCAAATCAAAGCCCAGGCGTTGATACTCGAACAATCTGCCAAAGGGCGGAATGTCTGCCGCCGCATCCAACAGCGTCGGGATATTGTGTTTCCAGGCAATCGCAACAAATTCTTTGCGCTGTATCTGACCGAGCGATTCGGCTTTGTTGAGGAAAAACAGCAGCGCCGTTTTCGCGCCAATCACGCTTTCGAGTTGCGCGCGCGTTTCCACTTCGATGAGTTTGACGCCCGCCGCGCGAATCGCGTGATCGAAGTTGAAGCGGTGTGACTTTTGAATAATGACTTCGCGCTTGAGGTTCGTCATATCAGGCAGCAAATTGATTTTTTCCTGATCTTTCCCCGTCACACACGCCGCCGTCGCCTGTGTCAAAGCGGCTGCCGCTCCTGCCGTAACCAGCGCCGCTTCTGCGCCGAGCAGCGCCGCGATGCGTTTGCCGACAGCTTCGTGTAATTCGGGAATCGCCACGTAATACTGCGCAGCTTCATTCATCGCGGCAATCACTTCCGGCGGCATCAACACCGAACTAAGCAACGTGTAGTTCCCCGCTGCATTGATGAACGTCTGCACGCCCAACCGCTGATAGATGTGCTGGCGCGTGCGTGTCGTCGCCTGATTGTCTTTGGGCGAAGTACGAAGCAGCGATAAGAACCCCGTGCCTTGCACAAACCTTCTTCTGCTTAACCAGGATGCCAACGTGTTCATCATGCTTTTCTCAATCGCCGAATAAGTGAAGCAGACTTTATTCCCCTTCTCTCACTGCCCGCGTTGCGCTTTGGCCGTTCCGATTAAAGCCAACAAGCCATCAGCCAAAGTGCCACGCCAGATGACATATTCATGCCCGCCGTGATACTCGCGGTAATGAATTGAATAGCCTTTCGCTTGCAAGACATCGCGCATGTGCCGATTGGCGAAAAGCTGGCTGGGGCTGTCATCAACGCCGCCCGCCTCCAACAATCCAACATCCAGATAAAAATCCAGAGGTAACTTGGGCGCGAGAGCAAATTGTCTGGTCAACCATTCCCACTCCGTCTCCTTTTCAGGCTTCCACCAAAACGAGCCGGATTGCGAAAGTATCTTCCCGAAAATTTCAGGATGTTTGAGGCCGGCATAAGTCGCAGCTAAGCCGCCGTAACTGGAACCCGCGATCACGGTTTGCCTCGGATTAGCAGTTACACGATAGGTTTTGCGTATCCAGGGAATCAGCTCTTTCGCCAGAAACTCAGCGAAGGGCGGATAACAAGGCAACACAAGCGAGCGCGTTTCCAGATTCGGATTATCAATCAACACCGCGACGAGCGGCGGGATTTGTCCTTGTGCGATCAAGTTATCCGGGATCGTTGCCGTCGGCACGTAATGCGTGTAGGCCGCGCCATCGAACAGCATCATCAAGTGATAAGGTTTCCCGGTTGTCTGATAGCCGTTGGGAGTATAAACGCGCAGTTTATGTTCGTTCTTGAGAAAAGAGCTTTCAATCGTATGAAGACTTACTACTCTGTAAAGTAAATTTTGAAGTGTAGCGCGATTTGGTAAATCGCGTGCCTTCGCTAGGTAAGCCCCGCGATTTACCAAATCGCGTTACGTCTTTGCCAAGAAACTTAATTTACAGAGTACTTACTTGCCCCGCCGCGACGTTCGATTGTGGCTTGATCCACGGCTGGGGCGGCGCAGCAGGCAAGGCCAGCAACGAACGGGGAAGGCCGGGCGCGCGCTGCGGATTGAATGAATCAACCCGCGCCGCAGACCCCATTTTCGTTAGGAATTCCTTCGACAATTTACCGGCTGGAATGTTCACATCAAGCGGAGTAAGGGCATAGGTCATTCGCAGGTCATGGCGCAGCCGATAAGTTTTATACCAAAGGTCTGTCCCGGCGACGTGCGTCATCAACGCGGGGGAAAGGTCTTCACTCGTACTAAAAGCAGAGTTCAATGGCGAAGAGACGAGCACGTTTTTTGTTTCATCTTTTGCGCGCCAAAGAAATGTTACCAACAGCTTCTGCGTATCTCCGTTGATGGACTCAACGAGCGGCGCTCCCTGGCTGGTAACGGTTTGCCAGAAATCGTCATAACGCGCGTTGCTTTCCATTGCCCAATTCTTTCTGCAATGAAGCGATCCGAGGGCTGATGATCGGCTCCGGTGAAGACTGCGCATAGATACGCGGGAGAGGGAAAAATGTAAGCAGGCCAAAGTAAAAAAACAGCGGCGCAAGTACAGTTCCTGACCTGCATTTCTTGCGTTGTTTTCGGATGTCTCCATAGACCATACGTGGTCAAGTTACTTGCCGAAATCTACTTTGTCGAGACTTTCCTCAACGCGCGCAAATCTCGATGCAGGTACGTGATCTGACCCACTGCGTTTGGCAGCAGATAAAAGCTGGTCTCTCTTCTGCCGGGGGCTGGCAACGAAATAACGCTGACCGCTCCGCCGCAGCGTCCAATCGGTTCCGGCTTCCCGAAAAATCAGTTGGCCGTCTTTGAGCAATAACTCCGCGCTGCGATTTCCGGCATTGAAATACCTACCGACGTAGCTGTTTTTTTCGGCCTCGCTGATCGGCAATTCCTGTGTTGTCGGCGCGGCTCGAGTACGAAAAAATCTCGCCTGGCTCGGCCAAAAAATCTTCGTCTTTCACGTCGCGCACCGTGACACCGAGTTGCGCTTCGTCGTAAGGGCCGACAAAGGCATGCGTCAGGTCGCGCAGCCCCGCCGTGTGCGACATCAATTGATGCGGCGTGACGCGCGCGAGCTTGGGACAAAGCCCTTTGAGGTATGTGCCGACGGGTTCATCCAGTTTGATTTTGCCTTGCTCAACCAGCGTGAGCGTCGCCGCCGAAGTCAGCGTCTTCCCGACCGAGGCGCTGCGAAAAAGCATTTCCGGTTTTACTGATTCGCCGTTTTCCACATTCGCCGCGCCGAAGCCTTTGGCGTAAATCACCTGTTCGCCTTTGACAATCGCAATCGCCGCCCCGGCCAGCTTGTTTTCGCGCAACTCGGCCAGCGCGACCTTTTCCCGTTCGCTGAAATCAGACGCTTGCGCAAAGGTTGCCAGCGGCATCGCCAACAGCAAAAACAAAACTCGCAGCATGGATTTTTCCTCTCTCAGATTTCGTCTCTCAAAAGATGAGCTTCAAAGCGAGTTGCCCAATCCGCGCGGGAAAGGTGCTGGTCACGACGCCGAAGCTGCCGCCGTTGATGTTGACGTTGGGATTTTGGAAATTGACCTGATTGAATAGATTGAAGGCTTCCACGCGAAATTGCGCCTGCACTTCGCGTCCCCAGATTTCGCCACGAAAACTCTTGAAGAGGCTCATATCAATGTTTGAGAAATTCGGGCCGCGAAACGAAAGCTTCGGCAAACCGCCCGCTTCGCCTGCGCCGGGATTGGTGAATTGCGCCGCGTCCGTTAAGCGGCAGGTCTACGGCCTGGCGATTCTCCACAACCGTGCCGATTTTGGTCGTTGTTTGATCGAGCAAGGGCGTTTGCCCTTCTACCGTCACACTCTTGGTCACATCGCCTTGTTCGAGCGTGATGTTGATGGTGACTGCCGCGCCGACTTGCAGCAGCACGCCATCCTGAATGAATCGCTTGAAGCCTGTGGTGGTGGCGGACAAGGTGTACGTTCCGGGCGGAAGTTGGACGAAGACAAAGCGTCCTGATTCGTTGGTCGCGGTATCGTATTCAAGGCCCGTCGCTTTATTCGTCGCAACAACTTTGGCATTCGGAATCACAGCCTGCGTCGCGTCACTCACCACGCCTTCCAAACGCGCGGAGACGGCCTGCGCCGAGGCGTTGCGCGGAGCCAGCGCAACCAAAACCATTGCCAACAGATAAAAAGCGCCCTTGAGCATTTGACGAGATTGCATAGCATTTTCCTCTCAAAATATGCTGACCCAGGTGCTGAGCCAGCGCGTTCACGAAGCAGGCTTTTCGCGGCTTGTCCCGCGACAGTCTTTCCACTACTTCACTTTTCCGGGGCCATATAAAGCGCGTCCCGGTTTTGCGCCGGTAATTTCGCCATCTTGCAAAACCTGTTTGCCGTTGACGAAAACATGCTGCACGCCGACCGCGTACTGATGCGGTTGCTCGAACGTCGCGCGATCCGCAATCGTGGCCGGATTGAAGATCACGATGTCGGCAAACATTCCTTCTTTGATGAGGCCGCGCCGCTCCAGCCCCAAATTCGATGCCGGTAAACTCGTGAGACGACGAATGGCTTCCGCAAGCGAGATGACTTTCTCTTCGCGCACATACTTGCCGAGCGAGCGCGGCTATGCGCTAAACCCGGAGCGGCCCGGATTGGGTGCGCCGGAGTATTTTTTTGCGGACACAAAAGACGAACTGCGCAAGGCGATTCACGAAAATATTTTCTATGGCGCGCAAGTCATCAAGATTGTCGTGGACGACCAACGCTACATCTACAGCGCCGATGACATTCGCTTCGCTGTCGAAGAAGCGCATCGCGCAGGTGTCAAACTCGCCGCGCATTGTGTGACCGAAGCGGGCGCACGCAATGCAGCGGAGGCCGGCGTGGATTCCATCGAACATGGCTTCTCAATGTCAGATGCCGTGCTGGAGCTGGCGAAGAAAAACAACGTCGTGTTGGTCGGCACAGATTTCACGGCGGAGTATTTGCAGGAATACGGACAAGACGCGGAAAGCTCCGGGCGCGGTTATGCGCGCAGCCTGGATCGCATCAAACGCGCATACAAGATCGGCGTGGTGCAGGCTTTTGGTTCGGACATCATTTTTGATGTCGAGGGCAAAACGCGCGGTGAGGTGAGTCTTTCGATTTTGGATTCTTATATTGCGGCGGGACTGCCGAATTCGTATTTGCTGCAAATGCTGACCACGAATGCGGCCAAGTTGCTGGATGTCGCTCCCCGTCGCGGCGCAATCAAACCCGGAATGGCTGCTGATCTGATTGCTACGACAGATAATCCACTCGATAACATTCAAACTTTGAAGCAGGTGCGATTGGTGATGAAAGAAGGAATCGTCTTCAAATAACCCCGTCGCATTCCCGAACAGGGTGGCGGTTCTCTAATTCCCGAAGGAATTTTAATTCCTGGCGTTCTTCATACCGTTGCCGCGGGTGGCAGTGGGCATCTCGACTTATTTCAGATGGAAACACAGGTCACGGCTGGCAATGGCGTAGTGAAGAGGTCAGGAAGGAGATCGAACAGCGCCGCGAAAGAAGCCATTATAGCGGTTTTCAAGTGAGTGCGCCCCCGTAGCCACAGTGGCCAAACCAACCGCGAAGGTCTTGTGCGGTGATGGCGGCAAAGGCTTCGACCAGTGCCGTCTGTAACGCATCAAACGTGCGGGGCTTGAGCGCCCGCAAAATGGCCTTCACTTTCGACCAGCCGTTTTCAATCGGGTTGAGGTCGGGCGAATAGGGCGGCAGAAACAGCACCCAGGCCCCGACGGCCTCAATCGCCTCTTCGATCTCTTCTTGTTTATGAATGGAGCTGTTATCCAACACGACTATTTCCCCGCGCTTGAGTCTCGGCACCACCAACTCTTCGACAAAGAACAGCATCGTTTCTCCGTCCATCGCGCCCGTCACACTCAAGCCCGTGCGCACCCCGTCCAGCACGATGGCGTAACCTTTCTCATCGCCGTCATAGCCGCCCACATAGGTCGAATAATTGAGCGTCGGATCAATTACCAACTCTTTGCTGCGATCATAGTCGCCAATGGCAAAGCCGACCTGCTTGCCGCGCAGCACGAAGCGGCCCGCCACGGCTTGCCGCACGCCATTCACGTCCTGATAGACGACGGGTTTGTGTTGGCGCAATTCGCCGCCTTTGGTCTGAATCACGAGGTCGCCGTTCGTGTCCAATGACAGCTTGCGTGCGCCTTTGAACGTCATCTGAATCACACGCGGATCAGCGCCGGGTGCGACCACGAAGTCGTATTCGAGCATCTGACCTTGCCCGTAATAGACGGCGTCAATGCCCGGATAGACTTGCGCATATTTGACTTTGGCGAAGTGCGGCACGCCCGTGCGAAACTTCGCCGGATCGTTGCCGAGGTAGTAGTTGCTGACCGTGCCGGTTTGCTCTAGGCCTGTCACGGCAGGATTGGGATTGCCACCCACGAGTTGCATTTGCAACGTCAGCGGACGTTTGTTCTTGCCTTGTGACAACGCGAGCCGGGCTTCGGTCGGTGTGAGGAACAAGCCGTAGCCGCGTCCGCGCGCCGTGAACTTGACGCGGTCGTCGGTCTGGCCCAGATTCTGCTCGAAGGTTATCGGCATCTGGCCTAGCTTCTCGGCCACGCGAGCGGCGGATTCGGCTTCCGGGGCGGGCGGCGACACGGGCAGTGGCGCGGCGGCTTGCACGAAGGACGGCGGGCGTTGGAGGAAGGGCGCGACCAGTTGCAGCAGGAGCAGCAAGATCGTAAACCGCGGATCGAATTACCCCAGCCGTGCCGCCAGCCAACGCCCCACCAGCACTGCGCCCAAGCCGATGAACAACTGCGCTGCAACATTCACCACCGCGAACCAATTCATCCCGCCGCGCCACAAGTTGATCGTCTCATTGCCAAACGACGAATAGGTCGTGAAGCCGCCGAGCACGCCGACGAACAGAAATGCGCGCGTTTCCGCCGTAAAAAGGTCGTGTGTTTCGCCCAGTTGCGACAATGCGCCGATCACCAAACAGCCCAGCACATTCACGACCAGCGTCCCGAACGGAAATGCGCTGTCACTGGTTTGTTGCACGAAGTTGCTGAGCAGCGCACGCGCGATGGAGCCGAGAAAACCGCCTGCGCCGACGAGGAGAAGTTTGGTCATAAAAAATTGATGAGCGTTTGCACGACCCCGACCACAAGGCCGATGCCTGCGCCAAACCAGATGATCGCGCGGATTTCTTTGCCCGCCGTATCCATAATCAATTGTTCGATGGCTTCGTCAGACAACGCGCTCAAGCGCCGCATCAGAATCGCGCGAAAATCCAGGCGTTGGCTGAGCAAGGTCACGAATTTGTCAATCACGCCGGGCTGCGCTGTGCCGCCGCGCAAAATCGTCTCCGGGATCGAAGCCATCGCCTGCGCAATCGTCGTGCGCGCAAACAAACTGTCGGCGATTTGTTCGGCCAGCTTGTCAATCGAATCGCCGACGATGCGATACAACGCTTCGTCGTCGAGAAAATAGCCTGTCACCATCCGGCGCAAAAAACCGAGCCGCTGCTCCATTTCGACTTCGACAATTTTGCGCAAGGCTTTGGCAATCTCCCAGCGCGCTTCGACCGAATCGCGCAATTGAAACAACCGTTCGCGCAAATGCTCGACGACGACCTGCACGGTCGTTTCGCTTTGCGATTGATGCACGGCGAGCGCCGTCACTTCCTGCTCCAACTGCAATTGCATGATTTCATCGGCGATGGTTTCGACATCCAGCAAGCGTTCGGCGATGACGGTCGAAAGGGCTTCGATAAAATGCACGCGCTCTTTCGGCAACATGCCGGGCGTGAGCGGCACTTGCCAACCGAACACGTACAGCGGATGGCGCGGGCGAAACAACATCTTCACCGCCAACCACGCTGCGCCGTAGCCGTGCAACGTCGCAATCAATAACGGAGAGAGTTTGAGGAAAAGAGACATAGGCTCACGGTTGACCTACTTTCGACTCCCACAATTTCGCAGCCAAATTCTTCGCGCTGCCGACCGCGGCACCTTCTATCGCCAACACGGTCGCGCCGCGCAATTCCAACCACGTTTCGCCCGTCGGCGTGACATACACGAATTGATTCACCGTCTTGTTCAGCTTTGCCGTCGGCCAACGTTTGCCGGTGCGCGCCGCGTAGGCTTCAAAAAACTTCGCGGCATCATTCGTCGTGTCCCAACGACTCAGATGCACGAGCGTCGTGCGCGTCTTCGCGGCGTTTTCGTACAACGCATATTGATCGCCGCCCCAGCCTTCCGCCGCTTTGCGCGCTATCGTTTTGTCCAGATATTCCGCCAGCACGAGGTAATAACCAAACTCGCCGTTGACGTCAAAGCTGATGCGCTTCCAACCGGTGCCGAGCGTGACGGAGACATCGCTCAATTCGACTTTCACGGGCAATTCATTCGTCAAATATTTCGCCGGATGCAGAATCTGTTCGGTAGATTGCGGCAGGTTTTTGTAGGCTTTGGAAACGCCATCCCAGCCCTGCGCCTTGAGCAAATCGTAGGCAAAGCCCAAACCGTTGAGATACGGAAACGTCAGGCTTTCGCGAATCGCGTTCGGCGCAGCGTTGATGACTTCCATGCCGGGCGCGTTTCCTTCGGCATTCATTTGCTCCAACATCGCCTTCGGAATTTTCGTCACGTTCATCCCCATCGGCTTCAGCATGTAATCAATCATCAACGCGGTCGCGTCGCCTTCAATCAATGCGTGAATCGCCATCTCGCGGTCGCCGTCGCCGTCCGGCCATTTGTCAAAGCGTTGCAAATCGAAATGCTGATCCTGCAAAGCGTGCGTCAGTTCGTGCGCCATCACGGTCTTTTGCAATTCCAGCGGATTCCAGTCGGCCAGGTGAAATTCTTTTTTCCTGGGATCGTAAAAGCCCGCGATTTGTTCGGTCAGCAACTTGATGAGGAACTCGCGATACTTGAAATCTTTCGGCACGAGGCCAAACGCGACGAGGGTTTTGAATTCGGCGTCGAGTTCAGCGGGCGTGGTTTCTTCCTCGAAATTTTTGATGACCATTTGCTCAATCTCGGCGCGCGATTTGGCCCCGCTTTTGACCGACGCGAGCAACTTCAAGCCGCGAATCTGACTGACTTGTTGGATGATTTCTGCGGTCAGCTTTTCGACTTCGGCGGACGTGATCGGTTTCTTTTCTTCGGCTTTGGGCGCAATTTTGGGGCGCGTTTGTTGTGCCACGAGCAAACCGCTCAAGAGCAGCGTGACAGCCAGGGTGAGTTTCCAAGAGATCAGCTTTGACATTCCGAATCCTTTCGCGTAAACAAATTCCAGCGAGCAACAATGTACCACGAAGTTCACAATGAAAAACAACGCTAACGAACAGAACTGGAGCGAAACCCGCGTCCGTGTGCGCTACGCCGAAACCGATCAGGCGGGAATGGTCTATCACTCGAATTATTTGATCTGGTTTGAAATCGGGCGCGTCGAATTGTGCCGCGATCACGGCTTCAATTACCGCGATATGGAAATCGAAGCGGACGCTTTTTTGCCCGTGACTGAAGCGCGGTTACGCTATCGCATTCCAGCAAAGTACGACGATGTGATTGTGATTCGCACGCGCGCCACCGACATCCGCAGCCGCGCGATTACGTTTATTTATGAAGTGCGACGGGAAGCCGATGACACGTTGTTGGCGGAAGGCGAAACGCAACACATTGTGATGAATCGCGCCGGACGCGCCCGCAGCTTTCCGGCGGAATATGCCGAGAAACTGAAACAGACGGATCATTGACCTAACAAATCCCTCAGCATCACAGGCGCACCGTTTCTCTGCTTGCTCACATCTGCGGCTTCCATAAACGCCATGATTTCCAGCGTCTCTTCGGGCGCAATCGGCGGCACGCCGGTTTGGAAAAACTTCACGATCTCAATGACCAACTCGCGGTAGCTTGTTTTCGGTTCCTTCATCAGCACGGACTTGCTGCCAAACGCGATTGCACCGTAGCTTTGCTTGCCGTCCCGAATGCCGCGAAACGTGCCGATGCGCCCGTCTTTCCAGCGTCCCGTGACGACATCTGTGCCGTTCGTGTGGGTGCGCGTGACGCTTTCACAGCCCGCGCCCATCAACGTGTACAACGTCTCGACGCCGTGAATGCCGTACCAAAACAAGTCGGGATGATGCGGCTCCAAGGACGACGGGCTGAAGGCAATTGCGCCTACTAAGTCGCCGAGCGCCGGATTCTTTTTCATCTCTTGAATGTCGGGCACAAAGCGCAAACTCGACGAACTGAAAAACGGCACGCCTGCGGCTTTGGCGAGTCGCACGATTTCTTTTGCATCGCGCAAGCTGCCCGCAAACGGCTTATCAATAAACACAGGCTTCTTCGCTTTCAGCACCGGTTTGATTTGTTCCAGATGCGGTCGCCCGTCTACGCTTTCGATCAGCACGGCATCTACCTTTTGGCAAAGCTCTTCGATGGAGTTGACGAGTTCGACGTTCCATTTGTCTTTGATTTCGGCAGCGAAGCGATCCACGCGCGTGCGGCTGGATTCGACATCCGCGCTGCCGCCTTTGAAGGCTGCGACGACGCGCGCGCCGGGCACGTGATTCGCCTTCGATGGGTCGTTCAGCATTTCCGTGAAGGCGGGCACGTGCGACGTGTCCGTGCCGATGATGCCGAGCCGAAGCGGTTTGTCCTGCGCGAAGGCGGAAGACAGCCACGTGAAGAGCGAAAGAAGTAAGAGAGTTTTTTTCATGGGAGCCTCATCAGAAAAATTTCGTTCCGCGCGAATCGTATCGCGTGTTTCTCAACGGGCAACTCAACTGCGTGGTTCCGGCGCGCGCGTGATTTCTTCCAGACAGGCGCGAATCGCATCCGGCTCGAAGACCTGTTTCCAATCGGGCTGGATGATCTGCGAACGCGCGCGCTCCATGGCTTTTTTCGCGCCATCGGAAAACTGAATGTTGAGTTCGCCCCAGAAAATCGCCAGTTGAATGTTGATGTGACCGAGGATGAAATCGCGCGCCGCTTCGGCAGGCACACCGCGCCGAATGACTTCGTCCATCGCTTCGCGCACGACCTGCAAACAGGTTTGCGAAGTCGTTTCGGACAGCCCCGGTTCCAGCAGCGCCATCTGCTCGACCGTCACACGATGCGACCGCGTGACCGGGCCGTACATTTCTTTGGCAATCGCTTCGCCGCGCACGAAATCCTCATCCTGACCGTGCAGCAACGCGCTGACGATGGCTTGCGGGGCTGTGATGCCGCCGAAGAAATCGCGCCGTTGCTCCGGCGTCACGTCGTAGCTGAACACCGACGGATGGCACGGATGCGTGACGAAATAGGCGAGGTCATCGCGGTGCTTGACCTTGCCCGCGAGCGGCGCTGCCGGGTCGAGACAAATCACCAACGCGCCCGGCTTCATTGGCGGAATGGCTTGCGCCGAGATGCGTTCGATCAAATTGTCCGGCACGGCCAGAATCACGGCGTCGGCTTCGGGCAGGGCCGCTTCTGCCGCTGTCGTCGTCAGTCCGCGCTGGCGCAAATTTTCTATGCCCGCCGCGCCGACTTCAATGTAGAGCATTCGATGCGACGAAGATTTCAAGTTGTCGGTGATGCGGCAGCCCATCTTGCCGCCCGCGCCGAGTAACGCAATCGTTGTCATGAGTATTTCCTCTTAAACAGAACCGTTGGCCAACGGGTGACGAGCACTTCGTCGGCGCAGAATGGGTTGGTGGTTTGATCGTCCCAGAAGACGCAGAAAAACTCAACTGTCTGACGCGGGAGTGATGGTTTTCCTGCGCGGCGCGGCGGCGAAGTCGCTGGCGTGCGCCAGGAATCAAATTGCAACGGGTCTTGCTTTCCCCGTATGACTCGGCTACTATCTCCGGCTTAATGGAGTGGGCACAATGCCCACTTTTTTCACATGGGCAGTAGGTTTGCCCCTTTGGCCGTACGAAGCCGCGAGCGAAAACAGTAGTGAAGTTACATCCGCGCATTCACGAAATTATTGAACGAGTGACCACTCGCGAAGGCGTGGAGTTCGTCCACGCGGAAATGGTCGGCAGTCACAAAAACGCGACCTTGCGGATTTACATTGATAAGCCCGGCGGCGTCACGCTCGACGATTGCACGACGGTCAGCGAGCAAGTGAGCTTGATTCTCGATGTGGAAGATTTGATCGCGCATCAGTATGTGTTGGAAGTCGCTTCGCCGGGCTTGGATCGCGGGCTGTACAAGCCGAGCGATTATGAACGGTTTGCGGGGTTGCCCGCGCATATCAAATTAACTGCGCCGCTCCATGGGCAGCGCAATTTTCACGGCACGCTGATGGGCTTGGAGCCGGAAGGCGAACCCGCGGCTTTGCTTGAGGACGAAACAGGCAACCGCCATCGCTTACCACTCGCGCTGATCTCGAAAGCGAATGTCGAAATTGAACCTTAATTGGTGGTCGGTGGTCGGTGGCTGGTGGTTGGTAAGAACTTCTTTTTGAAGGCACTGCCAGCCACCAGCCACCAACCACCAGCCACCAACCACGAACAATGAATTCACTGAGTTCCATCGCACAAAATATCGAACTACTGAGTAAGGAAAAGAACATTGACCAGACGATCATCACAAGCGCGCTGGAAGACGCTGTGGTGACGGCGGCGCGCAAGCAATTCCGCACGGGCGAGGATTTACGCGCGCGTTACAACGCGGACAGCGGCACGATAGATTTGTTTGCGATCAAAACCGTCGTCGAAGAAATCACCAATCCGGCGCTCGAAATGTCGCTCGATGAAGCCATCGCGGAAGTCGGCGAAGGCGTTGAGCCGGGCGATATGTTGGAAATGCCGCGTCCGGTCGAAGACTTAGGGCGCATTGCCGCGCAAACCGCCAAGCAAATCATTTTGCAAAAAGTGCGCGAAGCCGAACGCAATAACGTCTACGAAGAATACATCGGCAAAGTCGGCGAATTGGTCAACGGCTTCGTCAAACGGTTCGAGGGTGGGCGCGTCATCATTGATATTGGGAACGGACTGGAAGCCGTGATGCCGAAAAATCAGCAGTCGCGCGCCGAAAGCTTTTCGCAAGGCGAGCGCGTCCGCGTGGTCATTCACGACGTGCATCGTGAAGCCAAAGGGCCGCAAATCGAAGTCTCGCGTACCAGTCCCGAATTGCTCAAGCGGCTGTTCGAGATGGAAGTGCCGGAAATTTATGACGGCACGGTGGTCATCAAAGCTGCCGTGCGTGAACCGGGCGACCGCGCGAAAATCGCTGTCGTCTCGAACGAGCGCGACGTGGATCCGGTCGGCGCGTGCGTCGGGATGAAAGGCTCGCGCGTGCAATCCATTATCCGCGAATTGCGCGGCGAAAAAATTGACATCATCGAATGGTCAGAAGACCCGGCGATCTTTGCCGCCAACGCGCTTTCGCCCGCGAAAGTCAGCAAAGTCGCGGTCATGGACTTCGAGGACAAAAAACTGCAAGTCACGGTCGAGACCGAGCAGCAAAGTCTGGCCATCGGCAAACGCGGACAGAACGTGCGTTTGGCCGCGCGCCTGGTTGGTTGGGACATAGATATCCGCAGCGAAGAAGATATGAAGCGCGAGATCGCGCAGCAGATGGAAGAAATGCTCACGGCAGAAGTCGTGCCGGTGAACTTCATCGAAGGCATCACCCCGCAGGATTCGGCCAGTCTGGCGGAACACGGCATCGAAACCATCGAACAACTCGCCGCCGCCAATGTGGACGATCTCTGCGATTGGCTGGATTTGAGCGTGGACGAAGCCGAAGAACTCCTGGCCAGTGTGCGCGAAATCGTGGCCGTGCGCGAAGCGGCGTTGGCGCATCACGAACATCCGGCTGAAACGGAAGCGGCGGAAGCGGCAGAGGCCGAAGAACCCACCGCAGAAGCAACCGCTGCGGCAGAAGCTGCACCTGAAGCAGCTTCCGAAGCGGCGGCAACGGCGAACGAAGAGACAGAGGAGACAACTGAAGCAGCGGAAGCAGAGGATGTGAGCGCAGAACCTGCTGTGACGGAAGAAGCAAACCAGGCAGAGAGTTAAATTGTAACGTTGTTGGCAAGATCATGTGGAAAGAGGCTTGCCGGGAGTCATTGGAAACTAAATGGGTAAAGTCAGAATTTACGAGCTTGCTCGTGAACTAAAAATGGAAAGTCGGAAAATCCTCGAAGACGCGCGGCGTCTGGGCGTGGACGCGAGCGTGCCGTCCAACACGCTGGACGACGCCATCGCGGATAAAATTCGCGAAATGTATTTTCCGAAAAAAGAGCCGGTCAGTTCCCCCCGTACGGCGCGTCTGGTCAAAGCGGCCAAACCCGCTCCGAGCGAGACGCCAGAGGCCCCCGTCACAACGGTGGCCCCGGCAGCCCCTGTAGCCCCGACGACTCCGACCACGCCCCCGCCCGCGCCAACGGTAGTCCAACCCACGCCGCCGCCGCCTGCACCGCCCGACCCGCTCAAACCGCGCGTAGTGAAATTGCAACCGCCGCCGCCAGAACCGCCCACGCCTGTGCAGGTTGAAGCCAAAGTCGCGCCGCCGGTCGAAGCGCCGGCTCCTGAGCCGGAAGCGATTCCAGAGCCAGTCCAGGAAGTGGTCGAAGTGGTGGAACCGCCAAAGGTCGCGCCCGTCGCACCTGCGCCCGAAGAACCCAAACCGGCGTTCACGTTGCGTCAGCTCGAGCGTCCGACGACGCCCGTGCCCACGCCGCCGCCACCGCCGCCAGCACCGCCCAAGCTGCGCGAAGTGCCGCCTGTGCCGAAGGAGGCGCAATCGCGTCCGGGTACGACCAACGTCATTCGTCTGGCTCCGCCGAAGCCGCGCTTAGTGCCACCACCTACGCCGCCCGGCAAGCGCGACGAAAAAACGGACAAACCCAAACCGACCGAAGGCGTGCATTTGTTGCCGTCGGGTGCGCCGCAACGCACAACCTACATTCCGCCGAAAAATGACAAGCACAAAGGTCGCCACAGCACGCGCCCCAAGCCAGCGCCCGGCGAGAAGCAGGAAGGTCATCTGCGCTTCCCGTTGCGCAAAGGCGGAGCCGCTGCGGCACCAAGCGCGCGTGCGGTTCCAGTCGAACTCAAACCGGTGCGCGTAATGGAAGGCGCGACCGTGCGCGAGTTTGCTGAGAAGCTCGACATCAAACCCAAAGACATCGTGCAGGAACTCTTCCAACGCGGCGTGATGGCGACCATCAATCAAACGATGAACACCGACATCGCCAAAGACATCGGCAAGTTCTTCGGTTTCGATGTGTCGTTCGGCGCGTTCGAGGACATGATCGTCGAGTCTGAATTCGAGATCACGCCCGAAGCGATGGAAGACACCGAAATGCGAGCGCCCGTTGTCACCGTGATGGGACACGTGGATCACGGCAAAACCAGTTTGCTCGATGCCATACGCGAAACGCGCGTGGCCGAGGGCGAAGCCGGCGGCATCACGCAACACATCGGCGCGTATTCGGTGCAAGTACCTGATCCCGACAAGCCCACAGAACTGCGGCGCATCGTGTTTCTCGACACGCCTGGTCACGAAGCGTTCACGATGATGCGTGCGCGCGGCGCGAAAGTCACCGACCTTGTGATTCTGGTCGTTGCGGCGGATGACGGCGTGATGCCGCAAACCGTCGAAGCCATCGAACACTCGAAGGCCGCGAACGTGCCGATCATTGTGGCCATCAACAAGATTGACAAACCTGAAGCCAACATTGATCGCGTCAAAAAAGAACTCGCAGATCGCGGGCTTTTGTGGGACGGTTGGGGCGGTTCGACGACGATGGTCGAGGTCTCGGCGAAGAAGCGGCAGAACCTCGATGGCTTGCTCGAAATGGTGATTCTGCAAGCCGACATCATGGAACTCAAATCGAATTCCAAACGTCTGGCGACGGGCACGGTGCTCGAAGCCAAACTGGATCGCGGGCGCGGTTCCGTTGCGACCGTGTTGATTCAAAACGGCACGCTCAAAGTCGGCGAGCCGTTCATCGTCGGCAACTTCTTCGGGCGCGTGCGCGCGCTGTTCGATGATCGGCGGGCCCAGCTTCAGGAAACCGGGCCGGCCACACCGGTCGAAGTCTTAGGTTTGCAGGGCGTGCCTTCGGCGGGCGATCAATTCCAGGTCGTCGCGGACGAAGTCAAGGCGCGGCAAATTTCCGAGTATCGCCAATCGAAAGCGCGTATCAAAGCGTTGGCGCGCACGGCGGCTCGCGGTCTCGATCAATTGGCCGCGCAAATGGAGACGGGCGAAGTCAAAGAACTGCTCGTCATCCTCAAAGCCGACGTGCAAGGCTCGGTCGAAGTGCTCAAAGACACGCTGCTCAAGCTTTCGACCGAAAAGGTCAAAGTCCGCATCATCCGCGCGGGCGTCGGCGCGATCACTTACGACGATGTGCTGTTGGCCAGCGCGTCGAATGCGACCGAAACGGGCGCAGCGACCGTCATCATCGGCTTCAATGTGCGTCCCGAAACGCGCGCCGATGAAATTGCCAAGCAGGAATCGGTGGACATTCGTCTGCATTCGATCATCTACAAAGTCGAAGAGGAAATTCGCAACGCGATGATCGGTATGCTCGACGCGACGATCAAGGAAACAGTGCTGGGCAAAGCCGAAGTGCGCGACGTGATTCGCGTGCCGCGGATTGGTTCGGTGGCCGGATCGTATGTGCTCAATGGCTCGATCAAACGCACGGCGAAAGCGCGCTTGATCCGCGACAACGTGGTGATCTTCGACACGTCCATCGGCAGTCTGCGCCGCTTCAAAGACGATGTCAGCGAAGTGCAACAAGGCTACGAATGCGGCATCACGCTGGATCGCTTCAATGATTTCAAGATCGGCGATGTCGTCGAAGCCTACATTGAAGAGAAAGTCGCCGCGACGAGTTTGAATTAGAGATTTGGGGTGGGAATCTTTGCCCATCTCAAATCTCAAATCTCAAATCTCAAATTCTCAATATGCAGTACCGTCCCGACAGATTGGCGCACGAGTTACGCAATGAATTGAGCGTAATTCTGGCGCGGGAAGTCAAAGACCCGCGCGTCGGATTTGCCACTGTCACCCAGGTGCGCGTCAGCCCCGATTTGCGCCACGCCCGCGTTTTTGTCAGTGTGTTTGGCTCCCCCGAAGAACAAAAAGAAACTTTTGCGGCGCTCCATCGTGCGTACGGTTTCATCCGCCGACAACTCAGTGGTCGCTTGAAATTACGACATTGTCCCGATTTGCAATTTACTATGGATGATTCGCTGGCGTACGGTGCAAAGATGGACAATTTGCTGACGGAAATTAGTCACGAACTCGCGGTCTCCCCTCCGCCCCCCGAAGCTAACGAAGCTGACGAAGCCAACGAACCGCTGGAAGCTCGCCCCCAAGCTGCCACCGAAAATGACCTTATATCTTAAAAGAAAGAAGCGTTATTTGAACTATGCTGGGCGACGTTACTGATCTTATCGAAAAGCACCAGAAGTTTGCTATCACCTCGCATATCCGACCGGATGGTGACGGCCTGGGTTCTTCCCTCGCGCTGAATTGGATTCTGCGCAGTCTCAACAAAGACGCCGAAGTCGTGCTGTGCGATCCCGTGCCGCACGCTTATTTGAACTTGCCGGGAGCCGACGAAGTGCGGGTCGTGCCGGATTTGGATTGCCGCTATGATGCCGTCTTCGTGATCGAATGCAGCGACGTCACACGGCCTGGTCTGCCGAGCCTCAAAGACCAATTCGTCGTCAACATTGACCACCACACCACGACCGAGTTGTTTGGCAATTTGAACTGGATTGACTCGACCGCCGCCGCCGTCGGCGAGATGATCTACAATCTGGCCAAAGCGATGGGCGTGAAGATCACGCCGGAAATGGCGAGTTGTATTTATGCGGCGCTGCTGACCGACACCGGCTCGTTTCACTTTTCCAACACCACCGAGCGCACCTTCAAAATCGCCAGCGAACTGGTCAAATGCGGCGCGCAACCCGCCAAGCTGTCGCAAGCGATTTTCTATCAATATCCGTACGCCAAAATCAAACTCACGGGCGCAGTGCTTTCGACCTTGCAGTGCGACGAATCGGGCAAAATCGCGTGGATTCAAATGACGCACGAGGCGATGCAGGAATCCGGCGCGACCGAAGAAGATACGGACGGCATCATCACGTATCCGTTGACGATTGGCGCGGTCGAAGCCGCTGCCTTTTTCCGTGAATTGGCGAACTCGACCTATCGCGTCAGCTTGCGCTCCAAGAACCGCGTGAATGTGGCGCAGGTGGCGGAATATTTCGGCGGCGGCGGCCATAAAAACGCTGCCGGATTTACGCGCGTCGCCAGCTATGACGAACTGCGCCACGACGTGTTGACGCGCCTCAAAGACGCCGTCACGAACGCGCCCGCGCTCAATGGCAACGGCAATGAAATCAAGCCACGCTAGGCACGTAGCGCGATTTGGCAAATCGCGTGGGGTTATCTGGATACGCGCGCGATTTGCCAAATCGCGTTACGTCTTCCGCGCCTCAGACATTGGAATTGATTGTTTGTTGTTGCAATGCTCTGCTGCGATTGAGATAGGTTTTGGCTTCCTGTGCCCAGTTCGACCGCTCGTCCTGCTTCAAATAGAGTTGCCAACGCTCCTCCGCCTGTTTCCATAAATTTTGCCGAAACTCCAACAACGCCAGATTGAACAACGCTTCCAGGTTGTGCGGGTCAAGTTGTAAGGCTTGTTCCAGATGCCGACGGCTTTGGGCAAACTGTTGGTTCGATTGAGCCGAGTTTTTTTCGAGCGTCGCTTTTTCCAACCACGCAACACCGAGGTCGTTGTGCAGTTGGGCCTGGTTGGCTTCGAGTTTGAGCGCGGCCTCGAACTGCTGAATCGCTTCGCCAAACTGCCGCCGGGCGAGTTGAAATTGCCCGCGTGCGTGCAACGCGGCAGACGTGTTGAGCTGTTGCGTTTGCCGCAACAACAAGTCTTCGGCGCGCTTGAATTGGGTTTCATCGAAACGATTGGCCCCGGCTTCAAACGGCGCATAACTGAATGCGGCGATCCGCGCTTCCACCGGGCGCGTCAGGCGATACGCAGCTTTCAGCGCCGCCACTCCTCTGTCCAGTTCCGAGGGCGAAAAGAAGATTTGCCACGCAAACACGCCCGCAAACGCGACCAACAACAGGGGCAAGATGATGCCCCAGCCCGGTCGTCGCAGCCAACGCCAGAACCAGGCGCGGAAATCAAGTTCAACTTTCGGTAGTTCACTTGCCATGTGTTTTTCCCTAAGCCCAATGTGTAACCGAGTGAATTGTGCGAGGAAGTGCGTTGCGAGCGATTATAAAGCTTTGGCAACGCAACGCAAGCCTGCTACTTGCACAAGCCGTTGCCATCATCTATTGTGATGTACTTGCAAGAATGAAACCTAGAGGTACCACTATGAAATATTCCCGCAAACAAGTCAGCCGTTTCGCTCTCGCGTTGTTCGTCACGCTTCTGGTCGGATGGTGGGTGAGCCAAACGATGCTGACCGAGCGCGTCGAAGCGCAGGCCGGACGGCAATCCCAAAGCGACAAGAAGAAGAAGAACCCCGATGCCAGCGGCGATCCTGAAGCGCAAAAGAAAGAACAGGAACGCCAGGACGAGAAAAAAGTGGACAAGCAAATGTCCGGCGCGATCCTGACCATCGGCACGAACATCGTCAACGTCGAAGCCGTCGTCTACAACAAGAAAACCGGCGGCATCTTGCAAGGCTTGAAGAAGGAACATTTCGAGGTGTACGAAGACGGCGTCAAGCAGGAGGTCGAACATTTCTCCACGCCCGAAGCGCCGCTGACGATGGTCGTGATTGTCGAATACAGCAAACTCGTGGATGTATTTGGTTCGCCGACAGGCGGCTATTGGGAAGCGGGGCGCGTCGAAGTGTTGCGCCCCGCCTACGAATTCGTCCGCACCATCGTGAAGCCCAACGATTTCGTTTCCATCGTGGCCTACGACATTCGTCCGACCCCGCTCGTAGACTTTACCGACGACAAAGCCAAATTGATGTCAGCGATTCAATTGCTGATTCGCAACAATCCCGCCTTCAGCGAAAGCAATCTCTTCGACACACTCAAGTTCGTGCTGCGGGGCGGCAAAGGCGATGCAGTAGTGTTGGAAGACGGCAAGGGCGCGGATAAAAACGGGCAGATGGATTACTCCGGGTTGTACGAAGTCAATGCGCGTACTGCCGTGTTGCTGATCGGTTCGGGAATGGACACCTTCAGCAAAATCAACTTCGATCAAGCACGCAAAGTGGTCGAGAATTCGGGCGTGCCAATCTACAGTTTGGGCACGGCGAACTTCTTCCTCAAGCTCTACGATCAAATGCTTGATCCTGGGCGCGGCGTGAATTTCAATGGCATCCCGATTGATCGGATGACACTGCTGCAAGCGCAAAATCAACTCAAGACGTTTTCCGACGCAACCGGCGGCAAATACATCCCGATCACGTTCCCCGGTGAAATCCCGGCGGCCTTGCAAACCGTGCAAGCGTTGCTGCGCAACCAATACAGCCTTGGCTACACGACGACCAATACGCGCAAGGAAGGCAAACGCCGCAAGATTCAAGTCAAGGTCAACCTCGGCGATCAAATTGATCCCAAGCTGATTGTTGTGCAGCATCGGCAAAGCTATGTGGAAGAGGGCGGCAAGAAGTAATGAGGAGTGCAGAACGCGAAGTGCGCAATGCAGATGCGGCCTTGAGTGACGCGCTCGCTTCGCTTCAGCAACGCATCGCCGCCGCCTGCCAACGCGCAGGACGGGCCGCTTCTGAAGTTACGCTCGTCGCCGTCAGCAAAACCGTTTCTGCTGAGCGCGTGCGCGCGGCCATCACCGCAGGCGTGACCGTTCTCGGCGAAAATCGCGTGCAGGAAGCCGAAGCCAAACTCGCCGAACTGTCTGATCTGCGCCATCAAGTCGAATGGCATTTGATCGGGCATTTGCAATCGAACAAAGCGCGCAAAGCCGCGTCGTTATTTGATGTCGTGCAATCGGTCGCGGACGAAAGCCTGGCACAGCGACTGCAACGCATCGCCGAAGAATTGGGCCAACGACTGCCCGTCTTCGTCGAAATCAACTTGGCCGGAGAAGCGTCGAAATCCGGCGTCGCGCCGCACGCCGCGTTGCCATTGCTCGAAACCATCCATCAATTCCCTGCGCTGGAACTCCGAGGCTTGATGACCGTGCCGCCGTATTTGGAGAATCCCGAAGACGTGCGGCCTTACTTTCGTCAATTGCGGTCGTTGCGCGACGAAGCCTTGCGCGCGGGGCTGACCTCCTGCACACAGCTTTCGATGGGCATGAGCCACGACTTTGAAGTCGCCATTGAAGAAGGCGCGACGCTCGTGCGCATCGGCACGGCGTTGTTTGGCGCGAGAACTTAATCAACTATGAATTTACTGGCTGGTTATATCGGAACCCTTGCCCAATGGATTAAAGTGCTTTCGTTTTATCTCTTTGGGTTAGTCATCGTCGCCGTTGTCGTTTTGCTGCTGCTGCGCGTTTTGGCCGATGCGCTCAAACTCAATCCCTTCGGCAAATTTTCTTATTACGGAACGAAACCGGCCAATCAACTCATTGGGAACATGCGTGCTTCGCAGTTCTATTACCCGCTCAAACGCGCGCTCGGCTTTGACCCGGCCATCCTGATGATTTTCTTTGCCACTGTTATTTTGTCGTATGTGCTCTACGACATCGTCGGCTATCTGACGGTGGCGCTTTGGGCGGTGGCCAACACGATCATTCGGTTGGGGCAAGGCGATGTCGTGGGCGTGTTGCGGTATGTCGTCGGCACTGTCCTGCTGGTCGTCGTGTTTTTTCTGTTGTTTTTGATGACGGTGATTTTTATTTACGGCGTGTTTGGTTTGCTGCGCAAATGGGTGGGCTTCGCGTACCAGCGCATCGGGCCGCTGCTGCAAATCTTCGAGCAACGGTTGCCGTTTCCGGGCTTGGGCTTTTTGATCTTGTGGCTGGTGTTGACGTTTGTGGCGTACGCCGTGCAGCTTACGTTGTTGTTCGATTTGCGCAGTGTATGATTCGCTTTACGGCGCAGGAAGACGCGATTACGTTCACAGTGCGGGCACAACCGCGCGCGACGAAAAGCGCCATCGCGGGCGAGGTCGAAGGCCATCTGAAAATCAAGCTCGCCGCGCCGCCCGTGGAGGGAGCCGCGAACGAAGAATTGACTCGCTTCTTAGCCAAACTGTTTGCCGTGCCGCGCCGCGCCATCACATTACTTTCCGGCGCAACCGCCAAAACCAAAATCCTTCAGATCAACGGCCTGACGCCGCAGCAATTTGAAACCATCCTCGCGGCTCATCTGACGCCCGACATCAATTAAGCCGCCACTTCCCAATGCTGCAGGCGGCTTTCTTTGAGTTCTTCGATAAACTGCGCGAGCACGTTTTGACAGATTCGGCTCAGCCCGATGAATTCGACGGCGCAGCCAACTTTGGGCTGGCTGTAGACGACTTCGGCATCAATGACGAGATATTCTTTGGCAGAATTGAGCGGCAACCGCAACTTCAAGCGCGCGCCTTTCGGAATCTCGGTCAGCGTATTGAAATACAACCCGTGCAGGTTGATGTCGCGCGTTTGCGCTACGCCGACGCCTTCGATGCCGTCGCAGTACAAATCCAAAATCAATTGATGGCGCAACGAACGTCGCCGCTCGGTAGCAGGAACTTCCATACTAAATGCCTTTCGTGGAATGACAAAGATTCGGGACAGGCTGGGTTCGGGCGGCATCATAGCACAACTAAATTTCACGAAACTCTGACGAATTGCTGATACTACGATTCTTGCTATACTGAGCGGCATGAAACACCCACGATTTCTGCTCCCGCTGCTGCTGCTTACGTGTGCGACAACGTTGCTTGCGCAAACCAAACCTGCCGTCGTCGCGCATCGCGGCGGCGCGAAAGAATTCACCGAGAACACGATTGCCGCCTTTC
Organism: uncultured Heliobacteriaceae bacterium; assembly: GCA_964631865.1. Classification (GTDB taxonomy): domain Bacteria; phylum Acidobacteriota; class Blastocatellia; order RBC074; family RBC074; genus JAFDVL01. The sequence continues at coordinate 23,091 of CAZWAK010000040.1, read as the reverse complement.
AGCGCGCGGTCAAACTCGGCGCAACGGCCATCGAGACCGACCTGCGTTTGACGAAAGACGGCGTGGTCGTGATCTATCACGATGACAACGTAGGGCGTGTGGAAGGGATGCCATTTGGCACGAAAGGCCCGCTCGTGGCAGAGGTGACATACGCGGAGATGACAGCGCAACCGCTCAAGCCCATCGGCGAAGACAAAGGTGGGCGGAAAGTGCCGACCTTCCAAGACGTGTTGGAACAAGTGCCGACCGCGCTGCTCAACGTCGAACTCAAACGATGTCCGCGTTTCGACGAACTCGTAGACAAAACCATCGCGCTGCTCAAACACCATCCGGCACTGGATCGTGTCGTGCTGGAAGCGCCGGACTTAGCCACAGCGCAAAAATTGCGTGAAGGGTTGGGAAGCAAACTCAAACTGCACATCAATCCGGGCTACGATTCCGCCGTGCCGTACGAAGAGGCAGTCAAAAAAGTCATCGCCTTCCGCCCGCATTCGCTTTCGATCTCGTACAAAAAACTCTCGTGGGAAATCGTTGACCTCGCGCACAAAGCAGGCGTCGAAGTCTGGGTCTGGACGGTGGACGATCCCGCCATCGCACAAGCTGCCGCCCTGCTCGGCGCAGACGCCATCAAAAC
>CAZWAK010000040.1:0-22447 GCA_964631865.1 uncultured Heliobacteriaceae bacterium | reverse complement strand
CCGACAAGCCGACGATGTTGTTGGAGATGTTTGGGAAGAAGTAGAAAGTAGAAAGTAGAAAGTAGTTGAAGTAGGGCATTTTACTTTTGTCTTTCCACTTTTTACTTTCTACTTCTTTTTACTTCTTCCTCCGCAGCCGCACTGCCAATCCCGCTAACCCTCCGCCCAATAATAACAAGGTTGCAGGCTCTGGAATCGGCGCGGGCACATTGAGGTTGAAGCTGCCTCGGCTGGTGTAGGCCGAAGTGGCAAAGTTATGCAGCAACTCTTCTGACCCCGTGCCGGTCGCACCCCGGAATATGCCCGTCCCGCTAGTGATCGTGTAACTCAACACATAACGCGCGATGCCGTTCGCGTCTACCGGAAAGACCGAGCCAGTGAACGTGCCAATGAGCTTATCGCCGTTGCCGAAGTTGATGGTGAATTCGCCTCTGGTGGGCGCGGAGCCGTTGCTCGTGATGACAGTCAAATCAATCACACCTTCGGAGAGATACCGGAACGTGCCAAGCGAAGAATCGTAAATTCCCATCGTCTGAAACTTGATCGTGGTGACGATGGGCCCCTTGAAATCCAGGGTTCCGCTGCCGTTGAAATCAAAGCGAACCGGATCGGCGTGCGCCGTCGCGGTGGCAAACAACAAGCTCAGGCAAAGGAGGCAAAGAACTCGAAGCCAAGACATAACGTTCCTTTCGTGGGTGAAGACAGAACGAGTCTGCCGGACAAATTGTGCTCGTGGAAGTGAGGTTGCCGGTTTCAGAAAACCTCGCGCGCGCAATGCAGCGCATCAGGAGATACGATAACTCAAGGAGCATCGGATTGCCAGCGGCGGGATTTTTTTCGCTCGATCTGAATGTCTGCCGCTTCGACGGGAGAAGCGAAGACATACAGCGCGTGAAAACCTTCGGCAGATAAAGTCCCGAACGACGCCTGCAAATCGTGCTGTTGCTGAAGAATCACCTCGCGCGGGACGATTCGTTGCACTCGTTGCGCATTGCGTTGCAGGCAAATCGCCACGTCAAAATCGAAGACCAACGCGACGGCAGGAACGCGGTGACGTCGTGCCAGTGCCAACAATGGCGCGCGCGCTTCCGTCTGTACATTGGTAGCATCAATCACGGTAAGGCGGCGATAGGCCAGGCGCTTCGCGACCAACACATGCAACAACTCAAACGCATCTCGATTCACCGCCTGATCGGTTTCATCGTCACAGATCAACGCCCGACAATGATCGGACGAAAGGATTTCGGTCGGCGCAAAATGCGCGCGCGCAAACGTGGATTTGCCGGAACCGGATACGCCGATCAAAATCACCAGCGAGGGATTAGGAAGTGTGATTTGCATAGCAACAGCGCACGATTCAGGCGCGCTTGAAGTAGGTGTGATAGCTTTCCAGTTGCACATCGAAGTACGGCACAAACACGAGGTCTTTGCCGTCTACCTTCGTCACATATTTGTCGGCTTGCCCCGCCATTGGCTTCAGCGCGCGAGGCAACGCGACGGGCGATTGTTCCAGCCCTTCCCAAGGATTCAAACCAACATACAACACCGCGCCGCGCAACAACGCGACGACATCGGGATGGCTTTCATCAATCGGCAGCGTGCGCAGCGGTTGCGGAATCGTGACAGCAACAGTGTCGCCCGTTTTCCAATCGCGTTCGAGGGTGGCGTATTGCCCTGCGTTGGCAGGCGCGGCAGCACGCCCATTCACACGGATCGTCGCGCCGCTTGTCCACGCGGGAATACGCAGCTTGAGCGCGAATTTGCCGCCCGCACGAATCGTGATGCGGCTCGTGTTTTCCGCCGGATAGTTCGTGCTTTGCTCAACAGCCACCGTGCCGCGCGGTCGTTTCCACGTGACCAGGGAAGGCACGAACAAATTGACATACAGCGCGTTGTCACCGTGAAAATAAATGTTCAGCACATAATCTGCCACGCCTTGCACCAACGTGCCCGAACAGCACGGCCATTTGCGGTGATAGAATTTCTTCGTCGCGTTTGCACCGTAATTAGAATAGTACGGATAGCCCCCGTCGCTGTCCGGCGTGCGCGTCGCCAACATCGTGTTGTACAGCGTGCGCTCCAACCCATCGCCATAACGCGCTTCACCCGTCAAACGAAGCAAGTAGCGCGCCAATTTCAAATCCGCGTAGCTGCCGCACGGCGTTTCAAAATGCGCTTGGGAATTCGACAGGCTCTCGAACAACTTGCCTTTGCCCAATTCGACAAACTGTTCTTCCGGCCCCCAACCGCCCGACGCAAACCGCTGGGCTTCCATAAACCGCCACGCATTTTCGAGCGCCCGTTTGTACTTCGCTTCGCCCGTTGCCAGATACGCTTTGCCCCCGGAACTGAGCGCAATCGTGTGGCTGTAAGCGTGTTTGGTCGGCAATACGTCTTTCCCTTCCGCAAGCGGATCGAACCATTCAGAGTTCAGCAGGTAATGCACCGCGAGGTCGTGATATTGCTTGTCGCCTGTGACTTCGGCGGCGGCGAACAAGTTTTCCGAAAGCACATACGTTTCGTCATACGGCGGGTCTTTTTTGCCGATGCGATCACGACTCACGGGCGAAATAAACGGGCGACATTTGGCGATGACTTCCGGCAACAATGCTTTGGCTTGCTCGACTCCGCTCAGCCGATAGGCATCTATCAAACCGACGACATACTTGTCCATTACATACGCTGGCCACATCTTTTCCGCGCCCGCGCCGGCATACGGGTTGTCGGTGCGCGCGAGAAATTCGCCAAAGCCCGTGACCAACGCACGCACTTTGTCGTGACAAGCCTGATCGCTGGTCGTCGCCCCCAAACGCGCTAAACCCGAAATGTATTGCCCAATCGTCAGCCCCGGCACGAATCCATTCGCGTCATACCAACCGCCCATATCCGGCCCCGGCGCGGGCAATCCCACACGCTGGCGAAAGACCTTCAGCAAGCGATCATTCGAGAGCGACAGGTAATGCGTGTGGAGGCGGTCGAATTGTTGTTTGAGCAAGCCGCCCGTCAATCGCACCGCACCGTAAGGAAATTCTTGCACGACTTCCTGGCCGGTGGTGGTTGTGGGCAACGCGGCAGCGGCAATCGCACAGACAGAACCACGAAGCAGTGCGCGACGCGAGAGGGGAGCCATCGTTTCAGGGCGGAAAGGCAGGTTCATTTTCGGTTTCCTCACAGGCGACAGCCACGACAGGCAGATTGTGCCGTAACAAGGGCGCGGTCGCAATGAAAGCACGCCACACCCGAAAATGCCAACGCTGCATTGCCTCTGCTGAAAGCAGCCTTTATCATTCCGGTCAGCTTTTTACGCAGCACAAGGTTTATCAAGCAAAAATATGCCGATACCTGCACCCGAAGAAGTTACGCAATTATTGGCCGCTTGGGAACGCGGCGAGCAAGCAGCGCTCAACCAATTGATGCCGCTCGTGTACGACGAACTGCGGCAGATCGCGCATCGGTATTTGCGCCGTGAACGCGCCGAACACACGCTGCAAACGTCGGCGCTCGTACACGAAGCCTATCTCAAACTGGTCGGCGAAAAGCAGCCGAGTTTACAGAACCGCACGCAATTCTTTGCCGCCGCCGCGAATGTGATGCGGCATATTTTGGTGGATTACGCGCGCACACGGAATCGGGCGCGGCGCGGCGGCGGCGCGCAACAAGTGCCGCTGGACGATGCGCTGATCGTGGCGCACGAACGCGCGGGCGAATTGCTCGCGCTGGATGATGCGTTGCTGAGTTTGGCGCAGTTCGATGCCCGCAAAAGCCGCATTGCGGAACTGCGCTATTTCGGCGGCCTCAGCGTCGAAGAAACCGCGCAGGTCTTGCAGCTTTCGCCCACCACCATCCTGCGCGAATGGCGCTTGACGAAAGCGTGGCTGCACTCCGAAATGAGCCAGGGAGGACGATGATGACCGCAGACCGCTGGACACAGATTGAAGCCGTGTTTCAATCCGCCATCGAACGCGCGCCACACGAACGCGCCGCCTTTGTGCAACAAGCCTGTGGCGCGGACGAAAGCTTACGCCGCGAAGTCGAACGCTTGCTCGCTGCCGATGCCTCCGTCGAGGCCGATACTCTGGCAATGCCTGCACAGGTTGCTGCTGACCTGTTCGCCGAACAGGAAGTCTTGCCGCCCGAACAGATGCTGCATCACTACACAATCGTGTCGCAACTCGGCGCAGGCGGCATGGGTGTTGTGTACCTGGCCGAAGACACCAAGCTCCATCGCAAAGTCGCGCTCAAGCTGTTGCCGCCGCAGTTCACGCACGACGCCGACCGCGTGCGCCGCTTTGAGCAGGAAGCGTTAGCTGTGTCGGCGCTCAATCATCCCAACATCCTGACGATTTATGAGATTGGCGAAAGCGGCTCGCATCATTTCATCATCACCGAATTCATCGAAGGCCAGACGTTGCGGCAACGATTGGCGGCGGGGCCAATGCCCGTGCGCACCGCATTGGACATCGCGGGGCAAATCGCCAGCGCGTTAGCCGCCGCGCATAACGCCCGCATCATTCACCGCGACATCAAACCAGAAAACGTAATGGTGCGCCCGGATGGTGTCGTGAAGGTCTTGGACTTCGGTTTAGCAAAACTGACGGAAGCGCGAGGCAGCAACGGAGCGGATTCGACTTCGCCCGGCCTCGTGATGGGGACGATTGGCTATATGTCGCCCGAACAAGTGCAGGGACAAAAGGCCGATCATCGTTCTGACCTGTTTGCCTTCGGCGTGGTCTTGTACGAGATGGTGAGCGGGCAGCGCGCCTTTATCGGAGCCTCCCACGTCGAAGTGATGCACGCAATTCTGAAGGACGAGCCGCCGGAATTGAGCGAATTGAATCCGAAGGTTAGTCCCGCGTTGGAGCGCATTGTGCGGCGCTGTTTGGAGAAGCAACCGGAGCAGCGGTTTCAGACAGCAAGCGATTTGGGGTTTGCCTTGAGTGCGTTGACTGCAACATCCGGCCCGCAGATCAAGACCGAGGCGTTGCCGCTGCCCGCCATCACGCAAGATTTGCCTGTCAGCGGCAAGATGCGATGGCTCAGCAATGCGCGCTTGGCGTGGATGATCGCGGGGTTATTGTTGTTGGGGATGGCGGGCTTGACGTGGGCGTATTTCGCTCGTCGGCCAGTCTCGAACGCGGTAACGGGGCGTCTTACTATCCCCTTACCAGAGAACATGCACGAGCTGCGGGAATTTTTGATCTCGCCGGATGGACGTACCCTGGCATTTAATGCTTGGAGAGAGGGCAAAATTCAGCTCTGGGTGCGTCCGCTGGACTCTTTCACGGTACGTCCAGTGCCTGGCACGGTGGGTAATACCTTAGTTCCGATTTGGTCGCCAGATAGCCGCTGGATCGTCTTTAAGGCCGACGACAAGCTCAAAAAGGTTGATCTGACCGATGGCACACAGCAGACGCTGTGCGACATACCAAGATTGGCTACCAACCTCAGCGGCACCTGGAATCGCGCGGGCGACATTCTCATTTTTCATTCCTCCCTTCTCTACCGCGTCCCAGCCACAGGCGGAGCGCCAGCGCCAGTGCCAGGATTTGAGCAAGCGCAGCCGGGCGTTACGCGCCACTGGCCCTGGTTTTTACCCGACGGCCAGTACTTCCTCTATCTCGTCTCGACTTCACAGCCGGAGTCCTCGGAGGTTTACGTGGCCTCGCTTGATGGGAAGATGAACAACCGTCTGTTAGCGGCTGATTCCAATGCGACCTATACGGCAACGGCGGCGGGTGAGGGACGATTACTTTTTCTGCGCAACGGATCACTGATGGCGCAGCCCTTCGATGCGCAGCGATTGAGTCTAAGCGGCGAGCCAGTCCGCGTTGCCGATTCAGTTTGGTTCTATAACTCGTCGCGAGGAAGCTACTCCAACCGGGGGAACTTTTCCGTCTCTGACAATGGCACGTTGGCCTACATTCCGCGCAGTGCAATCGAGAGCACGCAACTCTCCTGGATTGACCGAACGGGCAAGCAGCTTGAATCAATAAGCGTGGCGAAGGACGATGAATTACTCAGGCTTTCAGATGCAGAATTTGGCAAACTCTCGCCGGACGGCAAGCGAGTGGCGATAAGGTTGTTGGATGCGAACGGAAAGGGGGACATCTATGTGCTTGACCTCGCGCGTGGTGCCAGAACGCGAGTGACATTGGACCCGGGCGATGATAACTCTCCGGTCTGGTCGCCCGATGGAACTCGCCTTGTTTGGGTTTCCACGCGCGGGGGAGCGACGGCGCTCTATCAAAAACTGGCGAGCGGGGCTGGGCAGGAGGAATTACTGCTCAAATCTGATGTCCCCGTGACGTCTTACGATTGGTCTTCAGATGGTAGGTTCATCAGCTACATGCGGTATGATCCGCAGACGAACGCTGACATCTGGGTTTTACCGTTGGAAGGAGACCGTCACCCCATTCCCTTTTTACAGACGCCCTTTCGGGAGGTCAAAGGGCGTTTCTCACCTGATGGGCGCTGGATCGCGTACCAGTCAAACGAAACAGGCGTGTTTGAAACCTACGTCCAGCCTTTTCCTGCCTCGGGCGGCAAGTGGCAAGTCTCGACCCAAAGCGGTTCTACCCCGCTATGGCGAGGCGATGGCAATGAGTTGTTCTACCATTCCGATGATGGCAAGCAGATGGCAGTCGAGGTGAAGGGCGGCAAGACTTTCGCGCCAGGACTTCCGAAGGTGCTGTTCGATCTTCGCGCCATCAGGTGGGTCGTCGGCACCAACTATTCTGTCGCCAAAGACGGTCAGCGGTTTCTCTTTGTCACGCGCCCCGCACTGCCCACTGCCGATTTGCATTTTGTTGTGGTGGTGAATTGGGCAGAAGGCGCGAAGCCGTAAGTTCGCTATGAGTCCTACAGGTTGGCGAACGCGCACGGCAAGGTTGCGCTGTCCTAAACAGCACAGCCTGCGGCGCGTTGGGCTGAGGCGTAAACGTAACCCCAAGACGCGGATCACGCCCCGCGCAGTTGTTTGATCATGAACTGATTGCCGTTCGCATCCACGCACACGGCAAACGGCGCATTCGTGCAAAGGCAATGGCTCGACGGAATCACCACGCTGCCGCCCAGCGCCTTCACCTTCTCTTCAAACGCGGCGACCGAATCCACCTTCAGCGTGGGAATAATATTCGCCAGCGGATTGCCTTCGCCTTTCTGAAAGATGTTCACCAGCGTCTCGCCGTCGCGCATGATGCTGAGATAATTGATCCCGGCAAACACGCCATCCGACACCTGGTCGTGCGGGTAGAGGTTTTCATAAAAGCGGCGCGCTGCCGCCATATCGTCAACTGTCACGGACATGCCAAACGCATCAGGAAATTGTGCCATAAGGATTCTCCTTTGAAAGGTAGCGCGATTTGCCAAATCGCGTTACGAGTTGAGTTGCATCTCAAACCGAAGCCGCCTTTTCAATCGGGCCGCGCGTCACTTTCGTCACGGCTTCGAGCGTGTCGAACTGCTTCACGCTGAAATCGCTGAGTGCCGGATGACTCGTGACAGCGGGCACGAGCGGGCTGTTGAGATATGTTTGCAACGACGCCTCATCCTCGAACAGATAAATTCCGCCCGCTTCCTGCGCCGCTTCGTTCATCAGCCAAATCTTCCAGCGACAGCCCGGCACAGCGGCAAAATCCCCGGCCATCGGCGCAACGGTTTGTTCGTAGGCGTCGCGGGGAACATTGAATTGGAAGTTGATTTGTAAGACTTTGACAGACATGATGGAAACTCCTTTGCAATGGGTTATTGATCGCCTGCGCTGAGTCGTTCTCAGTACAACAGCAAACCAAATCTTCGTTCACCTGCTTATGCGACAAATGCACCCGAAAACAACCATGCCTCGCAGATTTTTTTTCGACGGAGCCAGATTTTAATTTACGCGCCGCGCATACCCCTTCCAATACGGCTCGCGCAGCACTTTCTTATCAATCTTCCCCGTGCCGCCTTTGGGCAATTCGCCTGCTTTGATCTCGACCAGCTTCGGCGTTTTGTAATGCGCGAGATGCGCGGCGCAATGCGCGATCAATTCTTCCGCCGCGACTTCGGCGTCGGGTTTTAGTGTCACGACAGCGGCGACAACTTCGCCCCATTTTTCGTCGGGCGTGCCGATGACGGCGGCTTCGCGGACGGCTGGATGCTTGAAGAGCACGTTTTCGACTTCGGTCGAATAGACGTTTTCACCACCCGTGACGATCATATCTTTCGTGCGGTCTACGATGTAAAAGTAGCCGTATTCATCCCTCCGCGCGGCATCGCCCGTGTGCAGCCAGCCGCCGCGCAACGTCCGTGCGGTTTCTTCCGGGCGCTTCCAATAACCGAGCATCACGTTCGGCCCGCGTGCGACAATCTCGCCGACCTCGCCTTGTTTTACGGGGTTGTCGTTTTCATCGAAGATGTCCAACTCAACGCCGACAATCGGACGACCACACGAAGCTAACCTTCGCGTCATAAATTCCGGGCCTTCGAGCACGTGATCCTGTGGCGACAACCGCGTGAGTAGTGGCGATGATTCGCTTTGCCCGTAACCTTGATAAAACTCGACGTTCGGCAGCGTGTGCATCGCGCGCTTGAGCAATTCGGCGGGCATCGGCGATGCGCCGTAGGTGATGGATTTCAAACTGCTGACATCGCGCGTTTTGATGTCGGGATGATTGATGACGAAGTTAACCATCGTCGGCACTAACATCACCCGCCCGACGCGCTCGCGTTCGATCAGTTCGAGCAACACGGCAGGATCGAATTTCTTCAGCATCACGTGCGTGCAGCCGTGTTGCGTCACGCTCAGCAACGCGGGAAAGTCGGCCAAATGAAACATCGGCGCAGCGTGCATGTACACTTCGCCTTCTTTCGGCGGAATTGCCACCAACGAGTGCAGCAGGTTCGTCCACAAATTGCGATGCGACAGCATCACGCCTTTCGGCAAGCCCGTCGTGCCGCTCGTATAAAACAAACCCGCCAAATCGTGTTCGGCCATATCTGGCGTGGTGAATGCTGACGATGATGCTGCCAGCACTGCTTCGTAATGCTCAAAGCCGTCTGCCGGAGCCGTCGCGATGTAATGCTGAATGCCTTCGAGTCGTGATCGCATCCCGACGGTCAGCGGCAACATCACGTCGTCCGCAATCATCGCCGTGCATTCGGCGTCGTTGATGATGAAGATCAACTCTTCCGCCGCCAGCCGGTAATTCAACGGCACGACAACCGCGCCGATGTCCCAGCACGCGAAAATCACTTCGGCGAATTCGTGGCCGTTCAGCATCAGGATCGCGACGCGGTCGCCTTTCTGAATGCCTCGCGCTTGCAATGCTCCAGCAAGCGCATTCACCCGCACCCGGAGTTCGTGGTACGTTTGGCGATGTGCGCCGTCTACGGTCGCCAGATTGTCGGGATAAAACGCGGCTCCGCGTTTCAGCACTTGGGTGAGAATCATTTGGTTTCTCCTGCAATGGATTTCATTCGCAATTGCAACAACAAATCATTCAGCGCCGCACGGCTGGAAGGGCGCTCGGGCAATTGACTCGCTTGAAAACTTGCTTCCAGTTCGCCGCGCAATCGTTCGTATTCCTGTTGATAAAACGCGATGTCACTGTCATCTAACGTGCCTTTCTCCGGCCCTGCCAATTTGCGTGCGATCAGTTCGTCCAGATAGGACAGCTTGAAGTTTTGATTCAAGGTCACAAGGTTCGCTTCGATCACGCCTGTGCGCATCAAGTGAATGCCCGTCAACAGCACGCGAAAGACATACAGCAACGGCTTCACGCGGCGCGGACGTTCTTTGTCGAAGAGTTTCCACTGCGTTTCGGCGAAGCCAAAATAGTGATGGCTGTGATGGCGCGTGATGCAATCCTTCGCCATCGTTTTCAATTCGTCGTGTTCCGGCGTCGTATGCAAAATCAGCGGCGAATACAATTGTTCCAAGACATAGCCGTTTTTCTTGAGCAGCAAGCCGAAGAACTTTTTGACATCGTGCGTGACCAAATCCAATTCAAGATCGCCACGCATCTCCGACACTTCAATCGTTTCGCGCCCCGCCTCCAGCCCGATCACTTCGCGCACGGGCAAAATATGCACGCCGCGCAAATCGTAATCCGAATCGGGCGACGGAAAGCCGTACAAATGCGCGCCGCTGATCGTGACGAACAGCAGCGGATAGGGTTGTCGTTGGATTTCAGTTTGTAAGCGCGGATCAATATTCATAGGCTCACCATCGCGCGTCGTGCGCGCAGCAAGAACGCATTCGCGCGTTCGTAATCCGGTCGTTCGGGCAATTTCGTCGTCGCCAATGCAGCATCGAAATCTTTGTGCAAGCTCAGCCGCCGCGCGTTGACGTCGCTCCATTCAACTTCACCGCGCCGAATCGCCAGCAACTCATCGCGATGCTCGTCCACGCGCACCGGCACAAAGCCTTCACGCAACACGGTCACCCCTGACAGCAGCAAGCGAATCAAGTGCATCGCGTGTTTCCATTTGATCTCGCCGCGCGCGCGCAGGTCTTGTTCCAGCTTCTTGAATTGTGACATCACGTAGCCGTTGTAGGTTTGATAGACCAGCTTCGACAAGAAGATTTCACGCATATCCAATAGCTCTTGCGCCAGCGGCGTGATCGTTTCAATCAGCGGCGAATACAGGCATTCCAGAATGTTCGGATTCGCTTTGAGCGCGAGGACAAGAAACTTTTGCAGTTCCCAATAACATTCTTCCGTGTCCTTGTTTTCGAGCTGTTCCGGCACACCAAACATTGACCAGTGCAAATCCGCCGGCGGCAGATAAATCCCGCGTCGGTCGGTGTCCGACTCCGCGTGATCCAAACCATACGCGCGCGAACCGACAATCACACGATAGATCACGAAGTCGTACAAATCGCTTTCCTCAATCACAGTTTCTTTCGCAGTTGGGGCGCTCGTGTGCTGTTTGCGAATCGAGAATTCAGGGCGATGCAGCGCGGCTTCGATACCGTTGGTGAATCGCACGCGATACGAATGCGCGTTGTCCGTTGGTGCTTTGATGATGACGCCGACTGCGCCAATCGGACAAAGTAATTCGCCCTGCGCGGTTTTGATTGCAATGCGCGTCACAATTTGTGTGCCGAGTGGGATGATGAGATTAACGGGCGTCATTTTGCTTTCGGATTCAACAACACTCGTCCCGGCGTTATGCCGCTCACTTTGCTATCACGCACAACTTGCTCGCCGTTCACAAACACATGCACGATGCCGACCGGCACTTCAAACGGCTTCGCAAACGTCGCCTGATCCAACACTTTCTTTGCATCGAACATCACAACATCCGCCTTCGCCCCCACGCGCAACACACCGCGATCTTGCAAGCCTAAACGCGCTGCCGGAGCGGAGGTCATTTTGCGTACGGCCTCTGGTAAGCTCAGCCATTTCTTTTCGCGCACGAAGCGACCGAGCACGCGCGGGAACGTGCCTGCGCCGCGTGGATGGCGACCGTTGATGCCGCCGTCGCTCGCCACCATCACCCAGGACTGACGGTAAAACGCTTCGATGTCTTTTTCGATCATCGAACGACAGACCACACTCGCGCCGCCCGCTTTGACAATGCGCATGTACATTTCAACCGCCGTCGTTTTGTTGTCGTCCGCGAGTTGTTCGAGCGTTTTGCCTTCGTATTCGCGGTGATGCGCGCAATTCGTAATCGTCACATTCGTTGCGCCGCCGACATCATGCAAGCCTTTCGAGACTTCGCGCGGATCGTCGTGTTTGCGGCTCGGAATCAACACCGTAATCGTCGAATGCCAGGCGTCGTAGGGGTAACAATCCGCCGTCACATCCAAACCCTCGCGCCGCGCTTCTTCGATCATCGCAATCGCTTCCGTTGCTTTGCCCCACACGCCGACCGTGCCCATTTTGATGTGCGAAATTTGCACCGGTATCTTTGCCTCGCGGCCAATGCGGATGGCTTCTTTCAGCGCCGTCAGCATCGCGTCGGATTCGTCGCGTATGTGGCTCATATAAATGCCGCCGTGTTTCGCGGCGACGCGGGCGAGCGCGATGACTTCTTCGGTTGTGCTGGGGAAGCCAACATCGTATTCAAGGCCGCTGGACAAACCGACTGCACCTTCGCGCATCGCTTGTTCGACGAGTTCGACCATTTGTTCGATTTCGGCCTTCGTGGCAGTGCGGTTGTAATCATCGCCCATCACTTTGCGCCGCACGGTCGCGTGCCCAACAAATGTCAGCACATTCACCGCTGGAGGCTTTTGTTCGCGGCGTTGCAAATATTCGGCAATCGGCCAGGGCGAACCGCCATCCGGCCCGACTGCCAACGTCGTGATGCCCTGTAAAATCTGGCTGTCGGCGGTGGGTTGTCGTTCCAGCTCGCTTTCGGAATGGTTGTGAATGTCAATAAAACCGGGCGCGACAACGTTGCCGCGTGCATCAATCACCCGTTCATTGGGTTGCGGTTTCAGCTTGCCGATTTCGGTGATCCTGTCGCCGACGATGCGCAACGCAACGCTTTTCGCTTTGGCTCCCGTGCCGTCCAACACTTTTCCGTTGAGGATGAGCGTCGAAGCCGGTTGTGCCGCAGCGGGCAAAATCAAAGCTGCGAGCAACACCGTCCATCCAAGTAGTTTTTGCATACGGGCCATCTCACTTTCTGCCTCGGCTTGTATCGCAGTCATTGCCAGAAGTAAAGCGCAACCTCTATCATCGAGCCACGATGTACTTTTTGAAGTTGGAGGGGAGAAATAAGTATGAGCCAAAACGACCGCACAGCAGTAGTTCACCAATTACTACGACAGGAAAAATACGGTGTGCTCAGTACGTTGTCCGTCAAACACGCAGGCTGGCCGTTTGGCTCGGCGACGCCGTATGCGTTGACTGCAACGGATGAACCGCTGATCTTCGTCAGTTCGCTCGCCGAACACACACGCAATATGCTGAACGACCCGCGCGTGAGCCTGTTCATTCAAGACACCGCGACGAATGCGAACCCGCAAACCATCGCCCGCGCTACATTGCTCGGCGTCGTCGAAGCAGTCGCCGAAAACGAACTGGAAGACGCGGCAAACCGCTACCTGCAACGCTTTCCCGAAGCGGCGCAGAATTTTCAGTTGGGTGATTTCCACCCGCTCAAAATTGCGGTGCAGAACGTGCGCTACATTGGCGGATTTGGGGAGATGTTTTGGATTCAAGGAGAGAATCTTTAAGCGTGCGCCTCGGCGTTTGAAGTGATTGCCTGCGCCACTTCAATCACACGACTCAAACTTGCAGAAGCGTATTTCGTCGCTTCGTAACGTTGGATTTGTTGCTCTTTCAAACCGAGCCGTGTTGCTAATTCGCGTTGCGAAATGCCTGCTGCAATGCGAGCGCGAATAAGTGCCTGCGGTAAATCAGAAACGATATTCAAATCAATTTGCTTCCGCCGCGTTTTCCGCAAACGCTCGTATTCGGCAATCTCTTCGTTCAAGCTTGCAAGCTGGCTGGCAAGCGCGTCGCGTTGCGCTTTGATGAGCTTTGGGTGTACGCCGGGATGTGCCGCTGGACGTGCATCAAATCTCTTCAGCGCCTCAGCAAACTTCGCGGCCTGCGCTTTGGTAATGCGATATTGTCTTGCGTTATGAATCATATTTTCTCACGTGGCTTTCGCAGTTGAATTCCAACAATGCCTTTCGGGTTTCCGTTGCGATCTTGTTGGAAGAAGTCGAGCCAAGTCTTTCCGCTGCCGCCTTCAATCAGCTCCGCCGGAAAAAGCTCGCCACCGTATTTTGCTTTTTGCGCCGCGCGTCCGTTGCTGAAATCAAGCAATACCGGATCAAGCAAATCAGGATCAACGCCTTCCACGCTCCAACAGCCATCAAAATCGTTCGGCAATTCTTTTGCCGTGACGAAACTGCCATCAATGTAAATCGCGCGACATCCTGCTTTTCGCAATGAAGCGATTGCGGCTTTCAAGCCTTTCAATAGTTTTCGCCGATGTGAGTTTGTGCCAAATCTCTCTTCAAATTCTTTCCACTCCGCCCAATGAATTCCGGGAGGCAGGTTATCGTTTTTCTCTAAACTTGGAATCATGAAAAGTGTTCCAACCCCACTCAGCAGGGGCAGACTGTGACATGATAGTTAGCATAAACAGGAACTCCTTTTGTAGTTGATATTCATCTTCTTGTAATTCAGTGACACAACTATAATGTTGTGTCACTGATTCGTCAACAGCTATTTTCTCTTCCGTAGAAAAGAAAAGGCAGGCCATCCGCCTACCTCTTCTCTCCTATTTGTTCTTGCAGGAATCAGACGTTCCCACGCTTGATCTCTTCCGCCAAATAAACCTACTGTTAGGCAATCTTTGCAACTCCCACTGTCGTCGGTGTAGTAAGCGTTTGAGCGTTTAGTCTGATCTCATCAAGCTGCCTCATGGTCGCATCGGTCAAATAACTTTCCCGGCAATAGGAACAATGAATCACCGGAATATTTTCAATCAGCACCTTTTTCTCGCCTTTGCCAAACACTTTGTCTATATGCGCGACTTGCGCGGTTTTCTGCCCACAAAGCTGACACTGAATTAAAGAAGAAAGCTCTTTTTTACTTTTCATAATCGGTACACGGTAATCACAATCGTGTCTTTGTTGTATTTGAGTTTGGCGACAACCTCAAGATCATCGCCCCATAGTGTTTGTCCGTCAATCAGATATTTGTATTCGGAGTAATCGTTGTCCCATTGCTGATGAACAATGACGCCATACAAGAGGCAGTTTTCAATGTCTGCTCGCAGCAAATCCTCGTCGGCTATTTCATCAAGCGCGTGCGGGGTAAAAACCATCGTACCGGCTCGTACGCTCTCGCGCATCCTGCTGAGAATTTTCGGATACATTTTCACCCAATCTAAATATTCCCACGCTTGATCGCTTCCGCCAAATAATCCGTCGCGCGCCACGCCACAGCGAGAATCGTCAATGTCGGATTCTTCTCTGTCGCCGAAGGAAACGAACTGCCATCTACCACAAACACATTCTTGACCGCGTGCATTTGGTTGAAGCCGTTCAGCATGGAAGTCTTCGGATCGCTGCCCATCCGACACGTGCCGTGTTCGTGAATCGGCGAGCCGGGGAAGTCCCAGTCGTGGCGTTGGTAGTTGAAGACTTCGGCTTTCGCTTCGTGCAGCAATTGCTCGACCGTGTCGTACATTTCTTCGGACATCTTGCGTTCGTTGTCGCCGTACGTCAGATGAATGCGCGGCAACGGGACGCCGTATTGATCGGTTTTCGTCTCGTCCACTTCGATGCGGTTTTCGGCGCGCGGCGGGATTTCGCCGTACGGGTGAACTTGAAAAAGCGCGGGGTAATGCTTCAGCACGTCTTTCTTGAACGCTGCGCCAAAGCCGGGCAGGTGGCGCGCAAAGCTCGCGTTGTTCTGGCAACCGCTTGACCAAAACTGCATGCCGAAGCCGCGGGCGTAATCGCGCGGTTTGCCGCGATGATTGAAGCGCGGCAGGTAAATATGTTCGCCGCCGATGCCGCTGTCGTGCGTCGTCGCTTGGCCATACAGATGCGGCAGGAACGCGCTGACATGAAAGCGAAATTGCTCGGTGAAATATTTGCCGAGCACGCCCGACGTATTGCCAATGCCGGTTGGGAATCGCTGTGATTTGGAATTCAAGAGCAGCCGCGTCGAATCTACGCAGGACGCGCCAACCACGACGACTTTGGCTTTGACGTGATCTTCTTTTTTCGTGTAGCGATGATGAAATTGCACGCCGTCTGCCAAGCCGGTTTTCGGATCAACCGTGATGCGGGCGGCGACGGCGTTGCTGATGATGTTTAGCTTGCCGGTTTTGATCGCTTCGGGCAACAGGTGCATCGCGGAATTGAAAAAGCTGCCCGTCGTGCAGCCGGAGCCGCAATCGCCGCAGTAATGACACGCCGCACGACCGCGCAGAGGCCGCGTCAAATTCGCGCGTCGCCCATTCACAATCTTGATGCCGATGCGCTTGCCCGCATTCATCATCGCCCATTCGCCACAACGCAGCGCAGGCGCGGGCTGATGATATTGGCTGCCGGGCAAAGTCTCGTTGTCATCGTCACCGCCGCACACGCCGATCAATTGATCCACTTGATCGTAGTACGGCTTGAGGTCTTTGTACTCGAACGGCCACGGGATGCCGTAGCCGTCATTCACCTTGAAATCCACGTCCGAATAACGTAACGACACGCGCCCCCACATATTCGTTTTGCCGCCGTGCCCCCACACGCGATAGAGGTCGTAGCGTTGGCCTGCGGGCGTCAAATACGGCTGTTCCTTCGTGCTCAAAAAACCGAGTTCGGGCTTTTCGCCGCGCGCGTAAGCTTCGCGTCGTTCGTACGGTAACATCGCCATCCAGAACTTCGCCGGATCGTATCTGTCGCCCGCATCGAGCAGCAAAACCTTGATGCCTTTTTGTGTCAGATTCCACGCTGCCATGCCGCCCGATGCGCCGGAGCCAATGACGACAACATCGTACACAGGAGCGGATTTTTTGATTTGGGGAGCTTGCGCCTTGCGTTGCGTTGGCATAGTTACCTCTGTGATTTAAGTAATGTGGGTTGCGAATCTCGCGCGAGGTGCATAGTATCTCACTTACTTCTGATAGTGAAGATGAGCAATGATCCCGCCGCTGGTGGCGAATTTATTCCTGGAGGAACTTGTTTATGCCGTATTCAGAACTGTTGATTAAGCCGATGCGCGAAGACCTGTCGCTCAATGGCATCACCGAAACCCGCACGCCCGAAGCCGTGGACGAAGCCGTCCAAAATACGCAAGGCACGTTGATGATTGTCGTCAATTCCGTGTGCGGTTGTGCTGCGGGCAAAGCGCGCCCCGGCGTGGTCGAAGCGTTGCAACATGCGGTCAAGCCCGACAAAGCGATCACCGTCTTTGCCGGCGCAGACATCGAAGCCACCGAACGCGCGCGCAGCTATTTCGCGCCCTATCCGCCGTCGTCGCCTTCGATTGGCATTTTGAAGAATGGTCAGTTGGTCTACATGATGCAACGCCGCGATATCGAAATGCGCAACGCCGACATGATTGCGGCGGAATTGAAAGCCGCGTTCGAGGAGGTTTGTGTGCCACAACAAGCGGCGGTGAACTAAGCTGGCATAGTACGACGAGCGGTAGCGAGCGGGTTAACGATTGCACCAACTCGCTACCGCACGTCGTACTGTACCGGCGGAAAAACGGCACTCCGCCTGCACTTTTCTTGACAAGCTTCAGATTCACCCTCTAAGCTTCGGCTTACTGACCGATTCCTGATACGAAGCGCTAATACTATATTTTATTGAACTGGGGTGATTATCTGTGCCTTTCTTTTTTGATCTCTCGTCTACCTTTCCGCTCGCCACGCGCAGTCCGTTCGAGCCGGTCGTCGTCCACGACGAAGTCCCGGCAGACCTGGACGCGCTGCCCGAACAACCCGCCGAGCCAATCGTTGATACTGGTTTGCCGATCCCGTCGCATTACGACATTGATGTGATGCGCGCACTGGTGCAAGACCCGTTTCATCTCTACGTGTATTGGCAACTCAAAGACAATCCGTATGACCGGTTGGCGCGGCTGTTTCCGAACGGCGACTTTCATACGGTGCTGAAGTTGATTGACGAAACGACGAACATCGCGGTGCTGTTCGACGCCGCGTTTGGCCGTAACTATTGGTTCAGCGTCTTCCCAGATCGCACCTACAAAGTCGAACTCGGCGTGCGCTCCGCACAGCAGGGCTACATCAAATTGCTGACCTCGAACACGGTCACGACGCCGCGCGGCACAGTGTCGGATCAAGAAGACATCGAACCGGCCTATCAAATTTCTGCCGACGAATATGTGCAAGTGCTGCGCTCAAGCCACCTCGTCCCCGAACGCGCTTTCACGCCCGAAGGTGTTTTGCGACTGCCCGGCGAA
This sequence comes from uncultured Heliobacteriaceae bacterium, assembly GCA_964631865.1. Taxonomy (GTDB): domain Bacteria; phylum Acidobacteriota; class Blastocatellia; order RBC074; family RBC074; genus JAFDVL01. The sequence goes on along the minus strand of CAZWAK010000040.1, from coordinate 4,559 downwards.
TCGTTGGAGGAACAAGCTGAGTGGTGGGAAGCATTGCCCGAATCCTTCAAACGCTTGCTGACGATCATCAGTGATGTGCAAGCCGGACGTGATTACGAAAAGCTGTGGGAGAAGTTGAGCCAAGCCGAAATGACGGCGCTCGTGCGCGAATTTTTGACCATCATCAGTCAAATGAGCGGCAACGGCGAATTGGGTTACATGCTGCTGCTGCGTCATCTGCCGGAACTGCTGCGCCGCGCGTTGCAGGAAGAAGGCGAAATTGAAGTGAGCGGGCCGTTGACAATCTTCCTGGCCGAACGCCTGGGCATGTCGGCGTCCGAATTGAACGCCGTGCCCTCGGAACTGAATTTCGTTTCGGCGTCGGAGCGGAATTTGAAAGCGGGCCAATGGTTGCCGAGTATGAATAGTTGAAGTGAGGAAATGAGATTACGAAACACACAAAAATAACGAAACAGACGAAAGAAGGCCGATATGTTTAGAGATATTTCGTGATTTTCGTTTATTTCGTATGTTTCGTAATCTCTCTTGATTCTTATGGAAACCGGTTATCTCAGTTTAGTTCTCCACGCGCATCTGCCGTTTGTGCGGCATCCCGAATATCCTGACTTTCTCGAAGAAGACTGGCTGTACGAAGCCATCAGCGAAACGTACATTCCGTTGCTCGTTGCGTTCCAAACGTTGCGCGATGAAGGCGTGCAGTTTCGTCTGACGATGTCTATGACGCCGCCGCTGTGCGAAATGCTCAGCGATCCGTTGTTGCAGCAACGTTACGTCAATCACCTGAACAAGCTCTGCGAACTGGCCGAAAAAGAAGTCGCGCGGACGAAAAAAGAAGCGATGGATTTTCATTCGGCAGCGTTGATGTACCAGCGCCATTTCAACGAATGCCGCAACGTATTCGAGAATAAATATCAGCGCAACATCCTGCGCGGCTTCAAGGAACTGCAAGACGAAGGTTACTTGGAAATCATCACTTGCGGCGCAACACACGGCTTCCTGCCGCTGATGGCGAGCGATGAAGTCAAACGCGCGCAGATTCAAATTGCGAAGGCGAATTACCACAAACATTTTGGCCGCGATCCGCGCGGCATCTGGCTCGCCGAATGCGCGTTCAATCCGGGCGATGATCGCTTTTTGAAGGAAGCCGGCATTCAGTTTTTCATCTCCGACGCGCACGCCATTTTGTACGGCAGCCCGCGTCCGCGTCGCGGCATTTACGCGCCGGTCATCACGCCCAACGGCGTCGGCGTCTTTGCGCGCGACACCGAAACCAGCGAGCAGGTTTGGAGTTCTGAAACGGGCTATCCCGGCGATCCGCTGTACCGCGAGTTTTATCGTGATCTCGGCTACGACATGTGGGATTTCGAGTACATCAAACCGTACCTGCACGACGACGGCGTGCGGCGCAACATCGGCTACAAATACCACCGCATCACGGGCAAAGTGGACTTGCATCAGAAAGAGCCGTATGTGCCGGAATGGGCGCAGGAACGCGCTGCGATGCACGCCGGAAACTTCATGCACAATCGTCGCGCACAAGCCGCTCACCTGCACGAAACGCTCGGGCGCAAGCCGATTATCCTTGCGCCGTATGACGCCGAACTGTTCGGGCATTGGTGGTTCGAAGGGCCGTTTTTCCTGTACTACCTCTTCAAGCAATTGCACTACGATCAAGACGAGATTCGCGCGATTTCACCGATTGATTACTTGCAGATTTACCCGGAAAATCAGAACCAAATCCCGTCCGCCTCATCGTGGGGCGCAGAAGGTTACAATCGCGTTTGGATCAATCACCAAACGGATTGGATGTACATTCACCAAAACGTCGCCGAGCAACGGATGGTCGAATTGGCCACGCGCTACTGGCATTCGAATGGCCTGCTGCAACGTGCGTTGAATCAAGCCGCCCGCGAATTGCTGCTCGCGCAATCCTCCGACTGGGCGTTCATCATCACCACTGGCACGATGGTGCAATATGCCGTCAAACGCTTCAAAGATCACATCCATCGCTTCACGAAGTTGTACGAAATGATTCAAAGCGGACAGATTGATGAAGCGTGGCTCGCCGATGTCGAAAGCAAAGACACGATCTTTCAGGAACTTGATTATCGCGTGTACGCATCGCACTAACCTTCGTGTCGCGCATCATCCTTGCATCCAACTTCGCCCTGGAACTCCGCGCGCCCAACCAGCGCGGAGTTGAAGTGTTGGGCCAAGCGGCCTATTTGTTGTTGCAGGCACACGAAGCAAAATGTTTCCTCCTCAATCCGAATGAATCCTTGCGCATGCCCAAAAGCGAGGCTGAGTGGTTGCTGTTGCGATTGTCGCCGCAATTGATGGTTGAAACCGCAATGCGCCTCAAGCTCTACCGCACCGGCTCTAATTTACTCTTCAGCCATTCGCAAACCGACGATCCCAAATTGCAAACCGTACTGACCGGGATGCGCAGCGAAATGCTCGAAGGCGCGGCGGGCTGGCGCGAAGTGATCCAATCACTCGTGCAACAACTCGTCGTGCATCTGCTGCGCGCCCACGTCAATCTGAAACGCTCGGAAGAATTGGAGTTGTCGCGCGTCGGCATCGTAGATCGGCGGTTGCGCCGCGCGATTGAATTTATGCACGATAACTGCGCGCGCGAATTGAGTCTGGCCGAAATCGCGGACGCGGCCTATTTGAGCGAGTTTCATTTTGCGCGGCTCTTTAAGAAGATCAGTGGCACAACGCCGCACGCTTATTTAGCGACGTTGCGCATTGAACGCGCGCGCAAATTGCTTGCCGAAACCGATCTGGCGATTACCGAGGTTGGCGCGCGCGTCGGGTACAACAGCCAAAGCCATTTCACGAAAATCTTTCGGGAGGCAACCGGCATCACGCCGCACGCCTTTCGTGCCTCGGTCAAATAATTTTTCATTTTTTTGTCACCAGCCTCGCCCTACCTGACAAATTCGTCAGGTATATGCTATCCTCCGTTTTCAAGTTGAGCGGTAGGAGAAACAGCAGTTGAAAATCACAGCTCAGGAAGAATACGGATTGCGTTGTATTTTACAGCTTGCGCGCCAAACGAACGGCGAGCCGCTGCTGGTGCGCGACATTGCCGACCGCGAAGGCTTGTCCATCGCGTACGTCGAAAAAATCCTGTGGACGCTGAGCCGCAGCGGGATCATCGAAAGCGTGCGCGGCCCGAAAGGCGGTTATCGCTTGACGCGCCCGTGCAGCGAAATTTCCGTTGGCGAAGTAATGCGCGCGCTCGGCGGCATTCCTTCGCAAGAAGAAATCTGCGGGCAATTCACGGGCAATCAGGACACCTGTGTGCATCACGACAATTGTGATTTGCAGCCCGTCTGGGTCAGCATCACGGACTTTGTGCATCAGGTCTTTGACCGCATCCCGCTCTCGCAACTTTTGCAGGGGAAATTAGACGTGAAAATGGTGCAGATGACGTCGAAATCACAAGTCAAACTAGCGGGATAGCAAAAGCGTTTTTTTGAAAACAAACCTGACTTTTTTGTCAACTTTATTCTTGTCAGTTGTCCGTCGTCAGTTGTCCGTTGTTTTTCGTAAACCACCGACCACCGACCACCGACCACCGACCACCGACAAATTATGAGCGCAACAATCGAAGCATTAGCCAATCGCGAATACAAATACGGCTTCGTCACTGACATCGAATCGGATGTTGCCCCGCGCGGGCTGAACGAAGACATCGTGCGGTTGATTTCGCACAAGAAAAACGAGCCGGAATGGTTGCTCGAATGGCGACTGAAAGCCTTTCGGCATTGGCTGACGATGACCGAGCCGACGTGGGCCAACGTCAAATATCCGAAGATTGATTACCAGGACATCATCTACTACTCCGCGCCGAAGCCGAAGGAAAAGAAAGCGAGTCTCGACGAAGTTGATCCCGAATTGCTCGACACCTTCAACAAGCTCGGCATTCCGCTCAACGAACAAAAGATGCTGGCGAACGTGGCGGTGGACGCCATCTTTGACAGCGTTTCGGTAGCTACGACATTCAAGGAAAAGCTCAAAGAAGCAGGCGTGATTTTCTGCTCGTTTTCCGAAGCGGTTCACGAATATCCTGAGTTAATCAAAAAATATCTCGGTTCCGTCGTGCCCTACACGGACAATTATTTTGCGGCGTTGAATTCAGCGGTATTCTCGGATGGTTCATTCTGCTTCATTCCAAAAGGCGTGAAATCGCCGATGGAATTGTCTTCGTATTTCCGCATCAACAATTCCGAATCGGGCCAGTTCGAGCGCACCTTGATCGTCGCCGAAGAAGGCAGTTACGTCTCATATCTCGAAGGCTGCACCGCACCCAAATTCGACAAGAATCAACTGCACGCTGCCGTCGTCGAACTCGTCGCGCTCGACGACGCTGAGATCAAATATTCGACGGTGCAAAACTGGTATGCGGGTGACGAAGATGGCAAAGGCGGCATCTACAACTTCGTGACGAAACGCGGCGCGTGTCGCGGCAAAAACTCCAAGATTTCGTGGACGCAGGTGGAGACGGGTTCGGCGATTACGTGGAAATATCCAAGCTGCATTTTGCAGGG